>JAFYVE010000026.1 GCA_017549285.1 Clostridia bacterium
CGACATTTTTGCCAAAGGCAAAAACATCATTTTGTGAAACAAAACATCATTATTCGCTTTAAGCGAATACATCATTTTTTGCCATCGGCAAAAAACATCATTCAATAATTTATCGAGCAAAGCTCGATAAATTATTGTTTGCACAAATTTCTCTCCTCTTTTTTATATACAATGTCTAATTGACTTTATCTGTTTTTATAATGTAAAATTAAGAAAAAACGAGGAGGTTTTTACAATGAAAATAACATTTATGGGTGCGGGCAGTACCGTTTTTGCAAGAAGCGTAATAGGTGACTGTATGTGTGCAGAGGCTCTCCGTGACAGCACTTTCGCACTTTACGATATAGATGCAAAGCGTCTTGAAGAAAGCCGTGTCATTCTTGAGGCTATGCGTACCACTAAAGGCGGTTACGGTAAAATAGAGTGTTATCTCGGCGTTGAGCAGAGAAAAGACGCTTTAAGAGGTGCAAATTTTGTTATCAATGCAATTCAGGTCGGTCTTTATGACCCTTGCACAATCATCGACTTTGAAGTGCCCAAGAAATACGGTCTGCGTCAGACAATCGGTGATACTCTCGGCATAGGCGGTATTATGAGAGCGCTCAGAACAATCCCCGTTATGCACGATTTCGCTGATGATATGGCAGAAGTCTGTCCCGATGCTCTTTTCCTTAACTATACCAATCCTATGGCTATGCTTTCAGGCTATATGCAGAGATATACACCCATCAAAACAGTCGGTCTTTGCCACAGTGTTCAGTGCTGTTCAAGAGATCTTCTCAACGATCTTGATATGGCAGATAAACTTGAAGGCAGAAAAGAACTTATCGCAGGTATCAACCATATGGCATGGCTTCTTGATATCAGAGATAAGGACGGCAACGATCTTTACCCCGAAATCAAGTCAAGGATTGATGCAAAGATTGAAGACCCCGACTTCCACAACAAAGTACGTCTTGAATATATCAAGCATTTCGGATACTACTGCACCGAGTCAAGCGAACACAATGCTGAGTACAATATGTTCTATATCAAGAGCAAGTATCCTGAGCTTATTGAAAGATATAACATTCCTCTTGATGAATATCCCCGCCGCTGTGTAAATCAGATTGAAGGCTGGAAGAAGGAATATCAGGAACTGCTCGAAAACGGAGTCAAGGACCACGAACGTTCACTTGAATATGCTTCAAGAATTATGGAGGCAATCGTTACGGGCAATCCCTATTCAATCGGTGGTAATGTGCTCAATACAGGCCACCTTATTACCAACCTTCCCGAAAATGCCTGCGTTGAAGTACCCTGTCTTGTTGACGGCTACGGTGTTCACGGCTGTCACGTCGGTGCTCTTCCCGTACAGTGTGCCGCTATGAATATGACAAACATCAATGTTCAGCTTCTTACAATCGAAGCCGCCGCAACACGCAAGAAGGAACATATCTATCAGGCAGCTATGCTTGATCCTCACACTGCAAGTGAACTTGATATCGACACAATCAAAAAGATGGTTGATGACCTTATTGAAGCTCACGGTGATTATCTCCCCGAATATCATTAAGTTTTTAAGTCCTGCAGTTTTCTGCAGGATTTTTTTATTATTATATCTTGAATTAAGCAGTTATAACGGGTATAATTATATTAAATAAAATAACGGAGGCATTTATATGTCATTGATTCAGTTAAAGAAAAAAGAAGATTGTATGTTTGATATGATTTCACTCGGTGAAGTTATGCTTCGTCTTGATCCCGGTGAAATGAGAGTAAGAAATGCCCGTCACTTCACAGTATGGGAAGGCGGCGGAGAATATAACGTTGCAAGAGGTCTTCGCCGTTGTTTCGGTATGAAGACTGCTGTTGTAACAGCCCTTGCAGATAACGATGTAGGCAGACTTGTTGAAGATTTTATTCTTCAGGGCGGTGTTGACACATCATTCATCAAGTGGGTACCTTATGACGGCACAGGCAGAAAGGTAAGAAACGGCCTCAATTTCACAGAAAGAGGTTTCGGCATCAGAGGTGCATCAGGTGTTTCTGACAGAGGTAACACAGCTGTTTCTCAGCTGGGGCCCGGTGACATTGACTGGGATTACATCTTCGGCACACTCGGTGTAAGATGGCTCCATACAGGCGGTATCTTTGCAGCCCTTTCCGAAACAACTGCAGAGGTTGTTGTTGAAGCTGTCAAAAAAGCAAAGGAATACGGCACAATCGTATCATATGACCTCAACTACCGTCCTTCACTCTGGAATGACATCGGCGGCAAGGCAAAGGCTCAGGAAGTCAACAAGACAATCGCTCCCTATATTGATGTTATGATAGGTAACGAAGAGGACTTCACAGCTTGTCTCGGTTTTGAAATTGAAGGTAATGACGAAAACCTCAAGGAGCTTAATCTTGACGGCTACGTAAAGATGCTTGGCGAAGTATGCAAGGTATATCCCAACTTCAAGGTTATCGCAACAACTCTCCGTACAGTAAAAACTGCAACAGTCAACGACTGGAGTGCTATGGTTTATGCAAACGGTGAAGTTTACAAAGGACTTGAACTCCCCGGTCTTGAAATCCTTGACAGAGTCGGCGGCGGTGACTCATTCGCATCAGGTCTTGTTTACGGCCTTATGACTTATGACGATGCTCAGAAAGCTGTAAATTACGGTGTTGCACACGGTGCACTTGCTATGACAACACCCGGTGACACTTCAACTGCAAGACTCAAAGAAGTTGAAGGTATCATCGGCGGTGCAGGAGCAAGAGTACAGAGATAAGGTGAAAAAATGAACAGTCATTTTTACGCTTTTCTTTCAAGGATGAAATATATCAACCGTTGGGCACTTATGCGTAACACAAGCTCCGATACTCTCAGTCAGCATTCTCACGAGGTGTCAGCAATAGCTTATGTGCTGTGTGCTATCGGAAATAAACGTTACGGCAAGGCTTATAACGGCGAAAGGGCATCACTTTTAGGGCTTTTTCACGATATGCCAGAGATTATTACGGGGGACTTGCCGACTCCTGTGAAATATTTCAATCCTGAAATTAAAGATGCATACAAAAAGGTTGAAGCGGTGGCATCGGAAAAACTTCTTGCCACCCTTCCCGATGATCTAAGAGAAGATTTTGACTTCCTTTTCAATGAGAAGGAAAGTGATGCCGATTTGTGGAAAATCGTGAAAGCAGCGGACAAAATTTCGGCACTTATCAAGTGTATTGAAGAGAGGAAAGCCGGAAATATGGAGTTCGCAAAGGCAGAGTTGTCCACACTGGAATCAATAAAAAATATGAATATGCCTGAAGCTGACGATTTTGTAAAAGATTTCCTTCCGGCATACGAGCTTACACTTGATCAGCTTACATAAACAATAATTTATCGAGCTTTGCTCGATAAATTATTGAATGATGTTTTTTGCCGCTGGCAAAAAATGATGTATTCGATTAATGCGAATAATGATGTTTTGTTTCACAAAATGATGTTTTTGCCTTTGGCAAAAATGTCGGAAGCCGCTTTGCGGCTTGAATTATAAAATGGGTAAGGGCGAAGCCCTTCCGAAATGTTTGCCGTAG
>JAFYVE010000005.1 GCA_017549285.1 Clostridia bacterium
ACCCTGAAAGCATTGGATACGCTTGGGATGATAACAACCCTCGTATTCAATTAGAACCTATCGGAACAAGAGGATATATTGAACTGCATCCAGTAAAAAGCATTTGACAAATTCCAATTTGTCAAACAGAATACTTTCAACTGCTCTCACCGAGGGCAGTTTTATAATAATATTTTCATAACTCATCGATTTTTTATAAAATCCTATCCTTAAAAAGAAATCATCATAAACCCCGTCATAATTGAATTATCCCCGCTGACCCGTGAGGGAAAGTGGGGATAACGGCTATATTCCTACAGTTACGTTATATGTAACAGTCTGTTGATGTCCCGCAGCATTGCGGTTTTTCCTTATGAAATCAAAACGGACTCCGGGAATCATGGTATTGACCATCTGACCGCCGACTGAACCTGCCTGCTTTGAAGTGAGGTCACCATTGTAGCCCTGCTTGAGGTTAACACCTACTTCTGAAGCTGCTTCCATCTTGAACTTGTTGAGAGCTTCTCTTGCCTCGGGTACAAGGCTTGACTTGTTGCTGCTTGCCATGAGTTTTCGCACTCCTTTCACAAATAACTTGCGTTTGCCTTACTATTGTTGCAATTAAATCAAAGTTTATTAATGTCAATTTTTTGATTAAATTGAAAGTTT
Organism: Clostridia bacterium; assembly: GCA_017549285.1. Taxonomy (GTDB): domain Bacteria; phylum Bacillota; class Clostridia; order Oscillospirales; family Acutalibacteraceae; genus UBA1081. The sequence goes on from JAFYVE010000005.1 coordinate 649, forward strand.
TGCGATATTATAATAATGATTGTATAGCGTATTTGCAATAATTCACGAACAATATTTCGTGTATCAATAATATATTGTACTCATCATAAACATTCTTTTGTAACAATCAAATTGAACTTACCTCTTTTTTTTGTATTGATAGATTCGTGATACAGTGTATAAGAAGCATTGCCATAGCTTCTTCTATCTTTTTTGCAATAAAAAAATGTCTCTGAAATCAGAGACATTCCTTTTAATATTATAATTCGAAGCATTTTTCAAGGTCGCTGCCTTTTCTGACAAAGGCAATGAACTCATCAATCTGAGCTTCAATGGTGTAGTGACCTTTTGTGTAAATCTTTTTGTCTTTTGTCAGCACCCATTCACCGTCGGGAATATAAACATCTTTTTCTGTCTGTCCTTTGTTTACAATCGGTGCAAAAATTATATCATCACCGAAGAAATACTGACTGTCAAGTGTGTAGCAGATTTCATCATCGGGATAGTGGAAAAACATCGGTCTTATTACGGGATACCCCTTTTCGCTTGCGATGTCAAACTGTTTCTGAATATAAGGACGAAGATTTTCACGAATCATAATGAGGTCTTTGAGAATTCGGAAGTTTCTTTCGCCGAAAGACCATATTTCATTGGGGTCACCGCTCGGCTCTAAAATGCCTGATGTTCTTTCACCGTGTTTCGGTCGTGAACCGTGAAGACGCATAACAGGGCTGAAAAGTCCGAACTGGAACCAACGGACAATAAGCTCTCTGAAATCATCACTTTCGATGTCATTTCCGTAAAAACCGCCGATATCAGTGTTCCACCACGGAATGCCGCACATCGACATATTCTGTGCTGCCTTTACCTGATGTGAAAGACTGTCGAAGCTTGCAGGAATATCTCCCGACCATACAAGTGAAGCATATTTCTGAGAACCGAAATATCCGCACCGTGTGAGAGTAATTATGTCATTTCTGCCCATTGACTTAAAGCCGTCATAAGCCATTTTTGAGTAGTAATACGGGTATAAGAGTGCAACTTTATCTGCCCTGCCCTTGTGCCATATCAGATTATCGAACTGCTCGGGATGAATTTCAGGCTCTGCCTCATCAAACCAGAGTGCATCGACACCGTTGTCAATATAGTTTTCCTTGAGACGACTCCATACATATTCTCTTGTATCGGGATTTGTAACATCAATTTCAGCCTGCCAGCCGTAGAAATTGAAAACTCTGTCCGAGCCGTGAACAGTACGCATAAGCATATTTCTGTCTGCCATATGCCAATAATTTTCACTTTTTTCGTTGATTGTAGGCCAAACAGAAACGATGAGTTTTGTGTTCATTTCGTGAAGCTCGTCTGTCATAGCTTTCACATCGGGCCAGTATTTCGGGTCGAATTTATAATCGCCCTGCTCAGTCCAATGGAAGTAGTCACAGATAATAGCAGAAAGAGGAATTCCGAGGTCTTTATATTTTCTTGCAACAGAAAGAAGCTCATCCTGAGTTTCATAACGGAGTCTGCTCTGCCAGAAACCTGTTGCCCATTCGGGCATTTCTGATGCGTGACCTGTAATATCGGCAAGTGTACTGCAACACTCTGCAGGAGTACCTGCAATAACAACATAATCAATAGCGTGACAGCAGTCACTGTTCCAACGGGTGCGATTGTTTGATAATTCGCAAAGACCTGTTGAGGGAACATTCCATAAAAAGCCGTAGCCGAGTGAAGAATAAACATAAGGAATAGTGCATTTTGCGTTGACATTTCTTATGTCTATACTTGAGCCTTTAAGGTCAAAGCCATTGTCCCAGCTATGCCCCATACCGAAGAAATGTTCACCGTCGTGGGGATTGAAGGTCACTCTTGCAGACCACAGACCGCTGCCCTTGTTTGTATAATTGCGGTATCCGTCTTCAAAAGTAAGCTCAGGCTTTTCGGTTATAATTTCTTTGCCGTCTGAATAGAAAACAACTCTTCCGCTTGTGCCTATCATACATTTGAGTTTTCCGCAGGTCATAGTTGCCCATGTTTCATGAGCTTCAATAATGCACTCTGTTTTCTGCGGCATAAGGTTGTAATCTTCGTCAATTACCTTGCAGTCGGGAAAACCCTGAAAACGGATTGCATTTTCACCGCAGGCGCTGATTCTTACAAGCTCACCCTTGCG
>JAFYVE010000027.1 GCA_017549285.1 Clostridia bacterium
TGCTTCGCAGTTTCGTAAGAACAGAAAATTGCTTGTATTGAAGCCAAAAATGCAGCAAGGCTATCGCCTTGCGAGGCTTTTGGCAAAAATACAGGGAATTTTGTTCGAGAAACAAATGCTGCCTTACGGGTAGTCGGCGTTAAGCAGTTTCTTTTTTTATTCTTCTAACTTTTTTCTGAGCATCGTCAGAACTTTCGTTTCAATCCGTGAAACGTAACTTCTCGATATCCTGAGAAGGTCAGCGACTTCCTGTTGTGTCATAGGGTCTTTGCCGTTTAATCCGTAACGTAGAATAATTATTGTTCTTTCTCTTTCATTTTTTATTTCATTTATAAGTTTTCTCAGTTTTACAGAGCACAATTTTTCATAAATGTCATCAATAATGGTGTCTTCAGTGTAAATGATGTCGGCAAGAGTCAACGGATTGCCCTCGCAATCAGTATCAATCGGGTCATTCATTGAAATGTCAAGCGCCCGTTTCTTTGCAGACCTGAAATGCATCAGAATTTCGTTTTCGATACATTTTGAACAGTATGTAGCCAGACGGGTGCATTTTTCGGGATTATAGCTGTTGATTCCCTTTATCAGACCTATTGTGCCGATTGAAACAAGGTCATCCTGGTCGCTGTAATTGGAATAATATTTTTTTATAATATGGACAATTAACCTCAGATTGTGTTCAATCAGCTTATTTTTAGCATGTTCATCACCGAGAAGCATTTTTTCAATCAGTTCTTTTTCTTCTTTTTTCGGTAAAGGCTTCGGAAATAAATTCGGACTGCCCAAATGAAGGGCGAAGAAAACAATATTTCTGAAAAGCTCTGCTATAAATGTAAAATCCATATGGTCACCTCTGTCAATCTTATGAAAAATCACACTTCATTTTGCAAGTCCCGTTATAATTGAAAAAAATATATTGAATAGTCGTAAATAAAGGTGTATAATTATTTTATAATGTTCTGAAACGTGGTGAAATTTCTGTGAATATATTGCATATGAAGTATGCGGTTGAAGTTGCCAGAGCCGGCTCTCTCAATAAGGCGGCAGAAACACTTCTTATTGCCGCACCCAATGTCAGCCGTTCGATAAAGGAGCTTGAAGCTGATATTGGTATTTCAATTTTTGAACGTACTGCAAAGGGAATGGAGCTTACTCCCGAAGGTGAAGAATTCATAAATTATGCAAAAGGTATTCTGCGTCAGATTGAAGAAGTGGAAAACCTTTATAAAAAAGATTCTGCAAGAAAACAGAAGTTTTCTATTTCGGTACCCCGTGCTTGTTATATTTCCGAAGCATTTTCACAGTTTTCAAAGTCTCTCACAAAAGATGCAGCGGAAATCTTCTATAAAGAAACCAATTCTCAGCGCACAATTCAGTATATGCTTGAACACGATTATAAACTCGGTATTATAAGATATGCTGAAAATTACGATAAGTATTTCAAACAGATGCTTGATGAAAAAGGCTTCACTTATGAAATGGTCACGGAGTTTTCATATTCACTCATAATGAGTGCCGGAAATCCTCTTGCAGAAAAAGAAAATATTACATTTGAAGACCTGACCGGGTATATCGAAATTGCTCACGCAGACCCGTATGTGCCCTCAATGCCCCTTGCAAAAGTAGTAAAGGAAGAACTTCCCGATAATATTGACCGTCGTATATTTATTTTTGAAAGAGCAAGTCAGTTTGATCTGCTTTCAAATAACCCCGAAACATTTATGTGGGTTTCTTCTGCACCTGAAAGTATTCTGAAACGATATAATCTTGTTCAGAAGAAATGCGTTGATAACAAGAAGATTTATAAGGATGTCCTTATTTATAAAAAAGGATATAAATTAACAAAACTTGACAGACAGTTTATAACAGAACTCTGTGAAGCAAAGAGAAAATATCTGTAGATAACGCAATAAATAAAAAACTTGATTTCCCGTATGTTTCGTGCTACAATTTTGTTGTTGTCCGGTTATATATATTATCGGATTCAAGGAAGGCACTATGAAGAATAAAAAAATTTATAAAATTGTACTTTCGGCATTATTTATGACTCTTGCCTATGTTCTGCCGTTTCTTACAGGTCAGATTCCCGAGATAGGGGCAATGCTGTGCCCGATGCATCTGCCCGTACTTCTGTGCGGATTCATCTGCGGATGGGGGTGGGGACTTGCGGTCGGTTTTATTGCACCGTTATTCCGTTCTCTCACACTCGGAATGCCGCTTCTTTTTCCTACAGCACTGTGTATGGCGTTTGAACTTGCTGCTTACGGTGTTGTTTCAGGGCTTATGCATAAGTTTCTTCCCCTCAAAAAGCCATTTATCTACATATCATTGATTGTTTCAATGATAGCAGGCAGACTTGTATGGGGTGTTGCAATGTTTGTGTGTATGGGCATAAACGGAGGCGCTTTCACTTTCTCCGCATTTCTTGCAGGGGCATTCACAAATGCCGTTCCCGGCATAATTCTGCAGATTGTACTTATTCCTGTGCTTGTTATGATTATTGATAACCCCAAAGTTATAAAAAACAGAGATTGATGCTGTAAAGTATCAGTCAGTAATGAATTATCTTCCGTAAACACATTTTTCTTTGATTGTAAGGTGTTGTAAATGTATTATAATTCGTTAAAAAACTTAAAAGAAACATATTTAACGGCAGGCTTCGGCTTGCCGTTTATTTTTATCGATACAAGTATTATCGATAATGATAATACCGATTATATAATTTAAGAATTCCAAAAACGGTGACGATTTGTTAAAATGTTAACGAAGTAGGACAGAGGAGGTTTTCTTATGTGCAGAAACGGCATTTCAAAAGCAACACTCAGTAGAATACCCGTGTATCTTGAGTTGCTCAGAAGTCTGCCCGAAGAAAGATATGAGCACATCTCGGCAACATCAATTGCAAGAAAACTTTCACTCGGTGAAGTTCAGGTCAGAAAAGACCTTGCATCAATAAGCGGTGCGGGAAAACCGAAACTCGGTTATGTAACGGCAGAGCTTATTGAAAACCTTGAAAATTGTCTGGGCAGTGATAACCTCACTTCTGCAGTTCTTGTGGGAGCAGGTAAACTGGGGAAGGCACTTCTTGATTACGATGAGTTTGAAAAATTCGGCATCAGAATTGCAGCAGCATTTGACAGCAACAATAAAGTTCTTAACATCAATTCAAGAATCAGCATTCAGCCCATAGATAAATTTGAAAATATCTGCAGAAACAACGATATAAAACTCGGCATAATAACAGTCGGTGCAGGGTCAGCTCAGGCAGTATGTGACAAAATGGTTGAATGCGGAATAGTCGGCATTCTGAATTTTGCTCCCTGCAATCTGAATGTGCCCGCAGGGGTAATTCTTAAAAATGAAAACATTGCGCTTTCACTGGCGCATTTAAATAATCAAATAAGCAAATAATCAATACAATTATTCAGGAGGATACAAATGGAAACAAAAAATTACGCAATTGTAGATAGCGTTGAAAAACTTCAGGAAGCTATCGCAAACACAAGAGAAGCTCAGCAGAAGTTTGCTACCTACACACAGGAACAGGTTGATAAGATTTTCCTTGCAGCAGCATCTGCAGCAAACAAGGCAAGAATTTCACTTGCTAAAATGGCTGTAGCAGAAACAGGCATGGGCGTTGTTGAAGATAAGGTTATCAAGAACAACTATGCTGCAGAATATATTTACAATGCATACAAGGACACAAAGACTTGCGGCGTTATCGAAGAAGACAAGGCTTTCGGCATCAAGAAAGTTGCTGAGCCCATCGGTGTTATCGCAGCTGTTATTCCCACAACAAACCCCACATCAACAGCAATCTTTAAGTGCCTTATCGCTCTCAAGACACGTAATGCAATCATCATTTCTCCTCATCCCAGAGCAAAGAACTCAACAATCGCAGCAGCTAAGCTCGTTCTTGAAGCTGCAGTTGCAGCAGGTGCTCCCGAAGGAATCATCGACTGGATCGACGTTCCTTCACTCGAAATGACAAACACAGTTATGAAGGAAGCAGACATCATCCTTGCAACAGGTGGTCCCGGTATGGTTAAGGCTGCATACTCAAGCGGTAAGCCCGCTCTCGGTGTTGGTGCAGGTAATACACCCGCAATCATCGACGACAGTGCAGACATCCTTCTTGCTGTCAACTCAATCATTCATTCAAAGACATTTGATAACGGTATGATCTGTGCTTCAGAACAGTCTGTTATCGTTCTTGATACAATCTATGACGCAGTAAAGAGTGAATTCGCAGCAAGAGGCTGTTACTTCCTCAAGCCTGCTGAAATCGAAAAAGTAAGAAAGACAATCATTATCAACGGCGCTCTCAATGCTAAGATCGTTGGTCAGCCCGCTGCAAAGATTGCTGAACTTGCAGGCGTTACAGTACCCGCAGGCACAAAAATCCTTATCGGTGAAGTTGAAAGTGTTGACATCAGCGAAGAATTCGCTCACGAAAAGCTTTCTCCTGTTCTTGCTATGTACAAGGCTCCCGATTTCGAAGATGCTCTCTGCAAGGCAGAACACCTTGTTGCTGACGGCGGTTACGGTCATACATCTTCTGTTTACCTCAACGAAGTAACAGAAGCAGAAAAGCTTGCAGCTTTCTCAGCAAGAATGAAGACCTGCCGTATCCTTGTAAACACACCCTCATCACACGGTGGTATCGGTGACCTTTACAACTTCAAGCTCGCTCCCTCACTTACACTTGGTTGCGGTTCATGGGGCGGCAACTCAGTTTCAGAAAACGTTGGTGTAAAACACCTTATCAATATCAAGACAGTAGCAGAAAGAAGGGAAAATATGCTCTGGTTCCGCGCACCTGAAAAGGTATACATTAAGAAAGGATGCTTACCTGTTGCTCTTGATGAGCTCCGTACAGTACGTGGCGCTAAGAAAGCATTTATCGTAACAGATACATTCCTTTATCAGAACGGCTACACAAAGCCCATCACAGACAAGCTTGACGAAATGGGCATCGCTCACACAACATTCTTCAATGTTCAGCCCGACCCCACACTCGGCAACGCTAAGGAAGGCGCAGCTCAGATGAGAGCTTTCCAGCCCGACACAATCATTGCTCTCGGCGGCGGTTCAGCAATGGACGCAGCAAAGATTATGTGGGTTATGTACGAACATCCCGATGCAGACTTTATGGATATGGCTATGAGATTCATCGATATCCGTAAGAGAGTATACACATTCCCCAAGATGGGTGAAAAGGCATACTTCATCGCTGTTCCCACATCAGCAGGTACAGGTTCAGAAGTTACACCCTTCGCAGTTATCACAGACGAAACAACAGGCGTTAAGTATCCTCTTGCTGACTACGAACTTCTTCCCAATATGGCAATCATTGATACTGATTTCCATATGTCAGCTCCCAAGGGTCTTACAGCTGCATCAGGTATCGACGCTGTAACACACGCAGTTGAAGCTTATGCTGCAATGCTTGCAACAGATTACACAGACGGTCTTGCTCTCCAGGCTCTCAAGAACATCTTCAAGTTCCTTCCCAGAGCATACGAAAACGGTCAGACAGACGTTGAAGCAAGAGAAAAGATGGCTAACGCTGCTACAATGGCAGGTATGGCATTCGCAAACGCATTCCTTGGCATCTGTCACTCAATGGCTCATAAGCTCGGTGCTTTCCATCACCTTCCTCACGGTGTAGCTAATGCTCTTATGATAGAAGAAGTTCTCAGATTCAACGCTTCAGAAGCTCCCGTAAAGATGGGTACATTCTCACAGTATGACCATCCCCACACTCTTGCACGTTATGCAGAAATTGCTGATTACCTCGGTCTCGGCGGTGAAACTGATAAAGAAAAGCTTGAAAACCTTATCAAGGCTATCAATGACCTCAAGGCTAAGGTCGGCATCAAGGAAACAATCAAAGATTACGGCATTGATGAAAAGGTATTCCTTGACAACCTTGACGAAATGGTTGAACAGGCATTCGACGACCAGTGTACAGGTGCTAACCCCAGATATCCTCTTATGAGCGAACTCAAGCAGATGTATCTCAACGCTTACTATGGCAAGCACTTTGTAGAGCCCGATATGCCCACAGCAGCTGATATCGAAGAAGGCGCAAAGGTTGACGAAGTAAAAGTAACATACCGCAAAGGTAAGAAGGCATAATCAAGGGAGGAAATCACAATGAAACTTGACAGAGTTATAGCAGTAAGAAATAACAAGACTATCTACCGTGACGGTGATAAGTGCGTTAAGGTTTTTAACGAAGATTATTCAAAGGCAGACGTTCTCAACGAGGCTCTCAATCAGGCCCGTATCGAAGAAACAGGTCTTAACATCCCCAAGGTTCTTGAAGTTACAATGGTAGACGGCAAATGGGCTATCGTTTCAGAATACATCAAGGGCAAGACTCTCCAGCAGCTTATGGATGAAGACGTAGAAAAGAAGGATGAATACATCGAAATGCTCGTTGACATCCAGCTTGGCATCCACAGCAAGGAATGTGCTCTTCTCAACAAGCTCAAGGATAAGATGAACAGAAAAATCGGCATGAGTGAGCTTGATGCAACAACACGTTACGACCTTCACACACGTCTTGAAGGTATGCCCAAGCACAAGAAGGTTTGTCACGGTGACCTCAACCCCTCAAACGTTATTATTGCAGAAGACGGCACACCCTATATCCTTGACTGGGCACATGCTACTCAGGGTAATGCATCAGCTGATGCTGCAAGAACATACCTCCTCTTCTGGCTTCACGGCGACATCGAAGGTGCAAAGACATATCTTGATATGTTCTGCAAAAAGAGCAACACAGCTAAGCAGTATGTTCAGAAGTGGATGCCCATCGTTGCAGCTTCTCAGTCAGTAAAGGGCAACGAAAAAGAAAGAGAATTCCTTCTTTCATGGGTTGATGTTGTAGATTACGAATAATCAGATAGGAGTCACTAATTATGAAAATCACAGTTTGTATCGGTTCTTCATGTCATATCAAGGGTTCACGTCAGGTAGTTGAACAGCTCCAGTATCTTATCGCAGAAAACAAGCTTGGTGATAAGGTTGAACTCGGCGGCACATTCTGTATGGGCAAATGTCAGCAGGGTGTATGCGTAACAGTAGATAACGATTTCTATTCAGTTACTCCCGAAACAGTTGAAGAATTTTTCAATAACAACGTAAAAGGAAAGGTATAATATGCTGATTCAGGTTTGCGTAGGAAGCTCATGCCACATCAAGGGATCACCCGAGATTGTGGAGCTTCTTCAGAAAGCCGTCAGTGATTATCATCTCGAAGAAGAAATTACACTTGCCGGCAGTTTTTGTATCGGCAAGTGTAACCGCATTGGTGTAACTGTTCAGGTAGATGATGATATTCACACCGGCATAACAAAAGAAAATTTCAAAGAATTCTTTCAGGATAATGTCTTGAACAAGTTAAAGTGAAAGGAAGCGGCAGTCAATGGCTAATTGTCTGACTCTCAAAAAATCAAACTGCAAGAATTGCTATAAATGTATCCGCCATTGTCCCGTAAAGGCAATACGTTTTTCAGGCAATCAGGCTCATATTATAGGTAATGAATGTATTCTCTGCGGACAGTGTTTCGTTGTCTGCCCTCAGAACGCAAAGGAAATCGTTGATGAAACAGAGAAGGTAAAAGTTCTTCTTCAGTCAGGTGACCCGGTTATTGTTTCTCTTGCACCTTCATTTATTGCGAACTATGACGGCGTAGGTATCAACTCAATGAGAAAAGCCCTCAAAAAACTCGGCTTTTACGATGTTGAAGAAACAGCAATCGGTGCAACAATAGTCAAGAATGAATATGAAAGAATGATTGCTGAAGAAGAAAGAGATGTCATCATTTCTTCATGTTGTCATTCAATTAATCTTCTTATCCAGAAGCATTACCCCTCAGCGCTTCCTTATCTTGCTGATGTTGTTTCACCTATGCAGGCACACTGCAACGATATAAAACAGCGTTTTCCTAAGGCAAAAACTGTATTCGTCGGACCTTGCGTTGCAAAAAAGGATGAGGCAGAGCATTATGCGGGTATTGTTGACGCCGTACTTACTTTTGAAGAGCTTACAGAGTGGCTCAAATTCGAAAATATCGAACTTGAACAGGAAATAGATAATGATATCTGTTCACGTGCAAGATTTTTCCCTACAACGGGCGGTGTGCTCAAGACTATGGCTCAGGAGAATACAGGATTTTCATATCTTGCTCTTGACGGTGTTGAAAACTGTATCGCAGCCCTCAAGGATATTGAAAGCGGTAAAATCCACAATTGTTTCATTGAAATGTCTGCCTGCGTAGGCAGTTGTATGGGCGGTCCGGTTATGGAAAAATACCACCATACGGAAACAGTCAGAGATTATATCACAATCACAAAATATGCAGGTGCAAAGGACTTTGAGGTTTCTCAGCCCAAAACAATTCAGCTCAAGAAGCATTTTGAATTCATCGAACAGCGTTCACCTCAGCCCTCTGAGTATGAAATTAACAATGTTCTCCGTCAGATGGGTAAATTCAAGCCCTCTCAGGAGCTCAACTGCGGTTCCTGCGGATATAACACCTGCCGTGAGAAGGCTGTTGCCATCATTCAGGGCAAGGCAGAAATCTCAATGTGTCTTCCTTTCCTCAAGGATAAGGCAGAAAGCTTTTCAGATACTATCGTAAACAGTTCTCCCAACGGACTTATTGTTCTCAATGATCAGCTTGAAGTTCAGCAGATCAATAAATCTGCAAGGGATATTATGAATATCCGTTATGCTTCCGATGTTCTCGGAACTCAGGTTATAAGAATCCTTGATCCCGCCCCTTTTATGAAAGTCCGTGATACGGGAATGGGTATTTACAACGAGCGTGTATATTTTGCGGAATACAAGCGTTATGTTGAACAGACAATCGTTTATGACCGTGATTCAAGACTTCTTGTCGGCATTCTCCGTGATATTACTGATGAACAGCACGAAAGAGAAAAGAAAGAAAACATCAGCAGACAGACTGTTGAGGTAGCCGATAAGGTTGTTGAAAAACAGATGCGTATCGTTCAGGAAATCGCTTCGCTTCTCGGTGAAACAGCCGCTGAAACAAAAATTGCTCTTGCAAAGCTGAAGGAGTCAATTACCAATGAATGATTTATGTGCTGATATCGGATATAAAAGTATAAATCATCACGGTGAAGAGCTTTGCGGAGACCACGTTGATATAGTTGAGCCGAGTGATGAGTCTACTGTTATTGTGCTGTCAGACGGTCTCGGAAGTGGTGTAAAAGCAAGTATTCTCTCTACTCTTACATCAAAAATTATATCAACAATGCTCGCAGAAGGATTGTCACTTGAAGAATGTGTTGAAACAATTGCAGCAACTCTGCCCGTTTGTTCTGTCAGAGGCGTTGCATATTCAACATTCACAATCATTCACCTCAAAAACAATCAGACTGCTGAGCTTATTCAGTACGATAATCCTCACGCGATTATTATCCGTGATGAAAAAAACTGGGATTACCCCAAAACAGAAATGAATATCGGCGGTAAGAAGATATTCAAATCTGTTATAAATCTTCAGGAAAATGACGTATTCGTTGCGATGAGTGACGGGTGTCCCCACGCAGGAATCGGTATTTCCTATAATTTCGGCTGGAAAAGGGAAGACATAATCGATTTTATCGAAACTCTTATTCCTGCCGGCTACACAGCAAAAACACTTTCAACAATGCTTGTTGATGAATGTGATAAACTTTATGGTCACAAGCCGGGTGACGATGCTACAGCCTGCGTTGTCAGAATCAGAAAGAGAGTGCCGATGAATATGCTCTTCGGTCCTCCCTCAAACCGTGACGATGCAGACAGAATGATGTCTCTCTTCTTCTCCAAAGAAGGCAAACACATCATCTGCGGCGGTACAACATCATCAATTGCTGCAAAATTCTTAAGAAAGCCGCTCAAACCTACTCTGAATTTCGAGCAGAGTGATGTTCCGCCTATTGCTGAGCTTGAGGGGGTTGACCTCGTAACAGAAGGCGTTATCACAGTCAACAAAGTGGTTGAATATGCTGAGGACTACCTCGGTGAAAACATATTTTATGAGCATTGGAGCTTCAAGAAAGACGGTGCGTCACTTATATGCCGTCTGCTGTTTGAAGAGGCAACCGATATTAATTTCTATGTCGGACGTGCAATCAACCCTGCTCATCAGAATCCTGACCTGCCCATTAACTTCAATATCAAAATGAATCTTGTTACAGAGCTTTCAAAGTCTCTGAAAAAAATGGGTAAGAGGATTAAAGTAAGTTATTTCTAAGGAGTGTTCAATATGAGAAAATTTGATACCAAAGTTCAGTATCTTAAATATAAAGTTCTGCGTCAGGTAGCTCACGAGGCATGGAATGACACGCTTCTTCAGAATCTTATTGACATTCCCCAGCAGATTGTTCCCGGAAAAACATCAACAATGCGTTGCTGCGTTTATAAAGAACGTGCAATCCTTGGAGAACGTGTTAAGCTTGCTATGGGCGGTGACAAAGAAAACCCAAATGTTATTGAGGTCATCGATATTGCTTGTGACGAATGTCCTGCCGCAGGTTATGAAGTAACTGATTCCTGCCGTGGCTGTCTTGCTCACAGATGTGAAGATGTTTGTAAGCGTGGTGCAATTTCATTTGACCACAACCACGTGGCACATATTGACAAGTCAAAGTGTGTTGAATGCGGTCAGTGTGCAAAGGTCTGTCCCTTTGCTGCTATCGTCAATCGCAAGCGTCCCTGTCAGATTGCATGTAAGGTAAAGGCAATCTCGATCAATGACGACAATGCTGCTAAAATTGACAACGACAAGTGTATTCAGTGTGGTGCATGTGTATATCAGTGTCCCTTCGGTGCAATCAGCGATAAATCATATATCCTTAATGTTATTGATATACTTAAAAAAAGTCAGAACAATGAAAATTATAAGGTTTATGCTGTTGTTGCTCCCTCAATTTCAAGTCAGTTTACCTATGCAAAGCTCGGTCAGGTAATCACAGGTCTTAAAAAGCTCGGATTCTATACTGTTGTTGAAGCGGCTCTCGGTGCAGATATGGTTGCTATGAGTGAAGCCAAGGAACTTTCAGAAAAGGAATTCCTTACAAGCTCCTGTTGCCCTGCATTCGTTCAGTATATCAAGTCTGCATTCCCCTCACTCGTTCCTTATATTTCACATAACCTGTCACCTATGGCTATGCTCGCAAAATATATCAAGGAAACAAGTGAAAATGCAAAAGTTGTATTCATAGGACCCTGTACTGCAAAGAAAGCAGAAGCACAGCTTGAAACAGTCAAGCCCTATGTTGATGCTGTTCTTACATTTGAAGAGCTTCAGGCACTTTATGACAGCAAGGATATTGATATTACAACTCTTTCTGAAGATGTTCTTGACAATGCATCATATTTCGGCAGAATCTTTGCCCGTTCAGGCGGTCTGTCAGATGCAGTCGTTCAGGCTCTCACCGAACAGAAAATAGAATTCAATGTAAAACCTGCAGTATGCGACGGCATTGAAGCCTGCAAAGTTGCTCTTCTCAAAAAGAGCAAGAATGTTCTTGATGCAAACTTTATTGAAGGTATGGCTTGTACAGGCGGATGTATTGGTGGTGCAGGATGTCTTACACACGGTGAAAAGAACAAATCAGAAGTTGACAAATATGGCAAAGAAGCTCTTGAAAAAACAATCAGTGATGCCGTATCGGTTCTTAAATAATAAAGACTTCTTTTTTTATACTTTATCTTTCCAATCAATACAGAAACCGACGGGGTAAACGTCGGTTTCTGTGTTTTTATATTGAATAAATGAGCAGAAATGTGTATAATCAATTATAAAAGTAAAAAAGAAGAGAGAATAAATATGAGAAAATCAGATGAAATGGCAGAGCTTTTTTCTGTAATTGATAAACTGCCTGAAAAATGTTCATTGACACTTGTTATTGAGGGGCCGAGCGCATCGGGAAAGACTACACTTTCTGAAATGCTCAGAGAAAAATATAATTGCACCGTATTTCATATGGATGACTTCTTTTTAAGACCTGAGCAGAGAACACCTGAACGATATGCAGAGGTCGGCGGCAATCTTGACCGTGAACGTTTCCTTGAAGATGTTCTTATTCCTCTGAAGAAAGGCGAAAATATAAATTACAGAAGGTTTGACTGCTCTCAAATGAAACTTCTTGAACCAGTTGTAATAAAACCGCAGAAATTAACGGTTATTGAAGGGGTGTATTCAATGCATCCCGCATTTTCAGGGTATTATGACCTTTCTGTTTTTCTTGATATCAATTCTGAGCTTCAGAAAGAACGTATAATGAAAAGAAATACTCCCGAAAAGGCTGAACGCTTTTTCAATGAATGGATACCGATTGAGAATAAGTATTTTTCAGGGACGGATGTAAAGAGCAGATGTGATTTTTGTATAAAAATAATGAATGAATGATAATTTTTTTTAATTCTATTGTTTTATTTTTATCTGTCTGTTATAATAAAAGAAATAAACAAAACTACTTAACCGAGAGGGGTTTTTTGAAATGGAAAAGACAAGATGGTATAAAGACGCTGTATGTTATCAGATATGGCCCCGTTCATTCTGTGACGGCAACGGCGACGGTATAGGTGACCTTGAGGGTGTTCTTTCAAAACTTGATTATCTTCAGGATCTCGGTATAAATTGTATCTGGTTCTCACCTCTGTACTGTTCACCGAATGCAGATATGGGTTATGATATTTCAGACTACAGAAATATTTCTCCTGATTACGGTGACAACGAGCTTTTTAAGAAGGTTCTTGATGAAGCACATAAGCGTGGTATAAAAGTTATTATGGACCTTGTTGTAAACCATACATCAGACGAGCACGAATGGTTTGTAAATGGTATTGATAAGAACAGCAAGTACCACGATTATTATCATTGGTATGACGGCAAGGGCAAGAAGAATCCCAATAACTGGTCATCACTTTTTGAAGGCAAGGCATGGGAATATAATAAGGATAATAACCAGTATTATCTTCACCTTTTCTCAAAGAAACAGCCCGACCTTAAAATGGAAAATCCTGAAGTCCGTAAGGAAGTAAAGGAAATTATGAAATACTGGCTCGATATGGGTGTTGACGGCTTCCGTGAAGACGTTATCACATTCACATCAAAGAGAGACGGTCTTCCCAACGGTTTCCCCATTCCTCAGGCTTGCGGTATGGAGCATTATAAAGACGGTCCCCGTATTCACGAATTCCTTTCTGAATTCAGAGAAGTTCTTGATGATTACGATTGCTTCGTAGTCGGTGAAGCACCTCTTATGACTCCCAAGAATGCTCTTAAATACATCGAAGAAAAGCCCGGTCAGGAGCTTGATATGATGTTCCACTTCCAGCATATGGAAGCTGACTGTATCTTTATGGATTGTCTTAACAAGCCTTTCAGCCTCAAACAGCTCAAGAAAGTTTTCACTAACTGGCAGGAAGCTCTTGACGGCAAGGCTTGGAATGCACTTTATATGGAAAATCACGACCATCCCCGTATTATCAACCGTTACGGCAGCGTTGAATACAGAGAAGAAAGTGCAAAGTCAATCGCAAACTCATATATGCTTCAGTGCGGTACGCCATTCGTGTATCAGGGACAGGAGCTCGGTATGATTAATATCGACCTTCCCAATGTTGAAGATTATCAGGATATCTTTGCAGTCAATAACTCAAAAACACTCAAACTCCTCGGTTTCTCTGATGCAAAGGTCGAGGAAAGACTCAAGACTTCAAGCCGAGGCAATGCAAGAACTCCCGTTCAGTGGGACGATACCGATAACGCAGGTTTCACAACAGGCACACCCTGGATGCCCGTTAACCCCTCTTATAAAGACGGTATAAATGCAAAGGCTGAAATTGCAGACCCCAACTCAGTTTATAATCATTATAAGGCTCTTATTAAGTTCCGCAAGGAAAATCCCATTGCTGTTTACGGTAAATATAAGGAATATATGAAGTCAAGCAAGGAGCTTTATGTTTACGAAAGAACATACGAAGGCAAAAAGATGCTGGTAATCTGTTCATATTCAGATAAGGCTGCCGAATTCAAGGCTCCCGCAGGTTATGACCTTTCAAAGGGTAAAGCAATTCTCTGCAACTACGACACAAATCCTGTTTCATCAAACGGCTTCACAACAAGACCTTACGAAACAAGAGTTTACATTTTTGATTAATTTTAATTAACACATTATCCCTGAGAAATCGGGGATAATATTTTGAGCAAGGCAAATTTAAGGAGAAAAAAATGTTTGTTACAGATGATATAAAATATATAGGAGTCAACGACCGTGAAATTGACCTTTTTGAAGGTCAGTATGATGTTCCTAACGGTATGGCATACAATTCCTATGCAATAATCGATGAAAAAATTGCAATAATGGATACTGTCGATGCATCATTCGGTGATGAATGGCTCGGAAATATGAAAAATGTACTCGATGGCAGAAAACCCGATTATCTCATTATTCAGCATATGGAGCCTGACCACAGTGCGAATATTGCACGGTTTATGGATGAATACACAGATGCTGTTATTGTTTCAACTGCAAAGTCATTTATTATGATTAATCAGTTTTTCGGCACAGAATATAAAGAAAGAAGAATGATTGTTGACGAGGGTGACACTCTTGAACTCGGTAAACATTCACTCACTTTTGTGACTGCTCCCATGGTACATTGGCCTGAAGTAATGGTTACTTATGATAAGACAGATAAAGTTCTTTTTTCAGCTGATGCATTCGGTAAATTCGGCACATGGGACACAGACGAGGACTGGGCATGTGAAGCAAGAAGATATTATTTCGGCATTGTAGGTAAATACGGTGTTCAGGCAAAGAAACTTCTTGATAAGGCTGCAGGACTTGATATTGCAATCATCTGTCCTCTTCACGGACCCGTACTGAGTGAAAATCTCGGTTATTACATCGGACTTTACAACATCTGGACAACATACGGTATTGAATCTGAGGGTACTGTTATTGCTTATACATCTGTTTACGGCAATACAAAAAAAGCGGCTGAAATCCTTAGGGAAAAGCTGATTGAGAAAGGCTGTAAGAAGGTTGTTCTCAATGACCTTGCAAGATGCGATATGGCAGAAGCAGTTGAAGATGCTTTCCGTTACGGCAAGCTGATTCTTGCAACAACAACTTACAATTCAGATGTTTTTCCCTTTATGAGAATATTTATAAATGAACTCCACGAGAGGGGATACAAGAACAGAAAAATAGGTCTTGTTGAAAACGGCACATGGGCACCCACAGCAGCAAATGTTATGAAGAAAAAACTTGCCGATTTCAAGAATATCGAACTTGCTGAAACTGTTGTTACAATCAAATCTGCCGTAAATGATGATACTCTTGCTGCACTTGATAAATTGGCAGAGGAAATGAAATAAACAATAATTTGCAGAGCCAATTAACAATGTACAATGTACAATTTACAATGTACAATGATTTCAGGAAAAACAAATTATGTAGGGACCGATGTGGGCATCGGTCCCTACACATTATTTTATCAGCCCGATAAATTCTGATTTGTTAACAAAAAATCCCGTGCAGGAACGACTCTTTTCGTTCCTGTTTTTTTTAATTTTTTTCAATTTATCTCTTGACAAACCCGGATGACAGATGTATAATACAGTCAAAATCCTTCATTGCTATAAAGTAATAAAGTATTAAAGCATTAAAGTAATGAAATAAAGGAGAGATTTTTATGGCAATTAAAGTTATTCTGTTGGTTGTATTTTTTGCAAGTATGATAGGCATCGGCATATATTGCCGTAGAAATTCAACCGATGTCAACGGATTTGTTCTCGGTGGCAGAAGTGTCGGCCCGTGGCTTACAGCTTTTGCTTTCGGCACATCTTACTTTTCAGCTGTTATTTTTATAGGCTATGCAGGTCAGTTCGGATGGAATTTCGGTCTTGCATCAACGTGGATAGGTCTCGGTAATGCTTTTATCGGTTCGCTTCTTGCATGGGTTGTTCTCGGCAGAAGAACAAGGGTTATGACTCAGCACATCGATTCAAGAACGATGCCCGATTTCTTCGGAAAACGTTTTAATTCCGAGTCACTCAAAATTGCTGCTTCGGTGATTGTTTTTATTTTCCTTATACCTTACACAGCGTCACTTTACAACGGACTTTCAAGTCTTTTTAATATGGCATTTGACATTCCGTATTTTGTGTGTATAATAGTAATGGCTTTGCTGACTTGTGTGTATGTGGTTTTCGGCGGATATATGGCAACGGCAATCAATGACTTTGTTCAGGGAATCATAATGCTCATTGGTATTGTTGCTGTTGTTCTTGCTGTTCTTAAATCAAACGGAGGCTTTACGGAAGCTGTTACTGCACTTTCTCAGATTGATAATCCTGCATCTGAAATGAGCGGTTCATTCACTTCTTTCTTCGGTGCAGACCCTCTTTCACTTCTGTTTGTCGTTATCCTTACATCACTCGGTACGTGGGGACTTCCTCAGATGGTCGGCAAATTCTATGCAATAAAAAGTGAAGATTCGATTAAGAAAGGAACAATCATTTCAACAGTATTTGCTGTTATTGTTGCAGGAGGTTGTTACTTCCTTGGTGGTTTTGCAAGATTATACGGCGGACTCCCCGGTATTGTGTCGGAATCAGGTGTTGTTTCATTTGACAAGATTATCCCTTCAATGCTCGGTACTCTCACTCAGTTTGCGTGGGGTGACCTGATTATAGCTGTTGTTCTCGTGCTTGTTCTTGCCGCTTCAATGTCTACACTTTCTTCTCTTGTTCTCACATCAAGTTCAACTCTGACACTTGATGTTATCAACAGAAAAGAGAAGATGTCAGAAAAGAAAAAACTTCTCGTTATGAGAATTTTTATAGCATTCTTTGTAATCGTTTCGGCAGTAATTGCTATTATAAAGGATATGTTCGGCTTTACATTCATCGCACAGATGATGGGCGTTTCATGGGGTGCTCTTGCCGGTGCATTCCTGGCTCCCTTCCTTTTCGGTCTTTACCGGAAGGGAAC
Organism: Clostridia bacterium; assembly: GCA_017549285.1. Lineage (GTDB taxonomy): Bacteria > Bacillota > Clostridia > Oscillospirales > Acutalibacteraceae > UBA1081. The sequence continues at coordinate 17,038 of JAFYVE010000027.1, forward strand.
AACAAAGGCTTCTGTCTGGAGTTGCTTCGCATTCGGTATTGCTGTCACGATTATTCAGCTTCTTGTTTCATTTGGTGTGATTGAATTCACAACTCCCGTGCTTTCATACCTCTTTGCATCATCAATCAGAAGCGGTGTTGTTGCAATGGTCGGCGGTCTTGTAATCGTTCCCGTTGTCAGCATTTTTACCCCCAAGATGAAAAAAGAAGAAGTTGACGGAAAGTTTGCCTGTTACGATAAAAAAGTTCTTGTTTCCGTTAAGGAAACACTTGAAGAAAAATAAATTTAAGGAGTTTTTTAATGCCTATTACAGAATTTCTCGAAAGAAATGCAAGATTATATCCTAACGATGTAAGTCTTGTTGAGATAAACCCCGCAAACCAGCCCGAAAGAAATATCACCTGGCGTGAATATAATCTTATCGAAGCTTCGGAGTCTGAAAAATACCGCCGTGAAATGACCTGGCGTGAATTTGATGTAAAAGCAAACCGTTTTGCAAATTTCCTTTTTACAAGAGGAATCAAAAAAGGGGATAAGGTTGCAATTCTGCTTATGAACTGTCTTGAATGGCTTCCCATTTACTTCGGTATTCTCAAAACAGGTGCACTTGCAGTTCCTATGAACTACCGTTATGCGGCAGATGAAATCAGATACTGCGCAGACCTTGCAGATGTCAGAATGCTCGTTTTCGGCCCCGAATTCACAGAGCGTGTGACAGCAGTCAAGGATGAAATGAATATCGATGACTATTTCTTCGTAGGCAAGCACGATGAAACACCCGTTTTTGCAGATAATTATGCAGAAATGACATATTACTGTTCAACAATCGTCCCTCCCGTTGAAATCAGCGACGACGATTATGCTGCAATTTATTTCTCATCAGGCACAACAGGTTTTCCCAAGGCTATTTTACATACTCATGCAGCTCTTGTGCATTCCTGCAAGGCTGAACAGAATCACCATTCACAGACAAGAGATGACGTTTTCCTCTGCATTCCTCCACTTTATCACACAGGTGCAAAAATGCATTGGTTCGGAAGCCTTCTTTCAGGCAGTAAAGCTGTTCTTCTCAGAGGTGTAAAGCCCGAATGGGTTCTTCAGGCTGTTTCTGAAGAAAAAGCCACTATTGTATGGCTTCTTGTGCCCTGGGCACAGGATATCCTCGATTCAATCGACAGGGGAGATATAAACCTTGATGATTACAGAATCGCACAGTGGAGACTTATGCACGTAGGTGCTCAGCCTGTTCCTCCCAGCCTTATCAAACGTTGGAAATCAATATTCCCCAATCATCAGTACGATACAAACTACGGTCTTTCAGAATCAATCGGCCCCGGCTGTGTACATCTCGGTGTTGAAAATATTCATAAAGTCGGTGCAATCGGTATTGCAGGCTACGGCTGGCAGACAAAGATTGTTGATGAGCACAGAAATGAAGTTGCCCCCGGTGAAGTCGGTGAACTTGCTGTCAAGGGCGAAGGCGTTATGAAGTGTTATTATAAGAATCCCGAAGCATCTGCAGAGGTTCTTACTGCTGACGGCTGGCTTCTTACAGGTGATATGGCAAAAACAGATGAAGACGGATTTATTTACCTTGTTGACCGTAAGAAGGACGTTATTATCAGCGGTGGTGAAAATCTTTACCCCGTTCAGATTGAAGATTACCTCAGAGCTTATGATAAAATCAAGGACGTTGCCGTTATCGGTCTTCCCGATAAGCGTCTTGGTGAAATTGCGGCGGCAATTATTGAAATCAAGCCTGATATGACTTGCACTGAAGAGGAAATCAACGAATTCTGCGGTGACCTGCCCCGATACAAGAGACCCAAGAAGATTATCTTTGCTGATGTACCCAGAAATCCCACCGGAAAAATCGAAAAGCCGAAACTCCGTGAGATTTACTGTGGTGAAAGACTTGTTGAAGCACAGACAAAGAACTGAGTCTGATATAAGAAGGATTGTTTTTGCAATCCTTCTTTCTTTTTTACATTTCTTACAAAATAATGCTTGTAATTCTTTTTGGTGTATGTTAATATAACAATGAAAATAATATCTGCGGAGGTATTAATATGGCAGACAATATTCTTGACCGTTTTAAAACAGATACAGAGGAGCATGTGGTCGATGCTTCCAAAAAAGTTAAAGTAGGTATCATCGGTACAGGCTGGATTGCAGAAGCACACGCAGCTTGCTACAAGAGATGCCCCGATGTTGAAATCGTAGCTCTTGCTGATATCGTTCCCGGTAAGGCTGAAAAGTTCGCAAAGGACAACGGCATCGAAGGTGCACGTATCTATAACAGCGATCGTGAACTTATCGATAATGAAAAAGATATTGATGCAGTCAGCGTATGTACATACAACAGACAGCACGCTCCCTGTACAATCTATGCTCTCGAAAACGGTGTAAACGTTCTTCTTGAAAAACCCATGTGTGTTACAACAGAAGAAGCTGTTGCTATCTGCAGAGCTGAAAAGGCAAGCGGCAAGGTTCTCTCAATCGGCTTCCAGCCCAGATTTGACGAGAATATGAAGATGGTTAAAAAGGTTGTTGAATCAGGCGAGCTCGGTCAGATTTATTACATCCAGACAGGCGGCGGAAGAAGAAAGGGTATTCCCACTCCTTACGGCACATCATTCATCGAAGACGAAACAGCAGGTATCGGTGCTCTTGCAGATATCGGTTGCTACTCACTTGATATGGTTCTCAATGCTGTCGGCTATCCCAAGCCTCTCACGGTTTCAGGTTATATGTCAGACTTCTTCGGTAAGAATCCTGCTACATATCCTGCTCACCCCGAATATGCAGAAAAGTTCAGTGTTGATGATTTCGGCGCAGGCTTCATCCGTCTTGAAGGCGGCATAATCCTCGACTTCAGAATTGCATGGGATATGCACCTCGACACTCCGGGTGACACAATCATTATGGGTACAAAGGGTTCACTCCGTATTCCCTCAACAGAGTGCTGGAACGGCTCAATCGGCGGTCCTCTCAAGATTTATCACGATGTTGCAGGCGAAAAGGTTGAAACAGTTATTCCTGAAAAGGAAAACGATGTTGATAACTTCGATAAGAAGATCCGTTCATTCATCGACGCTGTCAAGTACGGTCTTCCCGCACCCGTTCCTTCAAGCCAGATTATTTACAATCAGGCTATCATCGACGGCATTGTCCGCTCAGCAAGAGAAGGCAAGGAAGTAACAGTCGAGATTCCTGAAATCTGATAATTTGATTTTTTTGCAGTCTGCAGAAATGCAGGCTGCTTTTTTGTTATGAAAATCAGAATTTGTCGGGATAAAAAAATATAAAAGTTTTGGTCGAGCTTTTACAAAAGCTCGTGGGATTCAAAAGGGCAAAGCCCTTTGTCGCACTCCGCAGAGTGCGAAACTTTTTTTCCTTAAAAAGCGCAGGAAGGGAGCAAAACAGTCCGGTGTGACTGTTTTTGCGTGGGGAACCCTCGCCGGGGGTTCCCCGTTTCATCTTTGATGAAACAACGGACCGATGTCGGGCTGGTCCCTACAAAATTTATTTTTATTACGAAATGTTTATCTGAGGATCCCGACAAATTATTGTTTGACTTTTTTTGTTCATTATTCTCATTATTTTTTCACTTCATTTGTCTAAAGTGCCGAAAAATAAAAAAATGCAAAAAAACACTTTACAACTTTAGTTTGGTGAAGTATAATACCGATTGTTGAATGTACGGCAAACGTACTATCGAAAGGAGACATAATTGTCATGAAAAAATTTATCGCATTAGTTATGGCAGCTCTGCTTGTATTCGCATTTGCAGGTTGCACAAAGGCACCCGTTGAAGAAAATCCCACAGACGCAGCAGATGTTACAACAGAAGCAGCATCTTCAGATCTTGATTACATCAAGAATAAGGGCAAGATCGTTGTTGGTATCACAGATTACGCTCCTATGGATTACAAAGAAGAAGGCAGCGACGAATGGACAGGTTTTGATGCTGAATTCGCAAGAGCATTCGCAAAAGACCTTGGCGTTGAAATCGAATTCATCGAAATCGACTGGGACAACAAGTTCTTCGAACTTGAAGCAAAGAAGATTGACTGTATCTGGAACGGTATGACAATCACAGACGAAGCTCTTCTCAATACAAGCGTATCAGATGCTTATGTTAAGAATGCTCAGGTAGTTGTTATGGCAGCTGATAAGGTTGCTGACTACGCAGACGCAGCTTCAATGGCAGACCTCAGCTTTGCAGTTGAATCAGGTTCAGCAGGTGAAGACGCAGCTAAGGAAAACAACTTTACATACACAGCAGTTCTTACTCAGGCTGACGCTCTTATGGAAGTTCAGGCAGGTACAGCTGATGCTTGTATCATCGACATCACAATGGCTAACGCTATGACAGGAGCAGGCACAAGCTACGAAGCACTTGCAAAGGGTATCGAACTCACAAGTGAAGAATACGGCGTAAGCTTCAGAAAGGGCTCAGATGCTACAGCAGCTCTCAACAAGTTTATGGTTGATAACAAGGCAGAACTTCTTGAAGGCCTTGCAACTAAGTACGAACTTACACTTGCATTCTGATTTAAAGAATAAGTAAAAACTCGAGGCAGAGAGAAATTTCTGCCTCACTTTTTCTTGTAGGGTGACAGGAACAATCCGAATCCGCCTTAAAAATGCTATTTTTAAGCCTTTTCGGTATTTCGGATTTGAAAGGCGTCAGCCTTCCTTCATCCTCAATACCAAAAATCCAATAAAAATCCCTCGTTTTAAGGTCGAAGAATTTTTTTCAGTATGGATTTTTGGCAAAAACACAGCAAATTCTGACGGATTTGCGAGTATTTTAATGAAGTCGTGACGGAAATAAAACTGTAAAAAACGGGTTCGAATTATTCCTGTCACCCTAAAGGATTATATATATGGAAACATTTCTTAATGTTACGCTTGACCTGTTGAACGGTTTCGGTATGACACTCAAGCTGTTTGCCCTGACCCTTGTTTTTTCATTACCTCTGGGGCTTATATTCAGCTTCTTCTCAATGAGTAAGTTCAAGCCTCTGAGTGCTGCGATGAAACTGCTTATATGGGTTATAAGAGGAACACCTCTTATGCTTCAGATTATTGTTGTGTTTTACGGGCCGGGACTCATTTTTGGCTGGAACGGACTTGACAGATTCCCTGCAGTACTTATTGCATTCGTTCTTAACTATTCCTGCTACTTCTCCGAAATTTACAGAGGCGGTATCGAGTCAATTCCCAAGGGACAGTATGAAGCAGGTCAGGTTCTCGGTATGACAAAGACGCAGATTTTCTTCAAAATCGTGCTTCTTCAGGTTATCAAGAGAATCATTCCTCCTATGAGTAACGAAATCATCACTCTTGTCAAGGATACATCGCTTGCAAGAATTATTGCAGTTTATGAAATTATCTGGAGTGCGCAGGTATATATCAAGAGCGCAGGTCTTATATGGCCCCTGTTCTACACAGGTGCATTCTATCTTGTATTCAACGGTATTCTTACTGTTGTTTTCAGAAAAATCGAGAAAAAGCTCGATTATTTTAAGGGGTGAGTGATATGTCAGTGCTTGAAGTAAAAAACATAAAAAAGAGCTTCGGCAAGGTTGAAGTTCTCAGAGATATATCATTCTCCCTTGAAAAAGGTGAAGTTCTTTCAATTATCGGTTCATCGGGAAGCGGTAAGACAACACTTCTCAGATGTCTCAACTTCCTTGAATATGCCGATGAAGGGACAATTTCTGTTAACGGAAAACTTCTCTATGATGGTAAGGACGGCAAATCAAAGAGAATGAAGGAAGCTGAAATCAGAACAAAACGCCTTCATTTCGGACTTGTTTTTCAGAATTTCAATCTTTTCCCTCAATATAATGTTCTCAAAAATATTATGCTTGCTCCCACTCTTCTCAATCACGGTGACGAGAAAGCTATTGAGGAAAACGCAAAACAGCTTATCGCAAGGGTAGGCCTTTCCGATAAAATCAATAATTATCCCTGCGAACTTTCGGGCGGTCAGCAGCAGAGAGTTGCAATTGCACGTGCTCTTGCACTCAATCCCGATATTCTTTGCTTCGACGAGCCCACATCTGCCCTTGACCCCGAGCTTACAGGTGAAGTTCTCAAGGTTATCAGAAGTCTTAAAACAGGCGACAGCACAATGATTGTTGTTACTCACGAAATGGGCTTTGCAAGGGAAGTTTCAGACAAAATTATCTTTATGGCTGACGGTGTTATTGAAGAATTCGGCACTCCCGATGAGATTTTCGGCAATCCGAAGTCAGAAAAAATGAAGGCTTTCCTGAGCCGTTCACTTGAAAATATCTGAGGTGACGGTTATGCCTAAAAAAGACGAATCAATGACAAATGAGCTGTTTGAACTCATTGCATCAATAAATACTCCCGAAGACTGCAGAGCATTGTTCAATGACCTTTGCACAATCAAGGAAGTTGAACAGATGGCACAGCGTGTCAAAGCTGCAAAACTGCTGATTGAAGGCAAGACCTATAATCAGGTTATCGAAGAAACAGATATTTCTTCAGCCACTCTCAGCCGTGTTTCAAGATGTGTTCAGCACGGAGACGGTTACAGCCGTTTTTTAAAATAAAATATTGTATATTTATTGAATATGCTAATGTATTATACGGAATTTGACCTTATTTATATGCAAAAATATGGTTGAATTCCGTATTATTATGTGATATACTAACTCCTGTAATTTTTAATAATAATTAAAAAGGAGAAATTTCAGATGAAAAAAATTATTGCTATCATTATGGCACTCACAATGGTTTGTGCTCTTGCTCTTGTATTCACATCATGCACAGACAACAAAGCTCCCGTGAATGAAGAAAACTCAACAGAAGCAGATGCAGCTACATCAATGACTGCTACAGAAGGCGTTCTTGTTATGGCAACAAACGCTGCATTCCCTCCCTACGAATTCGTTGAAGGCGGCGAATATGCAGGTATCGACGTTGAAATCGCAGAAAAGATTGCTGAAAAGCTCGGTATGACACTTGAAATCAAGGACGTTGATTTTGGTGCTATCATCGGCGGTGTTCAGTCAGGCAAATTCGATATGGGTATGGCAGGTATGACTGTTACCGATGAAAGACTTGAAAGTGTTAACTTCTCAACTACATACGCAACAGGTATTCAGGTTGTTATCGTTGCTGAAGATTCTGATATCAAATCTCTTGATGACCTCAAGGGTGACGGTTCAATGAAGTTCGGTGTTCAGCAGGATACAACAGGCGACATCTACGCTTCTGATACAGCTGAAAACGGCGGTTACGGTGAAGAAAACGTTATCCGTTACAAAACAGGTGCTGATGCTGTTCAGGCTCTTAAGTCAGGCAAGGTTCAGGCTGTTATCATTGACAACGAACCCGCAAAGTCATTCGTTGCTGCTAACGAAGGCCTCAAGATTCTTGATGCTGAATGGGCAGTTGAAGACTATGCAATCGCTATTGCAAAGGAAAACACAGCTCTTCTTACAGCTGTTAACGGTGCTCTTGCAGCTCTTGAAGCAGACGGCATAATTGATGCTATCATTGCAAAGTACATTCCCTCAGCAGAAACAGCTTCTGAAGCTGCTTAATTCAATTCTGAATTAACATATTAAAGGGCGGTTTTGTTCCGCCCTTAATTGATTTGAGAGGAGCATTATATGGACGCTCTTAATACCTTTTTTCTTGGTTTTAAAGAAAAATTCATTCTTTGTTTTATTGATGATAAGCGTTGGGAATGGCTTGTTGAAGGTTTTTTAAACTCTATAATAATTACCGTACTTGCATTGCTTGTCGGCCTTGTTGTGGGTATCATCCTTGCGGCAATCCGTTCATCTTATGATAAGAACGAGGAATCTCTGAGAATAAGAGGCGGTATCGGTTACCATATTCTCAGATTTCTGAATGCAATATCCAAATTCTACATCACAGTCATAAGAGGTATCCCTGTTGTTGTTCAGCTTATGATATGGTATTTTGTAATTATGGCTGCAGCAGATGATATTCCTATTGCAGTCGTTGCTTTCGGTCTTAATTCCGGTGCTTATGTTGCCGAGATTTTCCGTGGCGGTATCATGTCAATTGATAACGGTCAGTTTGAAGCAGGCCGTTCAATGGGATTCAGCTATTTTCAGACAATGGTGCATATCGTAATTCCCCAGACAGTAAAGTCAACTCTGCCGACTCTTCTTAATGAGCTTATTGCTCTTTTCAAGGAGACATCAATTGCAGGTTATGTAGGTATTCTTGACCTTACAAAAGCAGGTGAAAGAATCAGAGGTATAACCTTTGAATCAGTTCTGCCTCTCGGTGCAATTGCTGTTATTTACCTTGTGACTGTTGTGGTTCTTACAAAGATTGTAACTGTCATTGAAAGGAGGCTTCGTCGTAATGAGCGATAATATTATTGAAGTCAGAGGACTGAAAAAACATTATCTCGGCGGCAAAGTCAAGGCTCTTGATGGTGTTGATACAAATATCAGCAGAGGTGAAGTGGTCGTTGTTATCGGTCCTTCGGGAAGCGGTAAGTCAACATTCCTTCGTTCACTTAATCTTCTTGAAATGCCTACAGACGGAACCATCAATTTCAACGGTACCAATATTACAGACAAGAAAGTTAATATCAATCTGCACCGTCAGAAAATGGGCATGGTGTTCCAGCATTTCAATCTTTTTGCAAATATGAACATAATAAAAAATATGACTCTTGCTCCCACTCAGCTTCTTAAAAAGAGCAAAGCGGAAGCAGAAGAAAAGGCAAGAAATCTTCTTAAAAGAGTTGGTCTTGAAGACAGAGCAACAGCTTTCCCCAGCCAGCTTTCAGGCGGTCAGAAACAGCGTGTAGCTATCGTTCGTGCTCTTTGTATGGAACCCGAAGTTATGCTGTTTGACGAGCCCACATCAGCTCTTGACCCTGAAATGGTCGGTGAAGTTCTTGAAGTTATGAAGTCCCTTGCAAAAGAGGGTATGACAATGGTTGTTGTTACTCACGAAATGGGCTTTGCAAGAGAAGTTGCAGATAGGGTTATCTTTATGGATGAAGGTAAGATTCTCGAGGAAGGCACTCCCGAAGAAATTTTCGATAATCCTAAGTGCGAAAGACTTCAGAATTTTCTTGCTAAAGTTTTATAAAATGGGGCAAGGGGCAACGCCCCTCCGAAACAATTTGCCGAAGGCAAATTATATCACATTTGCAAAGCAAATATATCACATCCGTCAAAGACGGATATATAACATTTTTTCGTAGGAAAAATATATAACTCAATAATTTGTCATTGACAAATTATTGATTATATGCGGATATGGTGGAATTGGCAGACACGCAAGATTTAGGTTCTTGTGCAGCGATGCGTGCAGGTTCGACCCCTGTTATCCGCACCAATAAAAAAATCTCTCTTTTTCAAGAGAGATTTTTTTGTTATTAAAATGTCAATTGTTCGCCTGCATCATCTGCTGCGAGTGTTGCACCTGCAGAGGGGAGTGTTTTTGTTCTGTATCTCTGAGGTTTTACAAACATATCTTCCCTGAAATTCACAACTGAAGCCACACGGTGTCCCTTTTTGAGTGTCATAACGGCAACACCCTGTGTATTTTTTGTTGTCTTTGATGCTATTGCACCTGAATTGAAGAGAAGAAGTCTGCCCGAAGTTGACTTTATCACAAATTCAGTATCATCTGTGATGTAATAAGCCGCAACAAGGGGAGATTTGTCAGAATAAGCATTTATAAGCTTCTTTCGGTTTGTCTTTGTTGCGTAAGACTCCATATCGACCTTAGCGACCTTACCGTTTTCAAAGAAGAAGAGCATATATCCCTTGTAATCGGTTGTAACTGCCATATAAACGCTGTTTTCACCCTGATCAAAACCGAGCTTTGTGGGGATATAATCACCGAGTAAGCTTGTTTTTGAATCTTCAAATTCACTTGCTCTTGATTTGTATGTCTGGCATCTGTCTGAGAAGAAAAGAAGCTCTGCGGCATTTGATGAATCAAGCTCAAGAGTGATAAAGTCGTTCTCTTTAAGCTTATGCGCACCGCTCATACGGAGTGACTGCGGAGTGATTTTCTTGAAGTAGCCGTCGTGAGTATAGAAAAGTCTTACGGGATAGTCGGGTACTTCGCTCTCTGCGTCTTCACCGTCTTCAGCGAAATCATAGTTGATTTCAGTCTTTCTTTCCTTGCCGTATTTCTTCATAACATCTTTAAGCTCGGAAATGATGATGTTTCTGATTCTTGCACGGCTTCTGAGAATGTCTTCCATATCTTCAATTGTCTTTTTGAGTTCTTCAATATCTTCAAGACGCTTTAAAATGTATTCACGGTTCAGGTGACGGAGCTTGATTTCAGCCACGTATTCAGCCTGAATTTCGTCAATTCCGAAGCCTATCATAAGGTTAGGTACAACCTCTGCCTCTTCTTCGGTTTCTCTTACTATTTTAATTGCCTTGTCGATGTCGAGAAGGATTTTCTGAAGACCTAAGAGAAGATGAAGTCTGTCTTTTGCCTTGCCGAGGTTGTAGGCAGTTCTTCTCTTGATACACTCAGTTCTGAAGCCGAGCCATTCTTCAAGAATTTCGCCAACACCCATAACCTTGGGTACGCCTGCAATAAGAACGTTGAAATTACAGCTTGTGGGGTCTTCAAGGGGAGTCTTTTTGAAGAGCTTGAGCATAAGTGCATCAGCATCAACACCTCGTTTGAGGTCGATTGTGATTTTAAGACCTGATTTATCTGTTTCGTCACGCACGTCGCTGATTTCCTTGAGCTTTCCGCCTTTTGAAAGTTCAATAATCTTGTCAATAATTGCTTCAACTGTTGTTGACGGGGGGATTTCAGTTATGTCAATGCAGTTGTTCTTTTTGTCGTAAGAATATCTTGCACGTACACGCACGGAGCCTCGTCCCGTTTTGTAAATCTCGTCGATTTTCTCTTTGTCATAAAGAAGAATACCGCCACCGCTGAAATCGGGAGCAAGAAGAGTCTCCGAAATATCGTGGTCGGGATTTTTCAGAAGTGCGATTGTGGTTTCGCAGATTTCATTGAGGTTGAATGAGCAGATATTACTTGCCATACCTACTGCGATACCGAGATTGTTGTTTACAAGCACAGTGGGGAATGTAACGGGGAAGAGGGTAGGCTCCATCATTGAATTGTCATAGTTGGGGACAAAATCAACGGTGTCCTTATCGATATCACGGAAAAGCTCTGCACTTATTTTGTCAAGCTTTGCTTCCGTGTATCGTGATGCGGCATAAGCCATATTCTTTGAATAAGCCTTACCGAAGTTACCCTTTGAATCAATAAAGGGATGAAGCAGAGCCTCGTTACCTCTTGTAAGACGGACCATTGTTTCGTAAATTGCACCGTCACCGTGGGGGTTTAACTGCATTGTACGACCGACGATATTTGCAGATTTTATTCTCGCACCGTTCTGGAGTCCCATAAGGTGCATTGTGTAAAGGAGCTTTCTGTGAGATGGCTTGAAACCGTCAATTTCGGGAATTGCTCGTGACATGATAACACTCATGGCATAGGGCATGAAGTTTGTTTCAAGAATGTCTGTTATATGCTGAGGCTGAACAATACCTGCACCTGAAATATGGGCGTTAGGGCTGAGTTCTTCGGTTTTTATTTCGTCATTTTTCTTTTTCTTAGCCATAATATCCAGTCCCCCTTCCTCAGCTTATGTCTGCAAGGTCAATATACTGATGACCTACTTCTGCTATGTGTTCTTTTCTGCCCTGAAGATTGTCACCGAGAAGAAGCTCGAATACTTCGGCAGTCATCTGTGCATCTGTGGGCTCAACCTTGATGAGTCTTCTTGTTTTGGGATTCATTGTTGTCATCCACATCATATCGGGCTCGTTTTCACCAAGTCCCTTTGAACGCTGGATAGTGTATTTTTTATCACCGATTTCTGCGAGTGCATCGGCTTTTTCCTGCTCATTATAAGCAAACCATGTGTCCTTGCCCGAAGTGATTTCGTAAAGGGGAGATTCTGCTATGAAAACCTTTCCTGCTTCAATCAGCGTGGGCATAAGTGCATAAATCATTGTAAGGATAAGTGTTCTTATCTGGAAGCCGTCAACGTCGGCATCGGTACAGATAATGACCTTGCTCCAACGGAGATTGTCAAGGCTGAAGGTTGACATATTCTTGTTTGCTTTTGTCTTCACTTCAACACCGCAGCCGAGGACTTTTATAAGGTCTGTGATGATTTCGGATTTGAACACCTTTGTGTAATCGGCTTTAAGGCAGTTGAGAATTTTACCTCTTACGGGCATAATAGCCTGAAAAGCCGAATCTCTTGCCTGCTTACAGGCACCTAAAGCAGAGTCACCCTCAACGATGAAGATTTCTCTTTCTTCAATATCTTTACTGCGGCAGTCAACGAATTTTTCAACTCTGTCTGCCATACTGTTTGATGTGGCAAGAGTCTTCTGCAGATTAAGTCTTGTAGCTTCAGCCTTTACACGGCTGCGGAGATTGATAAGAACCTGATCTGCAATTCTGTCGGCATCAAGCTTGTTCTCCATAAAGTAGATTTCAAGCTGATGTCTTAAAAAGTCGGTGATTGCTTGCTGAATGAATTTATTAGTGATTGCTTTCTTTGTCTGATTCTCGTATGAAGTCAGGGTTGAGAATGACGAAACAATTATTACAAGGCAGTCTTCAACATCCTGGAATGTAATCTTGCTGTCAGACTTTGTGTATTTGCCCGTCTGCTTTAAATATGCATCAATCTGGGCTACAAAAGCACTTTTTACAGCCTTGTCGGGAGCACCGCCGTATTCAAGCCAGCTTGAGTTGTGGTAATAATCCTTGAGCTGTTTTGTTTTTGAGAATGCAAGGGCTACATTGATTTTTACCTTGTATTCGGGCTTGTCCTCACGGTCACGGCCCTTTTTCTCTGTCTGCCAGAGCTGTGTTGTTGTGAATGCTTCTTCGCCGCAGAAGTTGTCAACATAATCCTTTATTCCGTTTTCGTAAAGGATTTCCGTTGTTTCAAACTTTGTTTCTGTAATCTGATTTTTGAATATGAACTTAAGACCGTTGTTTACAACAGCCTGTCTTTCAAGGACTTCCTTGAAGTAGTCAGCGGAAATATCAATATCCGTGAAAACATCGAGGTCGGGACGCCATTTGATTCTTGTACCCGTGTCACGTTTTGCGTAAGGTTCTTCGTTAAGACCGCCTACGGGCCAGCCTTTTTCAAAACGGAGAGTATAACACATTCCGTCACGGTGAATTTCAGCTTCCATATATTCCGATGCAAACTGAGTGGCACAAAGACCCAGACCGTTAAGGCCGAGTGAGTATTCGTAGTTACCGCCGTCGTTTGTATCGTATTTACCGCCTGCATACATTTCGCAGAAGAGAAGTTCCCAGTTGAAACGTTCTTCATTCGGGTTCCAGCCTACGGGCATACCTCTGCCGTAGTCCTGCACTTCTATTGATTTATCGAGAAATCTTGTAACAACAATTTTGTTACCGTAACCTTCTCTTGCTTCGTCTATTGAGTTTGAAATGATTTCAAAAGCGGAATGCTGACAACCGTCGATACCGTCAGAGCCGAAAATAACAGCAGGTCTTTTTCTTACCTTGTCAGGCCCTTTGAGTACAACTATGTCTTCATTGCCGTAATCTTTTTTCTTAGCCATTTTATCCTCCGTAGGTTATCTTCTGAAAACGGAATTTATCTTTCTGAAATAGTCTTTGTCAATTCCGTCAATTGTTTCTTTTGTTGTTCTGAATCTCCAGTTTTTCTCAGGTACACCGGGAATGTTCATTCTTGCATCAGAACCGAATCCGCACATATCCTGGAATGCGATAACGGAAACTGCTGATGCAGAACGCCATACACATTCAATGATTTTACGGCAGCTCTTTGAATAATATCCGCCGTCACCCCAGTTGTCGCCTTCAAAACCTGAATAATCGAGAGCAAATCTTCTTTCGTCTTCATTTGCTTCCCAGAGCCAGCCGAGAAGTGTGTTATTGTCGTGTGTGCCGACATAGTTTACTGAGTTTCTCGGTGCATTGTGGGGCATGTGTGATGAATCAGAGCCGGGGTCAAAACCGAACTGAACAACTTTCATTCCGGGGAATGCCGTGTCTTCAAGAAGTTTTACAACATCTTCACCGAAAACACCGAGGTCTTCGGCAATAATGGGAGCATCGGGGAATTTTCTGAACACTTTTCTGAAAAGCTTCATTCCGGGACCGGGTTTCCATTCGCCTGTTTTTGCAGTCAATGAATCTGCAGGGACTTCCCAGTAGCTTGCAAATGCTCTGAAATGATCAATTCTTACAACATCGTAGGTTGTGAGGGCGTTTTCAATTCTGCCGAGCCACCACTTGAAACCGTCTTTTTCCATAGCTTCCCAGTTGTAAATCGGGTTGCCCCAGAGCTGACCGTCTTCGCTGAAATAGTCGGGGGGTACACCCGCAACCTTTTCGGGTTTAAGTTTTTTGTCATCTATAAGGAACATGGGGAGATTTGCCCATACGTCAACAGAATCCATTGCAACATAAATGGGCATGTCGCCTATTATTTTTATGCCTTTTGAATTTGCATATTCCTTGACCTTCTGCCACTGCATAAAGAAAATGTACTGACAGAATTTCCAGAAAGCTGATCTTTCGGCATAGTCATGTCTGTGGCGTCTTTTGAAAATATCGTAACGTGCAAATTCTTCATCCCATTCCCACCAGGGACGGAAATCATTAGCCTCTTTTATTGCCATGAAGAATGAAAACTGCGTCAGCCACTTGTTTTCACTTTCAAAGTCTTTGACTTTCTGTGCAAAATCTGCATCAATTCTTGAAAAAGCTTTTTTGAGCAGACTGAGTCTGCTCTTTTTTGCAAAATCAAAATCAGCTGTATATGGTGAGCCGTTATAAATGTTTGTTGCGGCTTCCTCTTTTGTGATAAGTCCTGTTTCAACAAGACTTTCGGGGTCGATAAAAAGGATATTTCCCGCAAAAGCCGATGCAGAGCAATAGGGTGAATTTGCATCATCAACGGGATTGAAAGGAAGAACCTGCCAGTATTTAAAGTTCATTGATGCGAGCGTATCAACAAAATCAAAGCAATTCTTTCCGAAAACGCCGATACCGTAATCGGACGGCAGAGAGCTGATGTGCATTAAAACACCTGCACCTCTCTCCTTGAACATAAAAATCACCTCATAATAATATATACATTTTATTTTATCATATTATAAAATTTTTTGCAATAAAAAAACCTGCGTAAATGCAGGTTTTTCCTTGTGTTTTCATGTTTTTTGAATTAATACAATGTCTTTGAAAGTATGAAACATACCCAGAGTGCTATAACAAAGAGTGTTTCACAGGGGATTGCAAGCTTTGTGTAAGGACATTTCCAGCCTTTATCAACAAAGAGAAAGATTGTTCTGACGGTAAGTACGGTTGTAGCAAAAAATAGACCGCCGACGAGTGAATAAACGGGTGTGCCGAGTGCGATTGTGAGATAGAGAAGGAATGCACCCAGAGCAAATGAAATGCCGCCGTAATAAACACGGATTTCTGTTTTACCTGCGTTGTCAACGGGTTTAACGGCAAAGCTTTCGGCATTTTTTACGGGATTTGCAATAAAGACGATTGCCATACCGAAAAAGTAGAGGCAAAGACCGATTACGGCAATACCTGCAGGGAGGTTTGAGAAGAATATTTCTTTCATTTTCATCATCCTTTCTGCGTTAAGTATAGCAAACAGATAAAGTAATGTCAAATGTATTATTTCTTGACAATCATTAACTGCAAGTTTATAATTGAATCGGGGTGAATATTATGAAAACTGTCACAAAGGTAATCGTCTGGTTAAGTGTAATTGCAGTATGGATTGTCAGTATGTGTGTGTTTGTGCATTATGACCTTGATACCGTTCAATTGCCGGATGAAAAGGCAAATCAGTTTTTTGATACAGCACATAATTTCAATATTGAATATTATATGGCTGATTATTTTGAAGATGTTGTTTCTGTCCGGGAAACTCTTGAAAATGTTTCTTACAGATGCCTTTCAGCAGAAGAATCATATGATATTCTTGTGAAAAAAGGAAATAATCAGGTTGACGGATTCACAATTGAATCCCATAGAGTTTATATCTCGTACACTTATCGTTTTGATAAGGGAATGGTGTCATCGGTTACATTTTTTACACTTGAAAAAAAGAATTATGTTTTGTTTACATTGCATTGGCAGAATGAGCGTAAACTGAGCTTTATGGATATTTCATATGTGATTTATGAAACAGATGAATTCCCCGATGCCGTGACCACTCATTTTAAAACTTCGGGACGCACAATAGCAGAGCCGGCAAGCTTTGCAACAATAGAATCGTTTGTGCAGTCGGGAATAGTGACTCTTGCATACGGAATAATTGTATATATTATTTATGTGATTATCACAACTGTTATTTATCGTAATAAGAAAAAGGGCAGAAAACTTTCCGACGATGATACTACAACTGACGGTGATATAAAGAAATACATAATAAATAAGCTCGGAAAAGAATTTTTTGATGAAGAAAAGGTCTTTTCAATGCCGTGTCTTACTGTTGATGCTTACGGTGAAAAGGCAAAAGAGCTTATTTGTCTGATTGCTGAAAACTGCAATGCAGAAGAAATCTTCATAGGCGGATTCTTTGAAAAGAAGAGCTTTATTGATGAAGAATGCGAAAATACTGTTTTTATAAAAGAATATCTTGACGAAAATAGTTATAGCAGTATAAATACAACTGAAAATGAAGCCGTGATTGAATGGATAATTGACGGCAACAACAAAGGTGAAACAGCAGTTTCGTTCTATATTCAGGAGCTTAATATTCTCATTTATCCTGCAAAAAACAAGCTTTATATTTTCTCGAAAAACAGCAGTGAAGTTTATTATAAGCTTGCAACTTTTATAAATCCGACTGATTATAATTTAAGATTCTGATAAAGAAACACGGTGGGTCTGAAACCACCGTGCTTTTTTACATCTGCTCTAAAATATATTGTTTTACATCTTCGAGTTTACTTTTTTTCCATTCGCCTTTTTCGGCTTCTTCGGCAAGGGGGCAGATAATGAAGAAATCGAGTGTTTCACCCGGCACTCTGCCTGTTCTCAGAGGTTCTGAAAAATGTTCTTTCCATTTTTCTTCCGTAGCATCCTTGAATTCCTGCGGTTTTAAGTATGTGAATTGTCTTTTTGTTGCGGCAATAAGCATTTTTGCCGAAAGAGGAGCTAAAAGTCTGTATTCATATTCCTGCACATCAACAAAGATACGGGGAAGTTCAGCTTTTTCAATATGTTCGTTTTCTCTGTTTATGAGAAGTCCCATAGGTTCCCATGTCATTTTGTCTTCGGTGAAATTGAGTTTTACAAGAAGACCTTTTTCTGTGTTGAACTGCGCACGCTGATAGTCTGTATCAAAAATAAAATTGCCCAGAGAATAGAAAATTATTTTATCTCCGACTGTTTCAAAATTCATCGGCACATGGGGGTGATGTGAAACAACGGCATCTGCACCCATTTCAAGATATTTATGATATCGTTCTCTTGTGTAGGGTGAGGGGAGCGGAGTAAATTCTTCACCTGCGTGCGCAACAACGATACACCAACGGCATGTCTTTTTAATTTTATTTATAGTTTCCTGAATTGCATCAAGGTCACTCCATGAGTAACATCCGGGTTTGTCGGAGTCAGCTTTTCTGCAGGCTCTCTGATAACCTACGCCGAACATTCCTATTCCGCCCGATTCATCGAGTATAACGGGTTTTCTTGCTTCGTCAATGTTCATTCCCGCACCGATTGTCTGAATATTATTTTCTTCTGCAATTTTCAGTGTTGACTCAATGCCGTATGGACCTGCATCCATAATATGATTATTGCAGATATTCCATATGTCGGCTTTCATATTTTTAAGCACCTTTACGGCAGCAGGGTCTATTGTGTGAAGAAGCTGTGCAACACCGTCCTGAGTTGTGTTTGTTTCTGCTTCGGCAACGGGACCCTCCACATTTGCAACAACGTGGTCGGCAGAATGAAGAAATGAAAGTATCTCTTTCGAAATCAGTTCTTCATCATCCCATTTTTTGTACATATAACGGTCAAAACCTATGTCGCCCGTGAATACGATTGATGATTTGTTCTTCATAGTGCCTCCGTTAAATTTTTTTTTGTATTATAACATATAACGAATAAAATTTGCAAGTTGCAGGATAATTATAAATGATAATCAGTATGATTTTAGTGCAATTTTGCCGTTAAAAATGTGCAAAAAAAATAAAAATTTAAAAAAAGTGATAAATTTTAAAAAAAGACTTGATTTTTGTGCTTTAATGTGATAATCTATACAGGCAATAAGGCGAGATAATTGTGTCCGTTTTTATTTGAAGAGAAAGGAAGTTTGCCCGATGTCAGCTTGGGAGTATATACTCGGTGCAGTTTTAATAGTAATTTCATTAGTTCTTGTAGTAATAGTAATGTTACAGCAGAGCAAACAGCAGGGGCTCTCAGGGGCAATTGCAGGCGGTGCTGATACATTCTTCGGCAAGAACAAAGGCCGTACAATGGAAGCTAAGCTTGAAAAGCTTACAAAAATTCTTTGTGTAGCATTTATAATTCTGACTTTCGTAACAACAATTCTTGTTGGTTTCTTCGCATAAGTCAGTTTTTATGAATAAAAGTGATTCAGTAGCTCAGTCGGCAGAGCACCTGCCTTTTAAGCAGGGTGTCCGGGGTTCGAATCCCCGCTGAGTCACCAAACAAAAATCCGTTCACGAAAGTGGACGGATTTTTGTTTGTATTATTCATTATTCAATATTCATCATTCATTATTCATTTCAACAGAACGGATTTTTGAATGAATAATGAATATTGAAGTCGCTTCGCTGATGAATAATGAATAATTTTGACATTGATTTATATTTATGATACAATATTAAAAAGGATGTGAGTTTTTATGAAAGAAAATATTCTTATAGATAAATCTATTGTTTTTGCAGCAAGAATTGTTAAATTGCATGATTATTTAATAAAAAATAAAAAAGGTCTGACTATAGCAAAACAATTGATTCGGAGCGGAACAAGTATCGGAGCAAATATCAATGAAGCTAATTACGGACAGAGTCCTGCAGATTTTATAACAAAAATGCACATAGCGTTAAAAGAAACTGCTGAAACAGAGTATTGGATAAAATTACTTCATCTTTCTGAATATATTGATGATAAGATGTTTGATTCTTTACTTGCCGATTGCCTGGAACTGAAACGAATATTGGTCGCATCGCTTAATACAGCAAAAAATAATCAAAAATAACTTCTTGTTATTGATGATTTGTGCGAAGATATAGAAAGACAGATTGTTTGGTCTGTCTTTTTTTTGTATAGTATATCATAATACCGTCAGGTGTGTATTTTTGTTGTTTCGATAATATTTATTACAGTATTCTGCTTATTATTCTTTACTTTGTTTTAATAAAAAAATATATTACAATCTTGTAAAAAAGGTTGAAAATTAAATGACTGTTTGCTATAATTTAAAAGTAAAAGTATAGTCGGAGGAATATATATGTTTAAAAATAATGAAATGATCCAGCAGATAACAGATAAGATTGCTGCTTTTCTTGCAAAGACAGTAAAAACCATTAAAAAGATGGACAGACGTCTGCTTATAATGATAAGTGCAGCTGTTGTTCTCGTTATTATTATTTTTGCACTTATAATAAACGGTCTGAGTTCAGATAAAGATAATGATGAGCCTGTAACACCTCAGGATAATATTGTTTCTCTTGACGAACCTTCTACTGATTATGAAAACATTCTTCCCGTTCAGACAAACGGTGCGGGAACATATAAAGTTGAAACAGGTTCTGCTGCCGAACTCAATATGCGTCTTGCAGCTGATAAGGAATCAGATGTTATTACAACAATTCCCAACGGAACACAGCTTGAAGTTATGTTTATTGATGATTTCGGTGCAGCCGAAGGTGAAGCAGGCTGGGGTTATGTCAATTATAATGGTGAACGTGGCTGGGTATTTATGCAGTACCTTAAAAAATAATTCTACCTGACGGGGAGAAAAAGCAATGAGCAATTTAAATAACATTAACAGTTCAGGCAACAATTCTCCTGAAAACAGAGTTGACGCCCCGACTGAAAGAGTGAATATCAATAATCAGCCTTCTATGAGAAACCGACAGACTTCTGTCAAAAAGAGCGAAACGGTTGAAGAAAAGAAGGAAACACAGAAAAAAACTGAACGAAAAAAGAGAAAAGAACACAAGGGATTCAGAAGATTCGGTATTATTATGTGTTCATTTATTCTCATAGGTCTTATCTCTGTTTCATCAGTCGGGCTGTATGTTCTTAAACATATGGCTGATTTCGTCAACGGTGATGTAGCAATTGACCTTGATGAATACAAGGAAAATCAGAGCAGAACAACAATTCTTTATACTGTTGATGACAATGGTAATGAAGTCGAACTTATAAGACTTCACGGTGAGGAGAACCGTATCTGGGTTGACCTTGACGAAATTCCTGACAATCTTCAGAAGGCATTCATTGCTCTTGAAGATGCAAAGTTCCCCACACATTCGGGTGTTGACTGGAAGCGAACTATTGCTGTTGCAATCGTTCCCTCAAAGAAAGGCGAGGGCGGTTCAACAATCACACAGCAGTTGATAAAGAATCTCACGGGCGAACGAGATGTCACATACATCAGAAAATTCCGTGAAATTCAGAATGCACTCAATCTTGAAAGACACTTTTCAAAGGAAACAATTCTTGAAGCATACCTCAACACATTGTATCTTGACGGTGGTTGTTACGGTGTTCAGACTGCATCTGAATATTATTTCGGCAAGGATGTTGAAGACCTTACTCTTGCTGAATGTGCATGTATTGCGGCTATCACACAGGCTCCCAGGGCGAATAATCCCATAATCAATCCCGAAAAAAATGAGGAGCGTCGTAACTGGACACTCTGGTGTATGCTCGAGGAAGAGTATATCACTCAGGAAGAATATGATGAAGCTCTTGAATATGATTTTGTCTTCACAACAGACGATGATTACGTACCTCCCGAGGATGATGACGAAGATACAAATGACGATATGATTTCTGTTGATGAAAGCAATGTCGGTCAGACTCAGGAAGAAGAGAAAGTACAGAGCTATTACGTTGACTACGTTATCGATAAAGTTATCAAAGACCTTATGAAGGCTTATTCCTATTCATATAATGAAGCATGGCGACTTGTCTATTACGGCGGTCTGAAAATCCATGTTGCTGTTGACATGGAAATTCAGAGTCTTCTTGAAGATATCTATTATAACAGAAAAGGCTTCCCGAAAGACACTAATTCTTACGGTGAACTTGTTCAGTCAAGTATGGTTATAATGGATTATAGCGGCAGAGTCATAGGTATTGTCGGTCAGGCAGGCGAAAAAGAGGGTGCAAGAAGCCTTAATATCGCAACAAGTTCCAGAAGACAGCCCGGTTCATCAATCAAGCCTCTGAGTGTTTACGCACCTGCAATTGACAGTAATATGTACACATGGTCATCACTTATCCAGAACTACGGTATTATTGTTGAAGATGAAAGATGGCCTCTCAACTATGGCGGTGACCCCGGTGCACCCGGTTCATTCGAAACAATTCAGCAGGCTCTTGCTCCCTCACATAACACAGTTCCCGCACAGCTTGTTGAATCATTGGGTATTGATACCTGCTATAACTTCCTTGTTGATAAATTCAAATTCACATCACTCGAAGAAGATGATCACACTTATTCTTCAATGGCTGTCGGCGGTATGACACACGGTGTTTACGGTATTGAAATGTGTGCTGCATACACAACATTCGGTACCGGTGGTGTTTATTACGAACCCTATTGTTATTACACCGTTACAAACAGCTCAGGTTCAACTGTTTATCTTACAAACAGCGATTCCGGTGAACAGATTATGGACAGAGGTACTGCTGAAGTTATGAACAAGCTTCTTCAGACAGTTGCAACTGCATATAACGGTACTGCACGTGCATACAGAGTATCAGGCTTTGATATGTTTGCAAAAACAGGTACAACATCAGACGAAAAAGACCGTTGGTTTGTAGGCGGAACACCTTATTATGTCTGCAGCGTATGGATGGGTTATGCAGAACATCCCGAAGAACTTGATTTCTATACAAACTACTGCGGTGATCTTTATCAGACAGTTATGAATCAGATTCACAAGAACCTTCCCGCAAAGAATTTTGAATTCAGCGATGAAATTGAAGACCATTATTATTGCGCAAATTCAGGTCTTCTTGCAGGTTCAGGCTGTCCTAACGGTGGTGCAGGCTGGTATAAGAAGGAAGCTGTTCCCCCGACCTGTACAGCTTGTTCAGGTGTTCTTAAGCCTGTTCAGGATGATAATGCTGCAGATGCACCTGCCGATGCTCCGGAGGGTGACTGATGATAATTATGTCAGTTGATTACGGTGATGTCCGTACCGGTGTTGCCGTGTGTGACAAGAATGAGATTCTTGCTTCTCCCGTTTCCGTTATAACAGAAACCGATGCGGAAAAACTCGCAGATAAAATCATTGAATTCGCAAAAGAATTGAGAGCTGAAAGCTTTGTTGTGGGCCTCCCAAAAAATATGGACGGTTCGGAAGGTTTCAGAGCCGAAGCCTGTAAGGCATTTGCTTCAATGCTCGGTGAAAAATCAGGTCTTGAAGTCAACCTTTATGATGAAAGACTTACAACAGTTTCTGCTCATAACGCACTCAATGCCACAAACACAAGAGGAAAAAAACGCAAGGCAGTTGTTGATGCCGTATCAGCCGTTATGATTCTCGAAGATTTTATGGCATACAGAAAACGCAATAAATAAAATTAACCGCATCGTTTTTCACGGTGCGGTTTTGTTTTGCAAATCAGAATTTATCACTTCAGCGATAAATTATTGTTTATATTTCAGGTTTGAATGCCGGCATAAGCTGAAGCTTGAAAAGGTTGTTTCTGTGTTTTGTATCGATAAGTTCTTTTTTAGCCTTGTCTTCGATGAAACCGGTTCTGATATAAACATCGAGTTCGGCATAAGTGAAACCGAGGTTTTCTTCGTCTGTCTTTCCGCAAAGACCGTCAATCGGAGTTTTTTCAACAAGATCTTCGGGCAGCCCCATAACTTTACCTATTGCCTTTACTTCTGTTACAGTAAGGTTGCACATCGGAGAAAAATCACCTGCAGCGTCACCGTATCTTGTTGAATAACCTACCCAGTCTTCCGAAAGATTGCAGGTGTTCACAACTCTGCCGTTGAAGCATTGTGAAACAGCATAAACGGTTGACATTCTGATTCGGGGAGGAAGATTTGTCCTTGCCTGAACTGATAATTCAAAATTTTCCTGAATGCTTCCGGTCAGACCGTCAATTGCAGATTTGATGTTTATTTCATAATGTTTTATTCCGAGATGGTTTACAAGCTTGTAAGCACAATCTATGTCATGCTGAACACCGCAGGGCATCAGTACGCCTATAACTCTGTCTTTTCCGAGTGCTTCAACACAGAGTGCTGCTGCAACAGAGCTGTCTTTTCCTCCCGAGATACCTATTACTGCATTACAGCCTTTTCCGTTTTCTTCAAAGAACTTCCTTATCCATTCAACACACTCATTTTTTACTTTTACTGCATCAAACATGCGGATCACCACCGGTTATTATTAGTTATATCTGTATTTTATCACAAAAAAACAGATTTAGCAACAAAAGTTATAATAAAAGAACAGCTATATTTTATTAAATATGATAAATTGTTAAAACAGATGTTGACGAGAAGGCTTATTGGTGATAGAATATATAAAGATAAAATTTATGCAAAGGTGATTATTATGTCAGGACACTCCAAATGGAGTACAATAAAAAGAAAAAAAGAAAAAACCGATAATCAGCGAGCTAAAGTCTTTACAAAAATCGGCAGAGAAATTGCTGTTGCTGTAAGAGACGGCGGTCCCGACCCCGCAGGTAACTCAAAGCTCAAAGATATCATTGCAAAAGCAAAGGCTGCAAACGTGCCCAATGATAACATTGAAAGAATTATCAAAAAGGCATCAGGTGACGGTGACTCAGCAAACTACGAAGAGTGTGTTTACGAAGGTTACGGTCCCAACGGTATTGCTGTTATTGTTGAAACTCTTACAGATAACAGAAACAGAACAGCAGGTGAAATGCGTCATTATTTCGACAAATACGGTGGAAATATGGGTCAGTCAGGCTCAGTTATGTTTATGTTCAACCGTCAGGGTAACATCGTAATTGAAAAAGACGGTGTTGACGAAGACTCACTTCTTGAAACAGCTCTTGAAGCAGGTGCGGAAGACCTTGTAACAGATGAAGAAGATGTTTTTGAAGTAAGAACCCAGCCCAACGATGTCGGCTCTGTAAGTGAAGCTCTTGCAGCAGCAGGTTATGTCGCAATTTCTGCTGAAGCTGAATATATTCCTTCCACATACACAAGACTTGATAATCCCGATGATATCAAGAATATGGGTAAAATGCTTGAGATGTTCGAAGATAATGATGATGTTCAGAATGTCTGGCATAACTGGGAAAACGAAGAGGATTACGAAGGTTAACATACCTTTTCAGGCACCCCTTGTATACGGTGGTGCCTTTTTTTGATTTATGATGAACTTTATAAAATGGAGGTTGTTTTATGAAAAAGCTTATTTTTAAGGCTATGACCGTAATGATTCTCTGTTGCATACTCGTGACAGGGTATACTGTTGCATCATCAGCAGTAGCTGAAATTTATGATGAAAAATTTATTTACGGAACAGATGTTGCTGAAAGAGAAGATTTCAACGTTGTTAACGGTGTAACAGAATCACATATCGTTACAAGAAATGATGACGGAACAGGCCGTGTTCACAATTATGTTCTTGAAATTGATATGAAAAATACCGAAATCGGTATTCTTACATCATACAAGGATTATATGAATGGTCTGGGTAAAGCTGAATGGGGTATGCAGGCTCTCCGTGATCAGGCTGTTGAAGTTGAAGATTATTACAGAAATACTCTCGGTGAGGAAGATTTTGAGGTTGTTGCAGGTGTCAACGGCGACTTCTTCGATATGGGCACCGGTGCACCTACAGGTACCCTTATAATGAACGGCAAAAAATATAATGTCAATAAGAAATGGCCTTTCTTTGCAATTCTCAAGGATGGTTCATGTGTAATCGGTGAAAGAGGTGATACTCTTCCCAAGGATGCTATGCAGGTTATCGGCGGCCCTGAAGTTCTTATCAAAAACGGTGAGTTTACAGAAGCAATAAATACAAGCGGATACGGTGTTGAACCTCATCCCAGAACTGCAATCGGTATCAAAGCAGACGGTAATGTTGTTATGCTTGTTTCAGACGGCAGACAGGATCCCGAATCATGCGGTCAGACATTCCATCAGCTTGCAGAAGCTATGCTTGCTCTCGGTTGTGTTGATGCTCTCTGTCTTGATGGCGGCGGTTCTGCAACTTTCATTTCACAGCGTGACGGTGAAGATTATCTGTCTATCAGAAATTCACCTTCAGATGGTATTGAAAGAACAGTTTCAACAGGTCTTCTTATCTATACAAACAAAGACACAAACAACTATTCAAAAGCAAACAAATGGTTTAAACAAGACGGAAAAGTCGGCTATTACAATGAAAAAGATGTTCCCGTAACAGGAAAACAGACAATTGACGGCAAAGATTATACATTCGGTGCAGACGGTGCATTGAATTCATATGCCGAAGTCAATGTTGACGGAACACTTGCAAAAAACAAGTGGGTTTCTGCAAAATACTATCTCGGTGATGACGGACTTCCCGTAAAGGGTACACATAAAATCGGCAACACAACATTTGTTTTCAATGAAAAAACAGGTGTTCTTGAAAAGAGTGACCTTAAAAATAAATGGTGTGAATGCGGTGAGTCAATCTGTTATTTCGATGAAAACGGAAACAAAGTAACAGGTGAGAAGAAAATAGGGCAGTATACTTATCCGTTTGATAATGACGGCAAACTCAATGCTGTTGCCTGTGCAAAGGATGACGGTACACTTGTGAAGAATCAGTGGTTCGGCAAGACATACTATCTTGGCGAAAACGGTCTTCCCAGAACAGGTAAAATCAAAATCGGCAGTTATATTTATTCTTTTGATAATGAAGGAAAGCTTATAAAAGGTGCACTTTCAAAAGAAGGTAATCATACTTTCTATTATATCGGCGGAGAAAAGCAGAGAAACTGGCATATGATTGACGGTCATTGGTACTATTTTGACAGACAGACCGGTATGGGTATGGCAACAGGTGCAAACTGCGATAAGGTTTCAATTGACTTTGACAGAACAGACGGACTTTATACCGTATGCACAACAGATGCGATGCTTCTCTTCAAGTTTGATAACAGCGGTAAGCTTGTAAGAGGTGCGTGGCTTGAAACTGATTACGGCAGAGCATATTACTGGGGTAATCACGAAAGAGTTGTAGGCTGGACAACAATTGAAGGTGACAGATATTTCTTCAATAATGATACTTATGCCGTAACAGGCAAACAGATGATCAACGGTGTGATGTACAGCTTCTCAGAAGACGGTAAACTTGAACATACTTATACAACAAAAAAATATGTAGAGCCCACCTGTACAAAAGAAGGTTACGGTGAATTCATATGCGAATGCGGTGATGTTTATAAACCGACTTTTGAAGCAACAGGACACAAATATTCGTCAGTCGAAACACCTTCAACCTGTACGGTTATGGGTATAAAAACAAAAACTTGTAAAATCTGTGCATACAGAGAAGTTGAATATCTTCCTCTTGCAGAGCACAATTATACAAAAAAGGTAACACCTTCCACCTGTGTGGAAAAAGGCTTCACAACATATACCTGTGTTGATTGCGCAGATACAAAGACAGGTGATTTTGTTGATGCAACAGGCGGTCATAACTACAAGAAAAAGGTGACAGCTCCGACATGTACGGAAAAAGGCTTCACAACGTTTGTATGTTCAGTCTGCCGTGATACAAAGAAAGACAATTATGTTGATGCAACAGGTCACAGCTTTATTGAAAAAGAAGTTATAGCTCCCACAGCAGATGAAAAAGGCTATACCGTATACAACTGCAGCGTTTGTGATTATACATATAACGGTAATTATGTCGGGGCTCTTAATCACACCTACGATGCTGTTGTAACACCTCCCACTTGTACTGAAGACGGATATACAACATACACATGTAATTGCGGTTGCGGTGATTCTTATGTGAATGATTATGTAAAAGCTTCTCATTCATACAAGGAAACAGGCGTTGTAAATGCTACCTGTACCGAAAACGGCTATACTTCATACGTATGTACGGTATGTGATGAAACAAAGCAGGATAACATTGTTGCTGCAACAGGTCACGATTTTGATGTTGTTGTCAAAGAACCCGATTGTTTAAACGGCGGAAGCAAAACATCAACCTGTAAAGTCTGCGGTGAAGTTATTGTTGAAGATGAAGTTGCAGCAAAAGGACATAAGTTTGAAACAGTTGTAACAGAACCCACAACTCAGTCACAGGGTTACACAACACACACCTGTTTCTGCGGTTACTCATATGTTACAGATTACAAGGGTGCAATCGGTCACGAATACACAGCAACGGTTACACCGCCCACCTGCACCGAAAAGGGTTATACAACCTATGTCTGCAAGACCTGTAAGGATGATACATACGTTGCAGATTATGTTGATGCAACAGGTCACGATTATGTTTCTGTTGTAACAGAACCCACTTGTACAGAGAGCGGTTTTGTTACATATGCCTGTGCTTGCGGTGAATCATATAAGGGCAGTGAAATTGCTCCCACAGGTCACGCAGAAGGTGTATGGACAGTTGTAAAACCTGCAGAAATCGGTGTTCCCGGAAAAGAAGAGAAAAAGTGCGTTATCTGTTCTGTAGTTCTCGCAGAAAGAGAAATCAAGCCGCTTGAAGACGGTAAGGTTCCCAATCCCGAAATCGGTGACGTAAATGCCGACGGTAAGATATCAGCTGCCGATGCAAGACTTGCTCTTCGCATTTCAGCAAAGCTTGAAGATGCTGACGGAACTCAGATGATAACAGCCGACTATAACAAAGACGGCAAGATAACAGCTGCAGACGCAAGAAAGATTCTCAGAAAATCAGCAAAACTTGAACCTTAATCAGATATCGGGGAGTAAAATCCCCGATATTTTTTATATTTCTATCTTGATTTTACATTTTACTTGTGATAAAATATCTATGATAAAATAAATGCAAAGATGGAGAGAGTAGTTTCCCACGCAGATTTCAAGCGAGCCGACGACGGTGTAAGGTCGGTATGAAGCAGGAAATGAAAATCACTCCGGAGCAGAGGGCTGAAATAACAGTAAGCTTCTCCGGCTGCCGACCGTTAAAGCGGACGCATATGACAGTATGTTGTAATCAGGTGGTTTTAAAGCAAAGTATCGGTCTTTGTCCTGTATTACGGGACAAGGGCTTTTTTATTTTTGAAAGGAGATTTTCTTAATGTACGATCCCATTTCCCCCAATGTGAATTTCGTCGAGCAGGAAAAGAAAATTGAAAAGTTCTGGCGTGACGAAAAGATTTTTGAAAAGAGTATTGAAGAAAAAGCAAAAGGCACTCCCTATGTTTTCTATGACGGACCTCCCACAGCAAACGGTAAGCCCCATATCGGTCACGTTCTTACACGTGTTATCAAGGATATGATTCCCCGTTATCGTACAATGAAAGGCTGTATGGTTCCCCGTAAAGCAGGTTGGGATACACACGGTCTTCCCGTTGAACTTGAAGTTGAAAAGCTCTTAGGTCTTGACGGTAAGGAGCAGATCGAAGAATACGGTCTTGATCCTTTTATCGGACATTGTAAGGAAAGCGTATGGAAGTATAAGGGTATGTGGGAAGATTTCTCACGTACAGTCGGCTTCTGGGCTGATATGGATGACCCTTATGTAACATATCATAATGAATTCATTGAGTCAGAATGGTGGGCACTCAAGAAGATTTACGAAAAAGATCTTCTTTACAAGGGCTTCAAAATCGTTCCTTACTGTCCCCGTTGCGGAACTCCTCTTTCATCACACGAAGTTGCTCAGGGCTATAAGCTTGTAAAAGAACGTTCAGCAGTTGTACGTTTCAAAGTAGCAGGCGAAGATGCATTTTTCCTTGCATGGACAACAACTCCCTGGACACTTCC
Source organism: Clostridia bacterium (assembly GCA_017549285.1). Classification (GTDB taxonomy): domain Bacteria; phylum Bacillota; class Clostridia; order Oscillospirales; family Acutalibacteraceae; genus UBA1081. Next base: position 46,298 of record JAFYVE010000027.1, read on the forward strand.
TTCAAACACAGCTCTTTGTGTAAACCCCAAGGACACTTACTGCAAGGTTAAGGCTAACGACGGTTTCACATACTATATGGCAGAAGCTCTTCTTGATAAGGTTCTCGGCAAACTTGCAACAGAAGATGCACCTGCATACGAAGTGCTTGATTCTTTCCCCGGTCAGGCTCTTGAATATAAAGAATACGAACCTCTCTTTGATTTTGTTGCTCCCGTCTGCGAAAAGCAGAACAAGAAGGCTTTCTTCGTAATGTGCGACAGCTATGTAACAATGACAGACGGTACTGGTATCGTTCATTGTGCTCCTGCATTCGGTGAAGACGACGCAAGAGTAGGCAGAAAGTATGACCTTCCCTTTGTTCAGTTTGTTGACGGCAAGGGTAATATGACAGCAGAAACTCCCTATGAGGGTATTTTCGTAAAGGATGCAGACCCCAAGGTTCTTGTTGACCTTGACAAGGCAGGAATGCTCTTCGATGCTCCCAAGTTTGAACACGATTACCCCCACTGCTGGAGATGTGATACTCCTCTTATCTATTACGCAAGAGAATCATGGTTTATCAAGATGACAGAAGTCCGTGATGACCTTATCAGAAATAACAATACAATCAACTGGATTCCCGAAAGTATCGGTAAGGGCAGATTCGGTGACTGGCTTGAAAATGTTCAGGACTGGGGTATCAGCCGTAACAGATACTGGGGTACACCCCTCAACATCTGGGAATGTGAATGCGGTCACCGTCATTCAATCGGTTCAATCGAAGAACTCAAGTCAATGAGTGACAACTGCCCCGATGAAATCGAACTTCACAGACCGTATATTGACGCTGTTACAATCAAGTGTCCCGAATGCGGCAAGCAGATGACAAGAGTTCCCGAAGTTATCGACTGCTGGTTCGACTCAGGTGCAATGCCTTTCGCTCAGCATCATTATCCGTTTGAAAATAAAGAACTCTTCGAGTCACAGTTCCCCGCAGATTTCATTTCAGAAGCTGTTGACCAGACTCGTGGCTGGTTCTATTCACTTCTTGCTATTTCAACTCTTATCTTCAATAAGGCACCTTATAAAAACGTTATCGTTCTCGGTCACGTTCAGGATGAAAACGGTCAGAAGATGAGTAAATCAAAGGGTAACGCAGTTGATCCCTTCGATGCACTTGAAAAGCACGGCGCAGATGCTATCCGTTGGTACTTCTACACTAACTCAGCTCCCTGGCTTCCCAACAGATTCCACGATAAGGCTGTTACTGAAGGTCAGCGTAAGTTTATGGGTACTCTCTGGAATACTTATGCATTTTATGTGCTTTATGCTAATATCGATAAGTTTGATCCCACAAAGTATGATATCAATGACTGTCAGCTTACTGTTATGGATAAGTGGCTTCTTTCAAAGCTCAATTCAATGGTTAAGACGGTTGACGATAACCTTGCAAACTATCGTATTCCCGAAGCAGCAAAGGCTCTTCAGAGCTTTGTTGATGAAATGAGTAACTGGTACGTACGCCGTGGCAGAGAAAGATACTGGGCTCAGACTGTTACAGAAGACAAGAAGTCTGCATATATGACTCTTTACACAGCCCTTGTTACAACAGCAAAGGCTGCAGCTCCCATGATTCCCTTTATGGCTGAGTCAATTTATCAGAACCTTGTATGCAATGTTGATAAGTCAGCTCCCGTAAGTATCCATCTTTGTGATTATCCCGAAATCAACGAAAACCTCATCGATACAGCACTTGAAACAGCTATGGATGAAGTTGTCAATATCGTTGTTCTCGGCAGAGCTGCAAGAAACGGTTCAAACATCAAGAACCGTCAGCCTCTTAACACAATGTATGTTCAGTGTGACAAGAAGCTCTCTGAAAACTTCGTTGAAATCATCAGAGACGAACTCAATGTCAAGAATGTTGATTTCGATTCAGATGCAGATTCACTCGTTTCTTACACATTCAAGCCTCAGCTCAAGACACTCGGACCCAAGTACGGTAAGATGCTCGGTGAAATCAGAAACGCACTTGCAGAGCTTCCCTCATCAGCAAAAAAGACACTTGACGATGAAGGCAAACTCGTTCTTTCACTTTCAGGCGGAGATATTGAACTCGGTGTTGAAGATGTTCTTATCGATACAAAGCAGAAAGAGGGCGTATTCACAGTTTCCGATAAGGGTGTAACTGTTGCTCTCGATACACTTCTTACAGATGAACTTATTGAAGAAGGCTTTGTCAAGGAGCTTGTAAGTAAGATTCAGACAATGCGTAAGGATTCAGGCTTCAATGTCACAGACAGAATCAATGTTGCAATCACAGGCAACGCAAAAGTCTTTGATATTGCAAAGAAGAATGAATCAGCTATTTCAGCAGTTGTTCTCTCAGACAGCATTTCAGACGCTCAGTTTGAAAATGCTAAAGAATGGGATATCAACGGTGAAAACGTTGCAATCGCAGTTGCTAAAGTCTAAAACACAATAAATTAACCGCAGAGTTCAGACTCTGCGATTTTTTATTATTTTTATCAGAATTCTTCAGCAATCTCTTTAAGATTATTGATTATTTCAATATGCTGAGGGCAGACACTTTCGCATTGTCCGCATTCGATACAGGCAGAAGGCAAGCCTGAATCCTTTGTGATTTCATTGAATCTGTTCTGAGTCTGCTCACGTGCACCGTAAACAGTTCTTCTGTTCATAACTTTGAAAAGCTCGGGAATGTTGATTTTCTCGGGGCATCCTTCAACGCAGTATTTACAGTTTGTGCAGGGGATTGTGGGGGTGTTTGAGATGATGTCTGCAACTTTGTTTACTGTTTCGGCTTCTGCTTCGCTGAGGGGCTTAAAATCTGTCATATAGCTTAAGTTATCACGCATCTGATTGATGTCTGACATACCGCTGAGAACGGTGATTACACCATCAAGGCTTGCGGCATATCTTATAGCCCATGAAGCTACTGACATATCGGGATTTGCTTCTTTGAAAATCTTCTGAATTTCAGGTGTGAGCTCAGCAAGAGCACCGCCTCTTACGGGTTCCATAATAATTATGGGTTTGCCGTGTTTTCTTGCAACTTCATAGCATTTTCTTGCCTGAACAGAGTCACTTTCCCAGTCATTGTAGTTAATCTGAAGCTGAACAAATTCCTGTTCGGGATGTTTTGTGAGAATTTCTTCAAGAACTTCTGCGCTGTCATGGAAAGAAAAACCCATATGCTTTACAAGACCTTTTTCTTTCATTTCAGCCACAAAATCCCACGCACCGAGTTTGTCGAGTTTGTCAAGCTTGTCTTTGCTGAGTGAGTGATTGAGATAATAGTCAAAATAGCCGGCACCTGTTCTTTCAAGTGAAATATCAAAGACTTTCTGAAGATCTTCTTTTGTTTCACAGCACCAGATGGGCAGTTTTGAAGCAAGCTGATAGCTTTCTCTCGGATGACGGCTTACAAGAGCCTCTTTTGCGGCTTTTTCACTTGCACCGTCTTCCCCGTAAACATAAGCGGTGTCAAAGTAAGTAAAGCCTTTTTCGAGAAATTCGTCAACCATTACTTTTGTTTGCTCAATATCGATGTTTTCATCAATCATAGGTAAACGCATAAGACCGAAACCGAGCTTTTTGATTTCTTTTCCGAGATAGTTCATAAAAAATTCCTTTCCGTAAATCAGAATTTGTCGGGATGTTTTACCGTAGGGGCGCCCATCGGGCGTCCGTTACAGCAAGTGTTTCAGGGCGGACTGCCAATGGCAGCCCCTACGATTGGTTTATTCAAACATCCCTACAAATTATTGTTTGTCCATTTTATCAATTATCATTTTATAAGGCATAACCATGCCTTCATTCATTTTATTTCCCATTTTTGCTCTCACTTTGGGTGAAGCATTAAGGCCGCCTACAAGATACATCAGCATCGACATTGCAAATTTCTTCTGCGGGAAGTCATACTGACCGTGTGATTTGAAGAACTTGTGGTCAGCCTTCATAAGACCTCTCATCTGATATATAAGGTCACGGAAAATTCTCATTCCGCCCACGCCGTAGAAATTCTGAGGCTGTGTGTTCTTATGTTTAAGAGCATAATCAAGTGAAGAAGCAAGTTTGTCAATTTCATAATCGGTGTTTTCTTCATCAGTTGCGATACCGGCAAGAATATTTCCGCCGACCTGTGCTCTGCCTTCAAGAATCATCTGAAGGTTTGTTTCTTCACCATAGTTACCACTGATAAGGTAACCTACGGGCATACCGATTGTAACTGTTCTGTGACCGTTGCAGAACTGACGGTCATCATACATCTTGAAAACGGAACCCATTGAATGGTCCTTGATTTTAAATGCATAAATTATTGCATCAGCTGTCTGGATATCGTTTCTCAGGAAATTGTCAAACCCGTCCTTGTAAACGCATACACCGTCTGCGGCACATCTGAAACATCCGAGGCATCCGCCCTTGAACGGATATTCTCTGATATTTATAAATCTTGTCTTATAGGGGAGCTTAGCTGAAAAACGGCTTATCATATTTTTTAGTTGTTCATCGTTTTCTGATACATCACCCACAATAACAACATTTCCGCTTTTGTTTTCATTATTTTCTTCAATTGCCGTTGCAGGTACGGGAGTAAATTCATCATTTTTGTAAACGGGCTTTTCAAAATATTTGTTTTCGGCACACCAGATGAAGTATTCAAAGAAACTTTCTGCTTCCTTGCGTCCTTTTTCTGTTGTAAGGTCATCCATATCGGCTGAAAGCCCTCTGATGTAATTTATACCCATATCGTCACAGTTATCCTGAATATATTTATGAGCCGTTACATCGTAAAAATGCTTTGATGTTGTAATCTGAGTTGCAATTTTGCCTTTAACGTCAACATTGTTTTCTTTCATCAGTTCAATGAAACGGTGAAGCTGACATGTCGCAATAAAAGTATAAACAGGGTAGGCGAAAAGCAAAGCATCCGCATTTTTAATAAGTTCTGCAGATTCTTTGAAATCTCTTTCAATTGCCTTTATCTTCTGACCCACGTGAAGAATGTTGAATGTGTGGTCAGGGTACTTTTTCTGAAGATAAAGAACTGTATGGAGAGTAATGCTGTAATCACCCTTGGGGCTTCCGTTGAGAACGAGTATATTCATGTTGTTTTCTCACCTTGGTAAAATATTTTATTATATTATATCTTATAAATACTGTTTAGTCAAATACTTTTACATAAGAAAACGGTCCCTGAATTTCAGAGACCGTAATTTGTTTATGCTATTGAGAATACATTAAGAATTGAGCCTGTGAGTGTAAGGCCGTTGAGTGAAATGGGGGTAAGCACCTGAGGAATGAAAGCTGTGACTTCCATACTCATCTGCTGAAGACCTGTTGAATCATAAACTTCAATGTGCTTGAGTACACCGTCGAGAGTATAAATTCTGATTGTGCCGTATTCTGTTTTATAAGTTGAACAGAGATGTTCGATGTCATTGATTTTTGACATATATTCTGAGTATTCACCGTCTTTGATATACTGTGAATAGTCCATGTTCTGGTCAAAGTTTGACATCATACTCTTCATTTCATTCATTTCTGCACCTGTGAAAGAAATGCCGTATGCAGAAAAACTGTTGAGTACCTGATCAAGGCTGTCAATTGCAGCTTCGTCAATCTTTGCGTAAAGATTGTTTGTTGTGTTTGCAATATAGGGGACGGCATCAATGTAATACATCGCAAGCTTCATCTGGCGTGAGTTCATTTCCATGCGGTAGTTGTCGTTGTCACATGTCATCTTCATGTCAATTGTGTCACCGCCGGTAAGTTTCATTGTGCCTGCCATATAGAAAACCTTTGATTCAAGAGTGCTGATGATATCTTTGATTGATTCACCGTCAGCAGGTTTCTGTGTTGTTGTTTCGGGAACAGTAGTGGTTTCGGGTACTGTTGTTGTTTCAGGCACAGTTGTTGTTTCGGGAACTGTAGTTGTTTCAACAATTGTGTCAACAGGCTCTGCGTTTGTTTCCGGTTCCTGATTGCCTTTGTCAGAACAACCTGCAAATGCAGTAATCATAACAAGCGAAAGAATAAGACATATAATTTTTTTCATTTTAAAACACCTCTTTATATATAATAACACGCATATATTAACCAAAGTTAAACAATGTTATAATTTATTGTTTCGTTTTTTTGCTGAAAAATAAAATATATGAAAAAAATTTTTTATCAGAGTTATAGAAATTAAAAAAAATATTGCAATAAACAGATATTAGTGTTATAATTATACGGTATTTGAAGAATTATATTCTTGTAAAAGCACACACTCAGTAAAGTTTTTATCTTTTAAGGAGATGTAGAAATATGAGCCGTACTATAGGTACAGTATCAAGAGGCGTCAGAGCTCCTATCATCAGAAACGGTGATGACATCGTTGAAATCGTTACTTCAAGTGTTCTTGAAGCGGCAGCAGATGAAGGATTCAAATTCCACGACAAAGATATCGTTGCAATGACAGAAGCTATCGTTGCACGTGCACAGGGCAACTATGCAACAGTTGATGATATCGCAGAAGATGTAAAGGCAAAATTCGGCGGTGAAACAGTAGGTGTTATTTTCCCCATTCTCAGCCGTAACAGATTTGCAATCTGTCTCAGAGGTATCGCAAAGGGGGCAAAGAAAGTTGTTCTTATGCTTTCATATCCTTCTGACGAAGTAGGTAACCATCTTATCAGCCTTGATATGATGGATGAAAAGGGTGTTGACCCTTACAATGATGTTCTTACACTTGAAAAATACCGTGAACTTTTCGGTTATGTAAAGCACAGATTCACAGGTATGGATTACGTTGCATATTATGAAGAACTCATCCGTGGTTGCGGTGCAGAAGCTGAAATCATTTTTGCTAACAATCCCAAGGCTATCCTTAACTATACAAAGAATGTTCTTTGCTGTGATATCCACACAAGACAGAGAACAAAGAGAATCCTTAAGAACGCAGGCGGTGAAATCGTTCTCGGTCTTGATGATATTCTCAATGCTCCCGTAAACGGAAGCGGTTTCAATCCCGATTACGGCCTTCTCGGTTCAAACAAGGCAACAGAAGACCAGATCAAGCTTTTCCCCAAGGATTGTCAGGAAGTTGTTGATGCAATCCAGAAGAAGCTCTTTGATGCAACAGGCAAGAACATTGAAGTTATGGTTTACGGCGACGGCGCATTCAAAGATCCCGTAGGTAAAATCTGGGAGCTTGCAGACCCCGTTGTTTCACCTGCTTACACAAAGGGACTTGAAGGTACACCCAACGAGCTCAAGCTCAAGTATCTTGCAGATAATGATTTCGCAGATCTTTCAGGTGACGAACTCAAGGTTGCTATCAAAGAAAAGATTACTGAAAAAGACTCAGACCTCTTCGGTCAGATGGCTTCAGAGGGTACAACACCCCGTCAGCTTACAGACCTTATCGGTTCACTCTGTGACCTTACATCAGGTTCAGGTGACAAGGGAACACCCATCGTCTTTATTCAGGGTTATTTCGATAACTATACAACAGAATAATTCAGAATTTATGCAACAAGACATCCTGAAAAAGGATGTCTTGTTTTTATAATAAATCAGAATTTGTCGGGATAATTTGAATTAACCAATCGTAGGGACCGATGCCCACATCGGTCCGCATTTGTCGAAGACAAATCGGAAATCTCTGATTTCCGTTAACAAAACAAATTAATTTATTGTAATTGAACGATTTTCAATCGTTATTGCTCCGTTACACTCCGCAATCGGACCGATGTAGGCATCGGTCCCTACATAATTTGTTTTTCCTGAAATCATTGTACATTGTAAATTGTAAATTGTACATTGTTCATTGAAAGACCTCGACAAATTATTGTTTGTAAAGAAGAACGAGCCGTGCATTGCACGGCTCGGATTGTTTTTATCAGAATTTAGTGATTGTACCTGCATCATAAGCGAAGGGAACAAATCCTGCTTTAAGTGCGGGGCTGTTTTCAGCAAGTGTGAAATCTCTGTTTGCTGCATCTTTAAAGAGAGGATTTTCGTAAACAGCGTTATTGTAATAACCTCTTGCAGTCATAACAACGAGTGTATGTCTGTCAACAAGTTTTGTTGAATTACCTGAATAAACATTACCGCCGTTTGTGTAATCCCAGTAGAGATTGCTGTCGTCAACAAACCAGTTTCTCTTTACACAATTTTTATACATAACGGTATTGTCACCTACAAGGATATTGTTTGTGAGAGTGAGAGAATTGTGGTCTTCATTCTTTGTGATGATGAACTGACCTTCACCGCCGAAAGCAAAAATATTGTTTCTTATAATATTTTCTTTACCGTAATGCTGATGGAATGTCTGTGATGAACAATCGTAAACAAGATTGTTTTCAACTGTCATATAGCTTGAACCTTCGTCAAGGTAAATACCCCAACCACCGTAGCCGTAAGCACCTTCGTCGCAGCCTACATTGTAGATAATATTTCCTGAAAGAACGGTGTCGGGCTGAATACCGAGTGTGTAGATGCCGCCCATATCTGAGAGCCAGCCGTTGCCGATGTTATAGATAAGATTATCTTTAACCTGAATGTTATTTGTGGGATTATCTGCATAGCCCCAGTTCCAGCCTACTGAAATACCTGTGTACCAGCCGTCGTGAATTTCATTGTTTGAAAGCTCGCAATCGATTGCGTGAGTGAGAAGGATACCGATAGCATTGTTGAAAATTCTGCCATAGAAACCGATGTGACAGTCTTTAACATTGATATTCTTTGTTGTTGCGGGAACAACAAAGTCGCCGTCAATGAATACTGCATTTCCGCCGATTTCATTGAACATACAGCTTGTAATATTGCAGTTTTCTGATGCTTTATTGAACTTTATTGCTGTGTATGAAATGTTTTCAAAACGGCAATCTGTAAAATTGATACCATTTGATGCTGAAACATTGATTGCCGCAGGAACTTCGTATGCAGCCTGAGGATGTTCACCGCCAAGTTCTATATTATTATAGAGAGGATGTGATGCGTCAAAGACGTTATTGAAAAAAGCACCGTTAACGGGATTCCAGTCTGAGTTTATGAAATCAATACCCTGAAATGCGATGTTTTCTGCATTGTTGAATGTAAGGAATTGTTCTGTAATACCTGCATAAAGTACGGTGTTATCAACTGTATCGCCCTCTTCGGGGATGTAATAAAGCTTTTGTTCGCTTCTGTCAAGATACCATTCACCGGGAAGTGAAAGAGCTTCTTTTACATTTTCAAAAACATAGTTATCATCAACTCTGAGAGTCATTGCTGTGGGCTTGGTTGTTTCTATTCTGCCTGTTGCTGTGTCAACAGAATGAAGCGGAAGATGTTCGTCGCACCAGTAGTGCATAACTTTTACTTCAACATCGCCGATGTTTGCAAAATTGAGAACATTCTCTTTGTGAGCATAGAAAGCAAGACCGTGTGTAAAGAATTCAACATTCCATTCTGAAGGGATTCCTTCTGCTGTTGCAGGGTCAGCAATTTTAAAAACATCGTTCTTGGGATACTGTGAACGTGAAAGCCTTCTGTTACCCTTGAAAAGTGAACGGAAATAATCATCTTCGGAGTTGATTTCAACACCTGTAACAAAAGCATTTACACCGTTGATTGTGGTTTCAGTCCAGTCTGAATATGCCTTTGCACCTGAGAATTCAACCTTTTCATCGGGATATGAACGGTAAAGCACATCTGCCTTGTCATCTGCCGTGAAATTTACTGTATCTTCAATGAAATATGTACCTTCTCTGAACCATACTGTTACTGAATCACCGTCTTTTGATTTTGCAAGTTCTTTTGCCTTTTCAAAAGTTTTTACGGGAGCAGCTTCAGAGCCGTTGTTATTGTCATCACCGTAGGGTGAGACCATAATGTCGTTTGCGCCGAAAACGAATTCGCCCTCATCAAACACTACCTGTTCCTTGGCTGTTTCTGTCTCTGCAAAAATGCCCTCAACAGGTGCAGCAGGACTGAAAATCATAGTAAACCAAGTCATCATAGCCGTAAAGAATGCAATAATCTTTGTCATAATTTTCTACCTCAGATCCATTCAAATTCGTGTCCGTCCGCACCAAGCTCAAAATGATATTTTGCAATGCCTAAATCCATTTTTGAGTAAGGTCCGAACAATGCTTTTGCTTTTACTTTGTTATCATCAACGAGTGTAAAGTGAAACTTCTGCTGATTCATTGCCGTGGGCGCTGTAAGAACTGCATCCATAGCATTTCTGAACCAATCGGGCATTTCACCGTTCACCGTGCAAAGTTCATCAAGGGGTTTGTTTTTGTGCTCTCTGCCGTTATGGACACCGTAACCGACAGAAATCACAATCTGCAGCTTTTCACCTTTGTTGCAGGTGTATTTTGTTTTTCCTTTGCTGAAAGTGAGAGCAACCCAACAGGTATTGAGTCCTAACATCTGACAAAGGAGAACAAGCTCTTCACCGTAATAGCCTATTTCTTCGTTTCTGCCGTTTTCGGAGCAGATTGCAATATAATCAGTACATCCCGAAAAATGCCCGTATGAAGCCATTGTGCCCGTGAAAGCTTCAGGCTCGTTTGTCACAAACTGAATATTGAGCCCTGTTTCTTCATTGATTGAAGCAATTGCTTTTTCAATTTCCTGAATTTTTTCGGGTTCAATAGGTTTGTCTGTATATCGTCTTACGGAATGTCTTTCTTTCATTGCCTGTAAAATGTCCATATCAGAACTCCTTTCCTGCTTTAAGTAATATTTCCTGTGAAAATGACGGGATTCTGCCCAGTCCGTCAGGACCTACATTGAGAAGATAGTTGACGCCCATTGAATTGAGTCTTTTTCTGCGTTCAACAACCGTTTCGGGTGAAATCCAGTTCTGGTCGTAATATTTATATCCCCACGATGAATTGAGTGTACCTGCTGTTTCATAAAGTCCGTAAGGGGAGTATTTGAAGCCGTCAAGGCTGTTTGGGTCGATATCTTCTGCCTTTTCGGGCTTTTCGGTGGGATATTCGTTGTCACCGAGTGAAACGTAATCATAAGCACCGTTGCCGATTCGTGAATTTATAAGACAATCAGGCTGATATTCTTTTACAAGTCTGTTGAGTTCAAGACTCTGTTCAGGAGTGATTGTATGAGGCACATCAAACCAGATAAGGCACAGATCACCGTAATTAGTGAGAATTTCTTTTACCTGAGGCTTGATTTTCTCTTCAAAGCAGATTGAAAAATCCTTTTTCTCTCTTTCGGGGAAATCCCAACTGTTGTCCCACGAAACACCGGAGCAACCTGAGAATTTATCATATCCTCCGCCGTGGAAGTGATGCCAGTCGAGTTCCTGAGAATAGTAAAGTCCGAATTTCAGACCGTATTTATAACAGGCTTCAGCTAATTCACCTACAACATCACGTCCGAAGGGTGTTGCATCAACAATGTTGTATTTATCAACCTTTGAATGAAACATAGCAAACCCGTCGTGATGTTTTGAAGTGAATACAAAATATTTCATACCGCTGTCTTTTGCAAGTTTAATCCATTCATCAGCATTGAAATAAACAGGATTGAAAGCTTTTGCAAGATTTTCGTATTCCGCATTGGGAATCGCCATAAAGCTCTGAATCCATTCGGCATAATCATTTACCCTTCGGTTTTTGTATTCACCGGCAAGAAGTGAATATAATCCCCAATGAGCCATCATACCGTATTCAGCTTGTCTGAACCATTCTCTGTTGTCCATATAATCACCTTATATATTATAATTGATTAAAAATAAAAAGGCAAGAAAAATAAATAAAGTTGTTTTTTTCTTATTATTATAGTATAATAACTGCACAAGGTCTGATTACCTGAGATAAGGAGAGAATAATATGAGAAAAAATTTCGGTTCAAAGCCTATGCTTTACCCTATGCCCGTACTGATTATCGGCACATATGATGAAAACAATATTCCTGATGCGATGAATGCAGCATGGGGCGGAATAAGTGAAGAAAATGAAATCTCAATCTGTGTAAGCGATGACCATAAAACAGCAAAGAATGTTGTTGTTTCAGGTGCTTTCACGGTAAGTGTAGCAGATGAGAAAAATCTTGTTTCAGCTGATTATGTGGGACTTGTTTCAGGTAACAATGCGCCCGATAAAATAAAGAATGCAGGCTGGACTGCAGCAAAAAGTGAGTTCGTGAACGCTCCTGTTTTCTGTGAGCTTCCGATGACACTTGAATGCAGACTCAAAAGCTATGATGAAGCAACCTGCAGACTTGTGGGTGAAATCGTGAATGTGAGTGCAGACGAAAGTATTCTCACAGACGGCAAAATTGACCTTGCAAAATTCAGTCCGATTACATATGACCCCGTGAATCATAATTATCTGACACTTGGCAGGGTAGCAGGAAAAGCTTTCTGCGACGGAAAAAAGCTTAAATAAAACAACACAACCGAGGCTGAAAACAGCTTCGGTTGTGTTTATAAATCAGAATTTATCGGTCTGTTTGAATAAACCAATCGTAGGGACCGATGCCCACATCGGTCCCTACATAATTTGTTTTTACCGAGAACGGACGCCCGATGGGCGCCCCTACGTTGTAATTTTTAATTTAACGTCACTGACAAATTATTGTTTAAATATCAATCTTAACGCCATTGACTTCAACCGCATCGTTTACACAAATCATTATGTATTTGACACCATTGATTATCTGTGTTGAAACAAGGTCTGTTCTTTCGGGGTTGACTTTGATTGAAACGTCAGCCATACTGACTTCAAACTTCTTTGTGTCAACAATTGCTTTCGGCTCAAGCTCTGCATTTCTGCCGAATTGTTCTTCAAACTTCTCGCCGAATTTTTCAACCTTTTCTTCTTCAACACCGCAGTATTCAAGAACTGTTTTGAGTTTTGATTTTGAAAGAGTAAGAGGCTCTTCCTGTCTTGTTTCCTTATGTTCCTGAATCATTTCGCTTATCTGGTCGTGAACACTTCTCACAACCTGAAAATCGCATTCACCCTCAAGTGATTCACGAAGACAGGAATCAAAATTATCCTTCTTTTCGGGGGCTGACATAGGTAAATCCACATTAAAAATTGTCTTTATAAAAGAGGGATGTACATTTGCAATATCTTTTGTGTAATAGAGTGCGTTATAAATATTTGTTGCTCTGTCATCAAAGCAGGGGAACATAAAGCCGATTTCAGGTTTGCCTATCATTGTGTGTTCACCGATAGCCTTGATTGCACTGTCACTCGGTCTGTAGCAAAGACCTGCTTTAAGAGGTTTTACGGGGCAGACACAGCAGACAAAATATGAGAAAACCTCAGTTGAATCCTCTGCAACTTCTCCGTCTTTAGCTTTTGTGTAGACGTCATAATTATCACTTGCTATAAGGATTATGTAACTGCCCTCAAGATGTGTGCTTTCTGCAATTTTTTCAAAAAGTGTGATAACAGGCTGTTCCTCGTTGAGTTTGGTGTTTTTCAGCTCCATAAGAAGCTTGTGCTCCTCGCTTTCCATAACCTGCTGAGGAGTATATTCAAGATTTATAAGGTTTGTGCCCATACCGCCCGAAAGTGTCTTTTTCATAATGCCGAGAAGCTGTTCTGATTCATCCTCGGTACAGCTTGACATCGGCTGTTCAAAAAGCTTGACAATCTCACCCTTTTCATTAACAAGACAACCTTTGATGCTGAAAATAGTGTTTTTGTTGGGTCTGAATCTTCTTTTTATTTCTCTGAGTTCCTTATCAGTCATTGTTTTTCTCCTTTAAAAATTGTAAAAGTCCCGTACATCCGTCATAGATATCATTGTAAGCCACATCAAAACGGTCAGAATACCACGGGTCGGCAACATCACCTTTACGGGATGTGAAATCCATCATTTTACAAACTTTGCCGTCGGGGTCTGAGCCTAAAATTCTCATTGCATTTCGGACATTGTTTGAATCCATACAGATGAACATATCGTAATTGTTGTAATCGCTCTTTTTAAGCTGAACGGCACGCTTGCCTTCGCAGGTGATGCCGTGTTTTGCAAGTTCCGCCTTTGCAGGGGGATAAACAGGATTACCGATGCCGTTCCATATCTCTTCCGTGCTTGTGGCAGAAGATGAAACAATATATTTATGAGAAAGATTGTTTTCTTCAATCATCTTTCTGAAAATAAACTCTGCCATAGGTGAACGGCAGATGTTCCCGTGGCAGACGAACATTATTTTTGTCATAAAATCACGCTCCGTTGATTTTTGTCAGACCGTATGGGTGTTATTATATCATATAAATAAAACAACCGCAACCTTAAAAGTTGCGGAGTATGATATTATTCTTTATTCAATTTGCAGATTCCGTTTATTTTATATAGTTTTCCGTAATCAAAATGGATATTTACAGAATTTAAGCCGTCTGATAATACAGCTTCTGACTGATTAAAAAGTTTTTTACCCTGAAATACGGCAAATCTTATTTTGCTGTCATCTTCCCACGGCATAGTGTCAACAAGAGAAAATACAGGTTCTGTATTTATCTTCCTGCCGAATAATTCATCAATTGAAATGTCAAAAACCTCTGCAATAACGGGTAAAAGCATAATATCGGGAGAAGAGAGCTGTTGTTCCCATTTCGAAACTGCCTGTGATGAAATATTGAGCCTGACTGCAAGTTCTTCCTGTGTCATTGCGTTAAGTCTTCTGTAATATGCAATTCTGTTACCGATTGATAAGTTGTTATTCATAACGTTACCGTCCTTTCACATTTCTTGATTATATAATAACAGAGCTTAAAAAGAATTTAAAGATAACGGATTGATTATTTCTGTTACTGTTGGTTTAGTATGAGAAATATACGTCTGCGTAAATCGGATAACTTATCTTATGGTTATATAAAAAATTCCGATAAAAACTTCTCGGGATTTTTTCTGAAGACTAACCATAATTTTAATACAAATGCACCCCCTTTTGAGATTAGTGGGTGCAAAGTCATTTCAAGGGGTGCATTTTTGAGCCAAAGGGGGTGCAAGTTCCCTGTTTAAGAATAAAAGATTAGTCAAATGTGATGTCGATAGATTGGCAATACAGGCTAAAGAAAGTGTGATTTACAAGATGAATTTGAACTTCAAGAATGCCTTTATTGAGCCATCGTTCTCCGTAATTGAAATCTTTATCATATGTAGCAAACAACATTTGTATAAACGGTGTGGAGTTGTTGTCCTGAACTTCATGAACCTCTGCATGATCGATCATTTGATCATCCCAAATCAATAAATTTGTCAAACCAATGAAACCATTGAATTTTACAATGAGTTGTTTTTGTAATGTATAATTGAAAACAAATAATGTCGCACAATTGTACTCTATCTCTATTTTCTCAATATCACTATCCGCCCAATCAATGTCACAAAAATTCATTTTAACGCCTCCTTTGTAAAACTATTCTATCATATAACAAAGTATAATTCAACGATTATCGTTGCAATTTAACGATTATCTGTCTTTTAACGATTTGAAATGATATATCGCTGGTGCGATATGATATACGGCATTGCTGTATGATATACTTGCTATGCAAGCATGATATAATATCCGTTCCTTCATATGCCGTAGGCATATATCATCCACCGAAGGTGGGTATCATATCGAAGATATATCACCCGTTCTGAGAGGAACGGATATCATTGAAAACACCCTCATTGTATCACAATGAGGGTGTTTTCATGGCGGAGACGGAGAGATTCGAACTCTCGAGCCTTTTCAGGCTAACGCATTTCGAGTGCGCCCCGTTATGACCACTTCGATACGTCTCCTTGATATTGCTAAATTAGTTTATCAAAGTATAGGGGTTTTGTCAATAGAAATTGCTGTTTTTTATATTGTCAAACTGATTAAGAAAAGAGATGCCTCATACGAAGCATCTCCTGATAATCAATATTTTCTTGAAAGCTGAGCTTCTGCGTCTTCTCTTGTTATTTCACCGCTGTTTGCTTTTGCCATAATTTCAACGTCCTTATCGTTGAGCTTATAGAATACATAGAATGCCATTGAAATCACATAGCCTATAACGGGAACGAGTGCGTAAGTCAGCCACAGCCCGTTTATAGCTTCGGGAGTCTGAGTAACACCGCTTGCTGCAAGTTCTTCAAAGCTTGCGGCAGTAACCTCTTTCCATCCGAACCAGCCGAGAATAATCATAGCCATTGATGATGAAACAGCGGCTGTGATTTTTGCAGAGAATGTCTGGATAGCAAACGTGATACCCTTTGCATCGGTGCCTGTCTTGAATTTACCGTATTCCGCACAGTCAGGTGTGAACATAAAGTTCATAATGCCCACAATTGAAGCGGGAACCGTTCTGAGAACATTGAGCGCAATAAATACCCATATATTACCGTATCCGCAGATAAAGATAAGTGCACTTGTGATGATAATACCCACGTTACTCCAGAAATAAACCTTGAACTTATCGTGTTTTCTGATAATAATCGGGACAAGCAATGCGGCAATTAGCTGTGCAGGAGTTGTGATTGCTCCGATAACAAGACTGAATAATGAATCACCGAAAAGGTAATATGACGCAATAATGCCGAGAGTGTTGTTTGTCAGGAATGAATTTGCAACGATGAATCCGCCGTAATAAATAAGGAGATATTTATTTTTTATAAGATATCTGAACATTTCGATAAGTGAAAAATTCTCTTCACTTTCGCTTCTGACATAGTTTCTTTCTTTACCCGTAAGACCGATGGGGATCATAACAATCGCACCGATGATTGAAGCAATAACAACTGTCCAGGTGTAGCTTAACCCCACTTTTTCGCTGGGAAGAATGGTAAATATGCCTGTGATAAGGGCAATACCTACACCGCTTAAAATCTGTCTTCTTGACATAAGGGTGTTTCTCTCATCAAGGTTTGAAGTGATTGTTGTAACCATTGTGTAAATGGGCACATCGCAGATTGTGTATGCTGTATCCCAGAAAATATATGCAAGGGCAAACCAGAGAAGCTTTACTGTTTCACTTGCCGCTGTGGGAATAGCAAAAAGAATGATTGATGCGGCAGGAATGAGAAGTGTTGAAATTCTTACCCAGGGAAGACATTTCTGCCCGTTTTTAAACTTGATTTTGTCAAAAATAGCACCGAAAAGAGCATCGTTCACAGCGTCCCATACTTTGACTGCAAGCACAACAACGCCTGCTTTTGCCATATCGATACCTGTCATCATAAGGTATGTTGTAAGATAACTTGCAACGAGGAAATAGAAGATGTTCTGTCCCGTGAAATAGACGAGATAAGAATTTCTTTCAATAGGAGAAGTCTGCCAGCTAACGGCAATTTTTTTTTCTTTAGCCATAAAATGACCTCCTGTTTGTATTATGGATTTGTTTTAACAGTCAGCTCAGTATTCTGTTACATTCTTTGTGTCGAACGGCTCGTTATTACCTTTGAGAATATTCTCGTTATAGAAATCACTCTTGTATTTATATTTTTTGCTTATCAAATTCCAGCCTTTTTCACCGCCGTGTTCTTCAAACAGAGTGGGAGTGTCTGAGAAAAGGTTTGTTCCGAGTGCAAGTCTGTCTCCTTCAATTTTTACACCGAGCCCTGCAAGAATTGTGGGGAACATATCTGCATTGTACCACCAACGGTTATGAAGTTTTTCTTCGGGAATTTCACCTACAGACGGTGCCGGATTAAGAATGAGATTGAATGTTGTTCTGAGATAGTCTTCGCTGAAATTCTCAAAGAATTTTGTGTCCATACTCAGATGGTCACCGATAAGCACAATTGTTGTGTTTTCATAGAACGGCTGTTCCTGAATCCAACGCACAAACTTTACCGTTTCGGATGCGCTGTAAGCAATAACGTTTGCATACTGACTGTCACGGGGTGTGGGGGTATTGGGGCCAACATAACCGTCAGGGAAGTGGGTGTCGGCAGTTTCCATTATGAAGCAGAAAGGTTTTCCTGTTCCGTGAAGCCTTGTCAGCTCATCTTTCGCATATTCATACAGCTTATCATCCTCATAACCCCACCAGACCTGATAGTTTTTCGGAATCCAACCTTTTTCTTTTGCGGCATTGTAATCAAGAATGTTGTATTTGCCATGACTTTCATAAAAGAAATTGAGTCCGCCGAATTTTGCACTTGCACCGAACATAAGTGACTGTTCATAACCCTGTGATTCAAGAATATCACCGAGTGTTATTGCACCGGGCATAAAGTTATCTGCAGCACCGTACTGATTGCCGCCTGTTGTGACCTTCATCGGGATTCCGCCGTTCATATTCACCATAGCAGCAACAGACCATGTACAGCCTGTTGTTGCTACAGGACCGCCGAGACCGTCAGGATTGTTTGAGAAAACATAGCCTTCTTCGGCAAGGTCTGTCAGGGGCTTTATAAGGTTTTCTTCCATATAGCCACCCATATCGGTTGAAGCATATGAATTTTCCATTGATTCAAGATAGATATGTATGAGATTTCTCTTCTTTTCAGGGAACTGAAGTTTTATATCTTCGGGATGTACATAGTTGTCTTCAATGAAAGATTCATCAATGACATACATTTTAAGAAGTGTTATAAGATCAAATTGAACAATTCCGAATGTACAACCGCCGATAAGAAGTGCGAGTGAAAGTACAAGGTTTGTGATTTTTTTTGCAAGAGATGAAAAAATCTTTTTTTCCTTGTTTCTGTTTTTATAAAAAAGTTCTTTTGTTGAGAATATGAAAATTGATGCAAAAATAGTTACGGCAACCGTTCTGAACACAGGACCTGTCCATAATGAATTCATTATGTCATCACTTGTGCCTTCTGTTGGTGAAAATATATTGATAATCATCTGGTCAGGTGAAAGGTCACCGAATGTTTCTTTACCCCATAAAGTGCCTGTTAATGCGGCTGTACCGAGTGCGGTGAAAATGAGTGAAACAATTTTGAGAACAAACTTTTTCTTTGTTTTTTCATCTTCAGGTCTGCAATACAGCACGGAATTGATTGATGCTGAAAGAAATATCCAGATAAAACCTGACAAAAGTGTTACCGCAAAAAAGATAAAAGGAAAATATGACGGATGCGAAGATAACGGAAAAAAGGATGAACCGTCAGAACATTTATAATATATATCAGATATTGTAATTGCAGTGAGAATTGATACTGCAATATCAGCAATCGTTGTAAAAATGGTTGAACTGATTTTTTTGTTTTTTCTGAAAAAAACAACGTCAATTGTACATATGATAATTCCTGCAACAAGTGCCGCAATAAAAGCCATAATATCACTCCTGAAAACATCGTTTCTTTGATTATAGCCGAACAGAAAAAATAATGCAATATTATTGTGAATATCTTTTCTTTTTCTGTGAAAAACAATTATGGTGATTAAAATGCAGAGAATCGGAAAAAATGTATTGAAACTTTCGGGAATGACACGTGTTGCGGGAAGTGCGGGCGTGGGTGCAAAAACCGAAAGTGAAGGACCACTCAGGGATGATTTTGATTTTCTTTATCCTGATGACGGAATAGGGCAGTCAACATGGGAAAAGGCTGAAAGTGAGCTTCAGAAAAAAGCAATAACTCTTGCAATTGAAAACGCAGGCAGAACAGTAAAAGAAATTGACTGCATTTTTGCAGGTGACCTTCTGAATCAATGTACGGGTGCAACTTTCGGAATAAGAGATATGAATATTCCGTTTATAGGTATGTATGGTGCGTGTTCAACTATGGTGCTTTCTCTTGCAACGGCATCGGTTTTTGTTGATTCGGGGGCGGCTCAGACGGCAGTGGCTTCGACTTCGTCACATTTCTGCTCGGCAGAAAAACAGTTCCGTTTCCCTCTTGAATATGGCGGACAGAGAACACCTACAGCACAGCGTACAGCCACAGCAGCAGGAGCCGCTGTTCTTGAATACGGACAACCGCAGGGGATTATAATTGACAAAGTAATGTTCGGAAAAATCGTTGATAAAGGCATAACCGATCCAAACAATATGGGTGCTGCGATGGCGCCTGCCGCAGCGAGGACTATTGCTGATTTTCTGACCGATACGGGAACAAGACCGATGGAATATGACCTGATTCTGACGGGTGACCTCGGTTATGTGGGCTCTCAGCTTCTTTATGAATTATTGCAGACAAAAGAAAATATTGACATTTCATCTGTTCACAATGACTGCGGATTGCTGATTTATGACCGTGAAAAACAGGATGTCCACGCAGGCGGATCGGGTTGCGGATGTTGTGCAAGTGTGCTTTGTTCACATATTTTCAAAAGAATGAGAAAAGGGGAGCTTAAAAGGATTCTTGTTGTTGCTACGGGAGCGTTGTTGTCGCCCGTCACATCAATGCAGAATGAATCAATCCCCGGAATTGCTCACGCTGTGGAGATAATTTACAGATAAAAAAGACCGTTATGCATTTGTGTGCATAACGGTTTTCTGTTATTTCTTCGTTTTTCTTGTTACTTTTTCCTTTGAACCATCGGGACGTAAGATTGTTGTGTTTTCAAGGTGTCCCACAAGTGAAGCTTTTACGGAATCAATATATTCTCTTCTCAGAACTGCTTGTTCTGCTTTTTCTTCTTCTGTAAGTCCTTCTGCAGTTTTTGATTTTCTTGCAAGAAAATTTATTCTGTCAATTTTTTTCTGTTCCATTTTTATCACCTCGCATATTTTAACTCATCTTAAAAAAAATTTCAATATCTACTTGAAGAATTTTCTCTAAAATGTATAATATAAATAAGCAAATTTCTCCGGAGGGATTTTGATGAATATATTTGATGCAATTGAGTCGTTACTTGAATACGGTGAAAAACATTCACTTTTTGAAAAGGAAGACAGAGTTTACTGCCGTAACCTTATTCTCGATGTTCTTCATCTTGATTCAATGGAAGATGCAGTAATCAATGATGCAGAATTACAGGACATTCTGAAGGTTATTCTTGACTATGCCTGTGAAAAGGGTATTATCGAGGATTCCGTTACATACAGAGACCTTTTTGATACAAAGGTTATGAATTGCATGATGCCCAGACCTTCAGAAGTTATAAAGAAGTTCAAGACATTATATAATGAAGACCCGAAAAAGGCAACCGAATATTATTATGATATCAGCCGTGCTTCTGACTACATCCGTACATACCGTGTAAAGAACGATATGAAATGGCTTGCAGAAACTCCCTACGGCGAAATGGATATAACAATCAATCTTTCAAAGCCTGAAAAGGACCCCAAGGCTATTGCCGCAGCAGCTAAAATGAAGGCTGCATCATACCCCAAATGTATGCTTTGCAAGGAAAATGAAGGCTATGCAGGCAGAGTGAATCACCCGGCAAGGGAAAACCACAGAATTATCCCTCTTACAGTTGACGGCGGTGAGTGGTTTATTCAGTATTCACCCTATGTCTATTATAATGAACATTGTATCGTTTTCAACGGTGAGCATACACCTATGAAAATTGATAAGAGTGCATTCAGAAAACTTTTTGATATTGTAAAATATCTTCCTCACTATTTTGTAGGCTCAAATGCAGACCTTCCTATCGTAGGCGGTTCAATCCTTTCACACGAGCATTTTCAGGGCGGTAATTATGAATTCGCAATGGCAAAGGCTCCCGTTGAAGAAAAAGTTTCATTTGACGGTTTTGCTGATGTCGAAGCAGGTATTGTCAAGTGGCCTATGACCGTTATCCGTCTTTCAGGCAAGGATACTGACAGAATAGTTGACCTTGCAGATAAGATTCTCACATCGTGGAGAGCTTATACAGATGCTGATGCATTCATTTTTGCAGAAACAGAGGGTGTTCCTCACAACACAATTACACCTATTGCAAGAATGAGAGACGGCAATTACGAGATTGACCTTGTTCTCAGAAACAATATCACAACAGAAACCTATCCCGACGGTGTGTATCATCCTCATCCCGAGCATCATCACATCAAGAAAGAAAATATCGGTCTTATTGAAGTTATGGGACTTGCCGTGCTTCCCGCAAGACTTAAATCAGAAATGGAAAATCTTGCAAAGGCTATGGTTTCGGGTGCTGATATCAGAAAAGACGAGGTTCTCTGCAAGCACGCTGACTGGGTTGATGAGCTGAAGGCAAAATACAGCGACATCAACGCAGACAATGTTGATGAGATAATCAGAAAAGAAATCGGTATTGTTTATTCTGAAATTCTTGAACAGTGCGGTGTCTTCTCAAGAGATGAAGAGGGCAGAGCACAGCTCATAAAATTCATAGAAAGTGTGAAATAATATGAACAGATTTTTTAAAGACGGTATGACAATGCTCTTTCAGGGCGACAGCGTAACCGATGCAGGCAGAAACAGAAGCATTCCCGAAGGTCCCTTATGCTTAGGTGAAGGTTATCCCGATGCTTTTTTTGCTATGTATGGTAATCTTTTTCCTGATAATATGGTCAGATTTGTCAACAGAGGTGTTTCCGGTGACAGGACGAATGACCTTCTTGAAAGATACGAAAAGGATTTCAAGGAAGTCAATCCTGATATCATTTCAATTATGATCGGTATCAATAACACATGGCGTAATTTTGACGGCGGTGCCGATTACTGTTCTGCAGAGAGATTTGAAGAAGAGTATGAAGAGCTGCTTGCAAAAATCAAGGCAGATATGCCCGACACAAAAATTATGATTATCGAGCAGTTTGCACTTACGGCTCATCCTGACAGAAATACGTGGCAGGAGGACCTTGATGCAAAGAGAGAGGTAACAAGAAAGCTTGCATTTAAGTATGCTGACTGGTTTGTGCCTATGTATGATATCATTACCGAAGCAGCCGAAAACGATTTCGATTTATATGAGCTTTCACCCGACGGTGTTCATCCCGGTGCAACGGGTCACAAACTCATAGCTGTGGAAATGCTCAAGGCATTTGAAATAATTTGAATAACAGTCAAGCCGCATCGTATGATGCGGCTTTTTTCAGCATTAATAATGGAAGTATTTATAAAAGTTAGGGTACACATTAAGGAATTGCTGAAGAGTTGTTCTTGATGAGGTTGCAGGGTCATTTATCGCAAAATTTGATGCCGTGAGAGCACCGCCTCTGAATGCAGTTATAACAACCCAGTGCTGACCTCCCTGAGAATTCTTTGCACCGAAAAGAACGGGTCTGCCTGATTTAAGCAGACTGTAAATCTTTGCAAGGTAATCGGAACTGCTTGTTGTCACAATGTAATCTGAAGGCCAGTAAACATTACCTGAAGAAGAATAACTGAGTTTCTTTGACATAGTATCCGGATAAATAGTCTTACCCGTACGGTATGATTCCATCATAGCAATCCCCGTTGTCACACAACCGATTTTGCCTATGGTTTTTCCCGAATTGCCTATAATTACATTTTTCCATCGTGAATCGATCTGCTTGTAATCGGGAACATTGAGTGAAATAAGGCTGTAACCGTTATTCTGTGAAACAGTTTTCAGATATGACGATTTTACATACCCTGTTGCGGTTCCGTTATAAAGAATGCGGCTCCATTCACCTGATGACGATAAAACAAGAACGGTTTCGTTTTTATAAAGTCTGCCGGTTACGGTATGCGAAAGGGAAGTGCCGTTTCTTACATT
Organism: Clostridia bacterium; assembly: GCA_017549285.1. GTDB lineage: Bacteria > Bacillota > Clostridia > Oscillospirales > Acutalibacteraceae > UBA1081. The sequence goes on from JAFYVE010000027.1 coordinate 69,841, forward strand.
CAGATACCCTGAGCTTATTGAAACCTGCGCAGGCTGTGAGGATTTTAATGTGATGTAATCCTTGTGGCAGTAACCGAAACTGTTTTTTGCGTATTCAACATACCACCAGTTGCCGCTGCTGCTTATGAGTGTCACATAAGTATTCTTTTTTAAAGATGAAATAACGGCGGATGATGTGCTTTTGCCGTTTCTGACGTTAAGTGAACCGCCCGAAACGGTGACATAACCTGCTGTTGATGATGCGTTTGCCGCTTGTGTGTTGATAGGTAACAAAAGTATTCCCGTGAGAATAAAACAAAGAATGAATGATATTGTCTTTTTCATTTTACACCTCTTTTTTTTGTGTGAATCTGAGCATATATGCATTTGAATGATATCACAGATACGGTGTAAAGGGAACACGCCAAATGTTGTAAAAAAGCTGCCTCAGAACTGAGACAGCTTTTTGAATAAGAAATTATCGGGATGAATTAAAGCGATATATTGTTGTTTATTCCATAAGTTCACTTACAAGACTGCAGAATTCTGCAGGGTCCTCGATTGAAAGACCGCCGATGAGTCTTGCCTGCATATAAAGTAGTTTTGTGTATTTTTTGAGCTTTTCGTCATCGATGCATCTGAGCCTTGCTGCAACGGGATGTGAAGCATTGATTTCAAGGACTGTTTCTGCTTTTATGCCTGTTGCCCCGGGCATTGCATTAAGCACTTTTTCCATTTCAGTTGAAAGCATACCCTCACTTGTAAGGCAGGAAGCGTGATTCTTGAGTGCGTTTGTGAAACGTACTTCATTTACGCTGTTGTCGAGATATGACTTCATTTTTGTGAGCATATCCTTTGCGTCTTCGTTTTCCTTTTTAAGTGCTTCTTTTTCTTCGTCAGTGTTAAGATCAAGCTTGTCTGCGCAGACATTCACAAAGCCTTTATCCTGATACTTCATAAGCATCTGGATTGCGAATTCATCAACATTTTCCGTGAAATAAAGGATTTCAAAGCCCTTGTCTTTAACTGCTTCAACCTGAGGAAGCATATCTATCTTTGACTTTGTTTCACCGCAGGCATAGTAGATGTTTTCCTGTCCTTCTTTCATTCTTTCAACATACTCTTCGAGTGTTGCGAATTTGTCTTCATGTGAAGAAATGAACATAAGAAGGTCCTGAAGATTTTCCTTGTTTGCACCGTAATTCTCATAAAGACCGTATTTGAGCTGTGCACCGAAAGCCTTGTAGAATTCTTCGTAAATTTCTCTGTCCTTACGGAGCATTGTGATAAGCTCCTGTCTTATCTTCTTTTCAACAGTTTTTGCGATAAGTTTTAACTGATAGTCGTGCTGAAGCACTTCACGTGAAATATTGAGTGAAAGGTCTGCCGAATCAACAAGTCCCTTTACAAAACTGAAATAATCGGGAAGCAGGTCGGGGCACTTATCCATAATAAGTACGCCGTTTGAGTAGAGTGCAAGTCCCTTTTCGAAGTTCTTTGTGTAGTAGTCGTAAGGTGCTCTCTTCGGGATGTAAAGAAGTGCATCGTATGTTGCCTGACCTTCCACTTTGCTGTGGATTACCTTTGCAGGCTTTTCAAAATCATAGAATTTATCTGAATAGAAGGTGTTGTATTCTTCCTCGGTGATTTCCGACTTATTCTTTCTCCAGAGAGGAATCATACTGTTAAGAGTTTTTGTTTCTGTTACCTGTTCATACTCACCCTCTTTATCTTCTGAGGGCTTTGTTGTTGTGACATCCATAACAATGGGATATCTGATATAGTCTGAGTATTTCTTTACAATAGCTGAAAGACGGTAAGTGTCAAGATAATCTGAATAATTGTCTTCTTCTGTGTCTTCCTTGAGATAAAGTGTGATAACTGTACCTGCTGTTTCTTTTTCTGCCTCTTCAATTGTATATCCGTCAGCACCTTCACTTATCCAGATGTTGGCTTTTTCTTCACCGAAAGCTTTTGAAAGAACGGAGACCTTATCTGCAACCATAAATGCAGAATAGAAGCCTACGCCGAACTGGCCGATGATTTCAACATCTGTCTTTTCGTCCAGATTCTTCTTAAAATCGAGTGAACCGCTCTTTGCGATTGTGCCGAGATTGTTTTCGAGCTCTTTTGCAGTCATACCGCAGCCGTTATCTTCAATCGTGAGTGTACCTGCATCCTTATCGGAAGTGATGATAATTTTAAAATCATCCTTTGAGAGATTTACGCTGTCATCGGTAAGTGAGCGGAAGTAGAGCTTGTCAACAGCATCACTTGCGTTTGAAATCAGTTCACGCAGGAAGATTTCCTTATGTGTATAGATTGAATTGATCATCATATCAAGCAATTTCTTTGATTCTGCCTTGAATTGCTTTTTCATATTTTTCATCCTTTTAATGTTTATTAGCACTCCCATATTGAGAGTGCTAATAATAGTATAATCCTAAATTTTCCTTTGTCAACACTTTTTTTGAAAAAAATATTCAAAATCACACGCAGATATAGTATAATAAATTTACTTCGATTTCGGTTTTGTCATAAAGGCTACAACCACGCCTGAAAGAAGGGCTGCCATAACACCTGCGGCACACGAAGTCAGAGGCCCTGTCAGTACACCGATGAGCCCCTGCTCTTCAATTGCTTTTTTTGTGCCTTCAACAAGAGTGTGACCAAAGCCCGTCAGTGGCACCGTAGCTCCTGCCCCGGCAAACTCCTTGAGTGGTCCGTAAATGCCGATTGCCGACAGAATAACACCTGAAATCACGAAACCTACAAGTATTTTACCTGGTGTGAGCTTTGTGTTGTCAATAAGAATCTGACCTATTACACATATTGCTCCGCCCACAAGAAATGCTTTGAGAAAATCCATAAAAATACACCTCGTTATGAGTGTTACCATAAATTTTTTTATTATTCGGAGATGAAAAAATGCTTATCTGTCCCGTTTGTTCAGGTGAACTTTTAAAAATTGAAAATACATATAAATGCGAAAAAAATCACTCTTTTGATATGGCAAAAGAGGGATATGTAAACCTGCTTTCAGGCAGACACAAGGCAGGGGAACTTATAGGTGACAATCGTGATATGGCAAAAGCAAGAAGACTTTTTCTTGAAACGGGTTGTTACGATTTTCTTGCAGAGAGTATCTGTGAATATATAGATAAAAATGACAATGTGCTTGATATTTCCTGCGGTGAGGGGTATTATACCGACTTTTTCAGAAGAAAAACCGGTGCCTCTGTCAGCGGATTTGACATTTCAAAAGAAATGATAAAGCTTGCGGCAAAAAAGTATAAAGAAACATTTTTTTTCGTTGCAAATATCGCAAGAATTCCTCTGATGGATGAGTGTGTCGATAAAGCAATACAGATTTGTGCTCCGTTTTCCGAAAAAGAGTTTGCAAGAATAATGAAAAAAGACGGTATTCTCCTCTCGGTTGTGCCCGGAAAAAGACATCTGTGGGGACTCAAGGAGCTTTTGTACGACACACCTTATGAAAACAATGAAGATGTTTCCGGATATGAATCATTTATAAAAACAGAAACCGTGACGGTAAGAGATAAAGCAGTTATAACCGGTAAAGATATAGTAATGAGTCTTTTTGCTATGACTCCCTATTACTACAAGACAAGTGATGCTGATAAAAAGAAGATTGAAAACCTTGATTCACTTGAAACAGAGCTTGAATTTGATATAAGGATTTTCAGAAGAAAATAAAAACGAAAGAAGGCGGTCACCGCAAGGCAACCGTCTTCTCCGTAAATTTGTGAAAGGGTTTAATTAAAGAATGTCTTAAGAGGATTACTCCTGAAGACACCCCGATTATATATTCTTATGCTTGAAAAATCCTTGAAACTGCTTAATATAAAATAAATATATTAATTGACATTGATGAAAATAATTGATATAATAAAATTTAAAGTAGAGGTATCATTTTTATGAAAAAAATCATATCGGTTCTTGTCGTTATTGCTCTGCTTTGTTCTTTATTCTGCAGTTGTTCCGTTAAGGGGAACGGCAGCGTTATCACAATTAATGAGAATACTCATATTGATAAGGGCGTATTTGCATATTTTCTGAATGAGGCATTATATTCGGCAGACTCAATGACCGAAAGTGCCTGTATTGAAGCTGCAACAACAGATGCAATCGAATATGTTGCAATAAATACGCAGTTCAGAAACCTCGGAAGAGAATTATCTGCAAACGATAAAGCCGCTGTTTCAAGAGAAACAAATGCCTTATGGCGTATGTATGGTGATTACTATACCGAAATCGGTGTTTCAAAGGATACATTCTTCAAAATAAAGCAGTATGAGTTCTGCAGAAAAGAGCTCTGCCTTGCTCTCTATGATACCGACGGTACCTCACCTCTGAATGAAGAATATATAAAGCAGTATTTTACGGCAAATTATGTCGGAATAAAATATTTTTACGAAGACCTTTATAAGGTTCTTTCACCGGAGCAGTATGCGGCATTGTCACCCTCTGACAATGCTGTGTATGATGCAGAAAAAAAAGCCGCCGCAGAAAGATATAACAGCAACAGCGAAATTGCCAATTATGTCAACAGCGGTGTCTATAATATGGACGAAGCTTTTATGGCTGTAACGGGTCAGGTGTCGGCAGATATAAGTGTTTCGGCAGCCGTTGTGGGCAGAAATGATTCCTCATTCTCAAAGGAATTCATTGACGTTGTTTTTAAACAGCCTACGGGCAGTGCATTCATCATTACAAATGCGGATAAAAGCTATATGTACTTTATCGAAAGAGTAGACCTTCTTGATGATAAATACGGATTTTACGAAGAATACCGTGAAAGCTGCCTTATTGCAGTTTCTGAAAGTTTCTTTGTGAATGAAATTAATAAATGGACTCAGACCTATCACGCTGTGCGACACCTCAATGTTGCAAAACAGTGCTACAGAAAAATCAGAAATGTTGACCGGAGTAAATATGCAGGTACCGAAAACTTTGTTTTTCCTGAATTTTTACCCCGCAATCCGGAGGATATAAAGTAATGAAAAAAGTTCTCGCATTTGATTTCGGCGCATCAAGCGGCAGAGCAATTCTCGGCACATTTGACGGCGAAAAAATCACACTTGAAGAAATTCACAGATTCTCAAATGACCCTGTAAAAGTCGGTCGCACATTCTACTGGGATGTTTTAAGACTTTTTCACGAAATCAAGCAGGGCATTCTCAAAGCAAAGCAGTATGGTGAGATTGACAGCATCGGTATCGACACATGGGGTGTTGACTTCGGTCTTATCGATGAAAAAGGCTATCTTCTTGAAAACCCCGTTCACTACCGTGATGAAAGAAATGTGGGTATGATTGAAGAAGCAAGAAAATATATGTCAAAAGCTGAAATGTATGACAGAACAGGCATTCAGTTTATGGATTTCAATACACTTTTCCAGCTTCTTTCAATCAAAAAGAACAGACCCGAGCTTCTTGAAAGAGCAGATAAGCTTCTCTTTATGCCCGACCTGTTTACATATATGCTCACAAACAACAAGGTTTCTGAGTATTCAATCGCAACAACATCACAGATGGTCAATATTGATACTCAGGACTGGGATTATGAGCTTCTTGATGTTATGCATCTTCCCAAGCACATCCTCTGCAAGATCGTTCCCTCAGGCGCAAAGGCAGGTCACCTCAGACGTTCACTCAGAACAGAACTCGGACTCGGTAAAATCCCCGTTATTTCAGTCTGCGGTCACGATACACAGAGTGCAATCACGGCTATTCCCAGTGAAAGCAAAGATTTTGCATTTATCAGCAGCGGCACATGGAGCCTTTTCGGAACAGAGCTTGATGAACCCGTTGTGAATAAAAAAGCTCAGGAACTCAATGTCACCAACGAAGGCGGTTACAACTATACAACTGCATTTCTCAAGAATATCTGCGGTCTGTGGCTCATTCAGGAGAGCAGACGCCAGTGGATAAGAGAGGGCAAAGAATATTCATACGCACAGCTTGAGCAGGAAGCACTCAAGGCAGAGCCATTCAAGTGCTTTATCGATCCCGACGCTCCCGACTTTGTTGCTATGGGTGATATGCCTGAGAGAGTACGTGAATTCTGCCGTAAGACAGGTCAGTATGTGCCTGAAACAGTCGGCGAAGTTATGAGATGTATCTATGAAAGCCTTGCTATGAAGTATAAATACGTTCTTGCAGGTATCGAAGACTGTGTAAGCAAGAAATATGACAGAATCCACGTTATGGGTGGCGGAACAAAGGACACATTCCTCTGCGCACTTACTGCGTCAGCTTGTAACAGAACAGTTTATGCAGGTCCTATCGAAGCAACAGTCCTCGGTAACGTAGCTGTTCAGCTTATGGCTTCAGGTGATATCAAAGACATTGCTGAAGCAAGAAAAATAATTGCAAAAGGCGAAAATCTTAAGGTTTACAACCCCGTCGATGCAGACAAGTGGGAAGAGGCGTATAAGAATTTTGTTAAAATAGTAAAATAATACAGAATGAGCAATGAGAAATTAGTAATGACGGAAAGGGCTTCGCCCTTTGAACTATTACAGATATGGTTTATGTGTTTAATCCATTTTATAATCAACACCGTCAGGTGTTCCGAAACTCCTAACTCCTAACTTCTCACTCCTAACTAAAAAGCAATTTAAGTGAACAATTTCACTTTATATAAAGAAAGGTTGATACAAATGGCAGAAAAAAGATTTGCAGGCGAATATCCCGTTATCGGTATCCGTCCTGTTATCGACGCAAGAAAAGGACCTCTTGACGTAAGAGGCTCACTTGAAGAGCAGACAATGGGTATGGCTCAGGCTGCTGCTGAACTTTTCAGAAACAACCTCAAGTATTCAAACGGTGAACCCGTCAAGGTTGTTATTTCTGACTGCACAATCGGCAGAGCAGGTGAAACAGCCAAGTGTGCTTCACAGTTCAAGAAGGAAGGCGTTGATATCACTCTTTCCGTTACTCCCTGTTGGTGCTACGGCAGCGAAACAATGGATATGGATCCCAACACAATCAAGGGTGTATGGGGCTTCAACGGTACAGAGCGTCCCGGTGCAGTTTATCTTGCAGCTGTTCTCGCTTCTCACGCACAGAAAGGTCTTCCCGCATTCGGCATCTACGGTCACGAAGTTCAGAATATGGACGAATCAGCTCAGATTCCCGAAGATGTAAAAGAAAAACTTCTCCGTTTCGGCAGAGCTGCTGTTGCTGTTGCTACAATGAGAGGCAAGTCATACCTTCAGATCGGTTCTGTATGTATGGGTATCGGCGGTTCAATCATCGATCCTTCATTTATTGAAAGCTACCTTGGTATGAGAGTTGAATCTGTTGACGAAGTTGAAGTTATCAGACGAATGACAGAAGGCATCTACGATAAGGAAGAATATGAAAAGGCTCTTGCATGGACACTTGAAAACTGCAAGGAAGGCTGGGACAAGAACCCCGATTTCGTTAAGAAGTCAGACGAAGAAAAGGCTGAATCATGGGAATTTGTTGTCAAGATGATGTGCATCATCAAGGACCTTATGAGCGGCAACAAGAAGCTTGAAGAACAGTTCTCTGAAGAACAGATCGGCCACAATGCTATTGCAGCAGGTTTCCAGGGTCAGAGACAGTGGACAGACTTCTATCCCAACTGTGACTTCCCCGAAGCAATGCTCAACACATCATTTGACTGGAACGGCGCAAGAGAACCCTACATCCTCGCAACAGAAAATGATGTTCTCAATGGTCTCGGAATGCTCTTCTCAAAGCTCCTTACAAACAGAGCTCAGATTTTCGCTGATGTCCGTACTTACTGGTCAGGTTCAGCTGTAAAGAGAGCTACAGGTTATGATATCGAAGGCAAGGCAAAGGATTGCGACGGCTTCATTCACCTTATCAACTCAGGTGCAGCTTGTCTTGACGCCTGCGGTGAAGCTAAGGATGAAAACGGCAATGCTGTTATCAAAGAGTGGTGGGATGTAACAGAAGCAGACCAGAAGGCTATTCTTGAAGCTACAGACTGGTGTGCTGCTGACAACGGCTACTTCAGAGGCGGCGGATTCTCTTCACACTTCGTTACAAAGGCTGAAATGCCCGTAACAATGATCCGTCTTAACCTTGTAAAGGGTCTCGGCCCCGTTCTTCAGATTGCTGAAGGCTGGACAGTTGCTCTTCCCGATGATGTTACAAAGACTCTCTGGGACAGAACAGACCCCACATGGCCCTGTACATGGTTCGCACCCAGATGCGACGGCAAGGAAGGCAGCCCCTTCAAGACAGCTTATGACGTAATGAATAACTGGGGTGCAAACCACGGTGCTATCTCTTACGGTCATATCGGTGCAGACCTTATCACAATGTGCTCAATGCTCAGAATTCCCGTATGTATGCACAACGTACCCGAAGACAAGATTTTCCGTCCCGCAGCATGGAATGCATTCGGTATGGATAAGGAAGGTCAGGACTACAGAGCTTGCGCAGCTTACGATCCTCTTTACAACAAGTATTAATTTACGGCTATATGTCCCCACGGAATCCCGTGGGGATTTTTGTTGTTGATATTTCTTCCGGGTCATGCTATAATAATCGAAAATGAATAATGATATAAGAAGATACGGTTTGAAAAGCTGTAGGCTCAGTAGATTAAAACGGGAATCCGGTGTGAATCCGGAGCAACCACCATTACTGTATTTGACAGGAGAAAGCACAGGTGCCATTGGAAGTTCGTTCTGAGAAGGCGTGTTTTCACAGCAGAGTAAATCTGCTCATCATAAGTCAGGAGACCTGCCGTGTCTTTTCAGGTTCAACACAGCTTGGGTGCGAAGCGTGCAGCCGATTTATCGCCGTATTGCGGCTTTGGATTTGTTCGATCCAGGGTTTTTTCGGTGTTGTTTATAAATCAGTTGTACTCTTTTGACGTTTGTAGTTGAAAGAGTATTTTTTATTGTATTGAGAAAGGATGTGATAATAATGCGTGACAGCTTTGCGGAGTATCATCCGTTTATAAATTTACTGTATTTTGCACTGGTAATCGGTTTTTCTCTTGCTGTCAGTCATCCGCTGATACAGATTATATCTCTTTTATGTGCTATAGTTTATCTTCTGACTGCAGAAGGCAGAAAAAGCATGGGATTTGTTCTGAAACTCGGTCTGCCTATGGTGCTGCTGACCGCCATTATAAATCCTCTTTTCAATCATGAGGGGAGTACCGTTTTGCTTGAATTTTCAAACGGAAATCCGCTTACACTTGAAAGTATTCTGTACGGCTTGTCCGCAGGAATAATGCTTGTTACTGTTCTGTTGTGGTTTTCATCTTTCAGTCGTGTAATGACTACTGATAAATTTATTTATCTTTTCGGCAAAATAATGCCTGCGTTGTCACTGATTCTGAGTATGACTCTTCGGTTTGTGCCGAAATTCAGAGCTCAGATGACTACTGTTGCAGATGCGCAGAGATGTATCGGCAAGGATGTGTCTGACGGCAGTCTTCTTAGCCGTATAAAAACAGCAAGCCGCATTTTTTCAATTATGGTAACATGGTCACTTGAAAATGCAATTGAAACTGCTGACAGCATGAAAAGCCGTGGCTACGGTCTCAGAGACAGAACATTTTTTTCGGTTTATAAATTTGATGAACGTGATAAATATGCCCTGATATGGTATTGCTTCTGCGGAATGCTTCTTACTGCAGGTGTAATACTGTCAGCTTTCGGCTTCAGTTATTTTCCCGTTATCAGCCATACATCGTTTGATATGAAAACGATACCGTTTTACTGTGTATTTTTTGCTCTTTGCATTACACCCGTAGTATTGAATTTAAAGGAGGAGATAAAATGGAAAATTTTGCGTTCAGAAATGTAAGCTTTGCATATCCTGAGCAGGAAAATAATGTTCTCAGTGATATCTCCTTGCATATTTCAGACGGGGAATTCCTGATTGTCTGCGGTCCTTCGGGATGCGGAAAATCCACCTTGCTGAGACATATGAAAACCTGTCTTGCTCCTCACGGGAGAATTCAGGGAGATATACTTTACAAGGGAAAGTCTCTTTCTGAAACAGATGAGCGGACTCAGGCTCAGGAAATCGGATTTGTTCTGCAGTCACCTGAAAATCAGGTTGTAACAGATAAAGTCTGGCATGAACTTGCATTCGGACTTGAAAGTCTCGGTGTTGATACAGCTTCAATCCGTCGTCGTGTGGCTGAAATTGCTGCATTTTTCGGCATTGAAAACTGGTTTTACAAAAACGTATCTGAGCTTTCAGGCGGACAGAAGCAGATTTTAAGTCTTGCTTCCGTAATGGCTATGAATCCTGAAATCCTCGTTCTGGATGAACCTACAGCACAGCTTGATCCCATTGCGGCATCTGAATTTATTTCTCTTTTAGGTAAAATAAACAGAGAGCTGGGTATTACTGTTATTCTTACCGAGCACAGACTCGAAGAGGCATTTCCTTTTGCAACAAGAGTTGTTGTTATGGAAAAAGGCAGAATTATATGCGATGATTCACCTGAAAAGGTAGGACTCAGCCTTCGTGATAAGGATAACTCAATGTTTCTCGCAATGCCTGCAGCAATGCGTGTGTGGGCGGCAGTTGATACAGACATTCCTTGCCCCGTTACGGTGCGTGACGGAAGTGAATTCCTGACAGCAAGAAACACAGAAAAAGCTTTGCTGCCGATAACTGAAATAAAACAGCATGAATATGACGAAACCATTCTGCAGTGTGACGATCTGTGGTTCAGATACGAAAAAGACCTGCCCGATGTGGTCAAAGGCTTTTCATTCACTTTACATAAAGGTGAATTCTATGCAATTCTCGGTGGAAATGGTGCCGGAAAAACAACATCACTCAAAGTTATTTCAGGACTCAGAAAAGCTTATCGTGGTACGGTGACTCATAAAGGCAAGGTGGCATTTCTGCCTCAGAATCCGCAGGCACTTTTCGTCAGACGCACAGTCAGAGAAGATCTGTATGAGGTTTTTGATGGCATGAAAATTTCAAAGGCAGAAAAAGATGAAAAGCTTGCAA
>JAFYVE010000028.1 GCA_017549285.1 Clostridia bacterium
AGCAATAACGATTGAAAATCGTTCAATTACAATAAACCAAATAAATTAATTTGTTTTGTTAACGGAAATCAGAGATTTCCGATTTGTCTTCGACAAATGCGGACCGATGTGGGCATCGGTCCCTACGATTGGTTTATTCAAGCATACCGATAAATTCTGATTTGCAAAAAAAACAGGCACGGTAACTGCCGTGCCTGAATTGTATTATTTGCGTGTTGCGGAGTAAGTAATGTCTATATTCTTTTTGAAGAGAAGATAGTCGTACTGGGGAATCCAGTTATCGCCGACTGTGAGCTCATTGAACTTTTCTTCGCTTACAGCAACATTCATAACTGCTACACCCTTGATTTCTCCGCCTTCTTTGAAGCAGGTATCCCAGAATGCGTGATGACCAATTTCCTTTACGCTTGCAGGAATAAACACATACTGAAGATTCTGATTGTAACTGAAAGCGTCAGAGCCTATAAATTCAAGACCTTCGGGAAGTGAAAGATAAACTTCGCCGAGTGCTTCTGCTGCAGTGAAATGAGGATCTGTTATATTCGCTGCCTTATAAGTAAATATACTGTGAAGCGAGGGTGTTGTTTCCCATTCATTCTTTCTTTCGTGAAGCTTGAAAACTGCGAGAGTATCAATTATTTCAAGACCTTCAGGAAGATAGATTACTCTGAGATTTGCATAGTTGAAACACATAGCGCCGATTCTTTTAACAGATGAAGGAACAACGTATGTCTGGACATCTCTTTCATATTCGGCTGTGATATCGGCTGTAAAAAGCTCTTTCTCATATCCGTATTTCTGTCGGAGATATTCATCGTGGTCGCAGGGATAACAGAGCACTTCTGTCATATCCTTTGTGTAAAGAACACCGTCAACATCGCAGTAATTGGGATTGTTTTCATCAACCTCAATATTCTGCAATGCCCAACAGGAATAAAATGCTTTTTCGTCAACAAATTCAACATCTGCACCTATCCTGATTGTTCTGATTTTATCATCACAGTTGAGTGTGAACTGTCTGACTGATGTTATTGGTTTTGATTCATCTTTCACAACATTGAAATTTGTTGCAGGATCATTATTACCGGGAATGTATTCAACATTTGAAACATAGTCAATATCAAGCTCATAAAGATAACCTGTATTGCTGAATTTTGTAAATTCATAACCGTTCTCAAGCTGAGTATATTCAAATGTTTCATTCTGAAGTGCCATTATACTGAAATACATTGAAAGTGAAACAGCAATAATAATGACGATTACAAAAATTGCTTTTTTAAGATTATAGTATTTATAAGGCTTGTTGATATGCGGTGCTGCAAGACCTTCAATCTGATAAGTCCATATTTCATCCTCAGGAATATCAAGATGAATATCTTCCTGAAGAACCTCACCTTTTACTTTCTTATCTTTTTTCTCTTTTTTACTCATGAACTTATCACCTCTTATCCTTTATAACTGCCGGCAGTCGATTTACCTTCTTCTGCGGCTTTCTTTTCTGTGACTTCAGCACGTCGTTTCAGAACTTCCATAACAAGATTCTGCTTTTTGTTGTCATAATCCCAGAAGAGATACGGAATAGTCATAAGGAAGAATCCGATTGTGTCAACAATAATAGGAATAACAACAATGTTTCTTCTTGAACCGTCAAAGAAGAGAATTTCCCAGTTACTGTTGAAACCGTATTTAAGAAGGAAGATAGGAATAATAAGACCGATAAATGTTGTGATAGGTCCTGTGAACCAGCCGAAAATACCGCCGAAACTTTCAAGTCTTTCACCTGAAATATACATCTGATAATCGTTGATTCTGACACCCATATCGTGACCTGCAGTTGTCGGAACTGTCTTTGTCATTTCCATAAAGAAAAGGACGATAATACAGATTGTGCCGCAGAGTGCAAGGTTGTCACCGAGTGTCCACATTGCAACAGCAATGATTGCGTTACCGATTGCACGGCTGAGCTGATAGAAAATCATAATCTGCTTATATGAGAATCTCTTGAGGAAATAGGGTGAGAGAAGATCAGGCGGAGTACCTGCAAATGAAATAAGTGCAACAATAAGTGAATAAGGAAGACCGCTGAGACGGAATGTGTAGAAATAAAGAATTGTTGCAAAAGGCAACATACCGTTACCAAGAGCATCAATAAGACCTACGATGGTATTGATAAGCAGATATTTATTCTTGAGAACACCCAACATACCATCCCAGAACTTAATCTGGACTTTCTCCTCAATCGGAGGCTGAGGGATTCTTTCTTTGATTCTGCCGGCAAGGAACATTGTAAATGCAGCAGAAATTGTAAATGTGATAGGAATAACAAATCTGTAGAAATTGATATCCTGCCATTCGTGACGGAGCATACCTACAATAGCCGGAAGAATAATTGCAAGAATCGAATTGAAAATATGTGAAATCTTTACGGGATAACTTCTGACAAGAATTCTTTCCTGAAGATTCGGGCTGATACGCTTTGTACATTCTTCAAGAACATTACCGAAACCGAATACGTTATATGTAGCAAAAAGAAGATTAGCAACCCATACTCTTGTTGCAACATCGGTAATATTATAAACAGGAAGCCAACCGATAAGAAAGACCATTACACACTTGGGCACAACATCACAATAAAGTGAATATTTATATCTGCCGTATTTGGGAAGAAGTTTTTTACGCCAGAAAATGTTTCTTGCACCAACCCAACCCGAATAAAGGAAATGGGTACCGAATGTCTTGAAACAGGCAGTCGCATTCATACCTTCAAAACTGTTCAGCATAGTAATAAATGAGCCTGACTGATCAAAAAGCTTTGAATAGTCAAAAATAAGAGTTGATATACCGAAGAACAACATTAAACCGTAAATCAGATAAATCAATCTTTCTTTTTTCTTCTGCAGGAAACCAAGATTATCACAAACGTACCACCAGATAAGAGCTGTGACATATCCGAGAGGCATATTAAGAAGACCTATAACAGAAAATGTGAGATAGGGCAACTTATAGTGATACATAATAAGGAAGCAACTTGACCAGAAGCCTATGTACTCAAGTATTTTTGAGCCCGTATAGTTGGCGCCGACACCGATAATAACGTCCTTATATTCTTTATAAGGAACATATTTACCTTCTGCCGGAGTGTTCCAATGAGTTTTTACTTCCGTTGCAAAGTTTTTGACGGTAGTAACGGCTCTATCAAATTTTTCACTCATTGTAATCATCTCCTTTAATTAAATTTTAATAATTATAACATACTTATTTAATATTTTCAATATATACGCAAGTCATATTTTGTATTTTTTTATAGAATAAGTACAAAAAAAAATGCCTGTCATTGCAACAGGCATTCAAATTGAATATTAAAGGCAAAGATGAACAGCGAAACCGCCGAATTCTTCTTTGAGATAAATAAATGTCATATTACCCTTTGCATCGTACTGTGCTGATTCATAATCAAGAGCAATGCCTTTTCTTTCAAGGTAAGCGACAGCCTTATCCATATAATTTGTCTTGACAGCGATATGCCCCATTGTGCCTCTGCCGTTGAATTTCATAACTTCGATTTCTTCTGTACAGAAATAGCTGACGGGAATCTCTCTCTGAGAGAAATTGAAACAGAGAGTAAACATATCTGCAACAGCCTTTGCTTTTGCTTCATCTTCACAGTTGATTGCAAGATGACTGAGCTTGAAACCGAGCATATTTGCAACTGCTTCTTTTGTAAGAGCTTCGATTTCGTCGAATTTTCCTTCATTGATAAGCGTATCTTTAACCATCCAGCTGCCGCCGCATGCAAGAATTTTATCACAATCAAGATAAGAGTTGATATTTTTGGCATTAATGCCGCCTGTAGGCATAAACTTAACACCGACATAAGGAGCTGCAAGTGCTTTTATCATACTGATGCCGCCTAAGTTTTCTGCGGGGAAGAATTTTACTACGTCAAGTCCGAGAGCAAGAGCTGCTTCAATATCAGATGTTGAGGGACAGCCCGGTGTGATAGGAATATTTCTTTCAACACAGTATTTTACAACAGTTTCATTGAAACCCGGTGTTACAATGAATTTTGCACCTGCATTAACAGCCTTGTCAACCTGCTCAGTTGTAAGAACAGTACCTGCACCAACGAGCATTTCGGGGAATTCCTTTGTCATAAGAGCAATTGCTTCTTCTGCCGCAGCAGTTCTGAATGTAACTTCGGCACAAGGAAGACCGCCCTTGATAAGAGCATCTGCAAGAGGAACGGCATCCTTTGCATTATCAATTTTTACAACGGGAACAATACCGATTTTGCTGATTTCTTTAAGAATTTCGTTCATTTCAATTACTCCTTACTTCCCTTTTCAATAGCTTCCCACAGACCATTGAGATATGTTGCACCGAGTGCTCTGTCAAAAAGACCGTAACCGGGTCTGCCTGTTTCACCCCATATCATTCTGCCGTGGTCAGGTCTGACATAACCTGTGAAACAATTATCGTGAAGGGCTTTCATAACTGCATACATATCGATACTTCCGCAGGATGAAAGATGTGCTCTTTCTTCAAAACCGTTGTCAAGAACAGCAACGTTACGCATATGAACAAAATGAATTCTGCCCATTTTTGCATATTTTGCAGCCATTGAAACAACGTCATTCTTATTTGAACAGCCAAGAGAGCCTACACAGAATGTAAGACCGTTGTGAGGGTCGTCAACAAGAGAAAGGAATTTATCAAGGTTCTTTTCATCTGTAATGATTCTGGGAAGACCGAAAATGCTCCAACAAGGATCATCCTCGTGAATAGCCATATTAATGTCATATTCAGCCGCAACGGGAATAACTTTTTCAAGGAAATACTTAATGTTATCCCAAAGGTCTTCTTCTGTCATAGCATTGTACTCTGCAACAACAGAAGCGAGTTCATCCCTTGTGTAACTTGCATCCCAACCGGGAAGAGTAAGGTCTGAATCACTCTTGAGAGGGTCAACCTTGTCAACCTGCTCCTGATAATATACAAGAGAAGTTGAACCGTCAGGCAGAACATGGTCAAGCTGTGTTCTTGTCCAGTCAAAAACGGGCATAAAGTTGTAACAAATACATTTAACGCCTGCTTCACCGAGTCTTCTGACATTCTCACAGTAATTTTCAATATATTTTTCACGGGTAGGTTTACCGAGCTTGATGTCTTCGTGAACAGGAACAGACTCAATAACATCAAACTTAAGACCTGCATCCTCTGTCAATTTCTTGAGTTCCGCAATACTCTCACGGCTCCAAACTTCACCAACGGGAACATCGTAAACTGCAGTTACTATTGAATCCATACCGGGAATCTGTCTGATATGCTGTAATGTAATTTTATCGTCTTTACCGTACCAACGGAAAGAAAGCTTCATAAAATCAGTCCTTTACTTAAATTTCTACAAATAAATTTTATTATAAATTAATCATTTTGTCAAGAAGACAAACAATAATTTGTCGGGCTGATTCAATGAACAATTTACAATTTACAATGTACAATGATTTCAGGAAAACAAATTCTGACTTCTCTGATTATTTTATGTTTTTGTTATTGATTTATAAATACAGATTTGATATACTTATTCAAGATATTTTTAAGGAGATAAATTCAATGGAAAAAGCAAAAAGATGTCTGACACTTTTTCTCACTTTTCTCAGAATCGGAGCGTTCACATTCGGCGGCGGTTACGCGATGATTCCTCTGATTCAGAGAGAAACAGTTGAAAAACACAAATGGATTTCTGACGATGATATACTGGAAATTATAGCTATTGCCGAATCCACACCCGGGCCTATTGCAATCAACTCTGCAACATTTGTCGGTTATAAAGTTGCCGGATTCTGGGGTTCTTTCTGTGCAACATTCGGTGTTGTGCTACCCTCATACATTATAATTTCAATAATTTCTCTTCTTCTTAAAGAATTCCACGATATTCAGGCTGTAAAATATGCCTTTTTCGGCATAAGAGCAGGTGTTCTTGCACTTATTCTCAAATCACTGTGGACAATGTTCAAAAAAGTTAAAAAATCAGTTATTCCTTATATTATAGTTGCGATTTCATTTATTCTCGCTGTGTTTACAGATATAAATGTACTGTTCATTATTGCAGGAAGTGCTGTCTTCGGAATTGTGACCTCTCTTATGTCTGAAAGAAAGGAGAAACAGAAATGATTTATTGGGAACTGTTTATTACTTTCTTCAAAATAGGACTTTTCACATTCGGCGGCGGATATGCAATGCTTCCCCTGATTCAGGAAGAAGTTCTTGCACACAACTGGATTCCGATGGAAGACCTAATCAACTTCATTGCTGTCAGTGAAAGTACTCCCGGACCGTTTGCAATCAATATGGCAACATATGTAGGCACTCAGATGGGCGGTCTTCTCGGCGGTGTATGTTCTACACTCGGTGTTGTTCTCCCCTCATTCATTATTATTCTCATTGTTGCAAGAATTTTTGAACAATTCAAGAAAAATAAGTTTGTAAAAGGTGCAATGTCAGGCTTAAAACCTGCCGCAGTCGGTCTTATTGCTTCTGCAGTAATTTCAATGGCGCTGATTGTCTTTATTCCCAACGGATTCACATCAGCGATATTCACAAGTATTGAGTTTTATATTTCACTTGCTCTTTTCGCAGTAATGAGTGTTCTTGCATTCAAAAAAGTGCATCCGATTCTCATAATTGTAATTTCCGCTGTTGTAGGCATTGCAACAGGTTTTGCATTCAAATTACCGATCTGATCTGAAAATTTAAATTTATAAAAAAGGAGCTGTTCAATACAGCTCCTTAATCTTTTTTATTAAAGTGAATCAATATAATCACATGCTGCAAGGGCAGCAATTGCACCGTCTGAACAAGCTGTTGCGACCTGACGGATTTTCTTTTTGCGGCAGTCACCTGCTACGAAAATGCCGTTTGTCTTTGTTACACAGCTTTCATCAGAATCTGCATAACCATAGGAATCAAGACCTATACAATCGCTGAAAGGTGCATTCTGAGGGATAAGACCGATTGCAACGAACATTCCCTTTACATCGATTTTTCTGTCTTCGCTGTCTGCAGTTTTTGTGATAACGATACTTTCAAGTTCTTCGTTACCGACAATTTCTTTTACAACAGAACCTGTGATAATTTCGACATTCTCTTTTGCGTAAAGCTGTTCCGAAAGCTTCTTTTCACCTGTGAGGAAGTCAAGATTCTGAACAACATAAACTTTAGATGCAACATCAGAAAGAAGAATTGCTTCCTGAAGGGCAGAGTTACCGCCGCCGATAACAGCAACTTCTTCATCCTTATAGAAAGCACCGTCACAAACGGCACAGAATGAAATACCGTTACCTATAAGGTTTTCTTCATTATCTACACCAAGAAGTCGATGCTTTGCACCTGTTGCGATAATAACTGCTTTTGCTTCAAAATCGCCGTCTTCGGTAACAACAGTTTTTACATCACCGTTTTTAATTGAAAAAACTTCTGTCGGCTCAATTTCTGCACCGAGTTCAAGTGCCTGCTCAACGAGTTTTTCTGCAAACTCATTTCCCGTTACACTGACAAAACCGGGAATATTTTCAACCTTGGGTGAATATGTGATCTGACCGCCGAAGCTGCCCTTTTCAAGAACAAGGACGGTTTTATTTGCTCTGAGAGCATATACTGCGGCGGTAAGCCCCGCAGGGCCACCGCCGATGATAATAATATCGTACATTAATAATCCCTCTTATGCTTTAAGGAATTTTTTGATGTCTGAAACACCTGCATACTTTTCGTATGAATCACCGCTGACAACAACAAGTGTCGGAGCCTGTTTGATGCCGAACTGTTCAACGAGGTCTGCGTGTTCATTTGCAAGGAGTTTCTCATACTTGAAATCATTCTTGTCAAGAACTGAACAAGCGATCTTGCAGTTGGGACATGTTGCAGTTGTGAAAAGGTATGCTGCATCAACAGTTTCAACAGCGCAAACTTCTTCTGCAGCAGCCTTGATTTCTTCTGCTAGGCTGTTCTTATTGAGGACTGAAGTTTCAATGTTGTAAACCTTTCTGTCCTTGTATTCCTGACTCTTACCGTCATTCCAGTTCTGAACGGGACGGTAGTAACCTGTGATACGGCTGTAAACTTCTGTCTTTTCACCGCATTCGGGACACTCATAAACTTCACCTGTGATGTAACCGTGGTTCTTACATACTGAGTATGTGGGTGAAAGTGTATAATAAGGAAGTTTATAGTTTTCAGCAATCTTCTTTACAAGGTTTGCAGCTGCTTTCCAGTCGGGAAGCTTTTCACCGAGGAATGCGTGGAATACTGTACCTGATGTATATCTGGTCTGAAGCTCGTCCTGAATATCGAGAGCTGAGAAGATATCGTCTGTGTAACCGACGGGAAGATGTGAGCTGTTTGTATAATAATGTGTACCGTTTGAGTACTCATTAGCTGTAATGATGTCAGGATAATGTTTGACATCGTGCTTTGCAAGTCTGTATGATGTTGACTCAGCGGGAGTTGCTTCAAGGTTGTAGAGATCGCCGTATTCAACCTGATAATCTGAAAGTCTTTCACGCATATGGTCAAGAACCTGCTTTGTGAATTCCTGAGTTTCGACGTGTGTAAGGTCTTTCTTAAGCCAGCTTGCATTGAGACCTACTTCGTTCATACCGACAAGACCGATTGTTGAGAAGTGGTTATTGAATGTGCCGAGATATCTCTTTGTATAGGGGTAAAGACCTGCTTCAAGGAGCTTTGTGATAACAGTTCTCTTGACCTTGAGTGAACGTGCTGAGATATCCATCATCTTGTCAAGACGAGCGTAGAATTCTTCTTCGTTCTTTGAAAGGTATGCAATTCTGGGCATATTGATTGTAACAACACCGACTGAACCTGTGCTTTCACCGCTGCCGAAGAAACCACCTGATTTCTTTCTGAGTTCACGGAGGTCAAGACGAAGACGGCAACACATTGAACGTACATCGCTGGGTTCCATATCTGAATTGATGTAATTTGAGAAGTAAGGTGTACCGTATTTTGAAGTCATTTCGAAGAGAAGCTTATTGTTCTCTGTTTCTGACCAGTCAAAGTTGCTTGTGATTGAGTATGTGGGGATAGGATACTGGAAACCTCTGCCATTAGCATCGCCTTCAATCATAATTTCGATGAAAGCTTTGTTGACCATATCCATTTCTTTCTGACAATCTTTATAACGGAAGTCAGCTTCCTTGCCGCCGATGATACAGTTGAGCTCTGCAAGGTCAGCGGGAACAACCCAGTCAAGTGTGATGTTTGAGAAGGGAGCCTGAGTACCCCAACGGCTGGGAGTATTAACGCCGTAAATAAAGGACTCGATGCACTTCTTTACCTGATCATAAGTAAGGTTATCCTGCTTTACGAAGGGAGCAAGGTATGTGTCGAATGATGAGAAAGCCTGAGCGCCTGCCCATTCATTCTGCATAATGCCGAGGAAGTTAACCATCTGATTACAGAGAGTTGCAAGGTGCTTTGCGGGAGCAGATGTAATTTTGCCTGTTACGCCGCCGAGACCTTCCTGAATGAGCTGTTTGAGTGACCAACCTGCACAGTAACCTGTAAGCATTGAAAGGTCGTGAATGTGAATGTCAGCATTTCTGTGAGCATCAGCAATTTCCTGGTCATAAATTTCTGAAAGCCAGTAGTTAGCTGTGATAGCACCTGAGTTGCTGAGAATAAGACCACCGACTGAATATGTAACAGTTGAATTTTCTTTAACACGCCAGTCATTGATCTGGAGATAATCGTTAACGATATCTTTATAGTTAACCATAGCGGCATTGATGTTTCTGACTTTTTCTCTCTGCTTTCTGTAGAGGATGTAAGCCTTTGCTACTTCATCATAACCTGCTTTGATAAGAACTGATTCAACGCTGTCCTGAATCTTTTCAACGGCAATTTCACCGTTTTCAATCTTGGGCTCGAAATCTGCTGTAACTTTGAGTGCGATAAAATCAATAATGTCTGAATTATACTGTTTGTTGCATGCATCAAATGCAAGAGCAACGGCGTGACCGATTTTGGAAAGGTCGAATTCAACTGTCTTTCCGTCACGTTTGATAACTTTATACATATATGTAGCCTCCCTTTGATAATTCTATTTTTCGGCACAAGTGCCGTGTGAGATTCATTATATAGGATATCTTGCGTTTTGTCAATAGCAAAATCACAATATATTGTGTATTTTTTTAAATTCCTCTTAATTCAGCACTTTTCACAAATCTAACCACGGAAAGTCGGAGGTTTTCCATTTCTTCTCTACAAAGAGGTGTTAACCCCTGCTGAATATTACCCTCGGACTCTATAAAATGTTGCAGAAAATACTTATCTGCGCCCTGAATCAATTTACCGATTTCCACCATATCTTGTGGTGTGTGGAATTCTTTTACAATGGTTGTCCTGAATTCATATTTTACCTTACCCGAAAGAAGAATCTGCACACTTTTTCTGACGGGTTCAAAATCAAAACCGGGGATATCAACTGTTTCAGCATATCTGTCAGGACAGTTTTTTATATCCATAGCGACATAGTCAATATTACCTGAGTCAATAAGCTTCTGAAGTTTATCAGGGAAACTGCCGTTTGTATCGATTTTGACAAGAAAACCGAGGTCTTTGACTTTCTTTACAAAATCAAAGATATCATCGTGCATAAGGGGTTCACCACCACTTATACATATTCCGTCAATAACCCCCTGTCTTTTTTTGAGATATGAAAGAATATCCTCTTCCATATACATTTCACTGTCATTCATTCTTGTTACAAGCAGAGAATTGTGACAAAACGGGCAACGGAAATTACAACCGGGTGTGAAAACAGTACACGCAACATAACCCGGAAAATCCAGCATTGTCATTTTCTGAAAACCGTGAAAAATCATAAAATCACCCTATCAATAAATTCTGACAGCAATAACATTCCTGCCTTTTTTAGTCTGACGCAACACTCCGTTATAAATAAATCTACCCAGTCCTCTTACACTTATAAGCGTCCCCTCTGAAGGAACAAATGAAGAACTGACTGTAAGAAATGAATTACAGAAAACCGTTTCAGCTTCAATTCTTTTCTGACTGTCATTTCTTGAAAGATTATAAACAGCAGAAATGAGAACATCAAGTCTTTCCGAAGACACAATCAGTTCCTCATATTTCAGCTCAGGAAGAACATCCGTGGGAATATCAGTGCTTAATGAACATTTTACGGATGTGTGTTTAACTTTATTAAGCTGATTTATAATAAAATCCGAAACAGTATCAAGACAAACGAGATATGCTACATTTTCCTTAATAATTATATCGCCAAGCATTTCACGTCTGAGTCCGAGCCCCATAAGAGAGCCGAGAAAGTCACGGTGAGTAAGGTTGTCCGCAAATTTCATCTGCAAAGGCTCGATTTTAATAAATTTAACGGGATAAAAACATTCATAACCGAGCTCATCTTCATCACCAAAAACGGCAATACATCTTTCGGCATTATCTATTCCGCCGTAAAGTGAAACTTTGACAGGAAGCTTTATTTTAAGAAGCTCATTCTGTTCAGCAGCAGTAAGAAACTCGGAATTTGTGTAAATCCCCCGTTCATAAGATCTCTGAGCCAGTTCAGCAAATCTGTTTTTCAGCAGAGAAAGTTCATCCATACACACAAAATTCGGGACGAAAGACCGTCCCGATTCCTCAGATCATTTTTTTTAATTATACAATATATTTCATTTAGCTGTCAATACAAATCAGGACAATCTTGAAATTAAATCGGTAACTACAAGAAATATAACTCCGGGAAGTCCTGACAAAGAGCTGACAAGAAGTGAAAACAGATTAACGGAAATATGAAGACCTGTAAAACCTCCGATAAAATTAACGGCAAAAAGTGCAGATACACCGTAAAATACAGATAAAAACAGACTTCTGAAAAATCTGCCTGATTTAATATATGTAAATAATATAACAAGACCGCAAAGACACATCAGAAAAACAAACATCATAACACCTCTTTTCTATTATATATATTTGTGTTTCATTCGGTTTAGACGCATATAAATATGAATATAATAATAAAGAGGTGAACATTTATGAAAAGTCATTCAAAATCATATGAACAGTATTGTTGTATAAAAAAAAGAAATGTTGTAATTGAAGAAATCGCATTTCACGACGGAAGAAAGAAACTCAGATGTACTTTATATCCCGAATGTATAAGATGTAAAAACAAAATACTCAAAATATATTTTGAAGATGAAAAAGAAGGCGACAGCAATTGACATATGTGAAATTTATTGTATAATATATAAGGAAAATTTTAAATTACGGAGTGAAAAACTTTGAGTATGTTATTCTTAAAACCCGCACTTAAAGAAACAATCTGGGGCGGTAACAGATTAAGAAGCGACTTTAAAATGGAAACAGAACTTAAAAATATTGCTGAAGCCTGGGTGCTTTCCTGTCACGAAGACGGTGAAAGTATTGTTTCGGGCGGTGAATTTGACGGCAAGTCACTCTCACACGTGCTTGAAAAGGAAATCGGTATGTCAGCTCTCGGAACAAACTGCGAAGGCTATGATAAAATTGAGGACTTCCCCATTCTTATCAAGCTCATAGATGCTGATGACAGACTTTCGGTACAGGTGCATCCCGACGATGAATATGCAGCAGCAAACGAAAAGGATGTCAGAGGTAAAACCGAAGCCTGGTACATAATCGATTGCGATGACGATGCAGAGCTCATTTACGGTTTTAATGATGATCTTACAAAGGAAGAATTCCGTGAAGCTATTGAAAACGGCACACTCCTTGACAAAGTAAACAGAACAAAAGTTAAGCCCGGAGATGTTGCATTCATTTCAGCGGGTACACTCCACGCAATCGGCAAAGGTATTCTCCTTGCAGAAGTACAGCAGAGCTGTAACACAACATACAGAGTTTTTGACTATAACAGAACAGGGCTTGACGGCAAGCCCCGTGAACTTCACGTTGAAAAGGCTGTTGATGTAACGGAATGCACAATTCCCTCACAGTCACTTGAACCTATCGGTATGCCCGTAAAACATGACGGCTATACGACAACACTCCTTTCAGAATGTCCTTATTTCACAATGACTTGTGTTGATGTTGAAACTCTTTATGCTGACGAAGCTAATGAAACATCATTCGTTTCACTCGTTATTCTTGACGGTGAAGGCACAATAAAATGCGGCAACGATGAACGTGCTTTTGTAAAGGGTGACAGTATATTCCTCCCTGCAGACAGCGGTTCATTCTACGTAAGCGGCATAGCAAAAATTCTCCATACAAAGGTATAAAATGTCAGTTATAAGCGCACACGAACTAACAATGGAGTTCCTCGATAATGTGCTCTTTGATAAAGCGAGTTTCGACATTGAAGAGCACGATAAAGTGGGACTTATCGGTAACAACGGAACAGGTAAAACAACACTTTTCAAGCTGATTGCGGGTATTCACGAACCTGCAGACGGCGGTCTTTTCATATCTTCAACTGCAAGAACGGGCTATGTTGAACAGCACGCCTGCGCAGATTTCAACAAGACAGCAAAAGAAGAAATGCTGTCTGTTTTTTCGCATCTTGAAATTATGGAAAAAGAGCTTGAACAGCTTCATAATATAATTGATACTCAGCCCTCAAATCTGTCCGAGCTGATTGAAAAGCAATCACTTATGACAGAAAGATTTCAGTCAATGGGCGGTCTTACTTTCCGTTCAAGGGCCAATTCAATGCTTTCCGGTCTTGGATTTACCGAGGAAGAACAGAATCTTCCCGTAGGTGACTTAAGTGGTGGTCAGAGAACAAAAATTGCCCTCGGCAAACTACTTTTGTCCGATTCGGATCTGATATTGCTTGACGAACCGACAAACCACCTTGATATAAAAAGTGTTGAGTGGCTTGAAGATTTTCTTACAAAATATAACGGTACTGCACTGATTGTTTCTCACGACAGATATTTCCTTGACAAAGTCACAAACAAAACAATGGAAATCGAGCATAAGAAAATTACTGTCAGAAAAGGCAATTACTCCGTTTATGCAAAGCTCAAGGAAGAACAGAGAGAATCTGACAGAAGAAAATACGAACAGCAGGCAAAAGAAGTTGAACGTATTGAAGGCATTATAAAACAGCAGAAGCAGTTCAATCGTGAGCGGAATTATATTACTATTGCAAGTAAACAGAAACAGATTGATCGTATAAAAGAAGATATGGTAGCTCCCGAAAGCGACGAAAAGGCTATGAAGCTCAGATTTGAGTCAGGTGCGGTCAGCGGTAATGAAGTTATAAATATAACCGATTTATCAAAATCATACGGAGAAAAAACACTTTTCAGAAACGTAAATCTCAGAGTTATGAAAGGTGAAAGAGTCTTTATTCTCGGTTCAAACGGATGCGGCAAATCAACATTTCTGAAAGCTGTTTTAGGCAAACTTCAGGCTGATACGGGTTATGCTTCTTTCGGCGCAAATGTTCAGCCGGGATACTTTGACCAGATACAATCGGGTCTTGATTCGGACAAGACCGTTTTACAGGAAGTTTATGATAAATTCCCTGCCTTCACTATTTCACAGCTCAGAGGTTTTCTTGGGGCTTTCAGATTCAGAGGCGATGCTATCGAGAAGAAAATGTGCGAACTTTCAGGTGGTGAAAGAGCAAGAACAGCCCTTCTTGAACTGATGCTCAGAAAACCTAATCTTCTTATTCTTGACGAACCTACAAACCATCTTGACATAGCTTCCAGAGAAGTTCTTGAAGAAGCCCTGACAGATTATGACGGCACACTTTTCTGTGTTTCTCACGACCGTTTCCTTGTGAATAAACTTGCAACAAAGATTCTTATTCTTGACAAGGGTTATCTTACTGTTTGTAACGGCAATTATGATGATTACATAAATACACTCAACACAGCTGAAATAAAAACGGAAAAGAAAGAAAAAAAGCCTAATGAATATCAGCTCAGAAAAGAAAAGGAATCAATGGAGCGCAAGAAAAAGACAAGAATAAAGCGTCTTGAGGAAGAAATTGAGCAGACCGAAAACGATAAAAACGAAGTGCAGGATATGCTCAACTTACCTGAAACTGCGGCTGACTATGAGAAGCTTATCCAACTTACAAACAGACTTGACGAGCTTACAAAAAAGCAGGAAGAACTGTACGAAGAATGGCTTGAGCTGAATGTCTGATATTGCATATTTTATGCATATTCATAGTTTTATACATATTTTATACACAAATTACATTTGTTGACCTGTATTTCAATCAGAGATACAGGTTATTTTTATATATCAATTTTGTATAATTTAACATAAAAAACACCAAATTTACAGCAATATTTTGCATTTTCACAAAGTTGTATAAATATTCAGAATTTTCTTGACAATTATTAAAAAAAGAGTAAAATATTATAATAGTATTTTTATAGGGGTAAAAGTTTTATGTACAAAGTTTTTATTGACGGTAATCAGGGTACTACAGGATTAAGACTTTTTGACCGTCTGAGCAAAAGAAACGATATTGAACTGCTCACAATAAGCGAAAACTTAAGAAAAGACAGAGATGAGCGAAGACGTCTTATCAATGAAAGTGACATCACCTTCCTTTGCCTTCCCGATGAAGCATCAAGAGAATCTGTTTCACTCTGCGACAATGAAAACACAGTCATAATTGATACTTCAACTGCTCACAGAACAAATCCCGACTGGGCATACGGTTTTGCAGAGCTTTCTGATGAACACAGAGCAAAAATTGCTTCATCAAAAAGAATTGCAGTCCCCGGCTGTCACGCAAGCGGTTTTATTTCAATAGTCTACGCCCTTATCGCAAACGGCTTTATGCCTTCTGATTATCCCGTTGTCTGCCATTCACTCACAGGTTACAGCGGTGGCGGTAAGAAGATGATTAATGACTATGAAAACGAAAAGAAAGCTGAACTTTTTGCTCCTGGTCAGTACGGTATTTCTCAGAATCACAAGCATCTCAAGGAAATGAAAGTTATCACAGGTCTTTCGGACTTCCCTCTTTTCACTCCGATTGTTGATGACTATTACAGCGGAATGGCGACTACAGTTCCTCTTTTCACAAAGCTTCTCAACAAGACAAACATTACTGAAATTCACAAAATGTTCTGTGAACATTACAAAGATTCTGCATTTATTGAAGTTATGCCTCTTCATGGCGGTGAAACTCCCGTTTCTTTTGTTTATGCCAATGAAAAAAGCGGCAAAGACTCAATGAAAATATTTATTTCGGGCAACGAAGAGAGAATTTTTATCACAAGTGTGTTTGACAATCTCGGAAAAGGCGCTTCGGGTGCCGCAGTTCAGTGTATGAACATCTCAATGGGTATTGACGAAACAACATCACTTGATATCTGAAAGGAATTTTGACTATGCAATACATAAACGGCGGCGTATGTGCGCCAAAAGGTTTCAAAGCAAGCGGTATTCACTGCGGAATCAGAAAAAACAAGACAAAGCGTGACCTTGCACTTATTGTAAGTGACTGCAAGGCATCGGCGGCGGCTATATATACACTCAACCTCGTAAAAGGTGCTCCCATTTACGTTACAAAAGACAACATTTCGGATGGTTTTGCTCAGGCTATGGTCTGCAACAGCGGAAATGCAAACACCTGTAATGCAGACGGTGTTGAAATTGCAACAAAGATGTGCGAAATCACAGCAAAGGCTGCAGGAATTGATGCAAAAGATGTTATTGTAGCTTCAACAGGTGTTATCGGACAGCCTCTTGATATCACTCCAATTGCTGACGGTATGCCTCAGCTTGTTTCAGAGCTTTCATATGATAACAGCATAAATGCCGCAGAAGCTATTATGACAACAGACACAGTAAAGAAAGAGTTTGCCGTAAACTTCACTCTCGGCGGAAAAGAATGTAAAATGGGCGGTATTGCAAAAGGCTCAGGTATGATTCACCCAAACATGGCAACTATGCTTGTATTCATCACAACTGATGCGGCAATTTCTTCCGAGCTTCTTCACAAGGCTCTTTATTCAGATGCTCAGAAGAGCTTCAACATGATAAGCATTGACGGTGACACATCAACTAACGATATGGTTTCAGTTATGGCTAACGGTATGGCAGGCAATGAAATAATTACCGAAGAAAACGAAGACTTTGAAGTTTTCACAAAAGCTCTTGCCATGATTACGGAAAAACTCTGCCGTGCTATCGCAAAAGACGGTGAAGGCGCAACAAAGCTCGTTGAATGTTTTGTTTCAGGCGGTAAGGACTGGCATACAGCAAAGACAGTAGCAAAGTCAGTTATCTGTTCATCACTTTTCAAGGCTGCAATGTTCGGTGCCGATGCTAACTGGGGGCGTGTACTGTGCGCAATCGGTTACAGCGGTGCAGATGTTGATGTCACAAAAATTGACGTTTCATTCACAAGTGAAAAAGGCACTATCGAAGTATGCAAGGACGGTGCAGGCATTCCTTTCAGCGAAGAAAAGGCAAAGGAAATACTTCTCTGTGATGAAATCAAGGTAAACGTTAACCTCAAAGACGGTAATGCAGATGCAGTAGCAAGAGGTTGCGACCTTACTTACGATTACGTCAAAATCAACGGCGATTACAGAACTTAAGGAGTAACATTATGGATATTTCAAATGCACAGAGAGCCGAGATATTAACCCAGGCTCTCCCCTATATACAGAAATACAGAAACAAGACCATAGTTGTAAAATACGGCGGAAACGCAATGATAAGCGAGGAGCTCAAAGAAGCTGTTATCGGTGACCTTGTACTTCTTTCACTTATCGGCATCAGAGTTGTTCTTGTCCACGGCGGCGGTCCCGAAATTAATGACCTCCTCAAAAAGACAGGTAAAAAAAGTGAATTTATCGACGGTCTCCGTGTAACAGACGAAGAAACCATCGAAGCCGTACAGATGGTTCTTGCAGGAAAAATCAACAAGAATCTTGTTAATAAAATCGGCAATATGGGCGGTAAAGCTGTAGGTCTTTGCGGTATTGACGGTCAGATGATCAAGGCAAAACAGCTCGATGATATCCACGGCTATGTCGGTGACATCACAGAAGTCAACACAACCGTCATCACAGACCTTCTTGACAACGGCTATATTCCCGTTATTTCAACGGTTGCTTTCGACGAAGAAAACAATTCGTACAATATCAACGCAGATACTGCAGCAGCTTACATTGCAGGTGCGCTCAAAGCAGAAAGCCTTATCAATATGACTGATATCCCCGGTCTTATGCGTGACACAAACGACCCGTCATCACTTATCAAAAAGCTTTATCTCAGTGATGCGAGAGAGCTTATGCACGACGGTGTTATCTCGGGCGGTATGATTCCCAAGGTAGAGTGCTGTGTTGAAGCTATCAGAATGGGTGTTAAAAAAGTTTTCATCATTGACGGCAGAATCCCCCATGCAATTCTCATTGAAACCCTTACCGATGAAGGTATCGGCACAATGTTTATAGAGTAAGGTGTTAAAAATGACAACAATTGAAAAAGATAAACAATATATTGCCAATACATACGGCAGATTCCCCGTAACCCTTGTAAGCGGTCACGGGGCAACTGCTGTTGACGAAAACGGCAAAGAATATATAGATATGGGCACAGGAATCGGCGTTAATGCTTTCGGTTACTGTGACAAGGAATGGGTTGAGGCTGTCACACAGCAGCTTAACACCCTTCAGCACACTTCAAACCTCTTCTATACTCAGCCCGGTGTTGAACTTGCAGAGCTTCTTTGCAAGAAATCGGGAATGAAGAAGTGCTTCTTCGGCAATTCAGGTGCAGAGGCAAATGAATGTGCAATCAAGGCCGCAAGAAAGTATTCACTTGATAAATATAATAATCCTGACAGAAACGTTATCATTTCACTCACCCAGAGCTTTCACGGCAGAACTCTTGCTACTCTCAAGGCAACAGGTCAGGATGTTTTTCACACAACCTTCGGACCCTTTCCGGAGGGTTTTGTATATGCAGAGGCTAACAATTTCGACTCTTTTATGAGTGTTTATAACGAAAATGTCTGTGCAGTCATTATGGAAATGGTTCAGGGTGAAGGCGGAGTCATTCCTTTAAATAATAATTTTATTATAAAAGTAATTGAATTTTGTAAAAAATATGATATAATTGTAATAATAGACGAGGTTCAGACCGGCAACGGCAGAACAGGCAGTATGTATGCTTATCAGCAGTTCGGAATTGAACCCGATCTTGTTTCAACTGCAAAGGGTATTGCAGGTGGTCTTCCCATGGGTGTATGTCTCTTCGGTGAAAAGACAAAAGACACTATGACACCCTCATCACACGGTTCAACATTCGGTATGAATCCCGTTGTTGCAGCAGGTGCTTTAAGCATTGTAAAAAGGCTTGACGAGGACTTCCTTGCATCTGTAAGAGCAAAGGGTGAATACATCAGAAAACGTCTTGCAGAGTGTAAAAACGTTAAAAGCGTAACGGGTATGGGACTTATGCTCGGCATTGAAACAACAAAGGATGCAAAAGAAGTTGTTATGAAGTGCATCGAAAAAGGAGTTCTCCCCCTTACTGCAAAAACTAAAATAAGACTTCTTCCGCCTCTCAATATTTCAGACGAAGAACTTGAGAAGGCTATGGATATAATCACGGAGGTAATTGAAGAATGAAACACTTACTCAAATTAGGTGATTATTCAGAGAAAGAAATTCTCTCAATACTCAACCTTGCGGACCAGCTCAAATATGAGAAAAAGCACAACATTGAGCATCACTATCTTAAAGGCAAGACTCTCGGTATGATTTTTGCAAAGTCATCAACAAGAACAAGAGTTTCTTTTGAAGTAGGTATGTATGACCTCGGCGGATCGGCACTCTTCCTTTCAAATGCTAACACTCAGCTCGGCAGAGGCGAACCCGTTGAAGACACAGCAAGAGTTCTTTCACGTTATCTTGACGGTATTATGATCAGAACTTTCGATCAGGAAGAAGTTGAAACTCTCGCAAAATACGGTTCAATCCCCATCATCAACGGTCTTACAGACTATGCTCATCCCTGTCAGGTTCTTGCTGACCTTATGACAATCCGTGAATTCAAGAACACATTCAAGGGTATGAAACTTACATTCATCGGTGACGGCAACAATATGTGTAACTCACTTATCGTAGGCTGTATCAAGGTAGGTATGGATGTTGCAGTTGCTTGTCCCAAGGGTTATGAACCCGATGCAGACATTGTAAAATGGGCTAACGAAACAGGCAAATTCACACTCACAACAGATATCTTTGAAGCTGCAAAGGATGCTGATGTTCTTTACACAGACGTCTGGGCATCAATGGGTGAAGAAGCTGAAGCTGAAGAAAGAAAGAAGATTTTTGCAGGTTATCAGATTAATTCAGAACTTATGGCTGTTGCTCATCCCGATGCTATGGTTCTTCATTGCTTACCTGCTCACAGAGAGGAAGAAATCACAGCTGAAGTTTTTGAAGCTCACGCTGATGAAATCTTTGAAGAAGCTGAGAACAGACTTCACGCTCAGAAAGCTGTTCTTGTAAAACTTATGAAAGAACAGTATCAGGAAAACAGTAAATAATGAAAGCCCCTGAGTTTTCAATCTAATATAAAGGGTGATTTTATGAAAAAAATGTACATTGTACTCGAAGACGGACATATCTTCGAAGGCAAGGGTTACGGTGCAACGGGTGAAGCCGTCGGTGAACTTGTTTTCACAACCGGTGTTGTCGGTTATATCGAAACTCTTACAGATGCCGCTTATTACGGTCAGGTTGTTCTTCAGACATTCCCTCTTATCGGTAATTACGGCATAATTGACGAAGACACAAACGGTGCAAAACCCGTTATAAAGGCTTATATTGCAAGAGAAATCTGTGATATGCCTTCAAACTTCAGATGTGAAGGTTTACTTGAAGATTATCTCAAGGAAAACGGAATTATTGCTGTCTGCGATGTTGACACAAGAGAACTTACCAAGCTTGTCCGTGAAAACGGTGCTATGAATGTCTGCATTACAGAAAATCCCAAGGATGTTGACCTTGAAGAACTCAAAGCTTATGAAATCAAAGATGCTCTTGCATCGGTTGCTTCAAATAAAAAAGGTTACTTTGAAGCTGAAGAAAATAAATACTCGGTTGCTATGCTCGATTGCGGTGCTACGGCAAATGCTATCGAAAAACTTACAGACAAAGGCTGCAACGTTACTGTATTCCCCTACAACACAAAGGCTTCTGAAATTCTTGACGGCTCATTTGACGGTGTTGTTGTTTCAAACGGCCCCGGAAATCCTGCAGAAAACACAGACGTTATCGCTGAAGTTGCAAAACTTATGGCAGAAAAGCCCGTATTCGGTTTCGGTCTCGGTCATCAGCTTATGGCACTTGCAAAAGGCGGACAGACTTCTAAAATGAAGTTTGGTCACAGAGGCGGAAGTGTTCCCGTAAGAAATGCAGTTGACGGCAAAGTTTTTGCAACTCATCAGAATCACGGTTACGTTGTTTCTGAAATTCCCTCAGATGCAAAAGTTCTTTTCACAAATGTCAGTGATAAAACAAACGAAGGTCTTGAATATGCAAATGCATTTTCAATCCAGTTTACACCCGACTGCTTCTCTGCAACGGTTGATACAGACAAAATTTACGATAAATTCATTTCACTTATGGGAGGTGACAAGTAATGCCGCTTAATAAAGACATAAAAAAGGTTCTCGTTATCGGTTCAGGTCCTATCGTTATCGGTCAGGCTGCCGAATTCGACTACGCAGGTACTCAGGCCTGTAAAATCCTCAAGGATGAAGGTCTTGACGTAATACTTGTCAACTCTAACCCCGCTACCATTATGACAGATAATGCAAATGCGGATGAAATTTATCTTGAACCTCTGACAGAAGAAACTGTTATGAGAATCATTGAAAAAGAAAAGCCCGACTCAGTTCTTGCAGGTCTCGGCGGTCAGACAGGTCTTACCATCGGTATGCAGCTTGCAAAGAGCGGTTTCC
The DNA here is from genome assembly GCA_017549285.1 of Clostridia bacterium. Classification (GTDB taxonomy): domain Bacteria; phylum Bacillota; class Clostridia; order Oscillospirales; family Acutalibacteraceae; genus UBA1081. The sequence continues at coordinate 22,004 of JAFYVE010000028.1, forward strand.
TCGCAAAGCACGGTGTAAAGCTTATCGGTACAAATGCCGAAGCTATTGACCGTTCTGAAGACAGAGAGCTTTTTAAAGAAACAATGGAATCAATCGGTCAGCCCTGTATTCCTTCAGACATCGCAACTGAAGCTGAGCAGGCACGTGAGATTGCAAAGAGAATCGGCTTCCCCGTTATCATCCGTCCCGCTTTCACCCTTGGCGGCGCAGGTGGCGGTGTTGCTTACAATGAAGAAGAACTTATGCCTATTGTTCACAACGGTCTTCTTCTCTCTCCCATCAATCAGATTCTTGTTGAAAAATATATCTACGGCTGGAAAGAAGTTGAATTTGAAGCAATGCGTGACAGCGCAGGTAACGCTATCGCAGTCTGCTCAATGGAAAACTTCGACCCCGTTGGTGTTCATACAGGTGACAGTATCGTTATTGCTCCCGCTGTTACTCTTTCAAACAAAGAGTTTATGATGCTCCGTAATGCTTCACTCAAAATCATTGAAGCACTCGGCATCGAAGGCGGTTGTAACTGTCAGTTTGCTCTTAATCCCGAATCATTTGAATATGCAGTTATCGAAGTTAATCCCCGTGTTTCACGTTCATCAGCTCTTGCATCAAAGGCAACAGGTTATCCGATTGCAAAGGTTGCAACAAAAGTTGCTCTCGGCTATACACTCGATGAAATCAGAAACGACGTTACAGGTGAAACATTTGCTTGTTTCGAGCCTACTGTTGACTACTGCGTAATCAAACTCCCCAAATGGCCCTTTGACAAGTTCATCAACGAAAAGAGAAAACTCGGCACACAGATGAAGGCAACAGGCGAAGTTATGTCAATCGCTCCCTGCTTTGAAGCTGCAATTATGAAAGCTGTCCGCGGTGCTGAAATTTCACTTGATACTCTTAATTTCAAAAAGGTTCAGGACCCTGAAATCGACATCGTTGCAAAACTTCACGATGTTGATGATATCCGTCTTTTCACAGTATTTGAAGCTCTCAAGAGAGGCGTTTCAACAGAAACAATTCACGATATCACAAAGATTGACGAATGGTTCATTGAAAAGCTCAGAAATCTTGCTGACTACGAAGCTGAAATTGCAAACGGTCTCACAGATGAACTTTACCTCAAGGGTAAGAAATACGGATATACAGATGCCGCTATTGAAAGAATCAGCGGTTCAAAAATAGAAAATCCCCGTGATGCTGTTTACAAGATGGTTGACACATGTGCGGCTGAATACAAGGCTCTTACACCTTATTTCTACTCCACATATGACAACGACTGTGAAGCAAGAGATTATCTCAAGGGCAACACAAAGAAGAAGATTATAGTTCTCGGTTCAGGTCCCATCAGAATCGGTCAGGGCATTGAATTCGACTACTCATCAGTTCATTGTGTATGGACTCTCAAGAATCTCGGCTATGAAGTTGTTATCATCAACAACAACCCCGAAACAGTTTCAACAGACTTCGACACAGCTGACAGACTCTACTTTGAACCTCTCACTCCCGAAGATGTTCTCAACGTTATCAAGACAGAACAGCCCGAAGGTGTCGTTGTTGCATTCGGCGGACAGACAGCTATCAAGCTCACAAAGTTCCTTGATGACAACGGATTCAAGATTTTCGGAACATCAGCTGAAGGTATCGACATTGCAGAAGACAGAGAAAAGTTCGATGCTCTTCTTGAAAAGTTCGGTATCAGACGTCCCAAGGGTATGGGTGTTCTTACACTCGAAGAAGCTCTTGATGCGGCTCACACTCTCACATATCCCGTACTTCTCCGTCCTTCATACGTTATCGGCGGTCAGAACATGACTATCGCATACAACGATGAAGACGTAAGAAAATACATGAACATCATTCTTTCAGGTAAGATTGAAAATCCCGTTCTTGTTGACAAATACATGATGGGTTCAGAACTTGAAGTTGACGTTATTTCAGACGGTAAAGATGTTCTTATCCCCGGTATCATGCAGCACGTTGAACGTGCAGGTGTTCACTCAGGTGACTCAATTGCAGTTTATCCCCCCTACAACCTTCGTGACACAATGAAACAGACAATCATTGACTGTTCAACAAATCTTGCTCTTGCACTCGGCACAAAGGGTCTTGTTAACATTCAGTACCTCATTTACGAAAATGAGCTTTATGTTATCGAAGTTAACCCCAGAGCTTCAAGAACAATTCCTTATATCAGTAAGGTTACGGGCGTACCTATGGTTGATATTGCAACAAAGGTTATGACAGGTACTCCCCTTAAAGATTTAGGCTTCGGCACAGGTCTTTACAAGACTCCCCCTTACTTTGCTGTCAAAGTTCCCGTCTTCTCATTTGAGAAACTTCTTGATGCTAACTCAAGCCTTGGTCCTGAAATGAAATCAACAGGTGAAGTTCTCGGTGTCGGTAAGACAATCGATGAAGCACTCTTCAAGGGTCTTGTTTCAGCAGGTTTTGAGATTGCTCCCAAGGAACTCGGCAAGGAAATGGGTGTTTACATCACAGTTAAGGATGCTGACAAGCCCGAAGTTGTTGACCTTGCAAGAAAGTTCCATGATCTTGGTCTCAAGATTTACGCAACAGAAGGTACTGCTAAAGTTATCGGCTCTGTTGACATTGACGTAACAGTTGTCAACAAACTTTACGATGAATCAAACACAAGCATGGACCTTCTTGAAAGCGGAAAAATCAAGTACATTGTTTACACAGGTACTCCCCTTGACGTTGTTGATGATTTCATCAAGCTTCACAGACGTGCTCTTCAGCTTTCAGTTGCAACGCTTACATCAATTGACACAGCAAATGTTCTTGCTGACATTCTTGCAAGCGGATTCACTCAGGCAAATACAGAGCTTGTAAACATCAACGAAATGCGTACAGAGCCTACAAAGCTCAAGTTTGCTAAGATGCAGGGTTCAGGTAATGACTTCATCTTCTTTGATAATCTGAACGGTGAAATCACTTCTCCCGAAGTTCTTGCAATCAACTTCTGTAACAGACATTACGGTATCGGTTCAGACGGTATTGTTCTTATTGAAAAGTCAGACATTGCAGATGCAAAGATGCTTATGTACAATAAAGACGGTTCAAAGGGCTATATCGCAGGTAACGGTCTGAGATGTGCAGGTAAATACCTTTATGACAACGGCATTGTTGACAAGACACATCTTACAATTGAAACTCCCGTAGGTCTTAAGAGAATTCATCTTTACACAGAAAACGGCAGAGTAAAATCTGTTAAGGTTTATATGGGCAAGGCAGAATTTGAAGCTGAAAAGATTCCCACAAACATCATTTCAAAGGGTAAGGTTGTTGACCAGCCCATCATCATTGACGGCAAAGAATACAATGTAACATGTGTTAACGTAGGCAATCCTCATTGTGTAGTTTTCGGAACACACATTGATGCTTACAATCTTAAGGAAATCGGACCTGAGTTTGAAAATGCTAAATACTTCCCCGAGAAAATCAACACAGAATTCGTAAGAGTTGTTGATTCAAGAACACTCCGTATGAGAGTTTGGGAAAGAGGCAACGGTGAAACATATGCATGCGGTACAGGTGCTTGTGCAGCAGTTGCAGCAGCTTGTGAACTCGGTTACATTGAAAAAGGCAAGGATATCGTTGTTAAACTCAAGGGCGGCGACCTGATTGTCAATTACACAGACGAACAGATTACTCTTGAAGGTACAACAGACCTTATCTTTACAGGCGTTATCGAATATTAATAAGAATTCGGGCTGTACTTAACGGTACAGCCCTGATTATTAGAGGTACTTATTATGAATTGCGAACTTACCAATATGGTAATGATAGAAAATCCTGATAACGGGCAGGTTTTAGTTCAAAAACGGGTAAAATACTGGACAGGAGTAACTTTTCCGGGCGGTCATATTGAAAAAGGTGAAAGTTTTACGGGAAGTGCTGTCAGAGAAGTAAAAGAAGAAACAGGTCTTGATATAAAAAATCCTAAGCTCTGCGGTACTGTTCATTGGTGCCATAAAGATACAGATGAAAGATATGTTGTTCTGCTTTACAAGGCAAATGAATTCAGCGGAGAACTTGTTGATAAAACAGAAGAAGGCGAAGTTTTCTGGATAAATAAAGAGGATTTTAAAAATTATCAGCTCTCCCCAAATTTCGATACATATCTTAAAGTATTTTTAAGTGATGATAATGAGGCATTCGGTCTTTACAATAAAGACGGTGATGACGAAATGATTATTCTGTGAGGTTATTATGGAAAAAGGAAGAGATGAAAAACAATATATAAAAATGACGCAGACGCCCATTCCTCGTCTTGTGTCAAAACTTGCTGTACCTACTACAATAAGTATGCTTGTCACGTCTATATATTCACTTGCCGATACATTTTTTGTGTCACAGCTTTCAACGAGTGCAAGCAGTGCTGTCGGTATTGTATTTTCGGTGCAGACAATCGTTCAGGCAATCGGATTCACTCTCGGTATGGGGGCTGGCAGTCTTCTTGCAAGAAGACTCGGTGAAAAAAACAAAAAAGCTGCCGACACTTATGCTGCAACATCGTTTTATACAGCTCTGTCACTCGGTTTTGTTTTCCTGATTGTCGGACTGATGTTCTTAGAAGAAATTATGATGCTCATCGGAGCTACCGAAACTAACTTACACTATACAGTCAATTACGGTAAATATATTATCTGGGGTGTACCCTTTATCTGCGCATCATTTGTGCTTAATAATATTCTGCGTTCAGAAGGCAAAGCGGCACTTTCAATGATTGGTCTTTGCACGGGCGGTGTACTCAATATAATTCTTGACCCGATTTTCATTTTTAACCTGAAAATGGAAACAGCAGGTGCAGCACTTGCAACTCTTATCAGTCAGGCAATAAGTTTTGTTATTCTTATTTCGATGTTTATTTTCAGAAGAAGCAACATCAGTCTCAGTGTCAGAAATATTTCATTTAAGCTTAAAACTTACGGTGAAATAATTTCAACGGGTATGCCGTCTTTAAGCCGTCAGGGACTTGCAAGTATTGCAACAATTCTTCTCAATACTGCAGCTAATCCTTACGGTGATGAGGCTATTGCGGCAATGTCTATTGCAACTAAGGTTTCAATGCTCGTTTTTTGCGTCTGCATCGGTATCGGTCAGGGCTTTATGCCCGTTGCAGGATATAACTACGGTGCAAAAAAGTTTGACAGAGTAAGAAAAGCTTTCAGATTCACACTTATAACTGATACAATCATAATGATTTTACTTGCTGTTTCGATTTTTATTTTTGCACCGTCAGTAATAGGAATTTTCAGAGCAGATGATGCAAAAGTCATTGAAATAGGTACTGCGGCAATGAGAGCACAATGCATAGCAATGCCTTTTATGGCTACCACAATCGTTGCAAATTCACTTCTGCAGTCGGTCGGCAAATCAATACCTGCCACAATACTCTCCTGTTGCCGTCAAGGACTGTTTTTCATCCCTCTGATATTAATTTTACCTAAAGTATGGAATTTAACGGGAATAGAGTACTCACAGGCGATTTCTGACGCATTGACACTTGCAGTCAGCGTTCCGTTCCTGATATGGTTCTTTAAGAATCTGAAAAAAGAAGAAAATAAACAATAATTTATCCAGATATCTGGAAAACCAATCGAAAGATAAACAAATCTTGTAGGGACCGATGCCCACATCGGTCCGATTGCGTAATGTAATGGAGCAATAACGATTGAAAATCATTCATTTACAACAAATTAATTTGTTCTATTGGCGTAAATAAAAGATTTCCGATTTGTCTTCGACAAATGCGGACCGATGTGGGCATCGGTCCCTACTAATAATTACTTTTACATCAAAAAAAACTCCGACGGTTATTCCGTCGGAGTTGAATTTTATTCAAAAGGAATCAGTCTTTCATCAGCAGATGAAATCATAAACTGAGGATACTGCGGATTTGATGTAACTGTGGGCTGACCGTCAAATTCAACAAGCCAGAAGAGGAAGTCAGAAACTTCACTTCCGTAACCACAAGAAACGTGGGGCATATCCTTGATTGCCCATGTATATTCAGGGAAAAGACATGTTGAAAGGTCAACCTGCTTGTCGGGTGACATCATATCGCTGTCGCCTTCAAGTTCTTCACCGAAATTAGCTACTCTTGCTCTGCCGAGCATAAGTGCTGATTCAAGAACATTGTCACCGTGTGAGCCAGAACGCTCATAAACGGGAACGGGTGACATATGATAACCTGCAAATACAGAAACCTCAACACCTTTTTCGGGAAGTGAAAGGAGAAGGTCATCCATACCTGTCATCATTTCATTGAGTTCATAAGCCTGATCGATAACTTCTGCATAATATGCTTTATCCTCGTCTGTGGGGAACATTGTTTCAATACATGCATCGAATTCATCGGGAAGAACAATCGCCCAGAGTGCAGGCATTGTAACGAATGTATCGATAAGGAAGTTATCGTAAACGTAGTCAATATATCTGTCAACAAACTTCATAGCAAGTTCTGCAACAGTATCAAGAAGACCTGATGTTGCAAGTGCCTTGACGAAGAAATTGTTATCGCCCATCTTATCATAAAGGAAATATTCAAGACCTGTTGCTGTGATAAGAACCTTTTTCTGGAAAAGATCTGTTACAACGTAAGTACCGCAGAAAACAGTACCGTCAAAAATACACTTATTAAGACTGTCTGTGCCGTATTCATAAAGATAAGCATCAACAACTGCGCCACCCATACTTGCACAAACAAGATTGACTTTATCTGTGTTATGCTCTGCCTTTGCAAGTTCAATCATTTCGTTAAGGCCGTCACATGTCTCTGCAGGTGAATAACGCCAGTCATAAGCATAATAATAAACGCTGTCAGCACCATATCTGTCAACGCCTTCCATAACGATACCGTGCTCCATGGGAGCTACAACGCTGTGTTCTTCAAGATAATCGGGATAATTGCCGATTGCAAGAGGATAGCTCTTCATTGTAGTATTGTGAACGGAATTACCGTTATTGTCACAAGCAAGACCGCCCATGACATATTCAAGGTATTCCATAAGAGGAGGCATAATACCGTCAATACTGCCTTCTTTTACAGCGTTACCGACACACTTTACAAGTGTTGACATAATATCACCGGTTTCAATGGGATTGAGAGCATTTCTTTCAGTTTCAAGCCCCAGATCAGTTGTAAGGCCGTCAAAATCCATACCACGGCAGACTACAAGAGGATACTCAGGGTCAATAACGTCGTTTTCAGTTTCAGTTGCGAAAGCTACAACAGACATACTGAGCACAAGAACAAGTGATAAAACTACAGATAAAATTTTCTTCATAAAGGTCTCCCCTTTCATACTTGCTTATTATATCACAAATGGAAAAATAATGCAAGATAATTAAAATAAAAAGAAAACGGACTACAAAAAAAGAAATTTTGTAATCCGTATAATTATCTGTAACAGAGTATAATATTATAAGATATATACATCTACAGGGTGATTACCCCATGCATATACATCCTGCATTGTCCATACATAAAGGTCAACGAGAGGACCGTTGCTCATATAGATAAATCCGCCTGTATCTTCAGCGCTGCAGTAACCGTAGACAGCACCACTTCCGTCATTGGCAACGATATACATTTTTGAACCGTAAGGAATGATTCTGGGATTAACAGCTACAACACCGGGATGAACAGGTGTGCCTGTTGCTGTTGTGTGCCCCATAATATAAGTTGTTGATTTACCCGAAAGCTTCTGCTTATATTCAAGAGGTATTCCGTTTTCATCAAATCTTACTGAATCAGGAACGGGAATATCTGAAACCTGAGTGAGTCCAAGCTGATCAAATGTGTAACCCATTCTTGTGCCGGGTATCTGATCTTTTGTTTCTGAAACCTTTTGAACAGTTACTTCTTCTGTTTCAGCTTCAGGTTTTACTGAAACTTCTTCTGATTCATTTTCCTGAGAAGCTGATTCTGAAACTGCCTCAAGAACCGAAATATTTGTGTCTGAATTCGGGGATAAATAAGATTCCGAAAGTTCAAGAATCATCTTCTGACTGTCATAATTACGCACTGTTTCGGCTGAAACTCTGTTTTCAACAGTAAAATAAACTCCGCATGAAAGCGCCGTGAGAATAACAAGTGCGATTGTAATTGCAACCGTAAATTCAGTTGTGGCTAACTTATCACAGACAGAAGAAAGAATGCGATTTACTTTCTTCATATAATTGTCTCCTTTAAGATGTTTTTGCTGTTTTTTTGCATAAAAAAGATGCATAAAACAGTTATCATACATTTTTGCATTAAGACGCCGTAATTATAATCAAGTCAATTGTTAATGTCAAGCAATTTCAATATTCAATTTTTGTGCAATTTGCCGATTGATTTTTTTTGAAGGCAATTTTAATTACCAATTAATTGGAAATTTACAATGTTTAATCACACCATTTGTCAATTTTTGACATATGATTTGTCAACTTTAACAAAGATGACCTTATCTATGAAGGAAATATCGCATTTTATATCTTTATTTTACGTGATTTAACACAATATGACAATATATTGTATTATTAATTACATAACGATAAAGTTCATACTAAATATATTTGGAAAATTTTTCAAAAAAGAGCCTCAGAAAACTAAGTTTCCAGAGACTCTTTATCAGTTATAAATCAGTAATTACCACACATCCGTGTGCATCGATTGTAATTTTATCATTAACTCTTATCGCTTTATTACTCCATACCTCATAGAGGTTAGTAGCATCAGGTTTGAACTCAGCAGGCACTCCCGAAAAATCAAAATCAACAGTTTTTTTCTTGGCTGATTTATTATAGATACAGATTGCAAATTTACCGTTTTCGAGCTTTTTGAAAAGGTAATCAAAAGTGAGATTCTTTTTATAACGGATACACTGATGACCGAGTTTATCCTGATTAATTGCAATCATCTTTTTGTTTGAAATAATTTCAAGAGTATTCTTTTCATCCGGGAGTTTTCTCAGGTCATTCCCGAGAATAAGAGGTGAAGCCATCATACACCAGAGTGAAAAATGAGTTTTGTTTTCATCGTATGTTAACTTACCGTTACCGACTTCAAGCATATCAGGGTCATTCCAATGACCCGGTCCTGCAAATTCTCCGAGTTTTAAATTCATATTATATATATGATTAATCCAGCGCCAGTTAGGGATGATATCACCTGAAATACGCCAGAGATTACCGGTATTCCACGCCCAGTCTTTCGGTTTGTTTCTTCCCCATTCACAGATTGAATATGTTATTTTGCCGTCAGATGCCTTTCTGAGAGCTTCACCCATTCTTTTATACTGAATATAGGCACTGTCAGCTCTTGTACAGACGGGATTGAAAAATCTGAGTTCATTTTTACCCTTTTTTACATTGATTTTTGTCTGATATCTGCCGTCAACAGTCCATATTTTAGTGCAAGGGATAAAAAGCTCGTAATATTCACTGTTATTTTGAATTACAATATATTTTTCAAATCTGCCTGTTTTTCTGATACAAAGTGTCACATCGCATTCAGAGTCAGAATCACTTTCATATTCAAAAACAGCACTGCCCTTTCCGTGTCCTAAAAGTGAAATATAATATTTACCGGGAAATTTTTTGTTTTCATCAAGTTTTGCAAGACCTGAGAGTTTTGCTTTATCGGCGGGTATAACAGTTACATTATCACCGTTTTTGATTTCAATTGCACTTATAAGCGGAGCTGCCGAGGGAATTTTTATGTTATGACAGAAGTCATATTTGAAATATTCAACACCCCAGTCAACAAATGTTGCGGCATCTGTCTTCTCATTACCAAGACTTGCAGGTAAATCTTCGCACGTAAAGTCACCGTTTGATGAGTAAAGACCGATTTTAAGCCCTTTGGAACGGATTTTTGAACTGAGTGTATCAATACCCGATGCAAAACGGACTAAATCCCCCTGCAATCTGCCGTTTTCATCACGGAGAGATGAATGCCAGCAGTCATCAAGATTGACATATTTATAACCTGCATCAGCAAGACCCGTTGAAACAAGAGCATCTGCTGTTTCTTCAATGAGCTTTTCGTCGATGTGATTTCGGAATGTATTCCAGCTTGACCAACCCATAGGTGGTGTTTTTGCATCACCGCCCTGATAGAATTCACCTTTCGGGATATTCATTGTAATTTTCGAACGAAATATAAACTGTTTAATGATACAAAACGGACATACACCCTGTTTTCTCTTGAACAAGCCCCAAGAAACAAATACTATTATAAGTATTATAAATATTAATAATAAATATTTATACATATTATTATCACCTCAGAAAGAGTATAGCATAGAAAAAGCTCATCGTCAATGACGATGAGCCTCAATTTATTTATTTGTTTCTGTTTTCTTTGAATACTTTGTCTTATAGATAACTCTCATAAGTAAAGCTTCAACGGGGTTGATGTATTTAGCATCGCCGATAAGCTTTGCTGCAGCATCTGTTCTCATTTCTTTTTCGAGAACCATTTCAACTGCTTCTGCATCGTCCATTGTACCTGCAACACAGATACCGCCGTTATCCTTGAGAAGAACAGCATTTCTGCCCTTGAGCTTTCTTACAACCTTCTTTGCTGTCTTGACAGTATTTGCAGGGTTGTATTCACCTGTTTTAAGAGTTACACCGATAAGCTGAGCAAAGTCATCAAGAAGGGGCTTGAATGTGCCGCCTCTGACTGATGCTGCAACGATTTCAGGCTTTTTTGAATGAATGATGCAGTTTACATCATCTCTTGATGCGTAAACAGCTCTGTGAAGCTCTGCACTTGCGGGGTAATTTTCACAATCAGCAACTTCGTTACCGGTTGCGATGTCAATTCTGACAGTTTCACCGCCGTCAACAGGCTTCATAACGAGTGTTGAGCCTTCTCTTTCAGATGTGTAAGGATCAAAAATCTGAGCCTGCTTCTTTGCGCCGTCGCTGATTTCTGCAATATGCTCTGCAACAGCAGCAATATTTGAGCTTACCTTGCCGGAAACAGCTTCAAGTCTGTCAAGAAGGAACTTCTCGCATACCTTTTCAAGAGTATCAGCAACACGGAAAGCATCATCATAGTCAGCACCAATGCAGAGTGCTCCGTGATGTGACATAATGACAGCCTTTGATGATGAACGCTCGAGAGCAGCAACAACACCTTTACGGAGCTTGCCAGTACCGGGAAGACCGTATGATGCAACGGGAATATCTGAGCCGATAATTCCTCTGTATTCTTCGGGTACCATATTGATATCGTAACCGAGGAAGCTTACAGCTGAAGCATTCTTCTGATGAGTATGGATCACGAAATTGACATCAGGACGCATCTTATATGCAGCAGCGTGAATGCCTTTTTCTGATGAAGGCTTGATTTCTGATTCATAAGAACAGTCTTCAATTTTAACAAGAACTATGTCATCGGGAGTGAGTGATTCATAACTTCTGCCGCTGGGAGTGATAACAAAATATTCATCATCAACTCTGCAGCTGATATTACCCCATGTACGGGCAATAAGACCTGAAGCTACAACTTCGAGACCCGCTCTGACGACTAATGATTTAGCTTCTAAAATGTCCATAAGGGCACCTCTTATTATTTGTTGTACTGCTTAAGAGCAACGTTTGCGAATACCTTATCGAATCTTCTGACAGCCTCGTCAATGAGTTCGGGTGTATAAGCAGCTGATGTGTAAAGTCTTGAACCTGCAAGAGTTACGAGACCTTCTGCCATATATGCAGCGCCCATATACTGCATTTCCTTCTTTCTTTCGCTTGTAGCTGAAAGAACGTTGGGAATTGTCCAGGGTTTTGACCAGTCAACACAGAAGTGCATTGTACCAACTGTTTCAAGATGACAAACTGAGCCCTGATTGAATGCTACGAAGGGAAGGTTGTACTTCTTGATAAGTTCCTGAAGACCCTTTGTGAGTCTGTCACCCATCTGACCTGCGTACTGACAAGCATTCTGCTTATCGATAGCTTCAAGAGTATAGTAACCTGCAACACAGGAAATGGGAGTAGCAGCCATTGTACCGCCCATAAATGCTTTCTTGACCTTTTCACCTGATGAATCAAGACCTGAGCCGAGATACTTCATATATTACTTCTTACCGCCGATACCGCCTGCACCGGGATATCCGCCTGCGATAACCTTACCGAAGATTGTAAGGTCAGGAGAAACACCGAAGTAACCCTGAGCACCTGCCATACCGATACGGAAACCTGTAACAACTTCATCAAATACAAGGAGTGCACCGTACTTACGGCAAAGTCTTTCAACGCCCTTGTTGAAATCGTAATCGATGGGTCTTGTACCGCTTTCAGGACCGATGGGTTCAATGAAAACAGCAGCTGTGCCGCCTGTAAACTGATTTCTTCTGAGAACTCTTTCAAGTGAATCAAGATCACCGGGGAAGAATTCCTGAGTATGTTTGTAAAGGTAAAGAGGTACACCGTGTGACTGTGTGAACTTTGAACCGGGAACACGGATACCATAACCGAGCTGATCTGACCAACCGTGGTAAGCGCCGCCCATCTTAACAACATTCTTATTCTTAGTTGCAAGTCTTGCAACACGGATAGCTGCCATACAAGCTTCTGTACCTGAACCAAGCATACGGAACATATCTACTGAAGGAACGCTGTCAACAACCTTCTTTGCAAGTTTGTATTCAAACTCGTGGAAAAGACCTGTTGAAGGACCGCATGTATTGAGAAGGTCGATAACCTGTTCACGAACTTCAGGAGGATTAGAACCGAGAACTGTGGGGCCGCCTGCCTGGAGGAAGTCGAAATATTCGTTACCGTCAATATCATAGAGCATCATACCGTCAGCCTTTGTGAAAACAAGGGGGAACGGATAGTTGAAAGCAAGGTTGTGCTGAACGCCGCCGGGGATGACTGTCTTAGCTTCGTCAATCATTTCCTTTGACTTTACACACTTCTTGCCGTAGTACTCTTCTTCATAAGCTTTGAGAGCCTCGGGTTTGATTGTGTAAATGGGCTGTGAAATAAGGTCGTCGAGCTGTTTTGTAACTGCAGCTGCGTCGTGGTAATTCGTAATAGCGAATCTTGTGTCCATTTTAATATACCTCCGTGTGTATAATATTTTACATATAAGATTGTATAACAAATTGTTCCTGATGTCAAATGTTTTTTGTATATTTGAATAAAAAGCTACATTTACTCTTGTAATGACTAATATAATCTGATAAAATAAAGAAAAATTTCAGAAAGGTAAATTTTCAATGACATACAGTTACAGAACACATGGCGTCTGCTCACAGAAAATCACTTTCAGTCTTGAAAACGGTATTGTTTCAGACGTAACATTCTATGGCGGATGCAACGGCAACCTTAAAGGTATTGCAAAACTTGTTGACGGAATGAAAGCAGAAGATGTTATAGCAAGAATCAAGGGTACAACCTGCGGTTTCAAGCGTACATCCTGCCCCGACCAGCTGGCAACAGCACTTGAAGAAGCTCTGAAAGAAGGTTAAAAAATGAAAATCGGTTTTGTTATAGCAGACGAAAATGAATTTTATCCGTTTCTTGACTTTGCAAGAGAAAACGGTGCCAAGGAATATAAAAAGAGAAACAAAGACTATGTTGAATTTCAGTATGCCGGTAAAGATATAGTTGCTGTTAAAGCCGGTATCGGTAAAGTAAACGGTGCATCATCTGCCGCTTTCCTGATTGCAGACGAAAAAGTTGATGCAATAATGAGCTTTGGTCTTTCCGGTGCAATATCCGGTCTTTCAAAAAATGATATCGTTGCCGGTACAACTTACACAGAATGCGACTTTGACCTGACTGCAATCGGTTACCCCTTAGGCAAAAAGCCTCAGGAAGTATATGTTTATGAAGCAGACAAAACTCTTCTTGAAACTGCACTTAAGGTTAAGGGAATGAAAAAAGCTGCCTGCGGTTGCGGTGATTTATTCCTTGCAGATAAAGACAGAAAAAATCTTTACAAGGAAATATTTGCTATAAATGAATTTGATATGGAAACAGGAGCTGAGGCTTCCGTCTGTCACGATGCAGGTGTTCCCTTCCTTGCGATAAGACAGATCAGTGACACAGCTGACGATACAGCTGCCACAAGCTACAGGGAACTTAATGATTCTCAGCCTGTTGACCTGACTCTTGTGATAAAAAAGATTATAGAATTACTGTAAATAAAGTGACCTGAAAAAAAAATTTAAAAAAAATTGA
>JAFYVE010000029.1 GCA_017549285.1 Clostridia bacterium
AAGGGTCTCGGCCCCGTTCTTCAGATTGCTGAAGGCTGGACAGTTGCTCTTCCCGATGATGTTACAAAGACTCTCTGGGACAGAACAGACCCCACATGGCCCTGCACATGGTTCGCTCCCAGATGCGACGGCAAGGAAGGCAGCCCCTTCAAGACAGCTTACGAGGTAATGAACAACTGGGGTGCTAACCACGGCGCTATCTCTTACGGCCACATCGGTGCAGACCTCATCACAATGTGTTCAATGCTCCGTATTCCCGTTTGTATGCACAACGTTCCCGAAGAAAAGATTTTCCGTCCTGCTTGCTGGAACGCATTCGGTATGGATAAAGAAGGTCAGGACTACAGAGCTTGCGCAGCTTACGGCCCTCTCTATAATAAGTATTGATAATTTTTCAATAACTGATAACAGACAGTCATCGCTCCGGCGGTGGCTGTTTTTTTTATTTTTTTGTTGCATTTATCGGAAAATTTTGCTATACTGTTTTTATAATGCGGTCTTATGGGTATATTAAATATACAAAGATTTTTCCGTATTATTTTTCGATTTGGCAGAATTGCTGATTGATAAAGTTTTCACAATATAATATAATGATATTGTGTTAAAAAGTAAAAAAATTCTTTATATAAAAAGGAGATTTCAAAATGAGCGTTTTAAACAAAAAGACAATTGAAGACATTCAGGTTGCCGGCAAAAAAGTTCTTGTACGTTGCGACTTCAACGTAAAGATGGAAAACGGCGTTATCACAAGCGACAAGAGAGTTGTTGCTTCTCTTCCCACAATCAAGTATCTTCTTGATAACAATGCAAAGGTTATCCTTTGCTCACACCTCGGCAGACCCAAGGGGGAATTCAACCCCGAATTCTCAATGGGCCCCGTTGCAGAATGCCTTTCAAAGTATCTCGGTATCGAAGTTAAGCTTGCTAAGGACGTTGTAGGCGAATCAGCTCAGGCTCTCGCTGCAGAACTTAAAGAAGGCGAAGCAATGCTTCTTGAAAATGTTCGTTTTGAAAAAGGCGAAACAAAGAACGACGAAGAACTCAGCAAGAAGTTCGCAGCTCTTGCAGACGTTTTCGTAAACGATGCTTTCGGTTCAGCTCACAGAGCTCATTCATCAACAGCAGGCGTTGCAGCTTTTGTTGAAGAAACAGCTATCGGCTACCTTATGCAGAAGGAAGTTGACGTTATGGGTAAGGCTCTTGAAGATCCCGCAAGACCCTTCGTTGCTATCCTCGGCGGTGCTAAGGTTTCAGATAAGATCGGTGTTATCGAAAACCTTATGGAAAAGGTTGACACTCTCATCGTAGGCGGCGGTATGGCTTACACATTCTTCGCAGCTAACGGTCATTCAGTAGGTACATCAATCTGTGAAGAAGACAAGATTG
Organism: Clostridia bacterium; assembly: GCA_017549285.1. GTDB lineage: Bacteria > Bacillota > Clostridia > Oscillospirales > Acutalibacteraceae > UBA1081. Next base: position 1,387 of record JAFYVE010000029.1, read on the forward strand.
AACTTGCTAAGAACATGATGAAGCTTGCAGAAGAAAAGGGTGTTAAGTTCCTTATTCCCGTAGACAACAGAGTCGGTACAGCATACAGCCCCGACACAGAATGTGAAGTTGTTGACAGCGATAAGATTCCCGACGGCTGGATGGGTCTTGACATCGGTCCCAAGACAGAAGAACTCTTCGCAGCAGCACTTGAAGGTGCAGGCACAGTTATCTGGAACGGACCTATGGGCGTTTCAGAATGGGATAAGTTCGCATCAGGTACAATTTCAGTAGCTAAGGCTGTTGCAGCAGCAACAGATGCAGGCGCTGTTTCAATCATCGGCGGCGGTGACTCAGCAGCAGCTGTTAAGAAGCTCGGCTTCAACGATAAGATGACACACGTATCAACAGGCGGCGGTGCATCACTTGAATTCCTTGAAGGTAAAGACCTTCCCGGTATCGCTTGCATCGGCACAAAATAATTGATTTCTCGTAGGGGCGGGCATTGCCCGTCCGTACATATATATGAAAGGGTAATAGAAATGAATAAAGCACTTCGTAAAGCAGTTATCGCAGGTAACTGGAAAATGAACAAGACTCCCGCAGAAACAAAGGCTCTTATCAACGAAATGAAGCCCCTCGTTGCAGGTGCAGACTGTGACGTTGTTCTCTGTGTTCCTTACATTGATGTTTTTGCAGCTATGGAAGCAGCAGAAGGTTCAAACATCAAAATCGGTGTTGAAAATTGTCATTGGGCAGCAAGCGGCGCTTTCACAGGCGAAGTTTCAGCAACAATGCTCAAGGAAATCGGTGTTCCTTACGTAATCATCGGTCACTCAGAAAGAAGACAGTACTTCGGTGAAACAGACGTTACTGTTCAGAAGAGAACAAGAGCTGCTCTTGATGCAGGTCTTACAGTTATCCTCTGTGTAGGTGAATACCTTGAACAGAGAGAACAGGGCATCACAGAAGAAGTTGTACGTATGCAGACAAAGATTGCTCTCGGCGGCGTCTCAGAAGCTGAGCTTGAGAACATCATTATCGCTTACGAACCCGTATGGGCTATCGGCACAGGCAAGACAGCTACAGCTGAACAGGCTAACGAAGTTAACCACGCAATCAGAGTTTGCGTTGCTGAACTTTACGGTCAGGCAGCAGCTGACAAGATGGTTGTTCAGTACGGCGGTTCAATGAACGCAGCAAATGCTGATGAACTTCTTGCTCAGGAAGATGTTGACGGCGGTCTTATCGGCGGTGCATCACTCAAGGCTGAAGATTTCTCAGTTATCGTAAAGGCAGCTTCAAAATAATAACAAAATAACGGGGCAGGAGAGAAACCTGCCCTTTTTTAAAGGAATGAATATGATGAAAAAACCTTATGTTTTATGTATAATGGACGGCTTCGGCTCAAATCCCGGAGCAAAGGGCAACGCAATCGAATTTGCAAAAACACCCTGCCTTGATAAGCTTTTTGCAGAAAATCCCAACACACTTATCGGTGCATCAGGTCTTGACGTCGGTCTTCCCGACGGTCAGATGGGTAACTCAGAAGTCGGTCACACAAACATCGGTGCAGGCAGAGTTGTTTATCAGATGCTCGTTAAGATTTCAAAGATGATCAAAGACGGTGAGCTTGCAAAGAATGCAGAACTCCGTGCTGCTATGGAAAACTGCAAGGAAAAGAACTCAGCTCTTCACCTTATGGGTCTTCTTTCAGACGGCGGTGTTCACAGCCACATCGAACACCTTTTCGGCCTTGTTGAAATGGCTAAGGAAATGGGCGTAGAAAAAGTTTATGTTCACGCTATCACAGACGGTCGTGACGTTTCTGTTGAATCAGGTAAGGGCTTTATGCAGGATTGCCTTGATAAGTTCAATGAAATCGGTCTCGGTAAGATTGCTACTATCTCAGGCAGATATTACGCTATGGACCGTGACTTTGCCTGGGACAGAGAAGAAAAGGCTTATGCAGCTATGGTTTACGGTGAAGGCAACCAGTGCGACTGCCCCGTAAAGGCTATGGAAGAATCTTATGCAAACGGCATCACAGATGAATTCGTTCTTCCCGTTGTAATTGATAAGGAAGGTCTTATCAAGGAAAATGATTCAGTTATCTGCTTCAACTTCCGTCCCGACAGAGCAAGACAGCTCACAAGAATGTTTGTTGACCCTGATTTCAACGGCTTTGAAAGAAAGAACGGTTTCTTCCCCGTCAAGTATGTATGTATGACTCAGTACGATGCATCAATGCCCAACGTAACTGTTGCTCTTCCCAACGAAGACCTCACAATGACAATGGGTGAATATATTTCATCGCTCGGTATGACACAGCTGAGAATCGCTGAAACACAGAAGTATGCTCACGTAACATTCTTCTTCAACGGCGGTGTTGAAGCTCAGTTCCCCGGTGAAGACAGAATCCTCATCAACTCACCCGACGTTGCAACATTCGACCTCAAGCCCGAAATGAGTGCTTATGAAGTAACAGACGCTGTTGTTGAACAGGTTCTTTCAGGCAAGTATGATGTTATCATCATCAACTATGCAAACTGCGATATGGTCGGTCATACAGGTATCTTCGAGGCTGCTGTTGCTGCTGTTGAAGCTGTTGACGAATGTGTAGGCAGACTTGCAGATGCAGTTGCAAAGATGGACGGCAAGATGATTATTACTGCTGACCACGGCAACGCAGACAAGATGCTCGACGAATCAGGCGATGCATTTACACCTCACTCAACAAATCCCGTTCCCGTTATCACAGTAGGCAGTGACTATGCTCTCAAAGAAGGCGGCAAACTCTGTGACCTTTGCCCCACACTTCTTGATATTATGGGTATTGCTCAGCCCGCAGAAATGACAGGCGAAAGCTTACTTGTAAAATAATTGAAATAAAAAATCAACCGCATCGATTTGCTCGGTGCGGTTGTTATGTTTGTTAAATCAGAATTTGTCGGGATGTTTCATCGTAGGGGCGCCATCGGGCGTCCGTTAAAGAAAGTGTTTCTCTGCGGACTGCCAATGGCAGCCCCTACGTTGTGATTTTTTTATTCAATGACACCGACAAATTATTGTTTATTATAAATCTTTCTGAACGCATCAGCCTTTTTATATGCTTCTGCTATGTATTCTTCAAATGGTATTTCCACATAGCGGTCATTTGTGTTTCTGTTGGGTCGATTGCCTTTTACCAATTCAAATGTGAGAGGACCGTCGAAATTGCATTTATGAAGTCTTTCGGCAATTGAGTTCCAATCTCCGACGCCGTGGTCAAGGGGGAGAAGATGTGAGTCATCATAGAATGTTATCTCGTCACCCGTCTGTCCCATATTGTCATTCAGGTGTGTAGAAAACAGGTATTTTCCGAATTTTCCGAGCATATCGTCTTTATTGTTGTAGCAAAGCTCGTGACCTGAGTCGAAACAGAATCCGATATGAGGTAAATCCTCGTAAGCATCAAGAATTTTTTCAAGATATTCAGGACCTTCCGTATTCTCAAATGCAATACGGATTTTTTTCTTTTGGGCGTGTTCAATGACTCTTTCAAGCCTCTTTATGCCGAGGTCGTTGGGGGAATGATTGTCCATACCGATTATTGCGTGGCATATAATAAGGTCTGTGCCGTATTCAGCCGCACAGTCGATAGTGCCGATGATATCATTTATCATTTTGTCTGAAAGTGTGTCATCGGCGTGAAAAATATCATCCATTCCGTAAAAAGGGGCATGAAGTGACTGTAATTCAAGACCCAGTGAAAATGCTTTTTTCATTTCGGAACTTCTGTCAACATTTCTTTCCCAATCAAAGAAAATGCCGTCAAAACCTGCATTTTTTATGATTTCAAGCTGATCAATTTCGGGAAGGTCTGCATTCATTCCCACATTTATACATAAGTTTTTACTGTTCATTTTTCATCACCTGATAAAAGTATAATATGCTTGTGATGAAAAATCAATAATCAGAAGAAATTTCTTGACATAATAATTTTACAGATGTATTATTAAAGAAAGAAAGGAAGGTTTTCTTATGAAAAGAAATTTTATTAAATTATTTTCAGTAATAACATTGATTGCAATCTGTATGAGTATTGTAATTGTTCCTGTGTCAGCTGCTTCACTTGGAGACGTTGACGGAAACGGTAAAGTTGTAGCAAGTGATGCAAGAAAAGTTCTTCGTCATTCTGCAAAGCTTGAAATTCTCCCCGACAGCCTTTTCAGTACAGCTGACGTTAACTTTGACAATAAGATTACTGCATCTGATGCACGTATGATTCTCAGAGTTGCCGCAAAACTTGATCAGTTCAAGGAAGACGGAGATGCTGCAATTGCAAAGATTCCTCTTGCAGATTACAACGGACTTAAAGCAAACAAGCTTCCCTATGAAGCAAAGGGACTTAAAATAGAATCAATAAAATATGATTCAGCAGCTTCATCAATGCAGGTTGTTGTAAGAAACAAAGCAGGTTATGCTGTTGAAAGCACATCATATATCAAATACAAGTGCTATGATGCATCAAATGTATTTATAACGGAAAGATATATGTATGTACGCAATATGAATAACAATGAAGCCTGTCTTCTTACATTTGATGTGCACAGAGATACTGCAAAGGTTGTTTTTTATGATGCAGATGTAACAAAGTGTGCTTTTGTTCCTTCTTACAATATGCAGACAGTTGACGGTATGCAAGTAAGCAAAATGCCTCTTAACCTTAACGGTATTTACCTTCAGTCAATATCATTTGAAAAGAAATATAATCAGGCAAAGCTTATTGTTTCAAACAAAACAGGTTACCCCATTTCTTCTTCATCCTGCGTTTCATACAAGACTTACAATGCTGACGGTTATATTATAAATTCAAGAGATGTTTATCTTGAAGAAATGAACAATAACGAAAATGCAATTGTTGATTTCTATTATGATGAAGGCGTAACAAAGTTTGTTTTCTATTCTTCTGATATCAGAAAGAGTGAATCCTTATATCAGGGCCAGATGGTTGACATCGGCGGTCTTTCAATAAACAAAATGCCTTATTCATCAAACGGAATCAGCCTTGAAAGTGCTTCTTACGATGCAAAATACGGCTATCTCAACGTTATGTTCAAAAACAATAATAAAGTTGCAATCAGCGACCTTTCAAATATGGAATACAAGGTTTATAATGCTGAAAACTTTGTTATCAAGTCATCAAACGTATATACAACTCACCTTAACAGTCAGGAAAAGTGTATAAAGACTATTTCTCTTCCCGAAGGTGCAACAAGAGTTGTTTTCGGTAAGGCAGATGTAAGAGAAGCAGAAGCGCTTACCGTAAAAGCATTCTCAACATATGACGGTATCAGTATGAATACACTTCCTTATAACACAAACGGTGTTAAAATTGAAGCTGCATCTGTTGATAAGTCACTTATGCTGAAAATCAGAGTACGTAATGCAACAGGCAACCCCATTACATCTTCCACTTGGGTAAATTATAAGTGCTATAACAGTGACGGTGTGATAATCAGAGCATCATCATTCTCAACATATAATCTCAATAACAATGAAGCTCAGTATTATACAACATATCTTCCCGAAGGCACAGTAAAGGTTGCATTCCTCAATTCATCAGTCAAGACAGGTGAAGCAAAGAAAACATATGCTGTTTCACCCTTTGCCGGTATGCAGGTGAATACTCTTCCTGTTAATATCAATGGTCTTAATTTTTCAAGTGTAAGAAAAGATGCTGATTACGGATATCTTTATTTTACAGTTGTGAATAATACCGGAAAGAATCTTAAAGACAGCACATATGTCTCATATTGCTGTTATGATGCAGACGGAATTATTGTAAAAGAAGGCTCCACATACACTCCCAGAATGAATATGGGTACACAGGCTGAAATCAGAATTATCCCTGCAGATACAGCTGTGAAGACAGTTATTTACAATACAAAAGTTGTTCCCGCAACAGAATAAAACGATAAAATAAGAGTGCTTCACTTAAGTGAGGCACTCTTTTTATGCGGGTTATTCTTTTTTCTTTCTGTCAAGTCTTACAATGCCGATAATTATTGAGCCGAGGCTTAATACTTCGCATATAATCGCACCTACAGAGAAGTTTGCTATGTTATAAACAAGCCATACAGGGGAGCTTATAAGCCCGAATTTTCTTATAGCCTTTGCATCTGTCAGACGGTAGCTGTGAGTTGTAGCTATCATGCCGATTACGGGAAGGAATTCGAGAATGAAATTCACGGCTGTGGGCTCTTTACCGAGGACGGTGAAAGTTAAGATATAAGATACCAGATAAACTGCAGTGAAGCCTGCAAACCAGCCGATATGATCAGCCTTCAGTTTTTCTTTATTGATGAAAATAACGGCTCTGACGGCTCCTATGAAGTTCATAATGGCACCTACCGTTGCACCGAGCATAAAGAAGTTGATTGTAAAAAGTATTGTTCCGAAAAGCTGACAGATTATAGCTCTTTTACGTGTTTTCTGCTGATATGAAAAAAGGTTGAAAAACATCGCAAAAATGCCGATTATCTGCGCTATGATTTCAGTTGTATTCATTATTTCTCCTCAAACATAGCTGCAAGTTTTCTTGCACTGTCTGCCATATTTTTAATTCCTTCAAAAATATTGTCTTTTGTGTAATTTTCAAGATAACGGTCAGCTTCAAGAGTGAAATAACCGTTATATCCGATTTTTTTTAGTGCATCCACAACGGCAACAAAGTCAATGTTCATTGAGAAAGGAATCTGATGGCTGTCATTCCACAGGTCGTTATCGTGAATATGAAGTGCGTGCAGACGGTTTCCGAGTGCAAGTATCATTTCAACTGCGTTTGTGCCCAGAGTTCTCATTTCAGCGTGACCGATATCAAGACAGGCTACAAAAAAGTCGTCATTTACGGCATCAAGATGTGCATTGAAGCTTGCAGGGTCAGAACATGCGGCAGAAACGGGCTGATTTAATTTATTGTCCCAGTTCCACATATTCTCTGTTGCGATTTTAACACCGTGTTCTTTCGCAAACGGGAGCAGTTCAAAATACATTTCTGCATTCTTTTCGGGAGTTTCGTTGTTCTGAGGATGAATGATGCAGATGTTTCCTCCGGCTTCTGCTGTACATTCAATTGCTCTTTTCATAAATGAACGGATTTCGGGAATTGCTGTGGGGAAGGGCGCGTGTGACTGATTGCACACAATACCGTTATCAAGACCAATCTGCTTTAATCTTCTTGCAAATGCAAGATATTCGTTACCTGCAAAGGGGTTTGAATTGGGTTTTAATGCTTTTTTGTCCCGGTCATATCTTGCCATATCAAACATTGAAAGGTCAAAAGCATCAAAACCTGCTTTTGCTACAAGTTCAACTGCTTTTTCTTCGCCGATATGATTTGCGGCTGAATGTATTTCTGTTGATATCTTCATTAATATCACCTTTAGAATTTTTTTTGTTTTATATTATCATTTTATTTCCTGAAATACAAGATTAATATTGAATAAAAGGAATTAATATGATAAAATTTCAAGTCGGAGTGATAAATAATGTTAAAAAAACTTATAGGCACAAAGCAATTCTACAAAAATGTTATTGTGCTGACAATTCCGATTCTTATTCAGAACGGAATAACCAACTTTGTCAATATGCTCGATAATCTGATGGTCGGTCAGATAGGTCAGACTCAGATGATAGGCGTTTCCGTTGCAAATCAGCTTGTTTTTGTTTATAATCTGTGTATTTTTGGTGCTGTTTCGGGTGCAGGTATTTTCGGTGCACAGTTTTTCGGCAACAGTGACCATAAGGGCTTGCGTGACAGTTTCAGATTTAAAATAATCTTCTGCACACTTCTGACAGCAGGTGTTATCTCGCTGTTTTATTTTGCAGGACCTGAGCTTATAAATATGTATCTCAAGGGAGAGGGCTCGGGAGAAGCTGCAAAAGCATCACTTGATGCAGGTTTTTCATATCTTAAAATAATGCTCTGGGGACTTGTGCCTGCAGCTCTTGCCCAGTGCTGGTCGAGTACACTCAGGGAAACGGGGCAGACATTCCCTCCTATGGTTGCAGGTGTTACTGCGGTTTTTGTTAATCTCTTTTTCAATTATGTTCTCATATTCGGTCACTTCGGTGCGCCCCGTATGGGTGTTGAAGGTGCAGCAATTGCAACTGTTATATCAAGATTTGTTGAACTGTTTGTGGTTGCCGTGTGGACATTTGCCGACAGGAAGAGAAATCTTTTTATTGTGGGTGCATTCAGGAGCCTTAAAGTGCCTGTGGCTCTTGTAAAGAAGATTGCCGAAAAAGGTATTCCTCTTATGGTCAACGAAACTCTGTGGGCGGCAGGTGTTGCATTTGTGAACAGATGCTATTCAACAGAGGGACTTGAAGTTGTTGCGGCAAACAATATTGTGCAGACATTTTTCAATGTTTTCTCGGTTGCATTTATGGCTGTGGGTGTGGCAATCGGTATTGTCCTTGGTCAGCTTCTCGGTGCAGGTAAAGAGGATGAAGCAAAGGATGCTTCAATCAAACTTATTACGTTTTCATTGTTTGTCAGTATTATTGTTGCAATAATATTTTCATTGTGTGCATTTTTCATTCCCGATTTTTATAACGTGGATGAAAGTGTAAAACAGCTTGCAACTAAAATGATGATAATATGTGCACTGGCGATTCCGTTTGATGCCGTTGCAAATGCGTGTTATTTTACACTCAGGTCAGGCGGAGAAGCTATAATAACAATTATCTTTGACTGCGGTTTTATGTGGGTCGTAAGTGCTGCTATGGCATTTTTTCTTACAAGTTTCACTCCGCTTTCAATCCTCCCCATATTTGCAATATGTCAGGGACTAAACTTCCTGAAAGACGTAATCGGAATCACCTTTGTCAGAAAGGGAAAATGGGTGAAGAGGATTATTGTGTAGTAACAATAATTTATCGCTGATCGATAAATTCTGATAAAAAACAACGGACATTTTGTGTCCGTTGTTTTTTTATACGTCAATCTGAGTGATTTTTCTGACCTCGATTGATTGTGTTTCAATTTTTTTCGGGTTGTTTTCGTCGAGGATAATGAGTCTGCCGCCTCTTTCTTCGCCGTATGTGGTATAACCGGCGCCAAGTGTCTGATAAAGGTCTATTCCGTCAATGTTTATGTGAAAATCGTTCACGTGGTCGTGTCCGAAGAATGCGGCAATTATATCACCCGTCTTTTTCCAGCTTTCAAACTGTCTTCTGTGGTCATTTTTCATACACGGAGGGCAGGGAGTTTCCCTTATTCTGCCTTCAAGTACTTTATGTGCAAAGTAAAAATACTTTCCGTTTTGTTCGAATGTATATTCATCGTCAGCAGTCACTTCCTTGTAGCCGTCAAGCATCTGCTGAGGGCATATATGCTGGAAAAGTATTGCGGGAAGAGACTTTCCTCCGTTTGCTTTTTTTAGCTCTGCGGCTCTTTTTTCATACCAGTCAATCTGATCGTCGTGTACGCAATCATATCCGCCCTGTTGATAATCGTTTGAATCCATAAGCCAGATTGCGAATGCATCTTTGTCTGATTTGCTGCTTTTAATTGTAACACAGCAGTTGCCGCAACCGTATACGTCTTCATCGTTGAAAGATGAACGGCAGTCGGCATATTCGTGATACATCATCATCTGGAATTCAAGGTGAAAACCTTCTTCCGCGTCGTGATTGCCGAAACATATACAAAGGGGAATATTTCTTTTTCGGATAGAGTATGTGATTTTACTGATAGTCTTTCTCACAAGCTCATAGTCGAATTCCTTCCAGTATCCGCTGACATTATCACCGCCGAAAACAACAAGATCAGGCAGTGTTTTATCAACGAGTGTCTCAATGACATTGAGAGTCTCGATATCATTTGCAAGGGGGATTTGTTTGTTTTCATCGTCATCCATTTCAGGCATTACTTCGTGAATATCCGTAAGATGAAGAATTTTAAACTTGCCGTCACTGCCGAATCTGAGAGGGGCAGGTGTTTCTTTTCTGAATCGCTCTGTTCTGAATTTCTTTGGCATTCCCATAGCTGAAATACATGGGAGTGCAAAGCCGGTAAGAATGCTCTTTAAAATGATATTCATAAAATCAGCCTTTCTTTTTTGTAAAACTAACTGAAATTACACAAGCGGCAAAGGCAACCCCCATAAAGCAGAGAAGACATATGAAAACATCGTTCCAGCCTTTTGTGTCTGCAATTTTGCCGAGGAGTGTTGTCGCAAGTGTGCTGCCCACATAACAGAACGTGTTGAGAAGCCCTGCAGAGAGCCCCGAATCTATTTTATCTCTTGAATAAAGGGGGACAACGCTTGTTATGACATTGTTAATCGCTGCCATAAGACATGCTGTTGCACCGAAAAGAGCAAGTGTGAGAGGAACTGATTTAAGACCTAAAGTCACAATAACAAGAACGGAAAGAATTGTTGAAGCAAAATAAAAAATGCCGTTGAGAGCGTTCTCATTCTTGATTTTCTTGTGGAGTGACTTTACAAGTGATGCACCGAAGATTGAAAGAACGGGAAGAAGAAGTGTTATGATAATTGAAAGTGAAGAAGGTATACCGAATTCTTCTTTGAGGATTGAGGGTACCCATGTTGTGACACCGTCTTTTACAAAGCCGTTTGCAACAGCCGAAATAAGAATAACAATTATACTGAAAACAAAAGCGGGAGTGAGTGAAAGCTTCTTCTTTTCGGAAGTCTTTATTTCAACAGTTTCATTGTCCTTCTTTTTGATGCTTGTCATTCCGAAGAACCAGAGGATTGAAACAACCCCCACAACTGCAGATGCAACATAGAAAATTGAAGTCCATTTCATACTCAGGGCTGAGAAAATTGCCGCAAGACCGTATGCTGTGAATGTGCCCGATGCAACGGTTGTGCTCATAACCATAACGGCTTTTGAGAGTTTGTTGTCCGCAAGGTTGTCGGAGAGTGTCTTTATGAGTGATGACCAGAGAACTGACTGGAAAACACCGTTTAAGAACCACAGATATTTCATCGCATCAATTCCTGAGCAGAATGTCATACCGAAGTTGATAAAGCACGATGCAACAAGAGCAATTGTAACTGAAATCTTTGTGTTGTATCTCTTTGAAAGAAGACCGTTCACAAGCTGACCTGCACCGTATGCGAAGAAAAAGAATGAGCTGACGGTACCTGCTGCTTCTTTTGTTGTTCCCAGCTGTGCGAGAATTTCAACCATTGATGCGTTGTAGTTTAGCCGTGCTACATAAGCCGAAGTATATGCCGCCCAGCAGAGAAAAATCAGGAAATTTGATTTTTTGTTGCTTAATGTCTGTATCATTTATCTTCTCTTCCTTTTTGCAGTTTTCTTTCTTGCTCCGTGATGTGTGCTGTGCGTTACAGAAAGAACAAGACCTGCGATAATCAGCGCAGCACCGATGAAAAGCTGAAGAGTGAGTGTCTGTGACTTAAGGAAGAAGTATGAAAAGATAATAGTCACAAGGGGGGTGCCGTAGATATATGTAGTAGCTTTTACGGGACCGAGAGTATTTGTAGCCTTGCTCCATGTCAGGAAACATATTCCCGATGCACACAGTCCGAGATACAGAAGATTGAAAAGGAGCTCTGTGTCTGCAAGGAGCTTATAATGTGAAATATCAACATTAAAGATGAATACGGTCGGAATCATAAAAATAAGGCCGTACATAAAGATTCTTCTTGTTGTCTGGATGACATGATGACCGTATGTGCCGATTGTCTTTGACAGAAGTGAGTAAAGTCCCCATGAAAGGGCAGAGCCTATTGCAAAAAGGGCACCCGTAACATTAAGGTCAAATGTGAAACCGTCTTCAAATGTTACAAGCATTATGCCTGTTATTGCAAGTGCGAAACCTATAAAGAAATTGAGTTTTGGTTTGTCGGCTTTCTTTGTGAAAAGAGAGAATATTCCGCAGAAGAAGGGAGATGTAGCGAAAATTACGCTTACATTTGCCGCTTTTGTATACTGCAGAGCAACAATTTCAAGGAAAAAGTAACATGTGACACCCAGAAGACCGCCTATGGCATAAGTAAGCTCACGTTTTATGTTTTCAAACCTGAGTCTGGGGGGATAAATGATGTTGAGAAGTATGAATGCAAGTAAAAACCTGCATATAATTACTTCGGCAGGTGAAAAACCGCCGTTCAGAAGTTTTGTTGATGAAATAACCGTTGTACCCCATACGATTATGGTGAAAAGGGCGGCAAGATGTCCTGTAAGTTTGTCTGTTTTCATTGTTATTCTCCGTTTAAAGATAATTACATCAATGAATTATACCACTTGACAAAATCATATTCAACCGCAAAATATACAAAAAAAGAATAAAAAATCACTTGAAAATATAAGTTTTATGTAGTATTATAATTATATATTTTTACTATAAGGTAAATTTTTATTTATTTTAAGAAGGAGGCCTGTAAATGCTGAATGTTCTGAAAATTGTACTGAGTTATTTCCTTGCGGTCATTCAGGTTTTTGTTGTGCCTGTAACACAGGGTGCTGACTTTCTGAAAAACGCAAGTGTCACACTCGAAATTAACGAGGATCTTGAATATCAGACCTTCAACGGTTTCGGCACTTCTGCTGCCTGGTGGGCACAGGATGCCGGCAACAGTCAGTATGCCGATGAAATTGCAAAGGCTCTTTTCAGCAAAGAAGGTTTAGGGCTCAACATCTACCGTTACAACATAGGCGGTGGTGAAAAACATAACCCCAATGCACGAGTCTTCAATAACAGGGCAACAGAGAGCTTCTACTATTTCAATGAAGCAACAGGTGAGTATGAATATGACTTCACCCGTGATGCAGGTGCTCAGAAGATGCTTGAAAAGGCTCTTTCATACGGCTGTGTTGATACGGTTGTCCTCTTTGCAAATTCACCTCATTATTCAATGACAGAGTCAGGCTCAGCTTGCGGTAGTTACTCTGATAACACCTGTAATCTTCCCGAAGAGAATTATGAAGCATTTGCAGATTACTTCATCACAATTACAGAATATTTCATTGAAAAGGGTGTTCCTGTTAAATACATAAGCCCCATCAATGAACCTCAGTGGTCATGGGGCGGCGGATGGGTAGGTCAGGAAGGCTGTCACTACGAGCCTGAACAGGCTCTTGCAGTTTTTAAGGTTTTCGCTCAGAAAATCAAAGAAAGCGGTCTTCCCGTTAAACTTATGGCTCCCGAAAGCGGAGAAATCGGCGAAACAACAGAAAACTATTTCGATGCTCTTTACAATGATAAAGAAATAAGAGAAGTGCTCGGCTCACTCGCTTATCACAGCTACTGGAGTGACGGCAACTACTGGGGCAAACTTGGTTTCGGTGAAACAATAACAGATAAGTATTCCGATATAAATGTTGATATGACTGAATGGTGCGAGCTTCCTTGCTCACACGATATCAATGACTTTGATAATGCAATGGTTATGGCAAACGTTATGATTGATGACCTTGCAGCAACCGGTGCAAACTCATGGTCATCCTGGGTAGGCGTGAACAACTACGGTATTGATGAAAACGGCAATATGATTTCAGACGGTCTTCTTGTTGCCGACGATGCGTGTACGGAGCTATACACAGCTCAGAGATATTACGCTATGGCGCATTTCTCAAAATATATCCCCGCAGGAAGTAAGAGAATTTACACAAATCCTTCAAGACTTCTGGGCTCTGACATTTCACTTCAGGATATAAAAACAACAGGTTTTGTCACTCCTGACGGAAAAACAGTTATTGTTCTTGTCAATAACGGTCAGAACCTCAATGTGGGACTCGGTAAGTTCGGCGGTAAGATGAAAGTCGTTTCATCAACAGCCGGAAAACAGCTTGAAACAGTATACTCGGGTTATTCAAAATTGTTTGTTGAATGCCCTGAAAATAGCATAACAACGGTAATCTTTTCATAAAAAAGGAGAAACAGAAAATGAAAAAAACACTCGCAATCGTATTAAGTGTGATTATGGTTTTCTCAATGGGTATTACATCTTTTGCAGCAGAAACAGATTACACAATCTCAAACCCCTATGCAGATGTTGACTGGGATACATTCTCAGCTTACAAAACAGACCTTCATTCGCACACAATCGCTTCCGACGGTGACAACACCACAAAGGAAATGGCAGAAAGACACTATGAACTTGGTTTTGACATCTACGCTCAGTCAGACCACGGCACTGTAAACTACAGCTGGACAGAAAAAGACAGCTATGACCCCACAATCAAGTTTATCATGATGTTCAAGGAAGGCATTGCTCCTCTTGTAATGCTTGATAAGGAAGGCACAGCTGAAAACGGCAAGGCTTACACAGTTACAACAGTTGACGGTGACGATTACTATGCTCAGGAAGGCGGACACTCAATGATGCGTGTTCCTTTCGCAAATGAGCAGAACCCCACATCATTCAACAATGCTCATGTGAACACATTCTTTGCAGACTGGGGTCACGGCAGAATCGGCGGCACAAGTGACTATGTCACACCCATCAGTGCTGTTGACGAACTCGGCGGTGTATCAGTTATCAATCACCCCGGTGAATACACAAATGCAAGAGATGTCCTCACAACAGAAGAAGCTTACAATGATAAAGACTTCGGTTACTATATCGATAAGTTTGAAAATATCCTTATGACATACGATTCATGCATAGGTATTGATATCAACTCAAAGGGTGACAGCAGAACAAGATTTGACAGAAAGCTCTGGGACACAATGCTTACAGACCTTGTTCCTGCAGGCAGAAATGTTTTCGCGATCGCTTCATCTGACGCTCACAATCTCGGTATCGTTGATTCAGGTTACGTTATGGCTATGATGCCTGAACTCACATCAGCAGCTCTCAAGGATTGTCTCCTTTCAGGTGCTTTCTTCGCACAGAGCTGTTACTGTGGCAATACGGATGAACTCGTTGAATACTCAACAGCTCTTCTTGCATCAGACAATGCTCAAGCTGTAGCTCTCGGCGAAAAAATGAAAGAAACTGCAGATAACAACATTGCAGAAATCGCAAACGGTGATAAGGGCGGTCAGTACAGATTTGCAGAAGGCGCTGCAACAACAAAGGTTAATTCAATCTCAGTTGACGATGCAGAAGATGCAATCACAATCGATGCTGAAAATGCGCTTTACATCCGTTGGATTTCAGATAACGGCACAGTTGTTGCAGAAGGCAACACAATCGACCTTGACGAATGTGAAAATATCGGCAGCTACGTAAGAGCTGAAATCCTCAGCGAAGGCGCTGTTACATACTCTCAGGCATTCACTCTTGATTATGAAGGTATGCCCGAAGCTGATTATAACGAAGAATTCAAAGATACAGATACATTATTCTTTGCAGGTATCGATGAATTCCTCAGAGGTCTCGGCAAGGCTATTTCAGCATTTGCAGCACCTATGCTCAAGCTCTTTGGAGTGGTATGATCAGTTTATTCTTCTGATTATTGATAATAATTCATAAAGCATGGGAAGTATATATACACTTCCCATGCATTCCTTTATACAGACAGTAATATCATTGAACATCATTGTGTAATAAAGTCCCGTTCCCTCATAGAGTGACCTTAAATAGAAGTAAACGTTGCATATTATAAGTGTTACAATGAGAACAGTTCCGTAACGGAATGCATATTTTGTAACGGTGCTCAGGCTTTTATACATTTTATTTATGTCTTTGCATAATGATTTCATAATTATCACCATTCTGATTATAATGAAACGGTGATATGATTTTCAATTCAAAAATATTGGCAGGTGAATGTGGTGAATAATTCAATAGGCGTTTCTTCGGCTTGTTTTTATCCCCTTGAAACGGAAAAATCCCTTGAAACGGCAGGAGAGTGCGGATTTCACACTGTTGAGCTGTTTCTCAATTCCCATTCGGAGCTTGAAGACAGTTTTGTTGATGAATTAATTGCAATAAAAGAAAAATACAACCTCGATATAGTGTCTGTTCATCCGTTTGCATCATTTGCCGAATCATTTTACCTTTTCAGTAATTATGAAAGAAGATATTATGATATTCTGCCATTGTATGACCGTCTTTTTGAAGTTACAGCAAAGCTCGGTGCAGATATATTTGTTTTTCACGGTGCAAAAATACCGGGTTCAATCAGTGATGAAGAGTATTGCAGAAGGTTTTCTCACCTTATTGAAATGGGAAAAAAATACGGCGTGAGAGTCTGTCAGGAGAATGTTGTTCATCACAGAAGTGAATCACCCGATTATCTTAAAATGATGAAAGAGAACATCGGAGACGGTTTCAATGTGGTTCTTGATATCAAACAGGCATACAGGGCAGGATACACACCCTATGAATTCATTGATGCCCTCGGGGACAGCATAATCCACGTTCATATAAGTGACAGAAGCAAGGAAAAAGACTGTATACCACCTCTTACGGGTGAGTTTGATTTTCCCGAATTCTTCAGAAAAATGGAAAGCATCGGATATAAAGGGAAATTCATCATAGAGCTCTATTACTGGAGCTATGAAACAAAAGAAGAAATAATTGAAAGCTATAATAAGCTCATAAAGTTATAAAAAGGACACCGGCGGGTGTCCTTTTTATTTTTCAATCAGTTCATATTCACCGCTTCTGAGGATTCTCAGAAGATCGTCGTTTGTTTTTATGGGTTCATTCGTGATAATTCCGCCTGTTGCAAGGTTTTTAGGTCTGTGGAAATCACTTCCGCTTACCTTTACAGCCATTTTCTTTTCTCTGAACCAGTCAAGAGCCTTCCTGTTGCGTTCTTTGCTTGTTTTCCCGTTATGGACTTCTGCACCGTCAAGATATTTATGCTTTATTCTTATCATCCATTCTCTGAAAGGATGCGCCTGAACAACAATCATATTGTTTTCTTTTGCAAGTTTATAGAATTTTCTCGGATAAAGCTTCATAAGGTTTCCGTTTGTTTTAAGGAATTCTTCCGTAACACCGTAAACGAGAAAATCGTTTGCCGTTGCGTAATATCTTATTTCCATGCCCAGAAGCACGGTGAAGTTTTCGTCAGCCTCTTTCAGAGCCTCTTTATAGCCTTTTAAATAAAAATCCATATCGGTCTGAGGTCTGTAAACACGTGAAGGCTTAAAGGTCATGGGTGAATAGTGGTCTGTTATAACTATTCCGCTGTAGCCTTTTTCTTTATACATCTTAACAATCTCACGTGCAGGTACCTGACCGCAGAGACTTGTTTCTTTTGTATGACAATGAAGCTCATATTTATATTGCATCTTTTCACTTCCTCAACGGGTATATTAACAGATTTTTAATGATGGGTCAACATATTGAAAAGAAAAAATAAAAATGTTAAAATTATTTGTAACCGTTTTATGTTTTTCGTGTGTTTATATATCGGAGGCAGAAAGTATGCTTTTATTTTATATCGGTGTCATTGAAAGTGATGACGGAAAACGTACATTTGAATATTATTATGTAACATACCGCCGTCATATGTTTGCTGCGGCACAGTCTGTTCTGCATAACGAGTCAGATTCTGAAGATGCTGTACATAACGCATTTTTGGGTATAGCAAAGCATATTGATATCCTGCTTTCGGCAGATGAATCAAAGGGCAGATGTTATTGCATCAAGGCTGCAAAAAATGCGGCTCTTAATATTGCGAGAAAAAACAGACGTACCGATTCCTCAGTAAGCATTGAAGATATATATGATGTTGCAGACGAGAAAGCATTTGAAGAGCTTATAGAAAAAAGCGAATTTGAGGAAGTGCTTGATGTTATCCGCAGTATGGATTCCACATACCGTGATACACTTTATCTCAGATATGTTATGGATATCCCCGTAAAGAAGATTGCTCAGGTGCTTGACAGGAAAGAATCTACCGTAAAGCAACAGTTGGTACGTGGCAAAAAAATGCTTATTGAAGCTCTTTCACGGGAGGTGATGACTGCAGATGGCAAGTGAAATGCTGAAAAAGGCACTTATAGTGTCAGCTGAAGAGGAGTATTTTAATATAGAGAGTTTATGTCCTGCCGTGAATTGGGAACCTTCGGAAGTTTTCTGTATGCGTATGGATGAACTGCTGAAACAGACTCAAAAACGTCGTTTCTTTAATGTGAAAAAGGTTTTGCTTGTGGCGGCAGTTATTTTTCTTATCGGTGTTACAACAGTTTTTTCTTTCGCAAGTGTGCGTGAAAATGTCATAAACTTTTTCAGGGAGTATTATCACACCCATTTTGAGCTCGAATATGGTCATAATGAAGCGGGCGATATCAGAGAGGGTGAAGGAATACGGGACGTTTATGAATTTTCTTATCTGCCCGAAGGATTTAAGGAAGTGAGTATCAACCGTAATGACCATTCTGTTATAACAGTTTTTGAAAAAGAAAACGGTGATGCAATAATTCTTTCGCAGGGGGACGGTATCACGAAACGGAATGTCGATGTTGAAAGACTTGAAAAGTCCGAAATCGTTTCAGACTCAACTGTCTATGAAGTGTATACGGAAGAGAATTATATATTCATTATGTGGAACACAGAAAAATACACTTTCAGCATTGATTATTTCGGTAAACTGACTCCGCAGGAAATTGTTGACCTTGCAGAAAAACTCAAAGGAGAAGAAAAATGAAAAGATTGATATGTATAATTCTGAGCCTCATAATGCTGTTTTGTTCTGTTATTACTTCATATGCAGAAGATTCAACAGATGATTCAGATATTGAAATAGGTGAAAGTGTAATTCCACCTTATACAGATATAACCAATATAAGCCTCACATTTTATATCGTAAACGGCAAGGCTGTTGTTTCTTATGTTGTCTCATCAAAAACGGGCGGTATGACCGTTGATGTAAAGTTTCAGAAAGAGAAAATGGGCTTTGTGTGGGTTGATGCAGGAAAAGAACAAACCGAAAAAACCGACAAAAAATACATATCGGGTTCATATTCAGCCGCTGTGAATGCCAGCGGCAATTACCGCATTGTGCTTGAAGTGACAGTAAACGGTGAAAGAAACAAATTCATCTCAGAATATCAATATGACAAAACAAAAGTATACGGTGATGCGATTGCAGACGGTGTTATCCGTGCAAACGATGCAAGGCTGATTCTCCGTTTCTCGGCAAAACTTGAAAAATTTACAGAGAAACAGAAGGCAATCAGTGATATCGATAATAACGGACTTGTCACCGCTGCAGATGCAAGAATTGCATTAAGACTTGCGGCAAAACTTATTTGACAAATGGAGGAGTTTTTATGAAAAGGATAATAACAATACTTATTTCTTTAATAACGATTATTACAACCTTTGTGTTTCCCGTTTCAGCCAAAAACAATATCGCAGAAATGACTGTAAAAAGCACACCAAACTGGATTTATGATTATGAACTTGCTGATAAGTATGTGTTCCCCGATTATTTCACAACAGGCAGAACCTGCAGTATTACTTTCAGTCTTAACGGCATCAAAACACTGGATTTATGTGAATTTGATATCCTATACAACAGCGATGTTTTTGAATTCGTTGAGGTTGATATGTATGTGGTTGACGTGCCTGACATTATCGGTGCTGTTCGTGACGAAACTCCTGTTGCAACAGCTGAAAAGCAAACAGACGGTAAGGTTCATGTTTCTGTAAAGGGTAATAAAAATATCAAAAGTCAGTATTTTTATGTAAGTCTTGCTTTTAAGATAAAAGCAAAGGGCAATTCGGATCTTGCAGTGAAAAATATAATTCTTACAGACTGCACAGGAAACAGTTATGATGTTAATGTCAATACGGACAGGGTGCCAGTTAAGAGTTTTGCAACACATGAAATCCCCAAAGTAAAACTTGATTTTGAAAAAACTCTTTCATATCATTACGGATCAAGCAATTATATAACAACAGTACTTTCCCGACCTATGACCGTTAGTGAAGCGGTATCGATTGCGCAGGTGACTGATGATAAATGTGAAAAAGTTATTGTAAATGATGCCGGAGAAAGACTATCGGATGAAGATATGGTTCCCACAGGTGCAAGGTTTGTTGTTTTGTATGACGGGGTCAGTATTTTTACGACAAACATCGTTCTCATAGGTGATGTAAATGGTGATGCCCTGATTACTGCTGCAGATGCTAGAAAAGTTCTTCGATACGCAGCAAAGCTTGATACAAAGTCAATGGACGTAGCTGAAGTTGATGCGGCAAACACGGCAAAAAACAACTCGGAAATTACATCTGCAGATGCGAGAGAAATTCTCAGATATAGTGCAGGACTCGGACAATCCTATAAAGATTGGTATGATTATCATTGTATAATCAGAAAATATTATCCGTGGCTTATCAATGATAACATCGGGTAATTTATAAATAACAAAAGTATGCGGTGATGCTAATGAAGACGGTGTTATACGTGCAAACGATGCAAGACTGATTCTCCGTTTTTCTGCAAGACTTGAGAATTATACAATAACACAGAGAAAAATATGTGATATCGATAATAACGGACTTGTCACCGCTGCAGATGCAAGAATTGCATTAAGACTTGCTGCAAAACTGATATGATAAAAAGGGGAGTGTTTATGAAAAGGATTTTTGCATTATTCTGCGTTGCATTACTTCTTTTTTCATTTTCCGTGGGTGCTTATGCCGAAATAGTTGTTGATGAAAAATGGGTTGCGGATATGCTTCTGGATTATGTCGTCGGCTCAGGTCAGACAGCAGGATCACCTTCTGCATCACCCGAATATCAGGGTATAAACAACGGCTCTGTTTCCTTCTATATTTCCGATACGGGTAAAGTGAATGTTACATATACCGTTATTCAGAGGCATAATACAAAAACTGAAGCTGTTGCAGAAATATATCTTGAAAGACACATTATAGGTCCTTTCTGGGACAGGCTCAATATACGCTGGAAAGATACTTTTACTGAAAAATACCATGTGCAGTCATTCTCAACCGATGTCAATGAAAGCGGACTTTACAGAGTAACAGTGAATGTGATATCCGGTAATGACAGATTTAAAAAAACTGCATCTTTTGAATATAAGGAAAATATCAGCTTCGGAGATGCAAACGGTGACGGAAGAATCACCGCCGCAGATGCAAGGAAAATTCTCCGGTATTCTGCAAAGCTTGAAACATACTCTCTGTTTATTGAAGAAAGAGGTGATATCAACCGTGACGGTTCCGTAACCGCACAGGATGCAAGGCTTGTTCTCAAAGTTTCGTCAATGAATCTGTAAGGAGGTATTTTTATGAAAAAATTGTTGTCTTTAATTTTTGCAGTAATTATGATTTTTACAATTATTGCAGTGCCCGTTCAGGCAGAAAATGATGAAGAAAAATTTTCACACGAAGAAATTTCGGCAGGATTTTCTTTTAAGTATATTTATGTTCTTATAAAAAAGGAGTATTATAATATTGATATTATTTCTGTGTTGACCGACAATGAACTTGTAAGCCGTGTTGAGGAGCCTTATGTGATTGATGACGGTAAACCTCACGAAAGGATATTTATGGTTTATCTTAAAGAACAGAAAGCAGAAAACATTATCACTCTTTACCGTCAGATGAAGCAGAGTGAATTTGTTTCGGAATGTTCAGTCGATTATATATTATATTATTTTCCGATTTATCCGGAAAATGCAGAAGAAATCGGATATTTCCAAGGGTATTATGCTCCGTTTATTGATCCGAAAAATGAAAATTATGTAAATATGCTCAGGAATGAGTATTACAAAAAATATTATAATGACCTGCTGAGTGTCAGCGTTTTTATTTTCAATCAGTTCAGAGGATATATGGGAGATGTTGACTACATTTCATATTTTGCCGATAACTATATGCATAAAGATAAAAATTATGTAACTCTGATTTTTGATAATGTTTTTCTTCCTGAGTATGTCGGTGCTGAAAGAGATTATAATATGTCAGTTCTTGAAAAGTATTTCAATGAAGATGAAATTCTTTATGTCAGTGATTACACACTTTCGGCTGTTGTTGAAATAAGTAAAGAAAAAAAAGATATTATAATGGAAATTGAAGAGCTTGCATTTGTCGGTGATGCGTTTTTTACAATTCCTATGTCAGGACTTGCCGAAGAGGGACGTTTTACGCTCGGTAATGTAACGGGAGATGAGGAGGAAACCTCGCTCAATACTCCTCTCAAACGTGTGACAGCCGCAGATGCAAGAATGATTCTCAGATATTCGGCAAAACTTGAAAAAGCCTCTGAAGAGGAGCTTAAAAGATTTTATTTCTGTGCTGATATGAATCTTGACGGAAAAATCAATTCCGCCGATGCAAGACTTGCACTCCGCACGGCAGCAAAACTTGAAGAAGAATACGTCCTTATATTCGGCACAAAAAATCCGTGGACAGATATAATGAGTCAACAGAGATTCTATGATGTATTAGCAAAATAAAACAAGGTCGGTTCTGCGAACCGACCTTGTTTTTTATGTCAGATTTTTATTTTGCGTTTTCAAGAATGATATTTACACCGTGAGCTGCTCTGCCTGCATCACCGCTGTAGAGGGGATATGCGTGGTCTCCGAATTTCTCATTATAAGACTCTGCATAAGTGATAACTCTGTCTTTATCATTCATTTTTGCAGCAGCAATAACAACTGAGCCCCAGCAGAATTCGCTGTTGAAATTGAGGTGTTCCCAATCGTGATATTCACAGAAAGTTGCATAAAGGTTCTTTGCTCTTTCTGTTTCAGGTGAAATAACACCGCAGCTTATAGCGAAAAGCTGTGAAGTTGCGCTGGGATAGAATGAAGTCCACGAAACTTTTGCAGCGTTTGTGCCCGAGGGATTAAGTGCCGTCTGATAATAGCCCTTGCTGTAGTCCCACATCTTTGTTTCAATAGCATTACTTACTTTTTCAGCTGTGTCTTTACAGATGTCGAGAGTCTTGTTGTATGAGCTGTCTGCAGGGCAGATAACCTTTTCAAAAAGCTCAGTACCGTTTACGGCACCTTCGTAAACTTCACTGTTGTCCATAAGGAACTTGATTTTGTAGTCGGGACAGGCAAATGCAAGACCGTTGTGCATTGTTGCTGTCATAGCGTTCACAACACGTGAAATTTCATTTCTTTTTGAAATGATGTATTCAGCATCGCCTGTTTCCTTGTAGTATTTGTTAAGTACTGTAAGGAAAATAGCAGCGTATGAGTCACTTGAGTCATACTTTCTGGGATGCATCTTTTCACCTGTAACAATACCGTTTTCAACGGTGATAAGGTGATCATAAATTGTTCCGTCAACACCTGCATAGTCAGTCTTCTCTGTGTTGAGGTGTGCAAAATGCCACTCGAAATAAGCTTTTGCTTCGTCTGCATAAGTTTCTGCATCATCAAGAAGAGCAAGAACTGCATAGCACGCAAAATAGGGGTTTACGTTAAGCTCTGCATTTGCATTGTAGGTCATAGGGATTGCACCGTTTTCAATCTGGTTGCCTGCAATATATGCTCTTTCTGTTTCAACGAATGTTTCAAGGAATTCTCTTTCTTCTTCAGTGAGCACTACTTCGGGCAGGGGAGAAGTTGCAAGATCGGGTGCATCAAAGGGAATGCCGAAGAAGCTGAGAATAGAATAAATTATTGACATAAAAAAGGCTATTATTTTGTCCATATTTGTTCCTCCGATAATTTTTTACTATTATAGCATTATATTGGAAAAAGTACAAGGGGTTTTTTTGAGAACATTCAATATCGACTTTGATGATATGCCATTGCTTTTACAATGAATAAAAAAACAGACAAGCTATTGCCTGTCTGTTTTTTGGTGGAAGAGGGTGGATTCGAACCACCGAAGTCGTTGACGGCAGATTTACAGTCTGCTCCCTTTGGCCACTCGGGAACTCTTCCAACTTATTTGATTCTGCTAAGAGAGCATAAAAAATGGAGCTGGTGGACGGACTCGAACCCCCGACCTGCTGATTACAAATCAGCTGCTCTACCAACTGAGCTACACCAGCAACTCTCTAACGCGAGACATAATATACCACACCGAAACACAAATGTCAATACTTTTTTTTAATTTTTTTCAACTTTTTTTTCGGGAATCTGTTTACAGTCTTTCTGTTTGTATGATATAATTCCGACAGAAGGTGTTTTTTATGAACAGAAAAACAAAATCAGCTCATAATGTGACTGTAAATGAAGTTGTAATATGTCTTGTGTTTTTTATTATTGCAGGTTTCGGACTTATAGCTATGCATATCAGTAATGTTGATATTATTGATAAATCAGAAGCAAAAGAAATTACCGCTTCATTTGAGAATTATAATTATTCATCATCAAAAAGCGGTTATATTCATTATATAGACCTCGGATTTTCTGATGCTGAAACTATGAGAATTGACAGCAGTCTTGCATCATGGGAGCTTATTAAATTAATCAAAGAGATTGACAAAGGCACTCAGCTTCATATGCTTGTTGATGACTCCCGTAATCTTATTATGGACCTGAGAACGGATAAGATTGTTTTTATAAATTTTGAAGATGCCCGGTATGATATGAAATCCGATAAAACGGGACTTGCCGTACTCGGCATAATTATTGTTGCCGGCGGAGTGCTCTCACTTTTATATGTCAGCAGAAAAAAGCAAAAATGTCTCAAGGGTCAAAATGAAATAAATGATATGATAAATCCTGTCTGAATGACGGGATTTATCTTATTTATTATATAAAATATATAATAAAAATTTATTAGAAATACTTGTTATATATAGAAGCATGTGTTATAATAAATTGATTTAATATGGGATATCTGTATTCAATAATTATTAAAGAAAATTATGTAAATTTATGAACAGGAGAAAATAATGAAGACTTTAAAAGAATTTACAAAAGAAGAACTTTCGGCATTTGTTGCTGAGAATCAGAAGCGTTATGAAACAATCAAGGCTCAGGGACTTGCAATTGATATGTCAAGAGGTAAACCCTCTCCCGTACAGCTTGATATGGCTTTTGAAGATTTCAAAGAAGCTTTTGAAATTACAGATTATTACAGCAAAACAGGTTTTGACTGCAGAAACTACGGTCTTCTTGACGGTGTGCAGGAAGCTAAGGAGCTTTTCGCTGAACTTCTCGGTGTTGAAACAAAGAATATCATTATGGGTGGTAACGCAAGTCTTGAGCTTATGTTCAGCTTCATTTCACAGTGCTGGAGCCACGGTATCGGCGGATGCAAGCCCTGGAGTCAGCAGGAAGACGTAAAATTTATCGCTGTTGTACCCGGTTATGACCGTCATTTCGGCATTGCTGAATATTTCGGAATAAAGATGGTCAATGTACCCATCAGTGCAACAGGCCCCGATATGGATAAGGTTGAAGAACTTATCAAAGACCCCTCAGTAAAGGGTATGTTCTGTGTTCCCAAGTATTCAAATCCCGACGGTTTCACATATTCCGAAGAAACTGTTGAACGTCTTGCAAAAATGAAACCTGCAGCACCCGATTTCAGAGTAATCTGGGACAATGCTTACATCATCCACGAAATCTACGAAGAAGGCGACGAACTCGCAAATATCTTCGATTACGCAAAGAAGTACGGCACAGAAGATAACTTCGTTGAATTCTGCTCAACTTCAAAAATCACTTTCCCCGGTGCTGGTATCTCAGCTCTTGCCGCATCAGACAACAATATAAAAGAAATTCTTAAGAGACTTACAATTCAGATAATCAGCTACGACAAAATGAATCAGCTCCGTCACGCTAAGATGTATCCCACAGTTGACCATCTCAAGGCTGTTATGAAGAAACACGCAGCAATTATGCGCCCCAAATTTGATGCTGTTCTTTCAATGCTTGAGAAAGAACTCGGCGGACTTGGTATTGCTTCTTGGCATAAGCCCGGCGGCGGATACTTCGTTTCACTCAATGTTGACACAGGCAGCGCAAAATATGCAGGTCAGCTTTGTAAGGAAGCAGGTCTTACACTCACAGGCGTGGGCGCAACATTTCCATATAAGAATGACCCCGAAGATAAGAACATCAGAATTGCACCTTCTTATCCTTCAGTTGAAGAGCTTGAAAAGGCTGCTGAACTTCTTTGCGTGGCTGTCAAGCTCGCAGCAGCAGAGGCACTGTCATGATAAGGGTCGGTCACGGTTACGATGTGCACCGTTTTGCTGAAAACAGAGATCTGTTTTTAGGCGGTGTGAAAATAGATTATGAAATGGGTCTTTTAGGTCATTCCGATGCCGATGTACTTCTTCACGCAGTCAGCGATGCACTTTTAGGTGCAGCGGCACTCGGTGATATAGGTCAACATTTCCCCGACAGCGATGAAAGATATAAGGGGATCGACAGTATGATACTTTTAAGACACGTTGTCGATTTACTTAATGAAAAAGGCTATACGGTAGGCAATATTGATGCCACCGTAATAGCTCAGAAACCGAAAATAGGAAAGTTTACCCATCAGATGGCTGAAAATATTGCTTCTGCTTGCAGAATTGATGCAGACTGTGTCAATGTAAAAGCCACAACCGAAGAAAATCTCGGTTTTACGGGAAGACTTGAGGGAATATCCTCTCACGCAGTTTGTCTTATTGAAAAAAATTAAAAGCTCAGGCGGTGATTTGATTGAAATTTCTTGGTTTGCTTTCAATTACAGATACCCTTGTCTCCACGTGGGATAAGTTTGCAGGTGCTGTAATGAGTCTGAATTCACTTAAGGACGTGCTTGATATACTGTTTGTTGCAGTTCTTATCTACGCCCTTATAATCCAGATGAGAAAAACACAGTCAATCCAGATAATAAAAGGCGTTGCACTTGTTGCTGTTCTTTACCTCGTTGTTAATATTTTTGAAATGAATGCGAGTAAATTCATTTTCAGTAATGTTTTTAGCGACCTGCTCATAATTCTTGCAATTGTTTTCAGCGGTGAAATCCGTCAGGCTCTTGAAAGAATGGGACAGAAACGTAATTTTGCATTTCTTTCGTTGTTCAGCTCAAAAGGTGATAATGAAGAAACATATGACGTTATCAATAACGTCTGTCGTGCATGCGGTGAAATGAGTGAACAGAAAGTCGGCTCACTTATCGTTTTTCAGAGAAAGTCACTTCTCGGTCACCTCACAAGACAGAGTGTGCCTATTGATTCCTGCGTCACAACAGAAATGCTTCTGAGTATTTTCTATCCCAAAGCGGCACTTCACGACGGTGCAATCGTTATAAAAGACGGCAGAATTGTTGCTGCAAGATGTGTTGTTCCTCTCAGAAACGAAAAGGAAGTAACCGAACACGTCGGCACACGTCACAGAGCAGCTATGGAAGTTTCTTTGCGTACTGATGCAATTGCAGTTGTTACAAGTGAAGAAACAGGCATCATTTCGATTGCAAAGGATGGCAAACTTCACAGAGGTCTTTCCGATGCAGAGCTCCGTGAAATCCTTGCAGCACTTCTTATCGGTTCGGATGATGATGTTGATTCAGGCAGAAAGAAGTTTTTATTCAGAAAATCAAAGGGGGAGAAAACAAAATGAGTAATGCTCCCGTGAAAAAAGAACATAAAAAGAAAACTCTCAATGATCTGATGAACAACAATAAATTCGTGTTGCTTCTCTCAATCATTATCTCATTCCTTATATGGGTTGCTGTTGCCATGTATGCAAGTCCCGAGGAATCATATACGATTTATAATATCCCTATTACCGTAAACACCGAAAACAGCCTTGTTTCGCAGAAAGGTTACAAGACTTTCTGGCAGAGTGACGAGGCAATTGATGTTACCGTTACGGGGCCGAGATATCTTATTACTTCTCTCACACCTGATGATATCCTTGTTTCGGCAAACCTCAACACAGTTGATTCGTCAGGTGTTTCACAGCTTGCGCTGAGAGTCAGCCTCAGACAGGAGAGTCAGGATATAACAATTTCACAGCAGTCAAGAACTCACGTTGAGATATATTTTGACACAGAGCTTGAAAAAGAAGTGAATATCTATCTTGATAAAAACGTTTTTGAAGATAAAATTGCAGAAGGCTATGAACTGCGTTCAAGTGAGCTTCCTGTTACATCCGTAAAAATCACGGGTCCTGCAACCGAAGTAAATAAGGTAATCCGTGCCGAAGCTGCACCTGTCCTTCCGGATGAGCTTATGTTTGAAACATCAACAATTCCTCTTAACCTGAGTCTTCAGGGCAACAGCGCATCTGAAACTGTTTCAATCAATCAGTATGTAAAACTTGTTGAAGAGCAGGAATTCTTTGTGAAAGCAAATATTGACAGATTGGCAGAGCTTAAGCCTGCGGTTGAATTCACAGGTGACAAAACAGGTGAAGTTACGGTTGATTTCAATACAGAAGTCATAACGGCTAAAATTGATACGGAATTCAGTTTCGAGGGCACAGAGCTTCCTCTTTTGACAATTGATTATTCAACCCTTGCAGAGGGGATAAATAAATTCAATATAAAAGCCGGTGAAATTGAGCTTCCCGAGGGTGTGAAAATACTTGATGAAAAAGCTGAATTCGTTATAACAGTTAAACTTACAGTGTAATCTGAATTTCTGAAAGGAGTGACGGTCAATGCATAAAAAGTTTATAAGTCTTACAGCTGTTCTGCTTGTTGTTTTAGCTGTTTTCAGCGGATGCGATGTGTTGACCTTCAATTCTGCAGAAAACCTTGTAAGACCTCCCCGACTCCCCGGTGATGACGGTGCGCTTCAGAGCGCTTTTGAATCAGCTATTGCCGATGAGGGGGAATATATTCTCAGATATCCCACATCGGGTGAGCACAGGTCAGCGTTTGTCCGTTATGACTGTGACGGTGACAAGAGTGACGAAGCATTTGTTTTCTATTCTCTTAAATCAGAGGAAATGTCTGTCAATATGTATTTTCTTGATTATGAAGACGGCAAATGGATACCCCGTGAAACAACTCCCGGTGAAGGAAATGATATCCATTCCGTTGAATTCACCGACCTTAACGATGACGGAATAAGTGAAATCCTTGTAGGCTGGAGTTCTCTCGATTCAAAAAGCAACAAAAAGCTTTCGGTTTACTGCTCGGGGGAAGACAAGTCCGGAATGGATTTCAAGATGCTTGTGATTGAATCATATACAAATATGTTCACGGTTGACCTTGATGATGATGGGGAAAGAGAAATCCTTCTTGCATACATCAATTCAACTTCCGACACATATACAACAGAGGCAAGACTTCTCAAAATGTCATCTCAGGGAAATGATTATCAGATAACTGCAGTAGGGCAGGTAAGTCTTTACTCCGAAATGACAGCAGTCAATTCAATATCAGCAGGTTGGTCAATGGGCCGGAAATATGTTTATATTGATGAAGCTGCAGGTGACACATATCTTACTGAAATCCTTTACTGGGATAACGAAAAAAACAGCTTGTCAACGGCATTCCCTGTGGATGTTCTCTCTGTTGCAGGCTGTCCCACAAGCAGATCGCTTCCTCTCAACTGTGAGGATGTTAACAAGGACGGAGAAATTGAAATCCCCGTCACAAAACTTATGAAAAACAGCTCGGTTATAAGAAAAACTCTTCCTGCAGATATGTCTGCATCCGAGGAGAATATCTATATTATAAGCTGGAAGAAATATAACGGCGGTGATTATCAGACCGTTGACAGTTATATAAGTAATGAAGATGACGGATTCCGTTTCAGGTTTGATGATGAACTGATGGCAGACTGGAGTGTTATGTTCTATCCTGATGAATGTATAACCCAGTTCTTTATGCCTTCCGGAACGGATAACGACAATCCTGAAAATGAAATTGCAGAAAAAGAAACCGATCTTCTGTTCACAATCAAGGCTGTTCCTCTGACCGAAACTGTCAGTGTGGGTACTTATCTCACATCGGGAAAAGATTATAAATATACCTGTGAAATAACAGAAGTCGGTGAAAATGCAGGACTTACACGAAGTGTTATTGTTTCTTACTTTCTACCCCAAGGAGTGTGAGTTATGAAAAGAGTTCTTATTGCAGAAGATGAAGCCGTAATAAGAGATTTTATTGTAATCAATCTGAAAAGAAACGGCTATGAAGTTGTTGAGGCTGAAAATGGCAGGGTTGCTATTGAAAAATACGATGAATGCAACGGTGATTTTGATATAGCGCTCCTCGATATAATGATGCCTGAGGTTGATGGCCTTGAAGTATGCAAGTATTTAAGGCAGAAAAGCAGCACCATAGGCATAATGATGCTTACTGCAAAATCTCAGGAGATGGATAAGGTCACAGGTCTTCTTGTAGGTGCTGATGACTACGTAATCAAGCCGTTTTCACCAAGTGAACTTATGGCAAGAATTGATGCCATTTACAGACGTGTTTCACTCAATAAAGATGTTGAAGAAAAGAATAAAAAGACAAGCGATATTATGGTGAGCGGTGAATTTACGCTCAATATGAGAACACGCAGTCTTCTTAAAAACGATGTTCCCGTTGAACTCACTCAGGTTGAGTTCCAGATAATGGAATATTTTATGAGCAATCCCGGAGTTTCATTGTCAAGACTCGATATTCTCAGATATGTCTGGGGCGATGATTACTACGGTGATGAAAAAGTTGTAGATGTCAATATGCGACGTCTGAGGCTCAAAGTTGAGGATGATTCTTCAAATCCCGAGCATATTGCAACAGTATGGGGACTCGGTTATAAGTGGGTGCCCTGATAAAAATGTAAAGGAGTGAAACAGATGCGTTCCGGCGGTATTACAAGACGATGGGTTGTAACTACTCTGAGTTTTATCATATTTATTCTTGTTGTTGTCAATGTCAGCGCATCCGTTTCAATCAAAAGCTATTACTATGCGATGGCAGAAAACACCATCGATTCAAAAGTGCAGAAAAACGCTGTCCAGACTTTTTTCAAGAACTATATTGATTCCGATAAAAGGCTTTTTGAAGAGGGTGCGAGAGAGTTTGTTGAAAACTTCGGTTACAGACATCTGATGCACGTATGGGCAGTTTCCGATGACGGTGATATCCTTGTTTCTTCTGCAGGTTTCTATGTTGACGATGCTGTTGATATTCCCGATTACACGGAGGCATCCGCATCTGAAACGGGAACAGCTATCTGGACGGGTTATAACAGTCAGGGCGAAAAAATAATGGCAAAAACGTTCATTGTCAATAATTCCGACGGCAGTCAGGCAGGCGCAATCAGACTTATAGTTTCCCTGCAGGATATGGACAGACAGCACATAAAATACACCGTTTTTATTTCGGCGCTGTGTCTTCTTGCGTTTGCGCTCGTTGCAGTATCGGGTATGTTCTTTATCCGTTCAATCGTGCGTCCCGTTGTAAGGATAAACGAAACAGCAAAGCTTATTGCAAAAGGTGATTTCAACGCACGTGTTGAAAGTACCGATAACAATGACGAAATCAGCGAGCTGTGTGATACCGTAAACTATATGTCAGAAGAAATCGCACGTTCCGATAGAGTTAAGAATGATTTCATTTCAACCGTTTCGCACGAGCTGAGAACTCCTCTTACCGCAATAAAAGGCTGGGCTGAAACAATAAGGGATATCGGTGACGAAGAAATGACTGCCAAGGGCATTGAAGTCATCATCAGTGAATCAGACCGTCTTTACGGTATTGTTGAAGACCTTCTTGACTTCTCAAAAATGCAGAGCGGCAGAATGGTAAAAAGAGCTGAACCCGTTGATATGATTCAGGAACTCAACAATGCTGTAGCCGTGTTTGATGACCGTTCAAAACGTGACGGCATATCACTCATTTATACTTCTCCCGAAGAAACAGCGCCAATGACAGCTGACAGGAGTCTTATAAAACAGGTTTTTGCAAATATTCTTGACAATGCATTCAAATATACGGGGCAGGGCGGCAGAGTTGCCGTTTTTGCCGAAGTTACAAACGAAAATGTTATAATTTCAATTGCTGATACAGGTTGCGGTATTTCAAAAGAAGACCTGCCTCACGTAACTGAAAAATTTTATAAAGCAAATATGTCTGTAAGGGGTTCAGGTATCGGACTTGCCGTTGTTGATGAAATAGTAAGACTTCATAACGGCAGACTCGATGTTGCAAGTACCGTAGGTAAAGGTACTGTTGTAACAGTGATTTTCCCCATTGACGGAAAGGATGATTAATTATGGCTGAAAAAAATAAAGAAATAAATCCCAGACTCGGAAAAGCAGGCGGTCAGGCTCTTATGGAGGGCATTATGATGAACGGTCCCGAAGGTGCTGCTATGTCTGTGAGAAAAACAGACGGTTCAATAATCACAGTCCCCAAGGAGTTTACTCATATAAGAGATAAAGTGAAATTCTTAGGACTTCCTGTTATAAGAGGTATTGTCAATTTCGTAGAATCAATGCTTCTCGGGTATAAGTGTCTTATGGAGTCTGCAGAGCTCTCGGGACAGCTTGAACTTGAAGAAACAGAAGAAGAAATGTCAAAGCTCGATAAGTGGCTCAGCGACCATTTCGGCCCTAAAATGATGGCAATTATCTCAGGTATTGCTATGGTGCTTGGTGTTGTGCTCTCTTTCTTCCTCTTTGTTTATGTTCCTTCAATCATAGTAAGACTTTTTGATACTCACGTTTTGGGTGACTTTATGCTCAACAATGCTATGCGTCCTCTTATTGAAGGTATCATAAGAATTGCAATTTTCATCGGCTATCTTGCCGCTGTAACAAATATGAAAGACATCAAACGTGTGTTTATGTATCACGGAGCTGAGCATAAAACAATTTTCTGCTATGAAGCAGGTGAAGAGCTCACGGTTGAGAATGTAAAGAAGTATTCACGTTTCCATCC
Source organism: Clostridia bacterium (assembly GCA_017549285.1). Taxonomy (GTDB): domain Bacteria; phylum Bacillota; class Clostridia; order Oscillospirales; family Acutalibacteraceae; genus UBA1081. Next base: position 34,095 of record JAFYVE010000029.1, read on the forward strand.
CAGATGCGGAACAAGCTTTATGTTCATTATGCTTATCTTCTCAATCCTTGCTTCATCGGCTCTTGCAGTTATTCTCAAACAGTTTCCCAACCTTATGATAAACGGTGTTCATATCCTCAATGTCACATGGGCTTGGTCAATTATAAAGATTCTTGTTCTTCCTCTTGTAATGGGTGTGGGCTATGAATTCCTCAAATTCTCAGGCAAATACAGCGAAAGCAAAGTTATGAAGGTTCTTATTGCTCCCGGACTCTGGATGCAGAGACTCACAACAAAAGAGCCCGAGGATGATATGATTGAAGTAGGTATTACAGCTCTTAAGGCTGTAACAGAAGGTATTACTTCACAGGAAAACACAGAAACTGCTGACGAGGAAAAGGAAAGTGACTGATTTAAAAGCACTTGTGAATGAAGCGGCAGAAAAGTTTGTTACAAGCGATGCCCCGGAAGTTGATGCCTGTGAAATTTTAAAAAAAGTAACAGGATTTTCCCGTCACGATATACTTATGCAGCCCGTAAGGGAAGTGAGTGAAGAGAAACTTTCACTTTTTGATTCATTTATTGAAAAAAGAGCGACGGGATATCCTCTGCAGTATATCCTCGGTGAATGGGATTTTTACGGCAACACGTTTTTTGTGTGTGAAGGTGTTCTGATTCCCCGTAACGAAACCGAGCAGATTGCCGATGAAGCCTGTCAGTTTCTTAAAAATAAAAAAAACAAGGTCGTTTTTGACCTGTGTTCAGGCAGCGGATGTATAGGACTTTCTGTTGCAGTCAACAATCCCGATTGTGAAGTGTATCTGTTTGATATTTCCCCCGAGGCACTTGAATGCTCAAAGAGAAATACAGAGAAACTTGCCCTTGACAATGTTAAGATTTTTGATTATGATATTTTTCACGGTTTTGAAAAAACGGGGCTTCCTGCACCCGATGTGATTATTTCAAATCCGCCTTATGTAACAAAAGAAGAGTATATGACTCTTCAGACAGAGATTTTCTATGAACCTGAAACAGCAATAGTCTGTGAGGGTGACGGACTCAATTTTTACAGATGCATCTGTGAAAAATGGTTGCCCTATATGAATGATGGCGGTTTCTTTATGTTCGAAAGCGGAGAAGAGCAGCCTTCTCAGATAGTTGATATTATAAAAAACAGCAAAGACTTTGATATTAATAATTATAATGTAATATGCTGTGACGATATGTACGGCGTATGCCGTTTTGTAAAAGGAGGTTAAACAATGCTTTTTGATATTATGGATTACATCAGAAACGGTGAATATGCACTTCTTCTTGTAAACCTTGCTTCAATCGCATTTGTAGTTTTCTGCACTTCTCCCGTGCATGAGTTTGCTCACGCCTGGACTGCAGTAAAACTCGGTGATGATACTCCCAGACTTCAGGGCAGACTCACACTCCGTCCTATGGCTCATATTGACCCTATAGGTGCGATTATGATTTTCCTTGTGGGTTTCGGCTATGCAAAGCCTGTCCGTGTGAATATGCATAACCTTAAAAACGGCAGAAAGAGTTTTGCTCTTGTAGCTCTTGCCGGTCCCGTTTCAAACCTCATAATGGCTCTTATTTTCACATTCCTGCAAACACTCATTTATGTTGTTGCAGTAAATACTTCGTTACCCATTGTTGTTTATTCTGTATTCGGAAGCTTTTTCAGCTTTGCCGCATCAATCAATATTTCACTTGCAGTATTCAATCTTCTTCCCATTCCTCCTCTTGACGGTTCAAGAATTGCAAATCTTATTCTTCCTTCAAAATTCTATTTCACAATAATGAAATATGAAAGATATATTATGATAGGTATGTTTGTTCTTCTGTGGACAGGCATTCTCACAATACCTCTTTCATTACTTTCGGGACTTGTATCTGCAGGTATTGATTTTATTGCAGAACTTCCTTTTAAACTGATAGGACTGTTATAATCTATGGATAGACCGCAATATAAAACAGAGGTTTTTGAAGGCCCTCTTGACCTTCTTCTGCATCTGATTTCAAAACACAAATTAAATATCAATGATATACCTATTTTTGAACTTGTTGAACAGTACATCTCTTATGTTCAGCTGATGCAGGAAGAAAATATGGAAATCGCAAGTGAATTTCTTGAAATGGCTGCAAGACTTGTTTATATCAAGACAGTTTCACTCCTTCCCGTTTATGAGGAAGCCGAAACTCTCAGAAAAGAGCTGACGGGTGAGCTTATTGAATATCAGGCTTGTAAGATAATGGCTAAAAAACTTTCAGAGCAGTCGGGCGGAACAGATAAAATGGTCCGTCTTCCTGCAGAAGTTGAAGCAGATGTCACTTATTCAAGACTTCACGATGCACTCGAACTTTATACTGCTTACATAAATGCGGCAGGCAAGAAACTCCGCAACCTTCCTCCCGCTGAGGATTCATTCAAAGATATTGTTGAAAAAGCAGTTGTTTCTGTTTCGGTAAAAATTGAAAATATCTATTCAGTTATAATGAAAACAGGAAAGATGAAGGTCTTTGATGTTTTCGGTATGGCAAAAAGCCGCAGTGAGCTTGTTGCGTCATTTCTTGCTATTCTTGAAATGGCAAAAAACAGACGTGTTCTTTTAAGCGGTGAAAATGAAGAGCTCACAATTGAACTTAATCTTTCTGAAGATGAGGAGGTAGAAGAAAACGGACAAGAAGAAGCTTAAAGCCGTTCTTGAATCGGTGCTTTTTGCATCGGGAGAACCGCTTGATATCGAAAAAACAGCAAAAACACTACTTATTGATAAAGAAACAATCGAAAACTGTCTTGCAGAGATGGCTGAAGCTTATAAAAGTGATGAACACGGAATAGAGCTTCTCAATCTTGCTGGAAAATATCAGTTTGCGACAAAAGAAGAATTTGCACCCGAAATCAGGGCAGTACTCAGTATGAAAAAAAATACACCGCTTTCTTCGGCTGCATTCGAAGTTCTTGCAGTTGTTGCATATAATCAGCCTGTCACAAAGGCATTCATCGAGCAGGTCAGAGGCGTTGACTGTTCGGGTGTTATTTCAACTCTTTGTCAGAGAAATCTTATAGAAGAGCACGGAAGACTTGACTTACCCGGCAGACCTCTGCTATACTGTACTACGGATAATTTCCTCAGATGTTTTGAAATATCATCACTTGATGAGTTACCTGAGCTGCCCGAAAAGACAATAACTGAAGCGATTGATAAAACTCAGGACATTGAAGGGCAGATTTCACTTGTCTGAGAAATTCAAAGAATCAAAAAAGGAGGCGGAGATTTGGTTGCATTGTTGATAATAGCAGGAATCGTTGTTCTGTTTGCATTGGTACTCAATATCAGGGCACATATCCACGCAGAATATGAAGACGGCAAAGAGCTTGTTGCCTGGGCAAAATGGGCATTTCTGAAAATTCCGTTGTTGCCTCAGCCCGAAAAACCGCCTAAAGAGAAAAAAGAAAAAACCAAAGAAGAAAAAACTGCTCCCGCAGCAGAAGAAACTTCTGCAGAGCCTAAACCCAAAGGCCCCAATCCTCTTAAAAATATCTATGATAACGAACAGCTTCAGGGTATAATGGATATTTTCACTAAACTTTTACAGCTTATTGATAAATTCGGCAGACGTTTCATTAATTCATTCGTAATTGACGAAATATTCCTTGATGTTGATATCACAAGAGGCGATTCGGCTCAGACAGCAGAAGAATACGGCAAAATGTGCCGTGTGATTTTTCCTCTCTTCGGTGCTGTGTGTGCAAACTGTAATGTAAAACACTACAGCATTAATGTTGAGCCTGATTATATAGCAAATTACGGCACAAGAGTTGCATTTTCGGCAGAGATTTCACTCAATCCGAGAAAACTTATAAATGCTGTTCTTGCATTTGCATTCGGTGCTGTCTTTAAACTGGGAATAAGGCTTATAAAAGACCTTAAACCCGTACCAGTGGCTGCTCCCGTAACACAGTCACAGAATAATGCAGACAATGATTCTGCAACAGAAAATAACGTAAATAACACAGAGAGTGGTGTAGTATAATGAAAAATCAGTCAGCAGAAAAAATTCTTGCTACAACAATTGAAAGAGTACGTGACCTTGTAGACGTAAGCACTATCGTAGGTGAACCTATTACTGTAAGTGCCGACCTCACAATTATCCCCATTTCAAAGGTTACATACGGTTTCGCATCAGGCGGATCTGATTTCCCCTCAAAGAACAATGTTGAACTCTTCGGAGGCGGCGGTGGTGCAGGTATTACAATCAACCCCGTTGCATTCCTTGTTTGCAACAAGGGTGAAGTTTCAATCAAGCATATCACAGCTTCAGATAATGCTGCTGAAAGAGCTGTTAACCTTATTCCCGAAATGTTTGATAAGGTTACAAACTTTGTTGAACGTTCAAAGAAGGCTCCTGCAGAAGCTGCTCCCGAAATTGAAACAATCGTTGAAACAGAATAATCCAATAAGAAGTTATTAAACTGCCGCTGCTTACATAAATTTTATGTAGGCGGTGGTTAGTGTGCTGAAAAAGACATTTATTATCATAACGGTATTGCTGACGGTATCCTGTACGGGAGTAGGTGTATCTGCTCTTTCTGCAGATGAAATATCGGCGGTGAGTGCCGTCTTGTATTATCCTGACGGGGATGAAGTGCTGTTTGAAAAAAACAGCCGTGAAAGCCGTTCAATGGCAAGCACAACAAAGATGATGACATCTCTTCTTGCCCTTGAAAAATGCACTCCGCACCTCGAAACCCGTATAACGGGTGGGATGGTAAATGTTGAAGGCACATCGTCGGGGCTCAGAGAAAACGATATCATCACCCTGCGTGACCTTGTATATTGTATGATGCTCGAATCGGGAAACGATGCCGCAAATGCCGTAGCGTTGACTTTATCTGACAGTTTTGAGTCGTTTGCCCTGCTTATGAATAAAAGGGCAGAAGAAATCGGTATGAAAGACACGTCTTTTGTTACTCCTTCGGGGCTTGATGCCGATGATCATTACACAACGGCATACGATATGGCTCTTCTTGCCGCTGAATGTATCAGAAACAGAGAGTTTGTTCACATCAGCACTCAGAAAAAGCATACCGTATATTTCGGGGAATCGGAAAAAACGGTCACTCTGTATAACCATAACAAGCTGTTGCAGTCTTATGAAGGCTGTACGGGAATAAAAACAGGTTTTACAAAGAAAAGCGGCAGATGTCTTGTAAGTTCGGCTGAAAGAAACGGCGTTACGCTCGTAGCCGTTACGCTTTATGCTTCCGATGACTGGAATGATCACGAAAAAATGCTTGATTACGGCTTTGAAAGAATAAAAAACCTGAAAGCAGACACATCATTCCCGATATGTTCGGTCTGTGTCACGGGCGGTACAGAAAATTCTGTCGGCATTGAGAGTGATGAGCTTACTCTTCACGTGACAGATGACTCAAAGAACATTGAAAGAAAAATTTATCTCAATAAATTCCTGTATGCTCCCGTTGCAAAAGGGGAGATAATCGGCTTTGCTGAATATGTTCAGGGTGAAAAAATTATCGGAAGAACACTTCTGAGGGCCGACAGAACAATAGAAAAAAAGAGAGAAGAAAAATTTTCAGACAGACTGAAAAGTCTTGTTGACAGATGGTGAAAATATGGCTGATAACAAAATCAGATTACAGAAGTTCCTTGCAGAAAACGGAGTAGCTTCAAGAAGAAAATCAGAAGAACTTATCGAAAGAGGCAAAGTAAGGGTAAACGGTCACCCTGCACAGCTCGGTGATAAGGTTGATCCCAGACACGATCTCGTTACCGTATCGGGTGAAAGAGTTGAGCCCGTTGCATCCGGTAATGTCTATATTATGCTCAATAAGCCCCGAGGATATGTCACAACAATGAGTGACGAAATGGGCAGAAAATGTGTGGCAGAGCTTGTTTCGGAAATTGAAGAAAGAATTTTCCCCGTCGGCAGACTCGACAGGGATTCCGAAGGTCTTCTTCTTTTTACAAATGACGGTGAATTCGCAAATATGATGACTCATCCGTCAATGCATATTTCAAAAACATACCGTGTAACGGTAAAACCTGCAGCTGACGAAGCACAGCTTGTTGAACTCTCATCAGGCGTTGTTATAGACGGTAAAAAAACTATGCCCGCATCAGTTCAGGTTATGAGTGAAGACAGCGACAGAAGTGTGCTTCAGATAACAATTCATGAAGGCAGAAACAGACAGATAAGAAAAATGTGTGAAGCTGTAGGTCTTGAAACAATAAGACTTAAAAGAATTTCAATGGGCTCACTCAAGCTCGGTACATTGTCTGTAGGTAAATACCGTGAACTCAAAAAAGAGGAAGTTGCTGCACTCAAAAGAGCTGCACAGAAATCAAAAAGCGCAAATTCACAGGGTAACTCAAAAAGGAAATAATTTCCTGTTATAAAAAAAGAGTAAAAATCCGATACTTAGAATGTCGGATATGAATATAAAAGCGTTTGCATTTATATCCGTAAGTCTGCTGTTTATAACGGCGGACTTTTTGCTTTATTCTTGACTTTTATAATTATATATATTATAATAATTCAGATAAAGGATAAGGAGTGGCAGTATGATCAGAAGTATGACCGGATACGGCAGAGCTTGTGAGCTTATTGACGGAATGAACATCACAGTTGAGCTTAAAAGTGTAAACAGCCGTTATCTTGAATTTTCATCAAGAGTCTATAAGAATTATTCATTCCTTGAAGATAAACTCAAGACATATGTGCGTCAGCTCATTTCAAGAGGTAAGGTTGAATGTAACGTTCAGATTGATGCCCTTGAAACAGACGATGTTATTGTTCAGCTTAACGAATCTCTCGCCGCAGGTTACATAAATGCAGTTAATACTCTTTGTGAAAAGTACGGTCTTGAAAATGATTTCACAGTTTCACGTCTTGCAGCTCACAATGATATTTTTGCAATAAGAAAAGCTCCCGCAGACGAAGAAAAAATCTGGAATGCCGTTCAGCAGGTTCTCATCAAGGCAACAGAAAACTTTGTTGTTATGCGTGAAGCAGAAGGTGAAAAGCTCAGGGATGATGTTCTTTCAAGAGCAGATTTAATTGTTTCACTTGTTGAAAAAGTTGAAGCCCGTTCACCAGAAACCGTAAAGGAATATAACGAAAAGCTTCTTGCAAGAATGAAGGATCTCCTCGGTGACACAAATGTTGACGAACAGCGCCTTATCACAGAAGCCGCAATCTTTGCCGATAAGGTTGCAGTTGCAGAAGAAACAGTAAGACTCAGAAGTCATATTGAACAGCTGCGTTCATTTATGGAGCTCGAAGAACCCGTAGGCAGAAAAATTGATTTCCTTGTTCAGGAAATTAACCGTGAAGCCAACACAATCGGTTCAAAGGCAAATGATATCGAAATTGCAAGAATTGTAATTGATATCAAATCAGAAGTTGAAAAAATAAGAGAGCAGATACAGAACATCGAATAAATCAGAGGGACAGATCTGTTATGAAACTTATAAATATCGGATTCGGCAACATGGTGAATGCCGCAAGAATAATTGCAATTGTCAGCCCCGAATCAGCACCCGTTAAAAGAATGATAGTTGAGGCAAAAGAAAAGGGTATGCTTATTGATGCAACTCACGGCAGAAAAACAAGAGCCGTAGTTGTAGCGGACAGTGACCACATTATTCTTTCTTATCTTCAGGCTGAAAAGCTCGGTGAAAGATTCAACGAATCTGACAATGCAGGGGAGGATACTGCAGATGTATGACTTTGATTCCAACCTTGTTGTCGTTTCAGGCCCTTCGGGGGCAGGAAAAGACACCATAGTCAGCAGACTTCTTGAAAAAGACGATTCATTTTCTCTTTCCGTTTCAGCAACAACAAGGGCACCGAGAGGGGAAGAGGTTGACGGTGAGAATTATTATTTCCTGACTGTTGAACAGTTTGAAGAAAAAATCAGTAACAACGGCTTTGTTGAATATGCAAAGTACGGTTCAAATTATTACGGCACACTCAAATGTGATGTAGAAGCAAGAATAGAAAACGGCAAAACGGTAATTCTTGTAATTGAAGTCAACGGTGCCGCAAACATCAAAAAATTATATCCCGGCTCTCTGTCAATATTTGTTATGCCTCCGTCTGAAACTGTGCTTGAAAACAGGCTCAGAAACAGGCAGACCGATTCCGAAGAAGCAATTCTTAAAAGAATGGATATTGCAAAAACAGAGATAAGCAGAAGTAAAGATTATGATTACATCGTTATCAATGACGAGCTTGATAAAGCCGTTGAAGATGCGTATGAAATAATAAAAAATCAGAGAAAATAAGGAGTTAAATTTATGCTTAATGTAGATTTACAGAAACTTCTCAAAGGTTCAATGAGCCGTTACAAGCTTGTTGCAGCAACAGCAAAAAGAGCAAGAATGATTGTTGACGATGCTGAAAAGGATCATTACATCATTGTTGAAAAACCCGTAAGTATCGCTGTAAAGGAACTTCAGGACGATGTCTGGAGTGTCTGTGATAACAACAACTGAAGTCTGAGGTGAAGTTCTTTGCCTTTGCCTGTAATTGCGTCAGTAGCCGTTGAAAACACGGCTTACAGCTTTGATAAGTTATTTGACTACCTTATACCTGACAGTATGCTTTCTTCAATTACTGTCGGGTGTAGGGTTTTAGTTGATTTCGGCAAAGGTTCAAAAAAAAGACAGGGATTCGTGTTCTCTTTGTCAGATACAGTGCCTGATGACGTAAAACTCAGGCCTGTTTATAAAATTCTGGACAGTGAGCCTCTCCTGAGTGATGAAATGGTTAAACTCGCCGGCTTTATTGCAGACAGAACTTTCTGCACACTTTTTGAAGCGGCAAAAGCTCTGCTTCCGTCGGGAATATGCCTTAATGTCATTGAAACATACAGGCTTAAAAAAACAGATATCCCCGTCTGTGATACAAATGAAACGGAAACAGAAATAATAAGTTATCTTGAAAAAAAAGATGCATTTGTGTCTGAAGAAAAAATATGTAAGGATTTAGGTCTTTCGGAAGATGCCGGATACCTTGAAAGGCTTTATAAAAAAGGCTTCCTTATGAAAAATACCGATACTAAGAGAAAATACAACGATGCCACCGTTAAAATGGTTTCTCTTGCCGAAGAATATGCAATTACAGATGTTCTTCCTTTCAAACTTACTCCCAAACAGCAGATCGTTGTTGACCTTGTGCGTGATATCGGCTCTGCAACATCAAAGGAAATTGCATATTACACAGGTGTCACGCAGTCGGTTATTGACGGTCTTTATTCAAAAGGTGTTCTCGTCTATGACGATATTGAAACATACAGAACTCCTAAAATGTTATCAGAAACACCGTTGCGCAAAGAAATAATCAATCTCACCGATATGCAACAGAACTCATATGAACGGTTGTGTGCACTCAGGGATGAAAACAAGGCAAATGCGGCGTTGCTTTTCGGTGTTACGGGAAGCGGTAAAACAAAAGTCTATATGAAACTCATAGACGATATTGCAGATACCGATAAAAGTGTTATCGTGCTTGTTCCCGAAATATCGCTTACTCCTCAGCTTCTGCAGATGTTCTATTCACGTTACGGCAAAAAAGTTGCCGTGCTTCACAGCGGTCTTTCTCTCGGCGAGAGAATGGATGAATGGAAACGTATCAGAAATGGTGAAGCCACAATCGCAATCGGCACAAGAAGTGCTTCATTTGCTCCCGTAAAAAATCTGTCACTCATCATTATTGACGAAGAACAGGAAAATACTTATAAATCTGAAATGACTCCGAGATACAATGCAAAGGATGTCGCAAAATTCAGATGTGCTTATAACAATGCTCTGCTTGTTATGGCATCTGCAACTCCCTCAATTGAGTCTTTTGCTTTTGCAGAGGCAGGCAGATATGAACTCATAGAGCTTTCCGAAAGATATTCAAAAGCAGGACTTCCGGAAGTTGTCGTTGTTGACGTTTCTCAGAAAGAGAATATGAACGGTTTTCAGACGATAAGTGTTCCGCTTGCCGAAGAAATCAGAAGTAATCTCGAAAAAGGTCAGCAGACAATACTGCTTATAAACCGAAGGGGATTCAATACTTTCGTTGCGTGTACAAAATGCAAAAGCGTTGTGATGTGCCCCAATTGCAGTATTTCACTTACTTATCACACCGCAAACAACAGAATGATGTGTCATTATTGCGGATATTCCGAGCCTGTCAGGACGTCGTGCCCCGATTGTCAGGGCGAAACAATCCGTTTTTCGGGCTTCGGCACTCAGAAGGTTGAGCAGGAATTGGGAATTCTTTTTCCTGATGCAAGAGTGCTCAGAATGGATGCAGACACCACAACAGCCAAGAACTCCCACGAAAAAAGCTTCCGACTTTTTGCCGAGGGGGAATATGATATAATGGTCGGCACCCAGATGGTCGCCAAAGGGCTTAATTTCCCTGATGTAACACTTGTCGGTGTGATTTCAGTCGATCAGCAGTTGTATAATGATGATTTCAGAAGTATGGAACGCACTTTTGACTTGCTCACTCAGGTTGTGGGACGATCGGGCAGAGGTGAAAAAGAGGGTAGGGCTGTTATTCAGACTCTTGCTCCCGAAAATGCCGTTATAGAGCTTTCCGCACAGCAGGATTACAGGGAATTCTATGAAACCGAAATCGGAATCAGAAGGGGACTTGTTTATCCGCCTTACTGTGACCTGTGTTCAATAACATTTGTCGGTAACGGTGAATCAAATGTTATGTTTGCGGCAAAAAATTTCTTCTCTCTTTTCAAAGAGAAGCTTCTTGAAAAACATAAGGATGAAAAAGTGGTTGTGCTTGGTCCCGTTGCTCCCAAAATAGGGAAAATAAGCAATAAATACAGGCAGCGACTTATAATAAAATGTAAAAATTCTCCGCATTTCAGGGCTTTTGTTGCCGAATGCTTAAAGGAATTTTCAACCTACAAAGCTTATAATAAAATCACAGTTTATGCGGATATGAATCCGGATAGTCTGTATTGAGGATGGTAAAAGAATATGGCACTCAGAAAAATCAGAACAGAAGAAGATCCCGTATTAAAGAAAGTAAGCAAAAAAGTTGAAGTTTTTGATTCAAGACTTCATCAGCTTCTTGACGATATGAAAGACACTCTCATCAAAGCGGACGGTGTAGGTCTTGCCGCCGTACAGATAGGCATACTCAAAAGAGTTGTTCTTATAGATGTCGGTGATGAACACGGCTTTATTGAAGCTATCAACGGTGAAATCATTGACAGAAAAGGTGAGCAGAGAGAAATTGAAGGTTGTCTTTCACTTCCCGAAAAATCAGGTATCACATCACGTCCTATGTATGTGAAATTCAAAGCACAGGACAGAAACGGTGAATGGTTTGAAGCAGAAGGTGAAGGACTCTTCGCAAGATGTGTCTGCCACGAATTTGACCATCTCGACGGTCACGTTTTCACCGAAAGACTTGCTCCCGGTGAAAGAATCAGAATTTCAAGGGATTGATAAAAATGAAAATAGTTTATATGGGAACACCCGATTTTGCAGTTCCCTGTCTTGAAAGACTTGTAAAAGACGGTTACGATGTTGCTTGTGTTGTAACACAGCCCGACAAACCCAGAGGAAGAAAACAGGAAATGACGCCTTCTGAAGTCAAGGTGTGTGCTCTGGAGCACGGTATTGAAGTTTATCAGCCTCAGACACTCAGAAGTGAAGAAGCTTATGAATACCTCAAGAGCTTTGATGCAGATTACTTCATAGTTGCCGCTTACGGTAAAATTCTTCCCAAGAATATTCTTGATCTTCCGAAATATGCGTGTATCAACGTTCACGGCTCACTTCTTCCCGCTTACAGAGGTGCGGCTCCTATTCAGAGAAGTGTTCTTGCAGGCGATAATGTCACAGGCATCACAACAATGCTTATGGGCGAAGGTCTTGATACGGGCGATATGCTCCTTAAAAGTGAATATGAAATTGATATAAATGCAACTTCAGGTGAGGTTTTTGATGCACTTGCAGAGTCTGCTCCAGATCTGCTTATTGAAACAATTGAAAAATTTACAAAAGGTGAAATTGTTCCCGAAAAACAGGATGAAAGCAAAGCCACTTATGCGCATATGCTTTCAAAGGATGAAGCTGTTATTGACTGGAACAAGTCATCGGCTGAAATTCATAATCTTGTAAGAGGAATGGCGCCGTGGCCCGTTGCATATTCATTCTACGGTGATAAAAAAATTAAAATTTTTACCACCCGTCTTACTGATGAAAAAACATCACTGGAAACGGGTAAACTTAAAGAAGGCAAAAATTCAATTCTTGTTTCGTGCGGTGACGGAAAATTCATTGAAGTTGTTTCACTTCAGCTCGAAGGCGGAAAAAGACTTGATGCAAAGCAGTTCCTTGCAGGTCATCCTGTTACTTCCGAAACAAAAATGGGTTGAAAATATTCAGAACAGGAGGGTTTCTGATGTATCTTTTTGATTATTATTTAAGCAGTAATATGTTATATATTGTCCTTGTTGTTCCCGCTCTCATTCTTTCTCTTATTGCTCAGGCAAAAGTAAAATCAACTTATGCAAGAATGTCAAAGGTCACAAATACAAGCGGTTACACAGGTGCACAGGCAGCTATGGCAGTTCTTCGTTATTACGGCATCACAGATGTTTATATTGAAGAAACAAGCGGAAAGCTTTCAGACCATTTTGACCCGAGAAAAAAAGTAATAAGACTTTCAAAGGAAGTTTATTACGGCAACAGCGTGGCTTCCGTCGGTATTGCGTGTCACGAAGCAGGTCATGCAGCTCAGCACGCACAGGGGTATGCACCCATAAAAGTAAGAAATGCGATAATCCCCGTATGCAACATAGGTTCTTACCTCGGTATACCTCTTGCTTTTGCAGGTTATTTCTTAGGCTTTGAACCGCTTATTCTTATCGGTCTCGGTCTTTATTCACTTATCGCAATTTTTCAGCTTATCACACTTCCCGTTGAATTCAATGCAAGTTCAAGGGCAGTCAAAGTAATAGATGAAACAGGTCTTCTTCGTGGTGAAGAAGAAATCAGAGGTACGAAAAAGGTTCTTTCCGCAGCTGCTATGACATATGTTGCGGCTCTCGCAGTTTCTCTTGCAAACCTTCTTCGTTTTGCAGTTCTTTTTCTCGGCAGAGGCAAAAGACGTAATTAAAAAATCAAGGCGGATAAATTATGACAGACGCAAGAACGGCGGCTTTTCGTACGCTGTGTAAAATAGAAAGAGATAATTCATATTCAAATCTTCTGCTCTCGGATACTTCGGGAGCAGTCGGCATATCTCCGAATGACCGTGTTCTGTATCACAGAATGGTAAAAACCGTTCTTGAACGCAGAATAACGATTGATTTCAATCTCTCTCTCTATCTTAAACAGCCTCTCAAAAAGCTTAAACCGCAGGTTCTTACAATACTCAGACTCGGTGCATGTCAGTTGCTTTTTATGGATAAAATCCCAGCATCTGCCGCAATAAACGAGAGCGTGAAAATCGCAAAAAAACAGGGTTGTTCATTCGCTTCCGGACTTGTGAACGCAGTGCTGAGAAAAATCAGCGATAACGGAATTGTTTTACCCGATGAAAAAAACGAAATCAATTATCTCAGCAAAAAATATTCATTCCCCGAGTATATCTGTAAAAAGTTCTGTATTTATTTCGGCAGAGAAACTGCTGAAAAGATTATGGCTGCATCGCTTGAAACCGCCAATATCTACATAAGAAAAAACACTCTTAAAAATGAAGAGCTTTCTCTTGAAGCAGAGAAAACAGCCTTCCCCGAAAACTGTTATATTTTAAGAAAACCCGGTAATATAACCGAAAGTGGCGATTTTGCAGACGGACTTTTCCACGTTCAGGATTTATCTTCTCAGCTGTGTTGCAGAGTGCTTTCTCCCGAAAAGGGTGAAACAGTCATTGATGTATGTTCTGCCCCGGGCGGAAAAACAATGACTCTTGCACAGATGATGGAAAACGAAGGCAGAATTATTTCGTGTGATATCCACGAGCATAAGCTCAGACTGATTAACGATACTGCAGAAAGACTCGGCATCACCATTGTTGAAACACTTCTGAGGGATGCTGCAGATAAAAACGCCGTTCTTCCCGTTGCCGATAAAATTCTGTGTGATGTGCCTTGTTCAGGCTTCGGCGTAACGGGCAAAAAACCTGAAATCAGATATAAGGATGAAAAAGAGATTTCATCACTTCCCGCCCTGCAGTATGAAATTCTTGAAAATTCCTGCAGATACTTGAAAAAAGGCGGAAAGCTTGTTTATTCCACCTGCACTCTTCTTCCCGAAGAGAATGCATTGATATGTAAAAAATTCCTTGAACAGCACAATGATTTCAGAGCTGTTCATATTGATGATGAAATAAAGGGATTCTGTGACGGTGAGGGACTGAGTATTCTTCCGTCCGATTACGACTGTGACGGATTCTTTATTGCGGCATTTGAAAGGATTGAGTAAAAAATGGAAAAAAGAGATATACTTTCAATGTCGTTTGATGAGCTTTCTGCAGCCGTAAAGGAGCTCGGAGAGCCTTCTTTCAGAAACAAACAGATTTATTCCTGGCTCCATTCATCGTGTGTTACGTCTTTTAACGAAATGACAAACCTTTCAAAGGCATTAAGACAGAAACTTGATGACAATTTTGTCATATTTTCAGTTTCTATTGAAAAAAAATTGATTTCGGAGTATGATGATACTCAGAAATATCTTTTCAGATTACATGACGGTGAATTCATTGAATCCGTTCTTATGAAATACAAATACGGCTATACTCTTTGTGTTTCAACGCAGGTCGGTTGCCGTATGGGCTGTAAATTTTGTGCATCAACACTTGACGGTGTTGTGAGAAATCTTACCGCAGCCGAAATACTTGCCCAGATTTATGTGGCTCAGCGTGATAATAATATAAAAATTTCCCACGTTGTTCTTATGGGTATGGGTGAGCCTCTTGATAATTATGATAATGTTATGAGATTCCTTGAGCTTATAACAGATGAGCAGGGACAGAATATGTCTATGCGTCATATTTCACTTTCAACCTGTGGCGTTGTGCCGGGAATCTATAAGCTTATGGAAAAAGACTTTCAGCTTACATTATCTGTTTCACTTCACGCTCCGAGTGACGAAATCAGAAGCTCTATGATGCCCGTGAACAAAAAATGGAATACTGATGAACTTCTTACAGCGTGTAAAAAATATACAGATAAAACAAGACGCCGTATTTCATTTGAATATGCGATGGTAAGCGGTGTGAATGATTCTGATGATTGTGCAAGACTTCTTGCAAAAAGACTCAGAGGCATTCTGTGTCATGTCAATCTTATTCCCGTAAACGAAGTCAAAGAAACGGGATGTAAAAGAAGCAGTAAAGAGAGAATTGAGTCATTTTCCCGGATTCTCGAAAAGAACGGGTTTGCTGTAACTGTAAGGCGTAAACTTGGTTCAGATATAAATGCGTCATGCGGTCAGCTTCGCAGAAACAGTAAAAAGACTTAACAAGCATAAATATAAAAATGCTTCGGAGGTGTATATCAATGAAAATATCAGCAGGAACCGATGTGGGTATGATCCGTTCAGGTAATCAGGATTCATACGCTATCGGTGAACTCGAAGGCGGTGCCTGGGCTGTCGTTTGTGACGGTATGGGCGGTCACGCTGCGGGAAATGTTGCAAGTGAAATGGCTGTTGAAAAAATTTCAACGTGCATTAAAAGTAATTTCCGTCAGGGAATGAGTGTTGCCTCAATAAAGAATGTTCTTGAATCGGCAATAGTCACCGCAAATGCAGATATTTATGATAAAGCTCAGAAAAATCAGGAGCTTGAAGGAATGGGTACAACGGCAGTTGTAAGTGTGTGTCTGGGAAATAAATGCGTTATTGCACACGTAGGTGACAGCAGATGCTATTATGTTTCAGGCAATACAATCACTCAGATAACAAAAGACCATTCGCTTGTTCAGGAAATGATTGATGCAGGACTTATAACACCCGAAGAAGCAGAATGTCATCCGAGAAAGAATATCATCACAAGAGCCCTTGGAGGCTGTTATGACGATGTTGAGGTTGATTTCAATGACCTTGTCATTTCAGAGGGTGATATGATTGTTCTCTGTACAGACGGGCTTACAAACCACGTTGATGAGAACACAATCCTTGAAAATATTTCAGGCGATGATATCCACAATTTTGCCGACCGTCTTATCAGAATTGCGAACGAAAACGGTGGCAGGGATAATATAACAGCGGTAGTTATGAGAAATTGAGGTGACGATATATGGATAATAACATCGGAAAAGTGCTCGGTAACCGTTACTTGCTAAAGGAAGTAATCGGTGTAGGCGGAATGGCTGTTGTGTATAAGGCCATTGATAACATAGACAACAAGACAGTTGCAGTTAAAATTCTTAAAGAAGAACATAAGGCCAATGATGAATTCAGAAGAAGATTCAAGAATGAATCAAAGGCTATTGCGGTGCTTTCTCACCCCAACATCGTAAAGGTTTATGATGTCAGCTTCGGTGAAAATGTGCAGTACATCGTAATGGAACATATCGAAGGCATCACACTCAAGCAGTATATTCAGCAGAAAGGTGTTCTTGACTGGCGTGAAGCTGTGCTCTTTACATCACAGATACTCAGAGCTCTTCAGCACGCTCATGAAAAAGGCATTATCCACCGAGATATCAAGCCTCAGAACATTATGCTTCTCAACGATAACAAAACAATAAAGGTTGCCGATTTCGGTATTGCCCGTTTCAATAATATGAGTGATACAAAGACAATGTCCGAAGGTGCTATAGGTTCTGTTCATTACATCAGCCCCGAACAGGCAAAGGGTGAGCTCGTTGACAACAGAACAGATATCTATTCCTGTGGTGTTGTTCTTTATGAAATGATAACCGGACAACTTCCTTTCAGATCAGACAGCGCAGTTTCAGTTGCAATTATGCAGCTTCAGAAACAGGCTGTGGCTCCCAGAAAGCTCAATCCTTCAATTCCCGCAGGTATTGAACAGATTACAATGAAAGCTATGCAGAAGAGAGCTGCCGACAGATATCAGGCTGCTGCGGAAATGCTTCTTGATATTGATGAACTCAGAAGAAATCCGAATAAAAAGTTTGAATATGATTTCTCTTCAACAGTTTACGGTGCTCATCAGCCGAGAAGAACTTCTTCATTCGCTTCAGGTGCTCCCGTCGCAAAAAGTGAACCCACCTATACAAAAGCTACTGTTATCACACAGGAGCCGGATGAATATGATTATGAACTTGAAGAGATTTCAAGAAAGAATTACACCCTGCCTATTCTCGTGGGTATAATCTTTGCTCTTGTTGTTGTAATTATAGGTATTGCGTGGTTCTTCTTCACAAATACAGATGAAGTAACAGTTCCCGAATTTGAAGGAAAGCTTATTGAGGAAATCCGTGAAGACGATGACTATAAATACTTCTTCGATCACGGCTTTATTGAAGAAAATCTTGTTTACACAACAGAGTATGAAGAAGGTTATATCTTCTATCAGAGTGAAGAAGCAGGTAAGAAAGTTCAGATTACAAACACATCTTCATTCATTATCAAGCTCAATATTGCGTATACGAGTGAATCGATGACGGTTCCCACGCTTGATAAGAGTGCAAAACTTCAGGATGCAAGAAGCATCCTCCAGAAAATGGGCTTCAAGATAAAAACGGAAGGCGTTGTTGATAACACTGTTCCCGAAAGTACCGTTCTGAGAATGGAACCTGCTGCAGGTACAAGTGTTGCCTACGGTTCAACTGTCACAATCTTCTATGCAATTGACGATGCAGGTAAGATTGCCGTTCCCAACGTAACAGGACTCACACTTGCAAAGGCAAAGCAGGAACTCAATTCAATAGGTCTTAAAGTTGCCGTTGAATATGAAGAAGCTCCCGCAAGTAAAGCAGGTCTTGTCCTTGAACAGTCTATTGCACCAGATACAACAGTTGTTGCAAGTAAAACTCAGATTACAATTGTTGTCGGTACAACATCAAAGAAGACAACATCTGTCACAATTACTCTTCCTCCTCTTCAGGATTATGACGAAATTTACGAATCGGTTTATGTTTATGTAGGTGAAACACTTTACAAGACATATACAAGCGTTAAACTTGACGGTACAACCCATACGGTTGAAATCGGCGGTACTGATGACACAACATTTGCAATTTTCATCGGTGAGCAGGAAATCTGTTCAGGTAAAGTAAATTTCACACTTTCAACACCTGCTGTTACAGATAAGAAGGTAACACAGTATAAGCACGAAGGTATGCCTACAACAGCCGCTCCCACAACCAAAAAACCGGATGTTGTAACAACAACATCTCCCTACTGTACCGTTCCTTCTTTCAGCGGTAAGCATTATCTCGATTATTATGATGAACTCCTTGATGCAGGCTTCGATAATATTGATATTATCGATATTGCATCAGATACTGTAACCGAAGGAAATGTTGTTTCAGTTTCATCAGAAAAGTCCACATATTCACGTGATGAGGCTATGAATGCTCTGATTAAAGTTTACGTAAGTACAGGTCTGGAATCATAATATGCTGATAGAAAACTGTGTAATAATGAAATCTACTGCAGGCTTTTACTATGTCCGCAGTGAAGAAGGTAACATTATTGAATGTAAAGCAAGAGGTGTGTTCAGAAAACAGAAACTCACACCTCTTGTAGGTGATAAAGTTACGGTTGAAACAGACGGGCAGACGGGTACTGTTGTAAGTATTGAAGAAAGAAAAAACTTTCTGCAAAGACCTCCCGTTGCAAATATTGATAAACTCATTGTTATTTCAGCCGTAAAAGAGCCCGTTCCGAATCTGCTTATCATTGATAAAATGACAGCTATTGCAGTTGATAAAAATATAACACCTGTTGTTGTTTTTTCAAAATCAGATCTCGGCGAAACGGATGAGCTTGTTGAAATCTATAAAAAAGCAGGGATTGAGTCTTTTTCGGTTTCAGCAAAAACAGGTGAGGGAACAGAGAAATTCCGTGAAGTCTTCAAGGACAGCGTATGCGTCCTTACAGGCAATACAGGTGTCGGTAAATCTTCAATACTCAATTGTATTGAGCCTGAGCTCTCGCTTGCAACATCTCACATAAGTAATAAACTCGGCAGAGGCAGACACACAACAAGAACTGTTGAGCTCTATGAAATCTGCGACGGTTTTATTGCAGATACTCCCGGTTTTTCTTCTCTTGATTTTGAAAATGTTGATATAATCAGAAAAGAAAATCTGCAGTTCTGTTTCCCTGAATATGAGAAATATATCGGTACATGCAAGTTTGTTTCCTGTGCTCATCTGGGAGAAAAAGGATGCAGTATATGTCAGGCGGTAGCCGAAGGTTTAATCCCGGTTTCACGTTATGACAGCTATAAAATGATGTATGATGAAGTGAAAGATTATAAGGAATGGGAAAATAAATAATAATTTATTGAGAGCACCCCGATAAATCCCGCCTTGTACATGCACAAAAAAATACTCCTCTCCGTATAATGTGATGAACATTCATTACGGGGAGGTTTTATTATGAAACGAAGAAATTCAAAGGGACTGCTTACTGCAGGATGCGCTTTTGTGTTTCTCGGTGTCGGAATAATTGTTGTATGCATTTTCCCCTCAGAATGGATGATAGTGATACTTGCGTTGACTCTTATTGCCGCTGGTATATCACTTATGAATAAATGAGGGGAGGAACTTCTTTATGAAAATTCTTGTATTTGAAAGTCCCGCATTCCTTAAAGGAATACTCAGGGTGATGTTCAAACTCGGTAAATAGTCCTTAAAATAAAACGGAGCAGAAAATAAAATTCTGCTCCGTAAATTTTTCAGTCTTTAACTAATTTTTTTAAGGCATTGAATGTTTCATCACTTATAACGTGCTCAATTTTACACGCATCCTCACTTGCCGTTTCTTTGCTTATTCCTATGGAAATAAGAAGTTTTGATAAAACAGTATGTCTTTCAAGTATTTTTTCTGCGTGTTCTTTACCTAAATTTGTAAGTGTGATATGACCGTTATTATCAACTGTAATAAATCCGCCGTTTTTCAGCAGACCTACGGCACGGCTTACGCTCGGTTTAGAATATCCCATATGCTCACATATGTCAACCGAACGCACAAAATTGAGCTTTTCTGATAAAACAAGTATAGTTTCAAGATACATTTCGCCTGATTCCTGAATGTGCATAAAATCACCCGACAACAGTTTACCATAACGGCGGCATTTTTGCAAGTATTATTCTACGGTAACTGATTTTGCAAGATTTCTCGGTTTGTCAATATCCCTGCCCATAATTTCAGCCGTATAATATGCAAGAAGCTGAATTGCAGCAGCTGTTGTAAAAGGATACACAAGCTTTTCAGCTGCAGGAATTGTTATCGATATATCAGATACTTCTTTGATTATATCGGCATCACAAGGGCAGACAGAAATAATAAATGCACCTCTTGATCTGACTTCTTCAATGTTGCTTCTCATTTTATCGAAAAACATTGTGTTTGTAGCAATTGCAATAACGGGAGTGTTCTGTTCAATCAGCGAAATTGTGCCGTGTTTGAGCTCTGCGGCAGGATAAGCCTGAGAATTGATATACGTTATCTCTTTGAGCTTCAGAGAGGCTTCTGTGGCAAGATAACTGTCATAACTTCTGCCTATAAAAAAGACTTCATCGCTTTCTGAGAGCACTTCTGCAGCATTTCTGATGCTTTTGCTGCAGGATATCACTTCCTGTATGTCATAAGAATAAGTTTTATTTATCTGCGCCGAAATTTTCCTGCATTCGTCTTCTGTGATTTTATTTTTTTTGACTGCAAGTTCACACGCAAAAAGCAGTAGTGCTGTTATCTGAACAGAAAATGCTTTTGTTGAAGCTACCGAAACTTCACGCCCTGCAGATGTTCTAATAGTGTAATCAGATTCGGCTTCAATCGAAGACCCGACACTGTTTACAATTGAAATTACAGGTATCCCTCTTTCTTTCATAAGTCTGAGAGCTGCGAGTGAATCTGCAGTTTCTCCCGATTGTGAAATTATTATAACAATATCGTTTTTATCGGTTATCGGGTCAGAATATCTGAATTCACCTGCCGTTTCAACGTTGCAGGGAATACGTGAGAGTTTTTCAATATAATATTTTCCTGTAAGCCCTGCATGATAAGCCGTTCCGCAGGCTGTTATGTGAATTCTTTTAACTGTTTTTAATAAATTTTCAGGTATTATATCGGAAAAACAGGGGAGTGAATCTTTTGTTAAAGACAAAAATGTCCTTTTTACCGCATCGGGCTCTTCATTTATTTCTTTTAACATAAAATTCTTAAAAACGGAAGAGATATTCATCTGTGTATCGCTTTCAGTATTTTTATTCCAGATGATTTCTTTCAGCTCACCATTGTCTGTGTAAAGTTTTATATCACTTTTTGAAATTTCTGAAATTTCACCGTCAGCCATTCTGTAAAATGTGTCTGCATAATCGGAAAAAGCAGAAATATCAGAAGCAATAAAATGCCCGCTTTTACTTTTTCCGAGAATAAGAGGGCTGTCTTTTCTTACGGCAAATACGTGGTCGGGAACTGAATTAAAAATTATACATAAGGCATATGAGCCTCTGAATTCAGCTGTTGATTTAATAATAGCTTCAACGGGGTTTTGAGTTTCTCTGAAATTATGATGAATAAGCCTTGCTGCAACCTCTGTATCAGTTTCAGATGTGAAACTGTAACCGTCTTTTGAAAGCTTTTCCCTGAGTTCTGAATAATTTTCAATAATGCCGTTATGAACAACGGAAAGAAGCTCTGTTGTATGCGGATGAGCATTTGTTTCAGACGGTTTTCCGTGTGTTGCCCATCTTGTATGTCCTATTCCGCAGAATGATTTTTCAGCAATA
This sequence comes from Clostridia bacterium, assembly GCA_017549285.1. Taxonomy (GTDB): domain Bacteria; phylum Bacillota; class Clostridia; order Oscillospirales; family Acutalibacteraceae; genus UBA1081. The sequence continues at coordinate 56,026 of JAFYVE010000029.1, forward strand.
TTAACAGCCTTTTCTTTCAGCTGTAAAACACGTCCCGCCGTTTTTATAGTAAGCGGTTTTTCTTTTGTAAAAACAGTCATTCCTGCTGAATCATATCCTCTGTATTCAAGTGCCTGTAAACCGTTTATTATGATATCACCTGCATTTTCGTTCCCCGAATATGCGATAATTCCGCACATAAAAACACCTCCGCTATATAAAGTATGCCCTCTGAAAAGAAATTAACGCATTACAGCAAAAAAAGAACAATACCCGTCGAAACGGGTATTGTCCTTTTGAAGGAGTATATTATGAAAAACGTTAGATGAAATCTGAATAATGAAATAATTGATATTCTATAGCTGAATTATGATATTCAACAGAAAAGCATTTTCTGTCTTTTATAGTTAATTTATAACATATAATGAAAAAGATGTCAATAGAATGAATAAAAATTAAACAAAAAATTAATTACTTTTCAAACTGTCTGTTCGTTGTCTATGACACAAAAAAGAACAATAAAAAAAATAATTTGGAATTTCTTACAAAAGTAATAATTTGTTTGACTTTTTATTCATTATGTAGTAAAATATACATTACTGATAATATAACTATATTTAAGGGTGAAGAGAAATGAAATTTGCTGCTGTTAAGAAAATTGCGGCAATCTTTTTTACAGTGATATGTATTTTTTCACTGACATTTAATTCTTATGCAGAAACAATTCAGGACAGTCTTGAACAAAGACTTGAAGAACTGCAGAATCAGTTCAATTCGTCAGACGGTGCAACTCAGAATTCAATTTCAGATATTCTCGAAAGTGCAGGTTTAGGTGATATTGATTTCGGCAGTCTCGGTGAAACCGATATCGGTCAGATAATAGGTGGCCTTGGCAATAACCTTGCAGCTGATGATCTTTTAGGTCTTATGGAAGATGCAATTTCCAGTGGTTCCGATATGATAAATGATGTTATCAATGGCGGTCTCGGAACATCTGACGGCTCAAACACTGCAACAACAAAACCTGCAGTTCAGGGCGGTTCACCGAACATAATTATTGCAAATCCCAATCCTGTTCAGGGCACAAATGCAGTAGGTGTTCCTCAGCTTACAACTAAGGCTCCCTCAACAAAAGCTCCCGAATCAACGACAGCTGCTGATATCGTAGGCGCAGGTGTCACAACTCCCGGTACAACAGCTCCTCAGGTTGCTGTTGATGATGCTATGAGCACTTCAACTGTTGCCGTTCTGGTTGTTTTATCTGTTGCAACTATTGCAGTTATCGTTGCAATTGTAATTTTCTTTGTAATGAAGAAAAAATAATTGAATTCATACTTGACTTTTTTGAATGCTGATACTAAAATGAGTATCAGCATTTATTTTTTGAGAGGTAGAAAAAATGGAAATCAGAATTGAAAAAACACTCAATCCCAAAGTGAAACCTGCTGATGAAAGCAAACTCGGTTTCGGTAATTATTATACAGACCATATGTTTATTATGAACTATGATGAAGGTCAGGGTTGGCACGATGCAAGAATCGTTCCTTACGGCCCCATTGAGCTTGATCCTGCTGCTATGTGTCTTCATTACGGTCAGGAAGTTTTTGAAGGTCTTAAAGCTTACCGTTGCGAAAACGGCGACATCAGACTTTTCAGACCTGACAGAAATATGGCAAGACTCAACATTTCAAATGAACGTCTTTGCATTCCTCAGATTGATGAAGAGTTTGCTGTTGAAGCAATCAAGGCTCTTGTAAAGGTTGATGAAGACTGGATCCCTTCAGCAGAAGGAACATCATTATACATCCGTCCTTTCATCTTTGCAGTTGATCCTCATCTCGGTGTTCATGCAGCAAAGCATCTTCTTTTCGTTATTATCCTTTCACCTGTAGGTGCTTATTATCCCGAAGGACTTAACCCCGTTAAGATTTATGTTGAAAATAAATATGTCCGTGCTGTCAAGGGCGGTATGGGTATGGCAAAGACAGGCGGTAACTATGCTGCAGGTCTCAAGGCTCAGGATGATGCAGACAAAGTCGGCTATGCGCAGGTTCTCTGGCTTGACGGTGTTGAAAGAAAGTATATCGAAGAAGTAGGCGCTATGAACGTATTCTTCGTGCTTGACGGTGAAGTTGTTACTCCTGACTTCCAGGGTGCAATCCTCAGCGGTATCACAAGAATGTCATGTATCGAAATCATGAAGTCATGGGGTATGAACGTTTCAGAGAGAAGACTTTCAATTGATGAACTCGCAAAGGCTTATGACGAAGGCAGACTTCTCGAAGCATTCGGAAGCGGTACAGCAGCTGTTATTTCTCCCATCGGCGAACTCAAGTGGGGCGATAAGATTATGACAATCAACAACGGTGAAATCGGTGCAGTTTCTCAGAAGCTTTACGATACACTTACAGGCATCCAGTGGGGCAAGATTGAAGGTCCCGAAGGCTGGAGTGTAAAAATATAAAACAGTCGCAATAAGCGAAAAAATTACGGATTGCAGCGTGCGCCGAGTTCCCATAAGGAAGTTTTTGTTTCTCGAACAAAATTCCTTGTATTATTGCCAAAAGCCTCGCAAGGCGTCAGCCTTGCTGCATTTTTGGCTTCAATTCAAGCAATTTTGCATTTCTACGAAACTGCGAAGCACTTTAAAATGCGAAATTGCGTGTACAAGAAAAGGCAAAACCCATCGATAACGCTATCGCGTATCGGTGGGTTTTAACGCATTATTGTGCCGTAAGTTCACATTTTAAAGAAAAACTGCCTTGTGGGAGCTCGGCGTTTGCAATCCGTTTTTTTGTTTATACAAAATGAAAAAGCTGCGGAATAAACCACAGCTTTTTCGGGGAAGAGAAAATAAAATGAAAAGGAATTTTTCACTTGCTATGTCAGTTATTATATAGAATTCCTTTTATAGTCATTGTACAGAATTATTAACTAATTGTAAACAATTTAAGCAGGAATTATACATGAATATTACACATAAGATTACATTTCTACATTTTCTTTTTCGTAGTATGTAACATATTTATCCTGATAGTAATTCTCGGCCTTGCAGGTGAATGTTCCGTCGGGATTATATGTTATTATTGTACATCCTCTCTGAGCTCCGTCCTTGCTGATTCCGATATATGCAAGGTAGTCAATACTCATACCGTATGTAAGTCTTACACCCTTGTAATCAACAGAGAATGTATTCACATGGTCATGACCGCAGAAAATACTGTCTGTGCTGCCTGTTTCAAGAATGGTTTCAAACATTTCGTCATCAGCTGATGCACAGCATACTTCCTCATCGAGTGTGCCGTAATAGTATTTTACGTTTTCGGTATCTTTGAATTCATTGTCTGCGTATTCTTTCCACGCATCAGCATATTCTGTAAGCGGAATATGGAAAAAGAGTGAAGTTTTTATTTCGGGCATTTTATTTGCATATTCCGTTGCAATTGAAGCATTGAGGGTTGAAAGTGTTTCTTCATTCTTCTCGTTAAGCTGTTTTACAACTTCTTTATACCACTTTATCTGATTGGGATGAATGTTATCATAACTTGAGCTGATAACAGGAATGTGGTCTTCAGCATATGCGTGTGAATCAAGAAGAATAAATGAACGTGTTATGATGTTATCTTTGTTTACGATGTTTATAATCTGGTTGCCTCTGCCGTCAATATTATCGGGGCCTTTCTGAAACAGACAGTGAGGATACTGAGAATATATTTCAAGAAGGTCATCTTTTGAATAACGTGAGTTTGCTTCAACATCGTGGTTGCCGAAACTCATTGTCCAGTAAACACCGAGCTGTTCCATAAGCTCTGCAAAAAGGACGCTTCCCGATTTGTTGTTTGTTGTGCCTGCCTGCATATAAATGGGATAGGCAAGGTCACCCGTAACAATAACAAGGTCAGGGTTTTCAGCTTTAATCATTGAGGCAACGGCATTGAGAGCCTTGAGGTCTTTTGATGCTGACATCCAGCCTCCGCCGAGATGCACATCTGTAAGTTGCATAACTTTGAGTTCTTTGTCTGTATGGATATTCCAGCATCCGTCATCGTAATTATCAATTGACAAAACAGCGCTGTCTGCTTTTTCAAAATTTGCGATCTTTTTAAGGTTTGAGTTAAAACCTACTGTAGTGATAACTGATGTTGTGATTAAAAAAACAAGGATAACTGCAACAACACCTATAAGAACTTTTGCAAGTGTTTTTTTTCGTGAAGATTCTTTTTTTGGAGCAGCGTTCTGTTCTTCCGTAACAGGAAGTGTTTTTTCTTCAGTCATATAAATATACCTCATTTTATCTTCCGCCGAGAGTTGTTTTAACGGAAGAAACTCTGTTTGTTGTGGTTTCGGGCTGAATCAACGATACCTGTTCAGGCTTTGTTGTTCCTTCAACAACAATCACTTCGGGAACGGTTGAAGAAACAGTCTGAACAGCGCTGATATAATAACTGCCCTGAAGTTCTCTTAAAGTTATTTTCATAACTTTGTCAGGGGCAGGTGTTGTCATATTGCCTTCATCATCCTGTGCCCAGCTTTCAGCGGGAAGGTAATTTACGGTTATAACAAGAGCTGTACCCGATTTTTTAACGGCTGTTACCTGAGGAGTATATACAGGCATAATTGTTGTAACGGGAATTTTATAAACATCAGCCGTTTTGTCATATTCAAATGTGCAGTTGTAACCCTGAACTGTTGTGTGAGTAAGTGAGCCGAGTGTTTCGGGGCCGAACATTGAAACATATGCATTTCCTACATCAGCTGACGGGATAAGCATATATCCGCCTGAATAAGAATATGTGTCGGGAGTGGTTTCCATATTCAGGATTGACCATATTGCAGCATTGAGAAGATCATCTGTTGATGCCGCAGTAATGTCATCGAATGTGTCGGGGTCAACGGCTGCAACGGGAGTAAGGAAATTGTTGTACTGTGCATATTTTGTGCCTGAGTCTGTTGTTTCACCGATGTAACGGACGCTGTTCCATACTGTCAACACTATTCCTATAACGGCAAAAATAAGAACTATAAGTCCCAGCAGAAAAGAAAGTTTGTCAGGATATTTCTTTTTTCTTTCTGCTCTGAGCAAATCTTTTTCTTTCTTTTTAAGCTCTTTTTTCGAAGGTTCTTTTTGTGTCACAACAGGTAAATCTTCAGAAGGAGAGTCTTTTTCGCTGAAGGAGAAAAACGATTTTTCAGCTTTTATCTCAATATCCGGTAATTCTTTTTTTTCTTCGTCCATTATCTCACCTGACCGTTTCCTCTGATTACGTATTTGTAAGAAGTGAGTTCGGGAAGCCCTACGGGACCTCTTACGTGAAGCTTCTGGTTTGAAATGCCGATTTCTGCACCGAAACCGAATTCGCCGCCGTCGGTAAAACGAGTGCTTGCGTTGATATAAACAGCAGAAGAGTTGACTTCGTTTATGAATTTTTCTGCAGCTTCATAATTCTTTGTAATAATGCTTTCGCTGTGGTCTGTGCTGTATTTTGCAATGTGTGAAATTGCTTCATCTATGTCATCCACAACTTTTACTGCAAGTTTATAGTCAAGATATTCAGTGCCCCAGTCTTCTTCCGTTGCAGGTATAACATCGGGAAGAATAGCCTGCACCTTTTCGTCACCGATTATTGTGACATTCTTTTTATCAAGCTGTTCTTTTATTGCTATTAGTGCAAATTCTGCAATGTCTTTATGAACAAGAAGTGTTTCACAGGCGTTGCACACAGAAACTCTTGATGCTTTTGCATTGAAGATAATTTCAGCAGCCATATCAATGTCCGCATCCTTGTCAACATAAATGTGGCAGTTGCCTTCCCCCGTTCTTATAACGGGTACTGTTGAATTATTCACTACTGACTGAATAAGCCCTTTTCCTCCTCGGGGAATAAGCACGTCAACATATTCATTGAGTTTCATAAGGTCAGCGGCCGTTTCTCTGTCAGTTTTTTCAATAAGCTGAATACAGTCGGCGGGAAGACCGGATTTTTCTATAGCTTCACGCATAACACGTGCCATAGCCATATTTGAATTTATAGCTTCTTTACCGCCTCTTAAAATAACTGTGTTTCCTGATTTCAGGCAGAGTGCCGCCGCATCGGCTGTAACATTCGGTCTTGCTTCAAAAATTACGGCAATTACTCCGAGGGGTACCGTAACTTTTGAAATCATAAGTCCGTTGGGACGTTTTGTGCCCGAAATTGTTTTGCCTACGGGGTCATCAAGTGCAATTATTTCACGGATAGCAGATGCAATTTTTATTATTCTTCCGTTATCGAGCATAAGTCTGTCAAGCATCGCATCTGAAAGACCGTTTTCTTTGCCCGCTGAAAGGTCTTTTCTGTTTTCTGCAATAATTGTTTCTGCATTTTCCGTAAGCGCCTGTGCTATAGCATCAAGAGCTTTGTTTTTGGCTTCCGAAGAAGCAACGGAAAGTTGTTTTGAGGCAGTCTTTGCTTTTTGTCCTATATCCTGAAGATATATGTTATCTGTCATAGTGAATCACCTTTTTCCACGGAAATATGTGCCTGTCTGATGCCCGTCAATGAGCTTGTAAATTTCGCTCGGGTCTGTTCCGCTCATAATAACGGTATCAATTCCTGCTTCTGTTGCAATTTCTGCGGCATTGAGCTTTGTTATCATTCCGCCTGTACCTCTGTTTGATCCTGCATCGCCTGCAAGAGCCTTGATTTCGGGTGTTATTTCATCAACAAAAGGAATAAGTCTTGCATTCAGATCTTCCTGAGGGTTTGCATCAAAAAGACCGTCTATATCTGTAAGAATTACAAGCGCATCTGCATTTATAAGTTTTGCCACAATTGCTGAAAGGCTGTCATTATCACCGTAAACAATTTCTTCAACTGCAACAGAGTCATTTTCATTGACAATCGGGATTGCACCGTATTTAAGCATAGTGTTGAATGCATTAATGAGGTTGCTTCTTCTTTCATCGTTTTCAACGTCACTCTTTGTGATAAGAAGCTGACCTATTGTGTGTGAATATTCCGAGAAGAATTTGTCATACATAAACATCAGTTCGCACTGCCCGATACAGGCTGCTGCCTGTCTGCCGGGAGTGTCTTTGGGTCTTTCTTTGAGACCGAGTTTGCCTACACCTACACCTATAGCGCCTGATGTAACAAGAACAATTTCTCTGCCTTCGTTATGAAGGTCTGAAAGAATTGAAACAAGCTTTGCCATTCTTCTGATATTTGTTTTTCCGTTTGAATAGGTGAGAGTTGATGTTCCCACTTTGAAAACTATTCTTTTTGCGTTTCTGATTCCTGTCAAGGGGGTCACTTCCAAAAAATAAAAATATATAATAATTATATCATAAATGATAAATGATTTACAATACTTTTATTTTATATATAAGTTTTATTTTTAGCTTGAAATAATAATGTTTTTAATGTATTATATAAATTATAAATCTATTGGAGAAAAATAAAATGGAAATCAGACTTGATTACACCGATAAAAAAGGTAAATTCGAAGGCTTCGGCGCAAGCGGTGCGTGGTGGGCGCAGGAAGTAGGCGGATGGCGTCATATTGATGAAGAAAGCTCAATGGAAGTGCGTGACAGGATTTCTCAGCTTCTTTACAGCAAGGATAAAGGCATCGGACTGAGAACTTACCGTTACAATATCGGTGCAGGTTCACTTCACTCAGGTAACGGTGATATAGGCAATATTTTAAGAAGAACAGAGAGTTTTGATGCGGGGGAAGGAAAGTATGATTTCACCCGTGATGCAAACGCTGTCTATATGATGAAAAAAGCTGCTGAAGACGGCGCCGATGAAATCATTCTTTTTGTGAATTCACCTGTTGAAAGGCTTACAAAAAACGGTTGGTCACATCTCGGGAAAAAACAGATAATGCGTGAAAATCTTGATAAAAGCAAATATAAGGCTTTTGCAAAATACTGTCTTGATGTTACAGCGTATTTTGTTTCAGAAGGGCTTCCCGTAAAATATCTTTCTCCGATTAATGAGCCCATCTGGATATGGAACGGCGGTCAGGAAGGCTGTCATTATTCACCATCATCTGCAGGCAAAGTGATGCGTGTTATTGCAGAAGAAATGGAAAATTATCCTTCTCTTGCAGATGTAAAACTTTCAGGACTTGAATCCGGCGATATAAGATGGTTCAATAAATCATTCACAAGACAGCTTATGAAATACGAAGAAGTCAGAAACAGAATTGATTCTGTTGATGTTCATTCATATTTCCTCAAAGCTCCCGAAAAAGGCTTTTTCAGTAGACTTGCATTCCTTAAAAGATACAGAAAATGGCTTGACAGAACATACCCTGACCTCCCCGTAAAAATGAGCGAATGGTGCCATATGCAGGGCGGAAGAGATAGAACAATGAACTCGGCTCTTGTTATGGCTGATGTCATTTACAATGATATAAATATACTGAATGTCAGCTCATGGCAGCATTGGATTGCAGTTTCGGAAGTTGATTACTGCGACGGACTCATTTACATAAATCTTGATGACAAAACTTTTGAAATGACAAAGCGTTACTATGTAACGGGTAATTTCTCAAAATATATTCCTTACGGTGCCGAAAAAACCGGTGTTTCCTGTGATGATAAGGAGCTTAAAATCCTTGCATTCGAAAAAGACGGAAAAACTGTTGTTATTGTTATCAATGATACGGAAACGGAAAAAACTGTTTCAATCTGCGGCTTCAATGAAAAAGTAAAACTTGTTCTGACAGACGAAACACATAATCTTGCTGAAAGTGAGTCAGACAGTAAGAATATTATAATCCCGAAAAAGAGCGTTACCACAATAATCAACGGGAATTAAGGTTGTGTTATTATGAAAGCTAAAATACTCAGTATTCTGAATCTATTCAGAAATAACTGGAAAACGCCTCCCGAAGGCAGATATATGAGTATAAAAGAGATAACTTCTCTTTCAGTGGGTGGTATCGGTGTAAGACTTATTGCTCATTGTATCAATCAGATGATTATTTCAACAACGAATACGTTGCTGGGTAACACAATCGGTATTGATGCTCAGACGCTTTATGTCCTTTATATACTCAGTATGATTGCATCTTTCCCACTTACAGGCATAAGAGCTCATATGATAGACAACTGCCGCAGTATGAAGGGCAAATATCGTCCGTATATCCTTTCAATGGGTATTCCCACCGTACTTATCGGCATATTTATGATGATACTTCCGTATGACACAATGACCCTTGCGGCAAAATGCTTCTGGGTGCTTCTTTGCAATATCGGTTTCCAATTCTTCTTCAATTTCACAATTGATGCGTATGAAAGCCTTATAAATGTTCTTTCTCCCAATTCAATTGAGCGTTCTGACGTGCTTTCAATCCGTTGTATAGTTGAAAATCTTTCACCTTCAATTGCAAATATATTTTTCCCCATTGTTGCACGCTGGATCACAGGTCAGGACACTCTTTATGATATGAGAGTTTACAGAGTTGTTTTTCCGCCCCTTCTTATTGTGGGATTTCTCATTTCGGTTCTTGTTTATGTGAACACCGAAGAAAAGATTGTAAGACCTAAAAAGCATATTATTCAGGTGCGTTTTTCAGATGCTTTCCGTGCAGTTGCATCAAACAAATATTTCTGGATTATTTCACTCGCAGGTTGGATGGGCTTCCTTGAAGGTGCTTTCGGAAGTATTATGGGTTGGATGTATCATTATCAGAAAGCCTGCTCTGCAGGTCAGTATGCTGTAATCACGGCTATTGCAGGTAATGCATCGCTGTGGCCTAATATAGTGGCCCCCTTCTTTATAAGACGATTCGGCAAAAAGAAGATTATTGTTATATCAAATGTTCTCAATATCGGTCTTATTGCAATAATGCTCCCTGTTGTAAGAATGACAGGTACTCCTCATATAATATGGATGCTTCTTTTCTGCTCATTCTTCAATCAGTTTATAACTTCACTCGGTCATCTTATAACACCGAGTATCAATGCCGATATAAGGGATTATCAGCAGTATATTTCGGGTGAAAGAATTGACGGTATGTTTGCCGCTGTGGGACTTATCGGTAACGTTATAAGTATGGTAACGGGAAGTGTTCTTCCGTTTATCTATAACAGCGTAGGACTTAACAAAGAAACTGCAGTTTCTCTCGGTTACAGCGCAAATAATGTTTATGATGTTCTTTTTAATCACGATTATTTTGTGAATATCAGTTCAGTCCTGATTGTTGCATCAATTGTAGGTGCTGTGCTTAACGTTATTCCTCTGTTTTTCTATGATTTCACGGAAACAAGACAGCAGGCAATTATTCGTATTCTCAAAATCAGAGCAGTATTTGAAGACCGTGAAACAGGCTCACTTACAAAAGAAGCCCTTGACGAAGCAGTTGCTTTTATTGAGAATGCAAAAAATAATTCAATCAAAGAAAAAACAGCAGGAAAGTCAAAAGAAGAAAGAGAACTCAATGCAGAGATTGAAACTGCAAAATATATAATGGAAGAGCTTTCAAAATATGAAACTGCTCAGGGTAAGTTCGAGCTTGAAATCGCACGAAGAATTGCATCATGCACCATTGAAAATTATCTTGATGAAGATATAATTTCAGCATCTGAAATTAATTTGCTTTCAGGTGACAAGGAAATGAAAAAATATGCAAAGAAGATTTTCCGTGACCTGAAATATGCAAAAAAGGCGGCGTCAAGATATTTCCCCGACGGTGTGAAGCTGTTTGATGATTCTGTAATTGAAAAACTCTGTGACGATGAATACAAGGCAGAAGTTGCTCTTAGAGCTGCTCTTGATTCAATGAAAAAGGCAAAAGAAAACGGTGAAAATATTGCTGTGCACAAGAATGCCGTTGCAGTATGCCGTAAAGCTTATAACGATGCAAAAGCTCTCGTAAGAGCCGCAAATAAAGAAAACGCACTTTGTTATTCAGTTGTAAAACCCTGGCTTGATGCCGTAAAGACAATAAAACAGAGCGAAAACTATGCGGATACGGATGTTCTTTGTCAGACAACAGTATAATGATAAAAGCTGTCTCGGGTGGAGACAGCTTTTTTGTGTAAAGCAGAATTTGTCGGGATGAAAAAACATAAAAGTTTTGGTCGAGCTTTTACAAAAGCTCGTGGGATTCAAAAGGGCAACGCCCTTTGTCGCACTCCGCAGAGTGCGAAACTCTTTTTCCTTAAAAAGCGCAGGAGGGGAGCAAAAACAGTCCGGTGTGACTGTTTTTGCGTGGGGAACCCTCGCCGGGGGTTCCCCGTTTCATCTTTGATGAAACAACGGACCGATGTCGGGCTGGTCCCTACAATAGTTACAATTCCTACAATAAAAGACCTCGACAAATTATTGTTTGTATAAACAACAGGAGCCGTTCAATGAACGGCTCCATAATTTTTTATCAATTAATATCCGAAGAACTCTCTGTAGAAATCATACCAGTCCTGATACTGGTCACCGTAAGGATTACCGCTGCCCTGAGAGGGAGTGTTTTCCTGCGGAGCCTGGGTATTTGCAACCCCTGTATCTTCAACAAGTTTAACCGTGATATCTCTTTCAGTCTGTGACCAGTCATCGGTATTGACTCTTACAATTGTGAGTGTAAGACTATCTCCTGCTGACATATCTTCAATCATTTCAGAAAGCATATCGGGAGTCTTCATTTCCTTGCCGTTTACAGCAATAATCATATCGCCTTCTTTTACATCCTTATCCGCAAGGTCACTGTCTTCACTTACTGATGCAATAACGATAGTGCCTGAGGGAAGTCCCTTCATCTGGACATACATTGAATAAGTCTGGCTGTAATTTGAAGGAGTAGCATACTGAATGCCGAGCTTTGCTCTGCCTGCAACATAACCGTTTTCAATAATTGAATTGAAAACATCAATCATAACAGAAGAAGGAACCGAAAAGCCCATTCCCTCATATTCTGTTGATGCAATCTTCATTGAATTTATACCGATAAGTTTGCCTTCACCGTTAACAAGAGCACCGCCTGAGTTACCGGGGTTGATTGCAGATGTGTGCTGGATGCATTCCATTTCGTAACCTGTGCTTGAACTTACAGGTCTGTCAATTGCAGAAATAATACCGTTTGTAACAGAACCGAAGAATTCGGAACCGCCGGGATTACCGATTGCATAAACTGTCTGACCGACAACGAGTGCATCTGAATCTGCAACTTCTGCCTTGGGAAGATCTTTTGCTTCAATTCTTACAACTGCAAGATCTGTTCTTGAATCCATACCTACAAGGTCTGCAGGATATTCGGTACCGTCCTCCATAAGAACGGACAGAGCAACACCGCTGTAATTCACAACGTGTGCACAGGTTACAATGTATGTGTACTTACCGTCGGAATCCTCTTTGAGTATTACACCCGAGCCCTCTGTATAAAGCTGATTCTTTGCATAAACAAGAATACCTACATTGAATTTTTTGGCAACATTTGCAACAGTAACAGCATCACCCATTTTGTTTGAGCTGTCGCTGAGGTCAATACTGCCTACATTATCAATTTCGTGTTTATTGTTATCAACAGAACCGCTTACAGATTCCTTATCTGAAGGAGTTATGATATTACCGTCACCTGAGAACACTGCAACCACAAGTGCAACAGAGAGCACAACAATTGCAATAATAATGCCAACAAACACTTTCATACCTGCATTTTTCTTTCTGGGCGGTTTGTTCTCATTATTGAACTGTGAATAACCGGGCTGCTGCGTATAATTCTGATTCGGCTGATTATATCCGTAGCCGTTCATATTATTCTGAGGCTGTGAATAATTATTGTAATTATACTGAGGCTGATTATAATTCTGAGAATTATTATTGAAACCGCCAAACTGCTGATTATACTGGTGTCTGTTGTAATGATACTCCCCTGCATTTTCAGGCTGTGTATTCACATGCTCTGATTCAACAGGTTCGTTGTGCTGTTCGGCAACAGGTTCTGTAACTTCTTCATTGACCTGTTCTGTTTCATTTGTTTCCGGAACAAGCGGTTCCTCGTTTTTGGGTTCATTGGGTTCAACGGGAGCGCCGCCGAAAATCTGGTCATCCATTTTGGTTCCTCCGAAATAAATATTACGAACGGAGCATACGACTAAACAATCATCCTATAAGTTTGATTTTAAGTTTAACCGTAAATTCCGTGTATTTATCATATACGCTGTCAACGGTAATTTCACCGCCGTGCAGACTGACAATATTTTTAACAATAAACAGACCGAGACCTGCACTTTTCACATCAAGACTTCTCGATTTGTCACCTTTATAAAATCGTTCAAATACGTGGTCAATATCTTCACTTCTTATACCTTTACCCGTATTTCGTATTTTAACCGTAACATATTCCCCGTCATCAATCAGCGATGAAAGGATTTCACCGTCACGAGGTGTGAATTTGACCGCATTATCAACAAGATTATAGAAAACCTGACTGAGCATATCGGGGTCAGCTTCAATATAACAGTTCCTGAGACTTTCAAGACCTTTTATATCGATTTTCCTATCATCTATTTTCTGCTCAAATGACATAAAAATACCGATAATCTGCTGAGTAAGATTAAAACGCTTCGGTTTTATACGCATTTCGCCCGCTTCCATCTTGGACATATTGAGCATTGAAACAACAAGACGGGACAAACGTTTTACTTCTTCGGAAACTATTGTAAGATACTGATTCTGATGCTCGGAATCAATGGTACCGTCAAGAATACCGTCAATAAAGCCTCCGATTGTTGTCATAGGTGTTTTCAGCTCGTGTGAAACATTTGCAACGAACTGAGTTCTTGAATTTTCAAGCTGTTCAAGATTTTCAGCCATTGAATTCATTGCAGCTGAAAGTTCATCAAATTCCCTGACCGTATTACGGTTATTGCGTTTTATCCTGTAAGAGAAATCACCCTGAGAATAACGTTTTGTAGCTTCAGACATTTCTCTGAGAGGTTTTGTTATATTATATGTAGAAATATAAATAATAAGGCTTGTAAGAACCATCATAAGTACGGCAGCAGGGATATAAATTCTCAGGAAGTTATTCCTGTAAGGTGTAAGACCTGCTTCGGGACTCTGGACAACAAACACAATGCTGTCAGGCTCTTCGCTGTTGCCGTTTATAACTGTTGCCGAAATAAAGTTTTCTATTTCATAAACACCGCTGAGGTCACTTCTTGTAGCCATCATACCGTCTGTAGCAATACCGACAAGCACTTCTCCGGGAATAACCATCTGAAAATGTTTGTTGCAGGTATATTCTTCCGGTTTTCCGTTTGAAGCTGTTGCTTCGTGATTACAGAAAACAACATCACCTTGCGTACTGACAATAAATATATCCGCTTTTTCCGTTTCGGCAAGACCTGCAACCGAATAACACAGACCGGAAAATGACATCTGTCTGCTATTCTCATCAGAATCAATATAAGCTCCGTATACTTCAGCAATATTTTCCGAATATTCAAACAGCTTCTGTTTCTGCTCGTCTTCCCATGTATAAGAAATGAAATAAAGCAGAACACCGCCGAAAACGGAAAGACTTATAAGTTCAACAGCAAGAAAAAAAGCAAAATACTTTACAAAAAGACCGCTTCGTCTTCTATTTTTCTTTGATTCAGCCATAATCAGTCTTTTGTTTCAAATTTATAGCCTACACTCCACACAGTTTTGAGCTCCCATTTTTCAGAAACGCCTTCAAGCTTTTCCCTGAGTCGCTTTACGTGAACGTCAACAGTTCTTGAGTCGCCATAGTAATCAAAGCCCCATACTTCATCAAGAAGCTGATCTCTTGTAAAAACTCTGTTTGGGTTGCTTGCAAGGTGGAAAATGAGTTCAAGCTCTTTGGGAGGAGTGTCTACCTGTGTACCATTGACTTTGAGTTCATAATTTGTGAGGTTGATGGAGAGTTTGTCAAAATGAACTTCTTTAATCTGTTCGACTGCTGATGTAACCGATCTTCTGAGAACAGCCTTGATTCTTGCAAGAACTTCCTTTGTTTCAAAAGGCTTTACAATGTAATCATCTGCACCGAGTTCAAGACCGAGAACCTTATCAAATGTTTCACCCTTTGCTGAAAGCATAATGATGGGCACATTTGATGTGCTGCGGATTTTTCTGCATACCTGCCAGCCGTCAAGACCGGGAAGCATAATATCAAGCAAAACAAGGTCAGGTTTCATTTCGGCATATGTGCTGACAGCTTCAAGACCATCATTCACGATAATTACCGAATACTTTTCCTTTTCAAGATACAGTCTGATGAGTTCACATATATTAACATCATCATCTACAATCATAATTTTTTCGTTTGCCATTTTAATCCTCTCCGTTTATCGGAATAAAAATAAACGGTTTTTTGTTTCCGTGCTGAGAATATAACGCAGAAACATTGAAAAAGAATTGAAAGAACCGTTTATTTAAGTTCCGTTATTATCTTTTATTTTCAGAAACGTTTTTTCAGTCGTTTCTCTTTTTTATTTTATCTCTTGCTGACTTTTCATTAAGAATCATAATGAAAAGCGTAAAGCATACACCGAAAGTGAGCAGCAACACAACGCAGATAATAATAACAGCAGTTGTATCACTCATAAGCTCTTCAAACCAACCCTGACCTTCATCCTGAATCTGAGGAGTCTGATTAAGCTGATTATCGGGAATAACAATTGAATCAGCAGGTTTCATAACAGAGTTGAGGTTGTTTGTATTGAGCTGTATATTTCCTATATTCAACGAACCGAAATTCATACTCTGTGATGAATTGCCTGACGAATTGAAGGAATCAAGTCCGCCTACACCACCGATACTGTCTGTATTGACATTTGAATCGTCATCCTTCGAATATCCGAAAAGATATGTAAGCAACCCTGTTCCCAATGAAGGAAGATTGCTGAATGACGGAACAATCAGCGATGTGATACCGAGAAGACGTGTGGGAAGCTCAAACGGAATATTCACAATAAGACCTGCAATTGAAGAATCAAGCCCTAAGTCTTTTAGAACATCTTCAACAACATCCTTCACACCCGTAAGTGAATCGGATATTGTTCCTGCCGCAGGAGGCTCCTTTGTGCCCTGATACACATTCAGTCTGTATGACGAAGAAGTCATAACACCCGAAGCATCCGTAAATTCAATTTTTATAACAACGGGCACAACTTCTTTTGAGGAATCAATACTTACATCAACATAGTAATTTTCCCTGACATCTTTTCCGTTTATGAAAACATTGACTTTTGTACCGTCTGACTCACTTGTTGTGCCGAGTGTCTGGGGATAAAGCCATATTGTATCTCTTTTATAATTGAGTTTTACGTCGTATTCATATATATCAGCATAAAACTCGCCTTCTTCAAGATTGAAGAAATCCGTATTTTTGCACACAAGATCAAAAGCCTGTTCGTATGTAAGAGAATCCCTGACGGTCAGCCCGTATTCCTTACCTATAAGCTGAAGTATATAGAATGCAAGTCTGTCATTTTTCACAGCTTTTTCAAATGAAACAGTATCAATACTTACATCATAGATTTTACACATCATAGCACACAGATATTTGTTTTTAATTTCCTCAAACGTTGCCGTTCCCGAGTCAATCGAAATTCCCTGTGACCTGATAGTCATAATAGCGATAAGTCTGAATACTTCTTCATCGGATGTATCTTTACTGACATCATAACCCGAATTGAAAAGCATATATTTACAGGCCGCAATAACATATTCATTAAGGTCAATGAGTTCGGTATTGTTATCAAATTTAAGTATTGAACCGACATTTACGCCAAGAAGAACAGAAACATAATCCGTAAACGCTTCATAAAGCCCCGTACCTTTTTTGACTTTATAATTCTCGTCTGAAATAATAATCGAAAACAGAGCTCTTGCAACGATTTTTGTTTCATCGTCGTCTTCAGAATTTTCAGGATAAACAATTCCGATGCTTTCAAGATATGATTTTATGAAATCATCCGAATAGTTTTCTGTTGCGGGACCTGCAAAAGCTTTTGCAAGATCAAGCATATAAAGATATGCCGCATTTGCCATATTCTCATCAAGTGTGTAAACTGTCTGATAATTTGCAATTTCTTCTTTAAAGGATTCCGGTGTTTCACGGTAAGGATATTCAGCCTTCGGCACAAGCGTGTTACGCTGTGACAATCCGTCAACCGATGACATATTCTCCTTGAATATAAGATCTTTCAGCCATGACATATCTGCAGAATCATAAACAAACTGAGTCTCGCACATAACAACTGCAAGTGCACTGAATCCGCAGGACATAACCGTTATCAACATAACTACCGTCATAAACAGAGCAATCAGTTTTTTTGGTTTTATCATTCTTTGTCCTCCGACAGAACTTCCCCTGAGAAATACTGTTATTTAATCATTCGTATACATAATAATAATATATTTTTTTTATTGAAATGTCAAGAAGAAAAAGATGGGTATTGAGGATATATATAAAAAACTATTGAATAATAAGGTTTTATATGCTATATTTAAAGTAACTATAATGAACGGAGTTGTCAGTTGATGAAAAAAATCACAAAAAGCCTTATTACACTTATCACTGTTATGATTTTATCAACAATACTGCTTGTGTCAGCTTCGGCAGAAAACATCACAACATTTTCTGTTGATGCAGATTCAGCTCAGTCCGCTATGGACCGAGGTGCGGTAAAATGGTATCAGGCAGAAGATACTTATTATCTTTTCCTTCCCACAGGCACAGATACATCAGATATGACCGTATGGTTCAATGCAGATGCTGATGTTTTCTGCAACGGTACACAGCTTATAAACGGAGAGAAGACTTCTGTTTTTGCCGAAGGCACAGATTTTGTTCTCACCTGCGGAGCAACCGAATACAAACTTAAACTCCTTGTCGCTGACAGTATCGGTACAATTTATCTTACGACAGAGTCAGGTAATATGGCTGCTGTTCACGCAGATAAATCACATAAAGAGCCCGGTGAAATCACTATTCTCAACAAAGACGGCGAAGTACAGTATGATGGTGTTCTCGATTCCATAAAGGGCAGAGGCAACTCCACATGGAAGGCTGACAAAAAGCCTTACAACATCAAACTTGATGAAAAAGCTGACCTTTTCGGTATGGGCAAACATAAAAGCTGGTGTTTACTCTCAAACCCCAGCGACCCGTCACTTATCAGAAATGAACTCTGTTTTGATTTCGCCCGTGCAATCGGTTTATCAACAACAACAGACAGCTATCAGGTAAACCTCTATCTCAACGGTGAATATGCAGGTGTATACCTCGTCACGGAAAAGGTTGATATAGGTGAAAACCGTATCGATATTTATGACCTTGAAGGTGAAACAGAAGATGTCAACGAAAAAGATCTTGATGAATACGATCTCGGCGGCAAACAGAATTCAAAAGATTTCGGTTCAATAAAATATGCCCAGATTCCTAAGAATCCCGATGAAATCACAGGCGGATATCTTCTTGAAACAGAAAAAATCTACAGATATGTAAACGAAGCATCAGGCTTCATAACAAAAATCGGTCAGTCCATCGTTGTAAAGACCCCCGAATATGCATCTAAGGCACAGGTTGAATATATCAGCAAGTATTATCAGGATTTTGAAGATGCTCTTTATTCAGATACAGGCTACAATATGAAAGGGAAGCATTATTCGGATTATATTGACGCAGAATCTCTTGCAAGAATCTATATTCTTCTTGAATTCACAGCAAACTTTGACGGTTGCAGTTCAAGTTTCTTCCTTTACAAGGATGTAGGCGGAAAACTTACGGTAGGCCCCGCATGGGACTTTGACTCAAGCCTTTCACAGCATCAGTCGAATGACCTTATTAACCACGTGCCCGACGTTGCAGATCCGGAACTTCTCTACGTTCAGACCTGCTTTATCGGCAACCATGCAGAAAACAGAAAGTCACTTCTAGCTCAGGCATTTTCACATGACGATTTCCATAAGCTCGTTGAAAAAGTATGGGCTGAAGAATTTGAAGCTTATTATCCCACTTTCCTTGAAGAAATCGGAAACGCTTCCGAATCTGTAAGATCTTCACTTGTAATGAATGCAATCCGTTGGGAAACACTCGGCACAACAAAAGATATTGAAACGATTAACAAGCGTTACACGGACCACATCAATGAAATCCGCAACTATGCTGAAACAAGATATCCGTTCCTTCAGAATGCATACAAAACAGATACATATTTTGTAAAATATAATGTCGGCGCAAACGGTGCAACTCTTGTACACGACAAAACCGTTTATGAACAGGACAGCACAGCAGTTATTCTTGATGCACCTGATTCAAACGCAAAGAACCTTAAATTTGCATACTGGTCAACAGAACCCAACGGTCTCGGCGAAACCTACAAAGCAGGCGATGAGATTATTATGACAGACAATGTAAATCTCTTTGCACACTGGGAAGAACCCGGATTTATAGAAAGATTTTTTGATTCAATCAGAAGTCTTTTTGAAAACATCTTCAAGTTCTTCACAGACTTTTTCGGAAATAACGAACAACAATAATTTCAGGGTATTGTATCGTTTCTGATACAATACCCTTTTGTTTTGCGATTCACTTGACCTGTGATTTTATTTATGTTAGTATAGTTTTATAAATTTTACGGGAGGCACGTTTATGCTCATTTCTCCGTCAATTCTTGCAAGTGATTTTTCACGTCTTGCAGAGGAAGTAAAATCAATTGAAAATGCAGGTGCAGACCTTGTTCACATCGATGTTATGGATGGTATGTTTGTTCCGAATATAACTCTCGGTGCACCCGTTATAAAATGCCTTAAAGGAAAGACATCACTCCCCTTCGATGTTCACCTTATGATAGAAGAACCGATACGTTATATCGATGATTTTGCTGCAGCAGGTGCGGATATAATAACATTTCATATTGAAGCGGCAAAAGATATAAAAGCCACAATTGAAAAAATCAGAAGTGTCGGTTGCAAGCCTGCAATTTCAATAAAACCCGGAACTGCCGCTGAAGTTGTTTTTCCTTATCTCAAAGATCTTTATATGGTACTTGTGATGACTGTTGAGCCCGGTTTCGGCGGTCAGTCATTTATGCCCGATACAATGCCGAAAGTAAAAATGATACGTGAAGAAGCAGACAGAGTGAAGCCCGATCTTCACATTCAGGTTGACGGCGGCATTGACGGCAACACCATTCATACGGTAACTGAAAACGGAGCCGATGTTATTGTTGCAGGGAGCTATGTTTTCAAAGCAGAAGACAGAAGCATCCCCATAAAAACATTAAGAAGTGCTGAAAAGTAAGCAAGGAGAATCACAATGAATAAAATATATGAAGCATTAAGAATAGGAGCAGACAAAGCTTTACTTGCAACAAGCAGAAAAGCTTACGATATTTCGGGAGGTCTCATCGGTAAAACAAGATTTTCCAGAACTGTTGATATTACAAAAGTCGGTACAGACGTAAAAATAATTGCTGAAGATGCAGAATCCGTAACAATTGCAAAAACAGATAAAAACGGAAAAATCGTTGACACGGGCTTCCGTATTCTTTCAACAACAGACCTTCATCTCGGTGATGACCCTGCGCTGAGAAAGAAATGCATCGGAATGCTTATGAATCACATCAGAGCAACAGTACCTGACCTTGTTGTTCTCACGGGTGACATAATCCTCGGCAAATATCAGCATCTTGATGCAATTGAATTTGCTCAGTTTATGGAGGAAGTCGGTGTTTACTGGTGCTTTGTTTTCGGCAATCACGAAGCAAGAGAAGAAAAAGGCCCCTTCAAGGAGCTCCTTATGAAATGCCAGACGAACTTTCCCCATTGTCTTGCAAGACAGGGCAGAGAAGACCTTTTCGGCTTCTGCAACTATTACATAAACATTCTCAAGGGCGAAAACGAACTTCTCAAAACACTTTTTATGTTTGATTCGGGCAGAGATATTCTTGATGAATACCGTGCAGAGCAGAATGTTCCCCCTGAAATCGGCTGTTATGACTACCTTAAAAAGAGTCAGATGAAATGGTATGAAGACAGCGTACATAACCTTCAGAAAGCTTACGGTGATGTAAAATCATTTATGTATATGCACATCCCCCTCAAGGAATATGAAGAAGTTGTAATGCAGGATGAAGACGGTGAATTCCACTTTTCAGGCAAGTGCCCTGTTCTTTACGGCAGAGTTTATGAATCAGTAGGCTCATCAGCCGTAAACAGCGGTATGTTTGCCCTTATCAAAAAGCTCGGAAGCACACAAGCTGTTTTCAGCGGTCACGACCATGTGAATGATTTCTGTGCGATCTATGACGGTGTTTACCTTGTTTACAGTCAGAGTGGCGGCTATGAAACATATACAATGTACAACAAGAAGGCATGGCCCGAAAAAGACTGGATGCAGGGTGTTACAATAACAGATATTTATTCAGACGGAACGTTTGAAATCAGCCCGAGATTCAACAGCTTATACCTTTAAAATCTGAAAACGGACTGCAGACTAAAGATCTGCAATCCGTTTTTTATTATGCTTCTTTTATAAATATTTCACTTATCATTATGCCGATTTTCGGTTCTTTGATTTCAAGCTCGATACAACCGTTTTCAATAAATTCATCGGGGATATCATAGCACTGCATTTCAAAACCGGGGGCTGAAAATTCTTTTTCAAACTTTTCATCACGGACACCGCCGTACTGCTTTCCCTGATAAAGAACATTTTCGTTGATTTTTATTGTAAAATCGGTTACTTCTTCTCTGTAACGGGGTTTGATGTTAAGCATCAGCTTATAATTTTTACCCGTAAGTCCGCCCGTTTTCATTCTGAAACTGTAATGATCAAAAACCTTGACCATAGACATCGGAATCGTACCGTTATTCACATTCGGCCTGTCGCCCTGAAAATCCATATAGAAATACGGCTCCTGAGGGATGCCAAGCTCGGCAAAACTGTTTTCGGCAACCGAATAATAATATTCATTGATTTTTGTCTTATTTCTTTCAAGAAGTCTTTTTATAAAGGCTTCTTTTTCACTTTCAGGAAGAGTTTCTGCATATGCGATTCTGTCAAGAAGATAAAGTCTGTCGGTTACGGGGTTATCGATTGTGTCAAGCGTTGCGCCTCTTTCCCAACCGTTTGCACAGTAATTCTCAACATCAAGCTGAAGACCCGCTTTTTCAAAAAGTTTGTGTCCGATTTCTGAAATTTCTTTACGCAGATTGTTGTAATTCTCATCATATGGTGTGCTGAGGATTTCTTTTGCAACATCTGTCTGCATATTTTTAAGTACTTTTTTAGCTTTACTTATAAGACCGAGTTCAAAAAGACGCCTGTTTCTTACAAGAAGGTCGCACTTTGCTCTGAAAAGGCACATCAGGAATCTTGTGTTTTCAGAAAGATAATCATTTTCCGCAGCCAGTTCACAGAATATCCTGTGCGTATTTTCGATATGAGGATTCTCTGCAGGATCACCCTCCCAGTTCTTTTCAAGACCGAAAATACCGTCAACGGCTTTTTTTGTATCGGCATAAGGGAAGAACAATCTCACATAATCGGCAAGTGTATCTGAAAGTGAGTTGTCGGGAAAGAAATCCATATCACTCCACACAAACTTGTTTATATCATCGCTGATACCCTCTGAATATGAAACACTTCCGACAATATACTGTCTTGTAAGTCTGTGAATTGTACGGTATTCAGTCGGACGTGGATTTATGGCTTCACGGCTGAGCGTTGCGGCAAGAGAATAATGCCAGTCGTCACGGTCAAAATGAACGGGATATTCACATCTGACGTTATGTGTGATATCCGGATAAAGTCTTACCGGATATTTCAGAGGCAGTCTTTTTCTCAATTCATGAAGCGGCATAGCACAGTTGGGACCTGTGATAACACCGTCAATTTCATCGGGGAGCTTATTCATTTCATTTATGAATTCATCACCCCAGGGACCGAAGCCGTCAGGCGACTGAGCAGACGGATAAACCTTCACATCGGGATGATATTTCTTTATGGCTTCTGCTATACCTATTGTCCTTCTGATTGATTCCTCTGCAGGGAAATCACCGGGGTCACTTCCGGGCGGAAAATAGATATCAGCATGACTTATCTGCGAGAAAAAGTCATCTTTTTCTTTTATACTTTCCTCAATACTTTTGTTGCCGTGAGGACACCAGTATGAAATATCAATATCAAACTCTTTTGCTTTTGTATTACACTCTTCAATGAATTGAGCCTGAGAATCATATTTCATCAGCCTGTTTCTTTCAGGTTTATCAGAACAGGCCACGTGTTCAAAAACGTTACAGCCGAAAAACATAAGCTCTTTTATATACTGAGCATATTCATCGGTTGTCCACGCTTCATATGAATTTGCAGTTGTTCTCCAGCCAAGCTGATGACCTCTTATTTTCATGTAAGGCGAATAATAACCGCTCACATCTTCAATAAGTCTTATTCCGTCACGAGAAAATTCTGTTTTTCTCAGAAGCATACCGACAGCATAAATAAGCCCCCTTATACCCTGAGCCTCAAGTGTGACGGTATCAGCCTTTATTTCTATCGAATAATCATTACGGTCTGCAATTGCATTGTTCTGTTTAAAAACAATGTTGCAGGTATGGTTTTCTGAAGGAATGGGTTCAATCACCCGTCTGTTCATTTCCGTTCTGAACACTTCTGCAGCCTTTTCTTCTGCAGAACTGACAAAAATAAGGTTACAATTATTCATATTTAGCATAATAATCCCTCATTTGTTGTTATTTATAATAGATTTTACCACTTTTTTTCAGCAATATCAATAAAAGAAAAAATAATTTTCAGTTTCTCTTGAATTTATCTTCAGTTTATATTATAATGATAAAAAAATAGTGGAGGTATGTTTTTATGAAACATTTCAGAAAGCTTATCGCAGTTATCCTTACAGTTGTTCTTACAGCAAGTATTGCTCTTCCCGTATTCGCATCAGCAGAAGAAAGAGTTGACGGTGATCACACATCTTTCGATGAATTCTGGGGCAATATGACAGATGAAGACGGCAGCATTAAATGGCAGGAACTCCCCAAAACTCTTTTCGATGTTTTCGTATTTGTAAGACTTTTTGAAGTTATCGCAGGTTATATCCGTGACTTCTTCGGCATTGAAAAGGAACCCGCTGCTCCCGAAACAACAACAACTCTTGCAGACGTAGAAATCGTTGCAGCTTAATAGTTTATCGGCCATCCGTTTTCCGGATGGCTTTTAACTTAGGAGGATAAAACAATGCCCTTTATTGATTCAAAAATCACAGTAACAGTATCAGAAGAAAAGAAAGAAGCTTTAAAAGCAAAACTCGGCGCAACAATGCCTCTGCTGGGCAAATCCGAAACATATCTTATGGTAGGAATCCTTGACGGTTATGACCTGTGGATGGGCGGCAATAAGCTCGAAAAAGGAGCTTATGTTTCTGTAAGTCTTTTAGGTAATGCAAAACCTGAGGCTTATGAAAAAATGACAGCCGAAATCTGCAAAATTTACGAAGAAGAGCTCGGAATCCCCGGCCCGGCAGTATATGTCACATATCACCCCGTATCTGACTGGGGCTGGAACGGACAGAATTTCTGACAGATAAAAACACCCGAAGACCTGAGGTTTTCGGGTGTTTTTTTATTCATCTGTAATTACATTTTCATCTTCCGACAAAATTTCTGCGATTCTTCTGAACATTTCATTCTTGTTATCGGCAGTTCTGAGCATCATAATGATATTTCTCTCTGCATCTGAAAGAGATATGATTGTTTCTTTCATAAGCTCTCTTTCTGCTTCTGATTTATAGAATGAATAATCATTGGGCTCTCTTATTATTGTGGAAAAAGTATCACTCAGACTGCCTCTCATCCTCTGAGGAGTTACGTTGTAAAGTGATGAAAGTTTCTCAACTTCGGCATCAGTAGGCTCTGCTGCACCTGTTTCAATTTCAAGAAGACGTTTCTTCCTGATTTTTGTAACAGCAGCAACTTCCTCAATACTGAACTGACAATAAAGCCTGAAAATCCTGTATGTTTCAGTCATTGTTTTCTCCTCATTATGCAAGGAAACCCTGAACAATAACGTTTTCAGCTTCTTCTTCATTCATACCAAATGTCATAAGTTTAAGAAGCTGGTCATTATTGATTCTGCCGATTGCGGCTTCGTGAACAATCTGAGCATCAGCATTATTGGCAGTGATTGCAGGAACAGAGCTGATTTTTGCATTATCCATAATGATTGAATCACACTGAACGTGAGCCTTACAATCTGCATTACCCACAGCAGTGGGCTTGAAAATCTGCTCGGAGTTATTCTTTGCAACAGAACGTGAAATAATCTGAGCTGAAGCATCTTTACCGTTGAGGTTTATAACCATATTTGATTCTGCTCTCTGCTCGTCATGAGTCATAAGCTTTTCAAGAACAACATATTTTGCTCCTGCTTCAAGATTGACTTCTGTTTCACGGAGCGTTGAGTCAACCCCCTCAATCTGCACCATTTCCATTTCACAGAATGAGTTTTCTTCCATAAATACCTGAGTAACGGGATTGAGGATCTTTTTACCTGTCCCCTCGCCCTCACCGTAGTGCTTTTCAACATACTTGACTCTTGCATTTTTGCCGATGAAAAATCTGTGAATACCATCGTGCTCACTTGTGTTACAGCCCGAATTATGTATTCCGCAGCCTGCAACTATTTCAACATCTGCACCCTCGCCGATGTAAAAATCATTGTAAACAACATCATTCACACCTTCTTCGGTGATGATGACAGGAATGTGAACTTTTTCTGCCTTTGTATAGGGCTTGATTTTTATATCAATTCCGGGTTTATCTGTTTTATTTACAATCTCAATATTCTCGGTTGACTTTCTTTCAACTCCGAGACCGTTTTTTCTGATATTGTATGCACCCACTGAGGGGATGTCTGTTATATCTGCAATTTTTCCGAGCATTGAAAAATCTATTTTTTCCATTTTTACCCCTCCTTATCTGAAATTACAGCCATTATCGAATTCACCCATAAGACGGGGGAAGATTTCATCCTTGGGTCCCTGATTTCTGATTTTACCGTCTGCGATAACAATGATTTCGTCTGCAAGCTGCATAATTCTTTCCTGATGAGAAATTATGATTATACTTTCTTTTCTGTCAGACATCATCGCTCTGAAGCTCTCAACAAGCATTGTGAAGCTCCACAGGTCAATACCTGCTTCGGGTTCATCGTAAATTGCAAGGTCAAGCTCTCTTGCCATAAGAGTTGCAATCTCAATTCTCTTGACTTCACCACCGGAAAGAGATGTGTCAACTTCACGGTTGAGGTAATCTCTTGAACAAAGACCGACTTTTGTGAGGTATGAACAACACTGGTCTTCGGGAAGTTCACTTCCGTGAGCAAGGCTCAGAAGACTTCTGACAGTCAACCCCTTGAATCTGGGAGGCTGCTGGAATGCGTAGCCGATACCGAGTTTTGCTCGCTCGGTAACCGACATATCCGTAATATCGGTACCGTTGAAAAGGATTTTACCTGATGTAGGTTTTTCAATACCCATAATCAGCCTTGCAAGTGTTGACTTGCCGCCGCCGTTGGGACCTGTTATAACTACAAATTTACCGTCGGGAATAACAAGGCTTACATCATTGACGATGTTGAGATCCTGTGTGCCGTCATTAACGGTAAAACTTATATTTTTAAGTTCAAGCATATTTTTTCTCCTTGCCAAAACATTACATTTATTTGCATTATAGTATTATACTATATATGCAGATTTATTGCAAGAAGAAAATAATAATTTAGCAAATCAGAATTTACTGCCTCAGCAATAAATTATTGTTTAGCCTTCATCACCGCTACCGTTACCGTTATATCATCATCTGCATCGTCATCATTATTCATATGTGCTGTTTTTGCAAGTTTCCGCGCAAGTTCTTTTCCGTCATAGGATACGGCATCCCTGAGAATTTCTTTCCATACCGATATCGCTTTTTCGCACACACCGTCTGACATAAGAATCACAACATCGCTGTCACCAAGGCCGAGAGAAATACGTTCAAACGACACATCCCCAAGGATCCCCACAGGTAATGACGGTTTTTCAGCTTTTAACATCCTGAAATTTTTCATTACAACAGACGATGCCGCACCTGCTTTGTAAAATTCAGTTTCTCCCGTATAAAGATTCATAACTGCTATGTCAAGTGTTGCAAGTGACTCCTCACCCGAACGCACAAGCATAGCCGAATTTATCATTTTGAGAATGCTTTCAACGGGATAACCCGAACGCAGCAACAATGATGCAAGTGAACAGCACAGAACGGAATCTGCGGCAGCTTTCTGTCCCGTTCCCATTCCGTCACTGAGTATCATAAAAAAGAAGCCCTTTCCGTCATAAAAGCTGTCATATGTATCACCGCACCATTTACATCCTCCCGAGCTTATCTGATTACTTCCGTATTCAACTGAATATTTAGTTTTTTCGCAGAAATTGACCACAACGGTTTTATCTGACAATTCTCTTACAACAGCGTTTTCAAAGCTGAGTTCAAGTGCTTCCGATGCACATTTCACAATTCTTTTATAATCATCCTTTTTTTGTACAGGAAGACTGATTTCACAATAAAACCTTCTGTCTTCATTTCTGAAAACACCGCAACTGATAAGTGACAAATTCATTTCTCTTGTCAGAACATCATATAAAATCCCTGATTTTGCAATATCATACTCCTCATCACTCTCCATTGTCCGGGAGAAGCTTTCAAGAAGCTGAGAAACAGAGCCGAACTGATCTGAAACAATATTCACCGTTTCACCCGTTTTAGCACATTCACGTAACGCCGTTCTGTATCTTTCAACATCAAAACTCAGCTGACGTATTATTGTTTCGGTTGAAAGACAAGATGAGAGAAAATTTTCGGGCAAATCTCTTTTTCCGGGTTCACTCCCCTTTTTGAGAGATTCCGCAATTCTTACAAACCAGCTGAGTGTTTCATCATAATACTTATTGATGCACTGATTATACATATCACATCCCGAACACACATTTTTTATAACGTTATCGTAAATGAGCTCTTCTCTGGGCATTGTTCTGCGTCTGTAAATTCCTGCAACGGCTTTAACGGAGGAAGTAACGTCATTCATTCCGTCTGCCGCCGTTCTGAGCCTTGACCTGAGAATTTCACGCTGTCCCGCCAGAGAATTACCGTCAGGAAAACCCGAAAAGAACTTTTTATATCTCTCCGTTATTTTTTTAGGTGTAAGAACAAAAAATGCAGCAGCTGAAAGAACATTATAAAAAACCGCAACCGTCTGCGTCCAGTCATCAGTTGCAAAAGCAGTAAGAGAAACACAAATCACAAGAATTATTGAAGAAAAAAGTTTGTTGTTTCTGCCGAAAAAACCGCAAAGAAGCCCTCCAAGTGATATTCCTCCCGTCAGAAAACCGCTTTTTTCCGAAAGTCCGAGAATTGTTCCCGCCGCAATACCGGATAAAGCTCCGAATCTGTCACCGCCGTAAACTGCGGCACACAGGACAACATAGACACCGGAAATAACTGCAGGTTTTACATACAGAAAACTGAAATATCCGAGCGAAATGAGCATAACACCGAAAACGATAAGAACAGCTGTGATTTCGGAAACAGAAAACCGTGCGATATTCTTTTTGCCGTATTTTATGCTCATAAAAATACTGAAGAACCACGCAAACAAAGCACCTGCTATACCTTCTGCAAAATACAGAATAAATTCCGAAGCCGATATTGTGACAGAAAGACTGAGGACAAGCCCCGTTGCAAACAACGAAACAAATGAAGACAATACGCTGAACCAGATATGAAATTTCTGTTTTAAGCTCCGTTTGAATACAAACGAAACAATTGAAGCTATAACAGCTGCGGCAACATAGCGTAAAGTCAGAACGGTACTGCCGTAAACATAAAAGCTGCCCGAGATTGCACCTATAACTGCTGACGGTATGTATTCGGGAAAAATCGACGCACACAACGATACTCCCAGAGGGGCAAGTCCGTCAAATGCCGCACACGATGAAAAAAAGCCTGATACGGCAACAGTAAGATGCGCAATAATGTGTTTTATAAAATTTCCGATATAAATTTCATTTTTTGTTCTTTTTACTTCTGCAGTATTCATTACAATTCTCCACTTCAAAACACTTGGTTATAAACTATTATAACTGTGGAGCAGCAAGAATAATGTCATAACTGAGCTGTTGTTTTTTATATCAACATATCCCTGTTTGTCATAAAGTGTTGTATAAGGAAAAATATCTTTACTATTGCATTATTATTCTTTATTTGATATAATATTATATTATCAAAAATACCGTATACGGAGATTACTATGTATAACAAGAATGACAATAAATTTTCAAAGAATGACAGACAGCATAAAGACAATAAGTTCTCAAAAAATGACAGACAGAGAAAAGAAGAAACTTCTGAAAAACCTGAGCGTCAGGAGCGTGACGACCTTATCATAGGCAGAAACGCAATAAGAGAAGCACTTAAATCAGGCAGACCTGCAGAATGCCTTATGATTCAGAGGGGTGAAAGAAAAGGCTCTGTTTCCCCTATCGTTGCGCAGTGCATCGAAATGAAGATTCCCGTCAAGGAAGTTGACGGCAAGAAGCTTGATTTTATGTGCGGTCACAGCAATCACCAGGGTGTTATCCTTATTGCTGCCGCAAAGGAATATTCAACTCTTGAAGATATTTTCACAAATGCAGAAGAAAAGGGTGAAGCGCCTTTCATCATCATCTGCGACGGTCTTGAAGACCCTCACAACCTCGGTGCAGTTATAAGAAGTGCCGAAGCGGCAGGTGCTCACGGTATTATTATTCCTTCAAGAAGAAGTACCGGACTCGGATATACAGTAGGTAAATCAAGTGCAGGTGCACTCGAATATATGCCCGTTGCAAGAGTCACAAACATCAACTCTGCAATTGAAGAGGTCAAAAAAAGAGGTGTATGGGTATACGCCGCTGATATGGACGGTAAACCCTATTACGAAACAGATATGTCAGGTGCCGTCGCAATCATTGTAGGCTCTGAAGGCAGAGGCGTGGGCAGGCTTGTAAAAGAAAATGCCGATGTTGTTGTTTCAATCCCTATGAAAGGTAATATCAACTCTCTCAACGCTTCGGTTGCGGCAAGTATTTTAATGTTTGAAGTTGCAAAAACAAGAAAATAACGGTGATTTATATGGCTGAAAAAAAAGTCAGCAGTAAAAACAGAACAAGGGTTTCTCTGACGGAGAAAAAAGAACGGGAAGAAAAAAATGCCGTTTATAATGACTTTGTTGACAAATACGGTGCAGAACTGAGAAAGAGATCAACGAAAGTCATAAAGGAACCTGTCAGAAAAACAAACACAGAATCAGCAAACGGAACATCATCCCGTTGTGAAGAAATTGATCCGCACACAACAACAAATCCTGCCGTTCAGCATCAGATTATAACAAAACGTACAGGCAGAATTCTTTCAGATGATACAGGTTTCAAAGCTCACAGCTACAACGACCGTTTTGAACTGACTCAGGAAATGCCCGAAATACGACAGGGAGACAACGAAACGGAAATTGAAACCACTCAGTCTGAAATTCCGGGGCAGCAGACTATGGCAGACCTGTTTACAGATGAAAACATAAGTGTTCCGGTTGAATCTCAGATTTCTCAGGAAGAACAGGACCCGTTTAAAAGTGCTTATGAACAGCTGAAAATTGACGGAACCGATTTCGGCAAATCAGAAAAACTCAGGGCTATTGCACGTACTGCGGCAGATGACGCAAGTATGGAGCCCGAAAGTCAGATTGCTTTTCCTGCTTTTGACCCTCTTTTCAGATTCCCTGAAAAGACCGAAAAGAAAAAAGAGAGAAAAATAAAGCATAAAGACAAAAAAATCAAAGAACCGGAAGAGAAATTCGATATTGATGAAAGCAACATTGTAACTCACGACAGTGAACCTGCCGTGCAGGATGAAAAAGCTGAATCTGCCGAAAATGCAAAAAGACTCGCCGCCGAAAGAAGACAGAAATTCTTTGATTTTCTCAAAGATAACGGTAATACAGGTGAAACAGCACCTCTTTTTGAAATATCAGGCAGAAATGAAATAAAAGAAACAAACAAAAAACTTGCTTTAGCAGGCAGAACAGCACTTATAAAAAGTGGACTGCTCCTTTTATCGGGAATAATTCTTTTTATAATATCGGCAGTTTTTGATTCGGCTGAAGACAGCGCAATAAGAGCCGTCCCCATCATTTACAGCTTTATAAGTTTTATATTCCTTCTCATTTCAGGTGTAATCTGCATAAAAGAAATTACGGAAGGCTTCAGAGATTTTGCAAAGAAGAAGCTCACCCTCAACACAGGTGCGATTTTTATACTCAGCTCGGCTCTCATACAGAATATTGCATCATTTATTTTCCACAAGTCATTCCCGGGAAATGTGCATCTTCTCTCAGCAGCCGCAATTATTTCACTTGTAACGGTTATGTTGCCAAAATTCTTCCTTTCAAACAACTCACGCCTTGCCGTAGGAATGTTCTCGGGTGCAAACGGAGTATCCGTACTCAGAAAAGCACGTAAAAGCGGAATTGACGGCACACTCATTTCAAAATACGGAAATGAAAACTCTGTTGTAAGATATATGCAGAAAACCGAGTTTGTTTCGGGACTTATGGAAAAGCTTACGAACGCTGTTCCGAAACCCTTTGCATCAAATGCATCATATGTTTTCCTTTCTGTATTTGCGCTTATTGTTGCAATTGCTTCGGGATTCATAGGCAAGAGTTTTATGACGGGAATCACAACTTTCTCGGCAATAATCATAACATGCCTGCCCGTAACATATGTATTGTCAGCATCGGTTATACTTTATAACACAAACAACAGCCTTGCATCAGTCAAGGCATCATTACTCACTTACAGATGTGCAGGCGAGCTGACTAAAACCGATTCCTTCATATTTGATGCAAGTGACCTCGTTGAACAGTCAGCCTGCAGTATCCACGGAATCAAGCCCTTCGGGAATCACGACCCTATAAAAACAACACTTTATGCTGCTTCTGCAATCAATGCGGCGTGTTCACCTCTTGCAGGTATAATCAATCAGGTAACAAAACAGAGTGACGAAGAAGTCCCTGAAGCAGAAGACGTGAATGTAACCGTTTTCAGAGGTATTGAAGCTATTGTTGAAGGACATAAAATCCGTATCGGAAGCAAGGAATATATGAAAGAATGTGCCATACAGCTGCCCGATGATGATTTTGAAGAAAAGTTCATCACAGGTGACAGAAAGCTTATCTATATTGCAGTTGACGGTCAGTTCTCGATGCTTATGACTGTGAGCTATCACATAAAGAGAAGTGTTTCGGCTTTTCTTAAATTTCTCTCGGAAAAAGGAATACGCATTGTGCTTCATTCATCAGACCCGAACATCACACCTGCATTCATAGCAAAAAAATGCAGAATAAGTGAAAAAATGATTCACTCTGCAGAAACATCTGAAGCAGCTTATCTTCTTGCAACCGAAAACAGAACTGAAAGCCTTATTCCTGCAGATGTTTTCTCAGACGGCAATATAAACACGGTTTCGGCACTTGTGAGAAATGCATTCAGACTCAGATCATACATTGATCTGTTACCCCTTGTTGTGTATGCATTCTCGGTTATAAGTGCACTTATAGTTGCGGCTCCCGTACTGCTCGGCGGTATAATGAGCATAAGCAACATATATATTATAATTATACGCATCGTGGGGATTGCAGTATTTACGGCAATCGGAACGATAAAAAATAAAAAGAACTGAAGGAGTGTATAAGGTGGAATATATTTTAAACCTTTTCGGCGGAGAATTATCCTGGCTTGACGTTGTAATAAGAGTTGTGGTAGCTGTGCTCATCGGTATGGGAATCGGCGTTGAAAGAGAACTTGCAAACCATCCTGCAGGCATGAAAACACACGCTCTTGTATGCCTTGGTGCGGCAATAACAACAATGATTTCGGCAGAAATGTGTTATTCACTTATGGGCAACGAAATGCTTGATGCATCATCAAAAGTTGATATGTCACGTATTGCATCGGGCGTTGTGTCAGGTATTGGTTTTATCGGTGCAGGTGCTATCATAAAAGCAAAAGACGGCTCTGTTGTTACAGGCATCACAACTGCAGCAACCGTATGGATAAGCGGATGTATGGGTCTTGCAATCGGTATGGGTTATTTCAGAATAATCATCATCTCAATGCTTGCAATTCTTTTTGCAACTGTTACACTCAAATCTCTTGAAGATAAATTCATCAAGCACAGAGGTATGCGTTATATTGAAATTATCACAGACGACAAACACACAGCTCTGCCTGTAATAGAAGATTATTTTGACAGAAAACAGGTTGTTGTTACATCATTTGACTGCACAACGGTAAACCCGAATGAAAATGATGATGAGGCAACAAGATTCTGCTGCAGATATTTCCTCAGAGTGCCCAAAGCCATACCTTTCAATGTTGTTATGCGTGACATAGCAAGAATGGAAGAAGTAAGAGAAGTTTATGAATCAAACGCTTCATCAGCATCTCTCAAGAAGACAGCAAGGTCACAGATGTAAAAAATTTACCGTCGGCTCATTTCTGAGCCGACGGTTTTTTTATTTCACTATAATTTCAACATCTTCACTTACAAGGCCGTTGACTGTGAGTGTGTAATCAATTCTGCCTTTTTCTTCGGGTGTGAAGTTCAGGTACCATATCTTAACATCGTTGTCATCACCGGGCTGAATATCGGATATAATTTCATCCGTCGTGACAGTTTGTCCGTCAAGGCTTAATTCAAGCGTTTCGGCGTAAGTTTTTGTTGTAACGATAAGCCCTGCTTTTTTGCCCAGAGGTGTTACACGGCTGATTTTTGTTATATCAAGAATCTTTGCGTCATCATAAATTTTAAGAACAAGATTATTTTCTGCCATCTGAATATTCCTGATTGCATCTTCAATTTCACTCTGTGTTGCACCGCTGTTTTTGTGCACACGTAAAGCCTGATTATAAGCTTCTTCATAAGCGGCAAAGCTTTCTTGAGAATAAAGCCCCTCTTCATCTGAAATCTTTTCTGAAAGAGCCTTTATAAGCTCCGTGTGATCAGCATAATAAACCTTTTCAGATTCACCTGCTTCAGGGAGCGACGCCTTTCTGTTGCAGTCTGTGAAACCGGGGAAATAACCGAATGTATCTCGAATCTGACTGAATTCTGCGAAAGAAACAGTCTTATTGATGTCGCTGTTCCACATTTTTATGATATTCGACCACATACGGTCAAAAAGGCTGTAAAAATAATCACTTGTACCTGTGTTATCCTTCACACCGTTCCATATTTCAGTCTGTGTGTTGAGTGCGGCATAGTCATTCCATATAAGGAAATAACCGCCGCCGAGACTGGCTTCGGGCACAATTTCGGCTTTATCGGAATAAACACCCTTTGCACTCACATCTGCAGGATACCACTTATTGTAGATATCCTGTTCATTACTCGAATAGAATGACCAGTTACGGTTTTCGGGATTTCTTGCATCCATATTCGGATATTTTGTTGTGGATGCCGCAACTCTTAAAACATAATAACAGTTAGAAGCAATACAGTTATAGATTATTCTGTTGCCGTCACCGAAATCTTCACTGCCCGAGGTTTCTGTTTCCCAGAAGAACTTTGCAGGCCATATTGATTGATTGTATTTGCCTGTTGTCTGATTGAAATTTGAAGTCCAATAAAGAATTTCAATATTTTTATCAAACTTATAACGTGCTTTGCCGTCTGCAGTTATATTGTTTGTTTTTGAACCGATGAAATCGTTATACATACGGCAGGTGTAGCCCTTTGCATTAAGCATTCTGTTGAGCGAATTTATATAAGCCGGAAATTTATCATATTTCCATTTCACACCTGATTTGCTTAAATTTACTTCGTCCGCACCGATTGAAAAATCAGTTGAATCAGAGAATTCTTTGAAGAAATCTGCAATATCGGCATAAATTGCAAAAACGAAAGATTTAGCCGTTTCATTTGTGATATCGATTGTTGTGTAATTGGGGTAAGTGGGAGAAGCAGCACCTTTTGTGCCCATATAGTTGATGCAGCCGTTTACGTCTTTTGCATTGTATGTTGTTCCGTTATAGATGAACGCATAGCGGGGGCTGACTTTATAATGCTGTTCGAATTTCCATGTAAGATAATCCAGATGGGCAGGGCTGTCAAAAGAAGGAATAATATCAATCTGATATTCCCGTGCAACCTTGCATATATCAATAAGCTCCTGAGTTGTGAGATATTTATCTTTATCAGGATCATTTCTGTAAGGGTCTTTTACCCACGACTGCACGTGGCTTCCGCATATCCACGAAAAGTCATTTACGGGTGAATAGGCTTTGCCGTCACCGTTTGCATCACCATAACAGTTCTTATCCCAGAAATCTGCTCTGAAACCACCGTCTTCAGAGAAATGGAGTTCAAGTGTATTATAACCCATCCACGAAATCTGACGGATAAAGTTCATTATCCACTCGGCTGAAAAATACTTTCTGCCTGTATCAAGCATAACTGTTCTCTCTTTTGTGTCGGGAGCATTCTTGCCTGAAAAACCGATAACAGATGTGCTGTTTCTGAGCACTTTCATAAGCATTCCCGATCCGTAAATAAGCCCTCTTGTGTCTTTTGCCGTAATTTTTGCAGTTTTGCCCACATTAAAAATATAACCTTCGGCACTGATATCGGCAGAAGAATCAATTTCCAGAATAAAATCACCTTTTGAGGCACAGATTTCGGCACCGTATATAATATCGGGTGCTTTGTTGCCGAAAACGGGAAGTGTACCAAGCTGACGTGCAATAAGCTGAGCTGTTTCTGCGAGTTTTTCATCGGGATCTGATGAAGAAACTATAAAAACTCTTGAAGTGCTTCTGAGCGTATATACCGATGATGTATCGGGAGTATATGAGTCAAACAGTCTGCCCGTATTATCAGCCGATTCAGCCGATGAGAACACAGCAGGGGCTGTGATGAGGCAGAATATGAGAAACACGCATATCAGTCTTTTAATTGTTTTTTTCATATCTGTCACCTGAAATAAGAAAGAATATGTTCCGAAATTCTTATAATAAATTCCGAAAGCCTTTTAAGGAAATCAAGAAGAAGATTATATGTATCCTTAAAATCATTTTCTGCTGTTTCACAGGCTGTTACATCTCTGATTAAATCAATGTTGAAATTAACGGAAGAATCTGCCTTCTCATAAGAGTTGTCAGGAGCGCCCTGCATAAGAACACCGTCTTTATAAAAAAGAGGCTTACGGCAATCCCTGATCGTGTAAATCTCAAGCCCCGAAATCTGCATACTTTCAAAACAGGTCATTCCGTTATCAACACGAAGAGCAATCATATATGCATTTTTCTCTTCATCAAACGGGCAGGAAGAATAATCAATATCGGTTATAACATCAGTATAAGAACTGTTTGTTATTATATTTCTCCAGCAGAGTTCATCTTCGTTAAGAACTGCAAGACTGACAGATGAAGGATATGTTTTTCCCGTATAAATATCTGCAAAATAAACAGTTTCTTCTACATTTTTTGTTTTTATTGAAATTGATTTTTCCTCATCTCCGGTTTCTTTTACAAAGAACACAATTGTGCTGTTATCATAAGTCCCCGAAAGAAAGATTCCGTCCCTGTTGCTTATTCTCGGATATCCTGTAGCTACACCTTCATAAGTAAAGACGGTGCATTCAGGTGTCCTGCTTTCATTTCTTACATTATTCTGTGAATAAAGACTGAGTCCGTCTGTTGAATTATAATCTGCAACTGCAAGATTACCCATTTTCAACTGCTGGATGAATGAAACTGATGTGCCTGTCTGCGCCGTTGCCGAAAGAACTATAATTGAGATAAACACAACTGCTGCTATAATAATGAGCAGTATATGTCCCGATTTATGTTTATATTTCATTTTTAAATCTCCCGTATATTATAGACAAATTATAATATAAAGTAAAAAAGCTGTCAACTTAATATTTTTGCAAATTAGAGTTTACAATTTTTTCTTTTTATGTTATATTAAATGCATATCAAAAAGAAGGATGATGAAAATGGTTCTTTCAAAAGAAAGACAATGGGTCAGTGAACAGCTCACTCAGGTTGCTGATTTCTGGCTTAAGAACGGTATGGATAAAGTACACGGTGGTGTTTACACCTGCCTTGATAAGGACGGCAAGGTTTTCTCAACCGATAAAAGTGTATGGATGCAGGGCAGATGCGGCTGGACTTTCGCATATCTCTGCCATATTTACGGTGTGAAACAGGAATGGCTTGAAGCTTCGAAGAGCTGTCTTGATTTCCTTGAAAACCATTGTATAAACAAGAATGCTCCCGGCAGACTTTACTTCACGGTAACAGAAGACGGTAAGCCTCTTCGTCAGAGAAGATACTGCTATTCGGAAGCTTTCTACTGCATCGCAAATGCCGAATACTACGGCATAACAGGTGAAAAAGAGCATCTTGAAAGAGCAAGACGTGCATATGATATGTACTGGAATCTCAATCACGGTATGCCCGACCCCACAGGTATGGGTCCCAAGACTGACCCCGAAACAAGAACGGGCAGAGCATTGGGTATTCCGATGATTATTCTCAACGTTACTGCAATAATGCTCCGTGTTGACCCTGAAAATGCAGACCTTTACAATGAAAGAGCAAACGAGTGTGTTGAAGATATCTTTAAGTATCACGTAAAGAAAGACCTCGGATGTACACTTGAATCTGTCGGTCTTGACGGCACACCCAGACTTGATATAACAGAAGGCAGAGTTGTTAATCCGGGTCACGATATCGAATGCAGCTGGTTCCTTATGGAAAGAGCAAATATGACAGGTGACAAGGAGCTTCACGCAAAGGCTATAGAAATTTTTGATATGGCTTTTGAAAAGGGTTGGGATAAGGAATACGGTGGTATTCTTTACTTTATGGACTGTCTCGGCAATCCTCCCGAGGCTTATGAGCACGATATGAAACTCTGGTGGCCTCATAATGAAGCACTTATTGCTTCACTTATGATTTATAAGGACACAGGCGACAAAAAGTATATTGATATTTTTGAACAGCTTCTTGATTACACAAAGAAATATTTTGCTTCAGCTCCCTGCGGTGAGTGGTACGGTTATCTCCGCCGTGACGGACAGCCCACAATGCCGGCTTGTATCGGTTCAACCTTTAAGGGGCCCTTCCACGTACCCAGATGTCTTATTATGCTTGACACGATGATGAAAGAAATAGAAGAAAGAGGTTAATAAAATGAGTATTGAAAAATATAAGGGTATATTCCCCGCATTCTATGCTTGCTATGGTGACGACGGCAATATTTCAAAGGAAAGAACAGCTGCTCTCGTTGAATTCTTTGTTGCAAAAGGTATGAACGGTCTTTATGTAGGCGGTTCATCAGGTGAATGTATCTATCATTCTGTTGAAGACAGAAAGATTCAGCTTGAGGCTGTTATGGAAGCTAACAAGGGCAGACTTACAATTATCGCTCACGTTGCATGTAACAACACAAAGGACAGCTGTGAACTTGCACGTCATGCAGAGTCACTCGGCGTTGATGCAATTGCTGCTATTCCGCCCATTTATTTCAAGCTTCCCGAAAAGGCTATTGCAAAATACTGGAATGATATTTCTGATGCAGCTCCCAACACTGATTTCTTCATCTACAACATTCCTCAGCTTGCAGGCACAGCTCTTACTCTTCCTCTTCTTGACGAAATGCTCAAGAATCCCAGAGTCGTTGGTGTAAAGAATTCTTCAATGCCTGTTCAGGATATTCAGATGTTCAAGCGTCAGGGCAGACTCAACGGCAAGGAAATTATTGTTTATAACGGTCCCGATGAACAGTTTGTCAGCGGAAGACTTATCGGTGCAGACGGCGGTATCGGCGGTACATATGGTGTTATGCCTGAAATGTTCGTAAAGATGAACAAGGCTCTTGCAGACGGTGATTTTGACAGAGCTCAGGCACTTCAGAATGCAGTGTGCGACGTTATCTATTCAATGTGCTCCGGCAAGGGCAATATGTATGCAGTTGCAAAGGCTGTCCTCAACAAGAGAGCAGGTCTTGAACTCGGTGGTGTAAGAGCTCCCCTTCTCAACCTTCAGGACGGCGACGAAGCTGTTGTTGACAAAACTGTTGAACTGATTAACAAGGCACTTGCAATTTAATCTCACTAAAAAAAAGAAACGGTCCGCAGACCGTTTCTTCTTTTTATGTTTAGAATTTAATTGATGAGGGAAGTTTTCCGTCAGGAATAAAACAGAGTGATGTGTCACCGTTATCGGTCTTGAATGAAACGAAATAACCGTTATCAATATCATCCTGTTCATATACCGTACGGCAGTTTTTCACAAGTTCATTGATGATTGTCTTGTCTGTATAAATCGTATTGTTTGCTTTTGTGCCTACCGTTTCTTCATAACGTGTCCAGTCGCCTTCCTGCGAAACAGTTGATTTTGCTGATGAATATGATGAAACAAAACATCTTGAAAGAGAAGGCATCAGATAACCGTCATTTCCGAAAACAATTTCAAAAGCTTCACTTGCAGGAATGACTTCTGCTGAAATGAATTCAGGTGTCTTTGTCATTTTCTCATAAACACCGATTTCTTTGAGAAGCTTAACTGTGTTTGTCATATCCGCCGTAATATGTGTGTTGAAATACGGGGCCCACGGATTAGAATAAAGGAAATCTGAAAAACGGGCAGAGAAGACTGTTTCTGATATTTCTGTTTTCAGGGGGGCTGTCTGTGCATTCAATTCTTCGTCACCGTAACTGTACATAATAAAGCCGACAACCTGAGAAGCAGGATAATATTTTTCCTGAACCGTACGCTCTGATATATCTTTGTAAAGTGCATCAAGAAGCGAGAGTCTGTCTTTCTCGGAAAGAGTAAGTTTTATCACCTTATCTGCATAAGCGCTGTAAACATCAATATAATAATTGTTTCTCAGGTTTTTCTGACCATCTGCAAAAATCTTTTCGGGAGACTGGTCATATCTGTTGAATGTTTCTATTTCGCCGTTAAATAATTTGTTGAGTGTTTCATTGTAATATTCACAGTCTTCAAGATAAAGGAGCTTTTTATAGCTTTCGGGTGAGATATTGAAGAAGTTTCTTCTGAATTTTGTTCCGTTTCTGAGTGTGTAGACAAACTGAACGGTATTTCCGAGTGTTCTTTCTTCTTCAGGTGTTTCGGTTATTGATTTGTGCACATCAAGAACGGCTTTTATATCATTTTTACTTGTGAATTCACCTGTAATTGTTCTGCCGTATGAATAATAGCTCATATCATAATTGCTGTAACCCCAGCTGTCCTCAAAAAGACCGAACTCAGCTACAGTACCTGCCGGACTGACTGCAACGCTTTCAATATCATCAATATCGGGGAGTTTCTGTGTAAATCCGAAAAGACCTCCGTTGAAAATGAATGTAAGCCCCACACACAAAGCGATACCTACGGGCAGTTTGTAAAGTCCTTTCAGGAATTTCTTTGAGTCTCTGAGAACAACGGCTTCAAGTATCAGATGTACGGCTGCAAAAGCTACACAACCGATTACTATTGATGTTATCATAGATTCGATAACATACATCGAATAGCAGTAAGCTGCAAATGCCGCAAGAGTGGAAACTGCTGTGTTAAGAACTCTGTTAGTTCCTATAAAACCGCTGATTTCGGCTTTTCTTCTGTTGAAGAAGAAGACTGCAAGGAAGAAGAGCGCAACTGTAAGAACAATCCAGAGAAGTGCAATTCCGAACTGCGGAGATATTGCCGGAACTGTTTCTGTAACAGCATGTTTTTTGCTCACGGCAAATTCAATCATATTGTTTTTACCCCAGAAAAGAGGGCTCAGAATGCTGAGTTTGTCTGCAAGCGTTGCAACATTATAACCATAGCTGTATTCAATAGTGTTTACATACAGAAAGTTCATTCCGTAAGGGTTGCCGTAAAGGAATTTATCCATAAGTGTCTGGATGCTGAAAAGGAATACATCAGGCACAAGCAAAAGAACAACTGAGAAAACAACTGTTTCAAATGTTGTTCCCACAACGGCAAAAACGGTTGATGTAAGTGTGAATGATGTTGCCGCAACAGAAAAAAGATAAAGGAAATAGAACAAACATACCTTGAAAAGCGATGCAGAGTATCCGACTGTGAAAATATTTGCAAAGAATGTAACAGTCATCGGCAGAAGCGTTGCTGCAAAAAGAAGTAACAAGCCTGAAAAATATTTTCCGCAGAAAAGCTTTGCTCTTGTGATGCCGAGTGAATAATAGACATTCACCATTTTCTTTGATGTTATGAAGTTGAACAGACAAACGGCAGAAATAATACCGCAGACTGCCACGGCAAGCATCAGGAATGTAGCCATATATTCCGCGTCACGGAAAAGAAGGAAATGATATGAATTTTTGTTTACGATATGTTCTGTTATGTTTCCGTGTTCATCGTAAACGGCAGTTGTGCCAAAAAGCTCGGATACTGTGTAAAGTGTGGTGCAGAAAGCAATTATCCCGCACATAACAACAGCTATAAATGTTGTGAGGCTTCTGAAACCCTGCCTGAAAGTAAATTTCAGCGGACTACCTGATGATTTCTTTGAAGTCATATTCATTCCCCTCCATTTCTTGTAAGAATATTTCTTCAAGAGAAAGGCTTATTTTTTCTGTAACGGCAGGATTGAGAAGCTTTATCTGCTCTTCTGCTTCTTTTGTGTCACCGTTTATGGTAAACATCGCAAGCTGACCGTCTTTTATAAGTCCTTCACACTTTATATTTTCAAACTCCTTCAAATCAAAGCTTCTTGCAAATGCAAGACGGAATTTTGTTCTGCCACGGGAAAGTTCATCAACGGCCCCTGTAACGGAAATCTTCTTCCCGTTGATAATCCCGATATGGTCGCATAAATTTTCAAGCTCCTGCAGATTATGTGACGAAATAATGACCGACATTCCGTACTCATTTATAGCTTCTTTGAGAAGACCTTTCATCAGAAGTCTTTTCTGAGGGTCAATGCCGTCAAATGATTCATCAAGGAGCAGAAGTCTCGGATGTGCAGAGAGTGCAAGCACCATTTCAGCCTGTCGTTGCATACCTTTTGAAAAACCTGCAATTCTCTTTTTCGGGTCAAGTCCGAATGCTTCAACAAGACGGGTGAATGTGCTGTAATTGAAACGGTCGTAATAACCGTTATAGAAATCAGCCATTTTCACCATATTTGCATAAGGACCGAAATACAGGTCATCAGGCATAAAGAAAAGCTGTTTTTTCTTTTCTTCATTATTGAATATATTCTCTCCTTCAAAAAGAACTTCGCCTTTTTCAGGCTTATAAATACCGCAGATGTTTTTCAGAAGCGTCGTTTTACCTGCTCCGTTGTAACCCACAAGACCGTAGACACTACCTCTTTCCACTCTGAGTGAAATATTTTCAAGTGCCGTAAAATTACCGAACTGTTTTGTGAGTTGTCTGACTTCAATCATAACAAAACCTCCTTTGTGATTTCATTATATATTACGCCTTGTCACAGGTCAACAGGATTGTCTGTTTTTAACTGTTTCTTTGATAAATCTTAACAAACGGATAAAGAATGCAAAAAAAAGAGAGTGGATAACCACTCTCCCGATATATAATTTTCAGTCTGCGGAGGGTTCGAGAAGACCGTAGCCTCCGTCAGTTCTCCTGTAAACGAGTGAAATCAGATCAGTTGCAGAATTGGTGAACATATAGAACTCGTGACCGAGCATATTCATCTGCAGAATAGCTTCTTCAACACTCTGCGGTTTTACTGAAACTGCTTTTGTTCTCACAAGTTCAAACTCTGTTTCTTCGGCAACATCTTCTTCGGGGAAACTGTCAAATGAAGCATCCTTAAGACGTTTTTCGAGCTTTGTTTTGTTTTTGCGGATTCTTCTGATGAGGTTGTCAACGCAATTATCAAGTGCATCATCAATTGTATCGGCTTTCTCCTGTGCTCTGAAAACCATTCCGCCCGCATTGACCGTTATTTCAACAGTCTGATATGATTTTTCGACAGTAGCCGTGATTTTTGCATCAGCCTCGGAAGCGAAAAACTTATCAACTTTAGCGAGTTTCTTTTCGGCTTTTTCTTTGAAAGCGTCTCTTGGTGTGCATTTGCGTCCGATAATAGTGATGTTCATAACTGCATCTCCTTTGCGTTAAATTTAACAGAATCAACTCCTGTTAATTTCACTTTTAATATATCATATTAT
The DNA here is from genome assembly GCA_017549285.1 of Clostridia bacterium. Lineage (GTDB taxonomy): Bacteria > Bacillota > Clostridia > Oscillospirales > Acutalibacteraceae > UBA1081. The sequence goes on from JAFYVE010000029.1 coordinate 99,301, forward strand.
ACCGTATTTGTAAATATATTTATGCAGATTTCATATATATTTTTACAAAATCTTTAAAATTTTAAACAAATCGGCAATAATGAACAGGCTGAGAAAAACATATATTTATTATTGAAAAGGAGAATGTTTATGAAGTGTTCTGTAGTCCGACTTTGCGATAAAGATGTTATTTCCGTTTGCAACGGATGCAAAATAGGCGTTGTGAGTGATGTTGAATTTGATTCATGTTCAGGCAATATAACATCAATTGTAATATGTGGAAAACAGGGTTTTTTCGGTATGGGGAAAACCGAAGATATATGCATCCCGTGGTGTGATATTCAGGTCATAGGTGAGGATTCGATACTTGTTAAGACAGAGTGACAAACAAAAAAAGCAGTCTTGTGACTGCTTTTTATCTTTATCGGTGTATTATTTTTTTCTGTACTTCACAACAACTGCTATCGTGCCTCCTACGAGTACAACTGCGGCAATAACAGCAGCCACGATAACTTTTGTTATATTTTTGTTGTTATCTGTGTTTTCTGAGGAAACATAACCCTCAACTGTTGATTTTATAAGGGAGCCTTCATTGAGAGGAAGCTTGAGAGTTGCTCTTTCAGGATGTTTTTCAACCGAATCGGGATCCATATTGTAACTGTCTGCCATTGAAACAAAAACAGTCTCCGTAGCTGATTCATTGATGACTTTAAAATTGAATGTCACAACCGTTGCGCTGTTATCATCTTCGCAGTCTTTTTCTTCAACATAATAAAGGTCAACAAACTGAATTGCGATTGTGTTGTCAGTGCCTTCCATTATGCCTGTTTCCATAATTACGTTTGACATCTTTGCTTCTTCAAAATCAACAAGCTCAACAACCTTGGGGTCAAATCTTAGACGGAAGTCGGCACTTTCTGTTCCTGCAAATTCGAGAACTCTGTATTCAACAGAGATTGTTTTCTTTTCTGCATCATATGAAGCGTTGAGCATAAGCTCGGGTTCACCCCACGCAAACGATGTAAAGGGTAATAACGAGATTGCGAGAATAAAAATAGCAAGAATTGTTGCTGTTAACTTTTTCATTGGTATCATCCTTTTAAATAAAATAGAATTGAGTATCCCATGCAGGTATGTACGGGTTATGCCTTATAAATACTTTATAATCACCCCTGATTGCTTTCACAAGAAGAGGGAGTGTAAAAACATCTTCACTTCTGTGGTAGCACGAAACAAGCATTTTCGGTTTAAGCCTTTTTATTGTTTCTGCAGCACCGAGTAAAGCCTCTTTTTCAAGCCCTTCAACATCGAATTTAATGTAAGTCACATCGTTTTCACCAATTATTGAATCAACGGTCATTGATTTGACTGAAATTCCATTGACGTCTGCTTTGCCGTTTCTTCCTCCGTCTGATGAAAACAGAATTTCACCGTCAGAGTCGGAAATGCAGACATTGAAAAGTTCAATATTGCTTAAGTTTTCGGTGTTTTTCGTTAGTTTTGCAAAGTTCTTTCTGTCAGGCTCGGCGGCATAAATCTTTCTGTATGAATTTACGTGAGATGTAAATTCTTCAACCGTGTCACCGTTGAAAGCACCGAGGTCCAGATAAATTTCATCGTCCGAAAGATGAAGAATGTTTTTGTATGCTTCATTCCTTGATGTTTCGCAGTCTGTGAGATAATCCATTTCTCCCGTCAGTTTGAAACTGATAATATTTTCATAAACCTGACGTGATTTTTTATCACAGAGCATTGATTTCACTTCGTCAATTTCATTTTTGTGTTTTTCGTAAAACTCACGGTTAAAAATATTGTCACCGTAAACGGGCACATCGACGGAATAAGTTTCTCTTTCCTGTTCAATTCTTCTGAAATTTTCAAGAACTTCGGGTCGTTGCGAGCCGAATGAAATGAGAGTGAGAAAATCACCGTATTTTTCTTTTGCATCGCTGTAGCTTATAACGGGAAAACCTCTGAATGTGCGGTTTCTTACAAAACCGTCAGAAGCAAAAATGCCTGCAATCGGAACATTCAGACGATTCAGCTCATCAATAATTTTATCTGCACCGTTGCCGGTTCCGTAAATCAGGACAGGCTTTCCGGTGTTTTTTGCTTTTTCCCAGACTGTTATCATTCGAGAATATTTGATGTGATGAACTCAATTCCCCAATCTGCAAGCTGTTCGCCGGCTTTCGGGTCGTCACAGGTCCAGCAGTTGACTTTTATTCCTGCATCGTGAAGATCTTTCATATTGTCTGCATTGAGTGAGGTGTATTTTATATCAAGGTCGAGACTGTATTCTTTGAGAGTTTCAAGAAGCCAGGGTTCATAATCGTCAATAAGAAACTGTGCAGGCTGTTCGGGATACTTCTTTCTCAGGAAAATAAGATTTTCAAGGCAGAATGAAATGAAAATCACATTTTCGAGATATCCCATATCTTTTATGATGTCAACAATTTCATAAACCTGTTCTTCTGTAAATGCATTTTTCAGCTCAAGGACTGCCACTTTTTCATATTTTTTGCAGATTGCTATGTATTCCTGCAGAGTGGGGATTCTGATGTCGCTTCTGCCTTTCTTTCCGTCAATATCAGTAAGAAGTAAGTTTCTCAGACAATCAAAAGTTGTCTTTTCAACTTCCATATTGTCAATTGCGACTCTGCCTGTTGTGTCATCGTGAAAAACCACGTATTTGCCGTCAAGAGTGATGTGGACATCTGTTTCGATGCCGTAGTAACTTCTGTTGCCTGCTGCAACAAAAGCTGCATTTGTGTTTTCTTTTTCGATTCCGCTCAGGCCTCTGTGGGCTATGATAAGTGTATCTTTTTTGTTGAATTTAACAGTATTCATATCTGATACCTCCATTGAAAAAAGTATAACATCAAAACACATAAACTTCAATATTAAATTAATAAATATATTGCAAAATAAATTGACTTGTGGTATGATTTATACTGAATGAAAATCGAAAGGACGTTTCCTTATGGATATAACACAGCAGTTATACAAGGACTTTACAGATGAACAGAAAGCTAAACTTCACGAGATTCAGGGTATTGAACTTAAAATTCTGCGTGAAGTTGACAGAATATGTAAAAAATTCGGTCTTCACTATTCTCTCAGCGGCGGAACCTTACTCGGTGCTATCCGTCATAAGGATTTCATCCCCTGGGATGACGATATTGATATAGACCTCAAGAGAGATGATTTCAATAAGCTTCTTTCGGTTCTTCCCGAAGAGCTCGGTGATGAATTTGAATTTATCAATTACAACGAATTCGGTGAGTATCATTGTGACTTCATCCCCAGAATTTATTACAGAAACAGTAAGGCTGTGAATTCTTTCAGCACAGACGGCGGTAAGAACAACTTCGCAAACGATGCAAGAATGAACAGAATTTTCATTGAGCTTTACTGCCTTCACGATACAGACACAAAACTTGTAAAAAAGCAGATTTTCAAAGTGAAGATGATTTACGGACTTGCGATGGGTCACAGACTCATCCCCACAGATTCTTCAGGCTACAGCTTTATGCAGAAGGCTCAGGTTGCAGTGCTTACAACACTTGGTAAAATGATGCCTCTTAAGAAAATCTATAAAATGTATGAAGACTGTGTAAACAGCGTAAAAACAGGTGAAGGTGACCTTTATTTCAAGCCCAGTGTTCCCCTTCCTGTTCAGCACAGAAATGTTTTCCCGAAGGATTTTTTCGCTTCATATACAGAAGTACCCATCAGGGACGATATGGCTATGGCACCTGCAGAATATATCAGAGTGCTTGAATACCTCTACACAAACTGGCAGGATCTTCCCAAAGAAAAAGACAGACATCCCGGTCACTTTGAACTTTTAAAAACAGAAATTTTTTGATAAAACCAAGGAGTAACAGTATGAAGAACTTCATTATAATTATGTCGGGCGGCGTTGGTAACCGTTTCGGCGCTAACATTCCCAAACAGTACTGTCTTCTCAACGGCAGACCCGTTATTGATTATGTTATTGATGCCGCAAAAGGCTCAAAAGTTGCAGACAAGGTTATTGTTGTATGCGACCCCTCCTGCATTGACTACTCGGAGGCTCTCAAAAACTCAGGATTTGACTTTGCAGTAAACGGCAAGGAAAGACTTGATTCACTCAAGAGTGCATTTGACCACATTCAGGCAAATTATCCCGAATGTGAGAGAATTATCATTCTTGATGCAGTTGCACCCTTTGTCACAAGTGAACTTATCGACGATTATCTTACAAAGCTTGACGATAACGATGCAGTTATCACCTGTCAGAAGATTACGGGGGCTCTCGGCAACTACAATTATGATCCTCTTGACAGAGAAGAGTATTATATGACTCAGTCTCCCGAGGCTTTCCGTTTCAAGACACTCATTCCTCACTTCACAACCACATTCCCCAGTCAGGAACTTGCATGGCAGATGCCCAGAGAGACAAAAAAATATCTCAATTTTGAATTCAAGAACAATCTCAAGCTCACATATGACTTTGACCTGAAATATGCGGCATATATGCTTGAGGACTATAATAAATAATCATTCAGGACGTGTTTTATGGCAACCGATAAGAAGAAAATTTTCAATATAGCATCAGACCTCGTGTTCTCTATCGCAGGTCTTATGCTTATGAACGGTATGCTTCAGTTCCTCATCAATCCCACCCTCAACAACTGGATGGGTGAGGCGGCATTCGGTAATTATCAATCAATTTTTGCAGTCGTATCTATTATGGGTACGACTTTCGGTGTTGCCGCAAACTATTCGAGAATGGTCCGTTCAAGAGAGAAAAAAGACACAAACGGTGACTATAACTTCTTCCTGACCGTTATTACTGTGCTTTCAGTTGCCGTTGCGGCAGGTACGTTGCTCGTCTACAAATCTTTCAATACGGCTCACTTCATTCTTCTTTCTGTTCTTACTGTTGCAACGGTTCTCAGATATTACGGTGATGTAAATTACCGTATGAAGCTCAATTATAAAGGCTTTTTCGTTTATTATGCAATTATTACGGCCGGTTACTGTATAGGTCTTCTGTTGTTTAAATTCGTTTCTCCGATATGGATGATTACGATTCTTGCAGGTGAAGTTGCAGCAATTCTTTTTGTATTTTTCAACGGTGACATATTCAGAGGCAAGAAGCTCCTTACCCGTTCAGAACATTTCGGCGGAACAATGAAATCTGTCGGTGTTCTTTCAACAACAAATCTTCTTTCAGCTGTTGCACAGCAGTCCGATAAAATCATTCTCGGTCTTGCAATGGGTGGTGAAGCCGTAACAACATTCTATGTTGCAACACTTCTCGGCAAGGTTATTTCGCTTCTCACAACACCACTCAACGGTGTTCTTATCGGTTATCTTACAAAGTATGAAGGCAAACTGACAAGAAAAATGATTGCAGTTTTTGCTGTTGTTCTTCTCGGTCTTGGTCTTATCGCACTTCTCGGTTGCTTTATTGCATCAGAGATTTTCGTAAAACTCTTCTATCCCGATGTTTATGCCGATGCAGAGCAGTATTTCTTTATTGCAAGTGCAGGGCAGGTTTTCTACTTCATTTCAAACTGCCTTATGACAGTTATTCTGCGTGTTGCAAGTGAAAAATATCAGATGTATATAAATATTATTTATGTTGCAATTTATGCGGCAACGGTTATTCCTCTTACGATGTCATTTGGTGTATGGGGTATGGCAATTGCACTTCTTATCACAAACGGACTCAAGTTTGCAATAACATCAGCAGTAGGATTTATAAAAGCTGACAAACAATAATTTATCGAGGGCGCCTTGACAAATTCTGATTTACGGAGGTGACAGTATGAACAGCTTTCTGAACAGCATATACGGTGACATATATGAACTCGGATACGGTTATAAAAAAGCTTTTTGTGCTGTCGGCTCTTCATTTATGTCTTTTATAAAAAAGATATTAAAAGCCTTTTGGGGCTTTTTTGTCTTTTTATTCGCTTATTTCAGAAAAGTAATTAAAAAATATGCAACGGCAGTTATTGATGAATGCCGTAAATTTATTTCAGAAGTAAAACGTGCTTTTCCCGTTCTGAAAAAAGAATTTAAAGAGAAACCGTTCAGAGCATTCATTCATTTTATAAAATACGTTTTTCACAGTTTTTCGGTTCACGAAAGATTCACAAGAGCAGTACTGAGCACTTTGATACCCATTATTGCAGTTATATTCCTTTTTTCGTTCAGTTCAGGTCTTAAAGGCATAACATTTGCCGTTGATGTTTATCTCGGTGATGTTAAAGTAGGAACGGTAAAGGATGAAAATGCTTATAAGGAATCAGAAAAAGCCGCAAAACTGCGTTTTTCTTCACTCGGAACTGACATAAATGTTGTCAGCCCCGAATACAGAATTGCACTTACAACCGTAAATAATCTTGATGACAGTGAAGAAGTTTGCAACAACATCATTTCTGCAGTAAATGACAAAACGGTGAATGCCTGCGGTGTTTATGTTGACGGAGAGTTTCTCTGCACTGTCGGAAGTGAAGACACATTCCTTCGTGTCTGCAATAATGTTCTAAAAGAATATGCAGATATAAACGGCGGAACATCTGATGACAGCAAGGTTGAATTTATGCAGAAGCTCACAACCGTTACGGGACTTTATCCCGAAAATGTTGAATCAATGAGCGCTTCTCAGCTTTATGATTATATGTCAGGTTATTCCGTAGCTCCAGTTGAGCATACTGTTGCAAAAGAAGAAAAGCTCGGAGATATTCTCTCCAAGTATAATATAACAGAAGACGAACTGAAGGCTCTCAACAAAGAGCTTGATACTCAGGTTATTCCCGAAGGCTCAGTTCTTCTTATAAAAGAAGGAACAAAAAATCTTAACATAAGAATGACAAAAACATATCTTAAGGTTGAATCAATCCCTTATGATGTTGTTTCGCAGTATGACAACAATCTTCACGTCGGCACCAATATGACCGTCGTCTCAGGTGTTGAAGGGCAGGATGTTGTTTCATACACCGATACATTTATTGACGGCAAAAAGATTGATTCATCAAAAGAAATTCTCAGATTCAATGCAAGAATGCCCGTAAATCAGCTTGTAAAAATCGGCACAATGGGTGTTCCCGTTGACGGAAACGGTCTTGTTGTTTCTCCCCGTCTTACAAAAGATATGGGCGGAACTTTTGTATGGCCTGCACCCGACAACTGTTTCTGGCTTTCACAGAGATATAATCCGTATAATTCACATTACGGTATAGATATAGTTTCATCCGATGATGCATCGTGCCGAGGCAGAAGAATCGTCGCAGTTGCTGACGGTATAGTCACTCTTGCAACATATCATTGGAGCTGGGGTTATTATATAAGAGTTGACCACGGAAGCGGTGTTGTGACGGGCTATGCTCATGCGCTCGAAGGGTCATTCCGAGTCAATGTGGGTGACTATGTAAGAGCAGGTCAGCACCTTTCATCAATCGGCACAACAGGTAATTCAACAGGTTATCATCTTCATTTTGAAGTGTGGCTTGACGGTACACGTGTAAATCCGTTACCCTATGTATACAGCGAGTATCTGGGTGTGACGGTTATATAAGCAATATTAATCCGAGAGGAAAATTTATTATGACAAGAGAAGAAGCAAAAAGAAGAGCTGAAGAACTCGTCAGCAAAATGACGGTAGCAGAAAAGGCTTCACAGCTCCGTTTCGATTCACCTGCAATCGAAAGACTCGGAGTGCCCGAATACAACTGGTGGAATGAAGCACTTCACGGCGTAGCAAGAGCAGGTGTTGCAACAATGTTCCCTCAGGCAATCGGTCTTGCCGCAACATTTGATGCACCTATGATCAAGGAAATCGGTGATGTTATTTCAACCGAAGGCAGAGCAAAGTATAATATGCAGAGCACAAGAGGTGACAGAGATATCTACAAGGGTCTCACATTCTGGTCACCCAATGTAAATATTTTCCGTGACCCCCGTTGGGGCAGAGGCCATGAAACCTACGGTGAAGACCCCTATCTCACTTCAAGACTCGGTGTAAACTTCGTCAAGGGTATTCAGGGCGACGGTGAATATCTCAAAGCAGCAGCCTGCGCAAAGCATTTTGCTGTTCATTCAGGTCCCGAACCCGAAAGACATACTTTCAATGCAATTGCATCAAGAAAAGATATGGAAGAAACATATCTTCCCGCTTTTGAGGCCTGCGTTAAGGAAGCAGATGTTGAAGCTGTTATGGGGGCTTACAACAGAACAAACGATGAGCCCTGCTGTGCTCACGAAGTTCTTATGAATGAATATCTCCGTGGTAAATGGGGCTTCAAGGGTCATTATGTTTCAGACTGCTGGGCAATCAAGGATTTCCACGAAAATCATAAGGTTACAACAGAACCCAAATACTCGGTAAAACTTGCTCTTGAAAAGGGCTGTGACGTCAACTGCGGTTGTACATATGAAAGAATTATGGAAGCTTATGATGACGGCATTCTTGATGAAAAATATATTACTCAGTCTTGTGTAAGACTTTTCACAACAAGATTTCTTCTTGGTCTTTTTGATAAGAGTGAACTTGATGAAATTCCTTACGATGTTGTTGAATGTAAAGACCATATCAATCTTTCACATAAGGCTGCAAAAGAAAGTATCGTTATGCTCAAGAATAACGGCATTCTTCCTCTTAAAAAGAGTGATATAAAGACAATCGGTGTAATAGGTCCCAATGCAAACAACAGAACATCTCTTATCGGTAATTATCACGGTACATCTTCAAGATACATCACAGTTCTTGAAGCTATTCAGGACTATATGGGCGAGGATGCAAGAGTTCTCTATTCAGAGGGTTCACACATGTGGATGGATACTGTTGAATTCCTTTCAAAGCACGACAAACCCGACCTCCTTGCTGAATGTTCAGCAGTATGCGAACGCAGTGATGTAGTTCTTCTTGTTGTCGGTCTTGACGAAATCCTCGAGGGTGAAGAGGGCGATGCAGGCCCCGGTGACAAGGTTACACTTGAACTTCCCAAGCCTCAGAGAATGCTTATGGATCATATCCTCAGTCAGGGTAAACCCGTTATCGTTCTTAATATGGCAGGCAGTTCAATCGACCTCCGTGCAGCTCAGGATAAGGCAGCTGCAATTCTTCAGTGCTGGTATCCCGGTGCAAGAGGCGGTAAAGATATAGCAGAAATCATCTTCGGTGAAGTTTCTCCCTCAGGTAAGCTTCCCGTTACATTCTATAACTCAATCGATGAACTTCCTGACATCCACGATTACTCAATGAAAAACAGAACATACCGTTATTTTGAGGGTACGCCTCTTTATCCCTTCGGTTACGGTCTTACATACGGCAACTGTGTTGCAACAGATATGAGTGTAAATATTCTTGACAATAACGGTTTTGACGGCGCAGAAGTCACTGTAAAGGTAAAGAATATCGGCAGTGTTGCAACTGATGATGTTGTAGAAGTTTATATCAAGGATGAGGACTCATCATTTGCAGTAAAGAATTACAGCCTTTGTGCTTTCGGCAGAGTAAATCTTGCCGCAGGTGAAGAAAAGACAGTTACTCTTAAGATTGAAAAGAGAGAATTTACTTCAGTTGATGAAGAGGGTAACAGAGATGTCTTTGCAAAGAACTTCACAGTATTTGCAGGCTTCAGCCAGCCCGATGCAAGAAGTGAAGAGCTTACAGGCAATAAATGTCTTAAGGCTTCTGTATCAATATAAAACTTTAAGGACGTCGAAAGGCGTCCTTTTATAATGAATAATGAGCAATGAGCAGTGAGTAATGACGGAAGTTGCAAAGCGACTTGATTTTATATATTCACTATCAACATCGTATGGGTTGCCATTGGCACTCCGTTTCAGGAAAATAATATCATAATGAAAAAACAACACAGTAAAAAACAAGATTACTGTGTTGTCTTTTTTTTGATTGGCGTCAGATGACGGATATAAGCTTTATAACCATCATATAGGTATTTTACTATTATCTGATAGTAAAGTCAATACTATTGTTTAATAGTAAATATAATGTTCTTGAGGTGAGTGTATGTATTATCCCCGTCTTAAGGATTTACGTGATGATAAAGATATGATGCAAAAAGAAGTTGCCGCATATCTTGGTATAGACCAGCGAGTATACAGCAACTATGAAACAGGAAAAAGGGAAATTCCAACTCGTTTTGTGGTTGAACTTGCAAAATTATACGGTGTATCAACAGATTATATTTTAGGGCTTACGAATGCAATAAAATAAGGGCTGTGAGGTAAACTCACAGTCCTTAAACTTTTTTATCTTCCTAAAAGACAATCCAAGAAGTCTACATCAAAACCGTCTTCTTTAAGGTCGCTGTATCTGCCGATGTTATTGAAAATCGCATAGATTGAACCGATTTTTCTTACAAAATTATTGAACATTGAAACAATTGCATTTTCTTTGTATTCATGTCCACCGTCATCGGTTGTTTTTGTAATTGTGAATGAGTTGAATACTTCATCAGCACCGACTTCATAAGATTCAACCGTGATTGAGTCATCTGTGAATGAAAGAATGTTATATGTAGGTTCAAGTGTGAGGTAATCAAAGCCGATTACGTCTTCATTCAGACCGAGTTCTTCTTCCTCTCTGGGACGGTTGATTGAGCAAGAAACCATATAAACAGTACCTGCGGGGTCAACCATTTCAGGTGCAAGGGGAGCTACAGTCTTATTGTTATAAAGAACATTTGAAACTGTGTAGAAATGGCTGTGACCGAGAAGAACAAGGTCAATTCCGTATTCATCAACGATAGGTGCCCACATCAGACGGATAAGTGCATTTTCACTTTCACGATGGGGAATTCTGCCGCTGTAAAGGTCGTGATGAGCAACAAGAACTTTCCATTTTACATCGGGATTTTCATTGACAGCCTTTTCAACGAATGCTACGTGGTCTTCACCTGATGCGTTGTTTGTGTCAGCCATAAGGAAAAGAACGTCGCCTTTTACAAACCAGTAGTTGTCGCCTACATATGATGAAACCTTTGCTTCTTCATATTCATTTGGGACGTTAGCAAAAGTCTTGTATTCAACACCTTTTCTGTCGTGGTTGCCGATTGTTGTTGCAACGGGGATTGACTTGAGGAAAGGTGAAGCTGTAAAAGCTTTGTATTCAGCTTCAAGACCGTCACTTGCCTGGTCACCTGCTGAAATAAGAAGGTTTATGTCGGGTTCTTTTATAAATGCATCTGTGAGTGCATTGTGAAGACCGAGTGATGTATCATAAAGAGAAGTTGTGTTTTCTTCCGAATCGTTTGTGATGTGGATGTCAGTCATATAGACAGCCTTGAATTCGTCTTCTGAAGCTGTTCTGAATGAATAAACAGCAGATTCATAATCACCGCTTACAGCTTTATAATAGTATGTGGTGTCAAAATCAAGGTTTGTGATTGTTACATGATTTACGAAGTCACCGTCTGAAGCTTTTTCTGTTGTGCCTTCAAAATCTTCCGCACCGATCATAAGAATGTTTGTGCTGAGTGTGATAACAGGAGTGTTTTCTGTTTCTGTATACCACGTGAAGTTTCTTTCTGTTTCGTCTGAGCCTGCAAACATTATAAGACCTGCTTTTGTATCGTCTGATTCAAAAATTGCATCCCATACAAAATTTTCTGCAGCAAAAGAAGGAATGATTGCTGTTGTAAGCATTACTGCTGTCATAAGTATGCAGAGGAGATTTTTTGTAATTTTTTTCATTATAATTGCCCCTTTTTTCTTTAATATAATATTATTATAATACAAATAAACGAAATGTCAATATTTTCAGGAAATGTGTAAAATCCGATTTTGTATGGATTTTTTTATATAATCGTGATATAATAAAAAACACTCAACCGAAGGTTGATTTCTCCCCATTCAACCGACAGTATGTTGATTTAAGATAAAAATTTATCTATACTGAATATGAAAGGAGGCACAAATTATGGATCAGTTGAAAATCGGAAAATTCATATCCGAGTGCAGAAAAAATATCGGACTGACTCAGAAGCAACTTGCAGAAAAACTGAACATTACAGACAGGGCAGTTTCAAAATGGGAAACGGGAAAAGCTTTGCCTGATTCTTCAATAATGCTTGAACTGTGCCGAATTCTCAAAATTACCGTAAATGATTTATTGAGCGGGGAGGTAATCAGTATGGAAAACAACAATCAGATAAACGAAAAGCTTCTGATTGAAATGTCGAAAGAATTGGAAAGAAAAAACAAAACAGTATGGACATCAATGTGGGTGATTATGAGCGTTTGCATTGTGGCGCTGCTTGCAGGTCTTGTTATTGCAGCATTCCTGATACCCGAGGGAATATGGCAGTTGGTCACGATTATCGGACTTTGTGTTGTATTTCTGATACCGTGTTTCTATGCATTGAAGCTTGAAATAAGTGTTGGTGCTTATAAATGCAAAAACTGCGGTCACGAGATTGTGCCGACATATATGCAGGCACTCAATGCCATGCATAGGGGAACAACACGTTATCTGAAGTGTCCCGAATGCAATAAGCGTTCCTGGTGTAAAAAAGTATTGAACACAGATAAATAAAAAGAAAGGTCGGGAAACCGACCTTTTCTTTATTTTATGCTTTGTAATTTTCAGGGAAGACATATGCGAACCGGCTGAGCTCTTTATCAACTATATCCATATTGTCTTTGATATTGATAATTGAGATAAGACCGAGTTTGAAATTAAGGTCCATAGCAAGATTTATGGTGAAATCATAATAGAGATTGTATTCAACCGCACAGACTTTCTTTGTTGCTCTGTTGAAATAAATTGAAACTGAAGAATCGTGGAAATTAAGATTCTTGAAAGAAGCTTTCATTGTACCGATAAGTTCTTCAAGATCTCCTGTGAACATTTTATTTATTTCGTCATAACCTGATGTAAGAGTATCCTTCTGAGGAACATCAAATATTTTTCCGTGTCTGAGAGTTGTTGTGTCTGAAGGTATTGTCTTCAAAACTTCGGGAGCAAAAGTAACAGTAAGAACATCAAGACCTGTCATTGTAAGATTATAATCAGGCTGTTCCTGAACTCTGCCGTCAGCTGTTCTCTTGGGTGCGTAATTATAAGTCTTGTTTGTGCCGTATGTAATTGAAGTGATATCATTGAGTGAGAGTTTGCTTACAAAATCTTTATTTTTTACGGGGAAATTAAGATCTGTTGCAGCATATGACCTTGTGCTGCACTTATATGTGACTTTACCTTTTTCTTTGGTAAGTTCAGCACCGAGATCTATTTTATCCTCAGCTTTCATTCCGGGGATTGAGTTCATCTGTTTGTTGAACTTTGCAATAAGATTGGGATTGTTGTTTGAGATATCAATATTCTGAAGCATACTTGTATACTGGAATCTCTGATTAGTTGCTTTGATATGATTTGCAAACGCGTTGAAAAGATTGAATTTATCTACAGCACTGTAAAGAAGGTCAAGAGGATCAATTTTTGCAGAAAAACGAAGCAGAGTTCTTGCGTCAACAGAAGTAACAACACCGTCACCGTCCATATCGGCTGCGCTTGTGTTTATATCGCCTGCTTTACCTACCGAAGCAAGTAATGCCTCTCTTGCATCAAGTGCATCAAATTTACCGTCTTTGTTGACATCACCGGCAACTGTTTCAAACATTGCATTATATGCATCATTGAGCTGAGCATTACTTTCATTGACTGAAAGTGCAAATGCAGAAACCGACATTGATGAAACAAGAATAATTGTTGCCATAAGCACACAAAAAATCTTTTTCATAGAAAATTCTCCATTCATAAAATAATACATTATACATATTAACATAAAAAAACTCATTTGTAAACACGTATATTTATATTTTTGCTATTGATATTCTGAAATTTTTTCTGTATAATAACTAAGTGATAATTTTTATCGGATGTTAATAACCGAAAGGAGATAATCAAAATGACTTATTCACACGAAGTATTAGAAATGTGCAAAGTCAACAAAGGACCCAACCACGGTCCCGCACCCATCCCCGAAGAAGGCAAATGGGTTAAGGCTTATGACGTAAAGGACATTTCAGGTTTCACACACGGTATCGGCTGGTGTGCTCCTCAGCAGGGCGCTTGCAAGCTTTCTCTCAATGTTAAAGAAGGCGTTATCGAAGAAGCTCTTGTTGAAACAATCGGCTGCTCAGGTATGACTCACTCAGCTGCTATGGCTAGTGAAATCCTCCCCGGCAAGACAATTCTTGAAGCTCTCAACACAGACCTTGTCTGTGACGCTATCAACACAGCTATGCGTGAGCTCTTCCTCCAGATCGTTTACGGCAGAACACAGTCTGCTTTCTCAGAAGACGGTCTTACAGTAGGCGCAGGTCTTGAAGACCTCGGTAAGGGCCTCCGTTCACAGGTTGGTACAATGTACGGCACAAACGCTAAGGGCGTTCGTTACCTTGAAATGGCAGAAGGCTATGTTACAAGAATGGCTCTTGACGAAAACGATCAGGTTATCGGTTACGAGTTCGTTTCTCTCGGCAAGATGACAGACTTCATCAAGAAGGGCGATGATCCCACAACAGCTTACAACAAGGCTATGGGCACTTACGGCAGATTCGCTGATGCTGCTAAGTACATCGACCCCCGTAAGGAATAAGGAGGTACACGAACATGGCATTATTTGAAAACTACGAAAGAAGAGAAGCTAAAATTCTCGCTGTTCTTAAAGAATACGGCATCAACTCAATCGAAGAGTGTAAAGAAATCACTCTTGCAAAGGGTATCGACTGCGACAAAATCGTAAGAGAAACTCAGCCCATCTGCTTCGAAAACGCTGTTTGGGCATACACAGTAGGTTGCGCTATCGCTCTCAAGAAGGGCTGCACAAAGGCTGCTGACGCTGCTGCTGCTATCGGTGAAGGCCTTCAGGCTTTCTGTATCCCCGGTTCAGTTGCTGACAACCGTCAGGTTGGTCTCGGCCACGGTAACCTCGGCAAAATGCTTCTTTCAGAAGAAACAGAGTGCTTCTGCTTCCTTGCAGGTCACGAATCATTCGCAGCTGCTGAAGGCGCTATCAAAATCGCTCTTAACGCTAACAAGGTAAGAGTTCAGCCCCTCAGAGTTATCCTTAACGGTCTCGGCAAGGATGCTGCTATGATCATCTCAAGAATCAACGGCTTCACATACGTTCAGACAGAGTTCGATCCCTACTCAGAAACTGTTAAGATTGTTAACGAAACAGCTTACTCAACAGGTGACAGAGCTAAGGTTCGTTGCTACGGTTCAGACAACGTTCCCGAAGGTGTTGCTATCATGAGACTTGAAAATGTTGGTGTTTCAATCACAGGTAACTCAACTAACCCCACTCGTTTCCAGCACCCCGTTGCAGGCACATACAAGAAGTGGTGTGTTGAGAACGGCGTAAGCTACTTCTCAGTTGCATCAGGCGGCGGTACAGGCCGTACACTTCATCCCGATAACATGGCTGCAGGCCCCGCTTCATACGGTATGACAGATACAATGGGCCGTATGCACTCAGACGCTCAGTTCGCAGGTTCTTCATCAGTTCCCGCTCACGTTGAGATGATGGGTCTTATCGGTGCAGGTAACAACCCCATGGTTGGTATGACTGTTGCATGTGCAGTTGCTATTGAAGAAGCTTGCAAGTAATTCCTTGATATATAAGGGTTTCTGAGACTTTTTAGGACTATAAAGGTTATTAAAAAAATCTCATCACGTGAAATTTAATTCATAAAAACTTAGACACATCATTTTTGAGTTTTTTCAGATGATGTGTCTATATTTTTTATGTGAATTGTGAGGGATTTTTAATGCAGAAAATCAAAATGAAATCGGCTAAATCTATTACCTTTAAAGAGGGTTGTCATTCGAGCCAAGATAAGTGCATGAAGAAAGGCAGGAGATTCGTTCTCCTGCCTATTTATTATACTTCAACAATCCACAGATTATTTGGCGCAAATTCAACAGAGTAGTTTCCTTCGGCTTCTACATAGTAATCTGTGTATGCAGTTACGGATTCTTTTTCACTTACGCCAAACAAGGGCAAGGGAACACAGATGGTGTCAAGGAGAGTATCTTCAAAAAACACTTTAGCAGAAAGCGTTCCATCGACGGCAATTTTGACATTTTCAGGAGCGTCAGCTTTAAAGTTGTTCTTGATCATAACAGTCACATCGAGACCATTCCCATCTTTACGCTTCGTTACTTTCGAGGTGATTTCCAGCTTTGTGAAAATCTCGTCCGTAGCATACTGCTCCATCACAACCTTTGTTCCTGCATCTCGTAAATGGTACTGCATAAGCTTTTTTTCATTTTCAAGATCAGAAATATCTGTGGATAAGTTGGATGCGCCAGCATAGAGACTACGAATCGTTTGATTGGCTGCTTGGCGAGCCTGTGTATTTCTTTTTTCAATCTCAATATTTTCCACAATGGCATTTGCAGCTACTGAAATACCCGCTCCAGGACCGGCAATGCCATCAGCGAGTCCACCCAGAAAAGCCCAATCTTTCTTTTTCTCTTGCTTTACAGAGGAACTGAGGATGAAGCTGAGTTCTTTGATGGCTTTTTGGCCTTCTATGTAATCGCTGATTTTCTTACTGATGTTTTCGATAGCCTCATCAAGCATACAAATGCGCTTGTCGATACCATAAAGAGACAGAAGTCGTTGGGTTAGAGAAATATATCGATATTCCGCTTCGCTCAGTTTTCCTCTTTTCGGTTTTTGTTCCTCGGCTTTATGCCATTCTTCTACCATTTTCGTTATTTTTTTGTGTTCCGCTTCCCCTCGTCGCAGTAAATCTGCTATTGTAGCATCATTCACATAAATGGAATGATATTGTGCAGGAACTTTTCGTGCTGTCAAGTTCTCAGTGGCGATTTTTATAGCTTTTTGTTTAGAAAAATCACTGTGTATGCTCGTGATACCGGCTTCGATGCACTCTTCGTATATGTAATGTGCAGGGAATAACCATTTGCCGCTCTCGTAAATTGAGTACATAAGATCTTTATCAAAGTATGCCTTAAACGCCAGCATTAGTTCGTCTAATGCTTCTTTTCCAAAGGAATTATAGAATTCTTCAATACTGTGGTTGCCGGCAACATACTTGGATTCAATCAAATGGTTTGCGTATGTTCCGTTGCTGTGAAGTAGCAGTCCATTTAGTTTTTCGGATATACTCCAAATTTTATCGTTGGGTAAAACGTTATTTATATACTCTTTATATTCTCTTTTAAATCCTGCCAAAACCCACGAATTTACATCAGATCTTGAAAATGACGCAAGTTTCTGCAAAAGAAATGTTTGCAGATCTTTGATTGCATATTGATGTGGTTGAATGGATTCTTCCTTATTCTTCTTGAATCCAAAAAAAGAAAATGCCATTTATATCATCTCCTTGTTCTATTTTTCTTATTATACTAGAGGGTTCATCCAATTACAAGTATTTTTGCTGCTATGTGAAATAAAAATACGCATATTTTTCCTCCTTTAAGTTTTATACATTTACTTTAACAAACATATAACATGCTACATAGTTATTATGTATTAGTTATAAAGAAAATGCAATCCTCTGCAATTTATTAACTAAAAAATCGGACACATTTCAGAGTTTGCCTCTTTGATGTGTCCGTATTTTTATGTCTTATTAATCTTGTTTTTATTTCAGAATAACATTTCTGAATTTTCCTTTTTTTGAGTTTTTCAATGTAAAAAGCAAATCAATAACAAAAAACAATGCAAAAACAACAACCATTATGTTTCTTGCTTTGTCGGAAATATAATTATGAAGCATTTTTTCAGCAAACGGATGTATGATATAGATAAACACACCGGTTGCAGCCAGCCAATATATTGAATGCTTAAGACAAATTCTGCCGTGAAGATTGAATTTTTCGTCCGAATAGTCCCACCAACGGGCATTGAACAGCTTTTCCATAACAAAGCTCGTTGAATATTCAAGCACGTCGGCAATAACAACGCCGAGAATCATAACAAAAAGTATAATGTACCATGTATAACCGAATTTATAATAGAACGGCATCAGAGATAAACCGAGAACTACGGCGGCGGCACCGTAAATAGGTACGACAGGACCTTTCATAAATCCTCGGTTTACAGGCTTTCTGTAATAAATCGAGCAACAGACCGTTTCAAGTATCCATCCGATTACGCTGTAAAAGAAGAAGTAAAATACATAATCAAGAGCTTTATCCATATTATCAACTTTCTTTCTGTCTGATTCTTTTGCTAGCTAATAAATTCTGCCTCCTCAATTTAAGCATATATACCAAACCTTGAAATAAGTTTAAATTTTTACAATTTTTACCGGTTTTATATTTTATCATCTGACGGGCAGATACAAACAACAAAAAAACGAATACATTTTTCCTGAAATTCAAAAATAACAGTACCATTTCTTTTCTTCATATGGTATAATAAAAAAAATAAAACAAAAAAGGAGCCTGACAATGACTTTACTTCAATTATTCCGCCTGGTTACGGCAATCGTTATGATTCCCTACTATCTTTTCAACTATGTATTCAATGATTATGCATACCCTGCATACAGCACAGAAGGTGCATATCTGTTCTGTTACTTCGTCGGCAATGAAACTGATGAGCAGACACTTCATTTTGCTGTCAGCACAGACGGCTATCATTTCAAAGCTCTTAACAACAATGAAGCTGTTATCAAACAGACTCTCGGCACAGGCTGTGTCCGTGATCCTTATATTCTCAAGGGTGCTGACGAAAACGGCAAGGAATGCTACTTCATCATCGGCACAGATATGAATGCTCTTGAGGGCTGGACATCAAACCACAGTCTTATCACATGGAAGTCTTATGACCTTATTAACTGGATTGATGAAACTGTTATTGATATCCGTCAGTTTGAAGGCTTTGAAAACACAAACAGAGCATGGGCACCTCAGGCAATATGGGATGCCGAAAAAGGCATGTACATGGTTTACTGGGCAAACTCAACTACTGAAAATGACTGTGCAGGCCACTACTACGCATACACAAAAGACTTCAAAACATTTGAAACAGAACCTCAGGTACTTTTCGGCAGATGGAATGAGGTTGATCCTGAAACAGGCGAAACCAGAAATGTTCAGTGTATTGACGGTGACATCATTTACAACGAAAAGGACGGCTGTTATTACCTTTACTTCAAGGAAGACCTTACACAGAAAATCGCATACGTAAAGTCAGAGAATCTCACCGGCCCCTACAATGCAGATTACACAATCTGCTCACTCAATTACTGGGGTGTTGAAGGCAGCTCAATGTATCAGATTACCGGTACAGATTCATGGATGATGATTATGGACGAATACGGCGAAGGTTCATTCTTTGCTCAGATGACAAAGGATTTCAAGACATTCAGAAGATTCCAGCGTTCATCAATGGAAATTGACCATCTGAATCCCCGTCACGGTTCAGTAGTTGCAATCACCGAAGAAGAATATCAGATTCTTTGCGACAATTACGGTGTGGCAAAATAAAAAACAAAACAAAAACTGCTCTCTGTGAGAGCAGTTTAATTTTTTTCAGAACACAAATTGCAGCAGCAACATATAACAAACTGTACCACTGACTATACTCACTAGTGTATTGCGCTTCCAAACATAAAGCACGCCGACAACAAGGCATGCTATAATCTGCGGAAGGAAGCCTGACACATCAGTAAAGCTCATACCTTTGAGACAATACACCACCAGCATTCCCATAATTGCATAAGGTAATATTCTGCCGAGCTTTTCGATAATCTTCGGTGTTTTTCTGTTTCCTCTGAATATAAGAAACGGTAAGAAGCGGATAAGAATTGTAACAAGTGCGATTACCGCAACCGTCAGCCATGCATGCAAATCAGTCATTACTGTGATCCTCCTTATACACACACAGTACAAGAGTAATAACAAGCATTGCAGGAATCAGGAAATTTTCACTGCCGAAAATAATCAGGCTCAGCACAGAAGCGCCGACACCGATTATTGCAGGTGCGTGCTTCTCAGCAGTGCGCCATTGCTCAATAAAAACAGTAAGAAAAAGTGCAGTAAGTGCAAAATCAATTCCCTCACTGTTGAATTTTACTACAGAGCCGATAACTGCACCCAGCACGGAGCCGACAATCCAATAAATATGATTAAAAAGCGACACGAAAAAATAGTATCTTTTCCGTTCATTTTCTGTCATATCTGTATTATCACCGCAAACGAGAGAATATGTTTCATCTGTCAGAGCAAAAATAAGATACGGCTTGATTTTTCCTGTATTCCTGTATTTATCAAGCATTGAAATACCGTAAAACAAATGTCTTGCGTTGACCATAAGGGTAGTGATTGCAGCTGTAATAAGTGATGCACCGCCTGTAAGAAGTCCGATTGCTACATA
>JAFYVE010000030.1 GCA_017549285.1 Clostridia bacterium
GTCGATCCATTTAAGGATTAACGCACCCCTTTGCGGTTGGTAGCTTTAGCTTTTTGCGCACCCCTTTAGGGGTAAGCCAGTATTATGCCCTTTTAGGGCTGTTATAAAACCACCGGCTCTGCCGGTGTGATATTTATTATTCTGAAGAATTAATTATGCTTTTTAAATTATAATCGTTATCGATCAGAAGTTGTTCAGCTTCTGAATATGATAATCCTTTTATTTCAGTCAGAATCCGTATCATTCTGCTTCTAAGTTTAGCATTTGAAGGTTGCAGATTGATCATAAGATTTTCATATACATATCCTGCTTTAATCATTACAGATGTCGAAATCATATTTAAAACCATTTTATGGGCTGTTCCTGCCTTCATCCGTGAAGAACCTGTAATGACCTCAGCACCCGTATCCGTAATTATTTCAATATCTGACAATTTACCGATTTTTGTGTTTTCATTGCAAGTCAGCGCAATTATTAATGCCCCTCTTTCCTTTGCATATTCAAGAGCACCGACAACATATTCTGCACCACCTGCAACAGATATACCTATAACAGAATCATTATGTGTTAATTTATAATTTCTAAGGTCAGACTTCCCTGCTTCATAATTATCCTCAGAGTTTTCAACTGCATGTCTGAGAGCTATATCTCCGCCTGCTATAATGCCGATAACCGTATTATCAGAAACTCCGAATGTCGGCGGACATTCAGACGCATCAAGAACACCGAGTCTTCCAGATGTACCGCAGCCTATATAAAATAATCTTCCTGAGTTATTCATCCTCTGAGATATTTCATCAATGGCTTTTTCAATGCTGTCAATAGCACCTGAAACAGCTTTTACAGCATTTTCA
The DNA here is from genome assembly GCA_017549285.1 of Clostridia bacterium. Lineage (GTDB taxonomy): Bacteria > Bacillota > Clostridia > Oscillospirales > Acutalibacteraceae > UBA1081. Next base: position 855 of record JAFYVE010000030.1, read on the forward strand.
TTTTCAGTCTGTATTACATTAAGCATTGATTTTGTATTCATTTTATCAATATTCATTGAATTAATATTTCTTTGTTCGGTTTTCAGCATAAATTCTCCTTCAATCCTGCAAGTATTAATGCTCCGTTAATGATTGAGGTTTTATGAAAATGTAAATCACACTTATTGTCCAGATATTTCGATATGTGATGCGATAATTTATCATCTTGTGAAGTAAGACCACCGACAAAATGGATACAATCGGTTTTGAGATATGATTTCTGAACATAATTAATTATATCGGTAATACATTTCATATTATAATCAATAATGTTTTGTGATTCTGTATCAATCTGATAAGTATCTGTAATACAATGAGCGAACTGTGCAATATATTGTTTTCCCTCAGAATAAAATCTTTTAAGATTTAAATAGACAGTATCTGTGTTACATTTATATTTCACAGCTTCATACAAGGGTGAGCCGACTTTCTGCCGTTCCTCACAAAGTAAAGCGTAAGTTATTGCGTCTCTTCCGATATTATATGCACTTCCGCCCCTATCAAATAAATAGTTGTACCCGCCAAATGTTTTAATTTCATTGTTTTTCTGACCGATAACCGCGACACCGGTTCCGATTATGACAACTATTCCGTCTTTTTTACCAAGTGTCGTTTTTATTGCTATTTTAGTGTCAGATGAACATCCGAATTTGTAAAAACCAAGAGATTCAAACAGATTTAGTACTCTGTCAGAATAATCAGCAACAGAAATTCCTGCGATACCGGCAAATACAGATATGTTATTGCAATTAATATCCTTACAAAGATTTAAGCATCCGTTTTTTAATATATCTATACATTTATCAATACCAATATCATTAGGATTGCATCCTGAAGTGACAATATTATTTATTATTTTTCCTTTTGAATCGCATAATACAAATTCTGTTTTTGTTCCTCCCCCGTCAATCCCCAAAAAAAATATATTGCTGTCTTTCATAATTATCACTCCTGTTTTAATTATATTCAAGAAAAATTTATTTTCAATATTATAAATGTAAATATTGTTTTTATTGAAATTATAAGATATAATTCATTTAAAGGTGATATTATGAAATTTGTTGTGACTATTGATTCATTCAAAGGAAGTCTTTCTTCAGTTGAAGCCGGAAATGCCGTTAAAGAAGCGATATTGCGTGTTTTTAACGATGCAGATGTTGTAATAAAACCTCTTGCTGACGGTGGCGAAGGTACCACGGACGTATTAGCATCTTATAATAAATCATTGTGTGTTGATATTTCTGTTTGCGGACCTTTGATGAAACCCGTTAAATCAAAATATTACATTACAAATGATAATACTGCCATAATTGAGATGGCTTCTGCATCCGGAATTGAACTTATTTCAGAAAATGAACGTAATCCGTTAAATGCAACATCTTTTGGTGTTGGTGAATTAATATCAGATGCAATTAATAAAGGTTGCAGGAAATTTATCATTGGCATAGGCGGAAGCGCAACAAATGACGGCGGTACAGGAATGCTGAGTGCACTCGGATACGAATTTCTTGATTCAAATAACAAAAAAATCCCCTTAGGTGCAAAAGGACTTGAGACATTAAGAAAAATTAATATCTCTAACATAAATCCTGAATTAAAGAATTGCGAATTTATTGTTGCTTGTGATGTTAAAAATCCTTTATGCGGTAAAAACGGAGCTACTGCTGTTTTCGGACCGCAAAAAGGAGTGTCAGGAGAAATGATTCCCGTGTTAGACGGATGGCTTAAGAATTATGCGGAAATATCAGGTTGTTTGTTTGAATCTGATAATTCCGATGTTGCAGGCGCAGGAGCTGCAGGTGGTCTCGGATTTGCATTTGCAACATTTCTTAATGCAAAATTATGTTCGGGAATTGATATTATTATCAAAGAAACAAATATTGAAAATGAAATAAAAGATGCTGATTATGTGATTACAGGTGAAGGACGTCTTGATTCACAGACGGTAATGGGTAAAGCACCTATAGGTATTGCTCAAATTGCAAAGAAATACGGCAAAAAAGTAATTGCATTTTCAGGTTGCGTTTCAGATGATGCTGAAATCTGTAATGATTACGGAATTGATGCATTTTTCCCGATTTTAAGAAACATTACATCATATAATGAGGCTATGAATAAACAGAATGCTTACAAAAATCTTATAAATACAGCTTATCAGGTTTTAAGACTTATAAAAACAGGAGAATAATTATGGATATAGAAAAATATGAAGTTATGAATAATGAAAAACCTCTTGATAATCTTTTGTCCGGATACAGTTTTACAAGCATATTCAGAAAAATTGCATTTGTGGGTGATAGTATGTCATCAGGTGAGTTTGAATCCTGCGATAAAAACGGAAATAAATCTTATCACGATATGTTTGAATACTCGTGGGGTCAATATATTGCAAGAAAAAACGGTTTGACGGCATATAATTTCTCAAGAGGAGGAATGACTGCAAAAGAATATATCGATTCTTTTGCAGAAGCAAACGGCTTCTGGGACAAAGAAAAAGCCTGTCAGGCTTATGTTGTTGCTTTGGGTGCTAATGATATAATTAATCAGAATATGAATCCCGGCAATGACGACGATATGATTAATTATAATACAACAACTTATATCGGTGCTTATTCTGAAATCATAAGACGATATAAAGAAATCAGTCCTGATGCCAAATTTTTTCTGATGACTTTACCAAAAGATGAAAAATTCGGGAATGAGGAATCATATCTGACTATTAATAAAGCAATAAACTCGCTTGTTACTTACTTTGAAAATACATATATAATTGATTTGTATAAATTTGCTCCTGTATTTGATGCTGAATTCAGAAAAAAGTATTTTCTGTACGGACATATGAATGCAATGGGTTATATTCGTATTGCGGAAATGGTTGATTCGTATATTGATTATATAATCAGGAATAATATGGATGATTTTTTCAATGTCCCCTTTATAAATTTTGATAATAAGGCTAACTTATTGTAAGACTTCAACAAAAAATACCGTCGATTTTTTTCGACGGTTTTCTAATTATTGTTTGCATTTAATCATTATTTATGATAATATAAAAAAGATGAATAAAATCATCGTTAATTATTTAATTCGGAGGTTATATCTAATGGCCAAAAATCTAGTTTATGACATCAATGACAAACCGAAATTCGGTCAGATGCTTGTGTTTGCACTTCAGCAGGTTCTTGCTATTCTTGCAGCAACAATAGCTGTCCCTACAATCATCGGACTTCCCACACAGATTCCCGCAGCTATTCTCGGTGCAGGTATCGGTACTCTTGTATATCAATTCTTCACAAGAAAAAAGAGTCCTGTATTCCTTGGTAGCTCATTTGCTTTCCTTAATTCACTGTTTGTCGGACTTGCATACGGTTACTGCGGTATCATCCTCGGCTCTATAGTTGCAGGTCTTGTATATGTGTTTATTGCTGTTATTATTCATTTTTCAGGTACAGGCTGGGTAAACAAACTTATGCCTCCTGTTATTATCGGACCTACAGTTGCACTTATCGGTCTTTCTCTCGCAGGTTCTGCAATGGGTGACATTGTTAAAGCAAATTCATCTATGATTAACGGTTCATATAATCTCATCTCCCTTCTTTGCGGACTTGTTGCATTCTTTACAATTGTTATCTGTTCAACACAGAAAAAAGTCAAAATGGCTCGTCTTATTCCTTTTATTATTGGTATTGCTGCGGGCTACGTCACAGCTGCAATTTTCACAATTATCGGAAAAGCAGCAGGCATTGACTACTTTATGATTATTAATTTCCAGCCTGTTATTGACAATTTCATTGCAGCTGACGGAACATTTAAAGGGATAACAGCAATTGTTAATTATCCTGATTTTGCTCTTATCGAAGCTATCAAAGAAATTACAACAGGTACTCTTTCATCATCAATTCTCAATGCTAATGAAAATGCAACCATTCTCAACGCAGGTGGTATTGCTGAAGTTGTTATCGCATTTCTTCCTGTTGCTCTTGTTGTTTTTGCAGAACATATTGCAGACCATAAGAATCTTTCTTCAATTGTTGAGAAAGACCTCATTGAAGATCCCGGTCTTAAGAGAACTCTTCTCGGTGACGGTGTAGGTTCAATAATGGGTACAATATTCGGTATCTGTCCCAACACAACATACGGCGAATCCGTTGGCTGTGTTGCTATCACAAGAAACGCTTCAGTTGCAACAATCACAACAACAGCTGTTATGTGTATTATCCTCTCATTCATCAGCCCTGTAATGTCTCTCCTCCAGACAATTCCTTCATGTGTTATGGGTGGTGTTTGTCTCACACTTTACGGTTTTATTGCTGTTTCAGGTCTTAAAATGTTCAAAGACCTTGATCTTAATGAAAATAAGAACCTTTTTGTAGTTGCATCTATCCTTATTTCAGGTATCGGCGGTCTTACAATTCAGATTCCCTATGCTATAGCTGAAAACGGTGCAGTTGAAAAGACTATTCAGATTACAGCTATTGCTACTGCTCTTATCATTGGTATTATCACAAATGCTGTTCTTACAAAAGTTGAAAACAGCAAATTTGGTAAAGAAAATAATAAATAATTTTTCGGAGGCGTATTATTTAAATGAAAAATTATGATAATGTAACCATTTTCAAGCACCCTCTTATCGATCATAAAATTGCTATTCTCCGTGATGAGAAAACAAGTATGAAAGAATTCAGAGAGTTGATTGAAGAAATTACAACTCTTATGACTTTTGAATGTTTAAAAGAAGGTGTTCCGACAACTGAAATTACAGTCAAAACACCCCTTGAGGAATGCACTCAGACTGTTGTAAAGGATAATTCAGTTGCGGTTGTTCCTATTCTCCGTGCGGGCCTTGGTATGGTTAACGGTGTTCATGTTCTCTTCCCTTCTGCAAAGGTTGGTCATATCGGAATGTATCGTAACGAAGAAACCTTTGAGCCATGTGAATACTATTGTAAGCTTCCTGATGGCATTGAAGATATGCTTGTTCTTCTTCTTGACCCGATGCTTGCAACAGGTGGTAGTGCCTGTGATGCTATTGACTCTCTTAAAAAAAGAGGTTGTAAACATATTAAGTTTATGGCGATTATCGGAGCACCCGAAGGTGTTTCAAAAGTTGCAGAAACACATCCCGACGTTGAAGTGTTTGTTTCCACTCTTGACAGATGTCTTAACGAAAACTGTTATATACTTCCCGGTCTCGGCGATGCCGGTGACAGACTTTTCGGTACTAAATAATTTTACAAGCTGCAGTATTCTGCAGCTTGTAATTAATAAAGAGGCAATACAATGGTTTATAAAATCGCACTTACAGGCGGTCCGTGTGCAGGAAAAACAACAGCGCTGAGAGAAATATGGTTATTCTTAAGAAAAAAAGGATATAATGTTGTAATTGTTCCTGAAACTGCTACTGAATTAATAAACGGCGGTATAACACCTTCAAATGTCGGACAGATTAATTTTCAGAGAAATCTTCTTGAACTTCAGTTAACAAAAGAAAAAATATTTACAAATTCAGCTGAACAACTCGGTAAAGATGTTGTAATAGTATTTGACAGAGGCTGTCTTGACGGCAAAGCATATCTTACCGATGATGAATATTACGAAATACTCCAAAATCTTAATGTTAATGAAGATAAACTTATCAACTTTTATGATGCAGTTATATTTCTTGATTCTGCTGCTATGAGCAATGCTAATATATACTCAACATCAAACAACCCGGCAAGAAAAGAAACTGTAAATGAAGCAAGAAAAATAAACATAAGAACACAGGAAGTCTGGAAAAAACACAGATTATTTACCGTGATAAAAAGTGAATCTGATTTTGAAGAAAAAATTTCAAAATTATTATCTGTTATTGAAAATCTCGTAATAAAATATTGAAAATAAACATTATATATGATAAAATTATTTCAGAAAATAAAATTCAGAAACGGAGATGTATTAAATGAGTAAAACTGTTGAACAGATTATGAATCTCATCAAAGAAAATGACATCAAAATGGTCGATTTCAAAATGGTTGATATCAACGGCCAGTATCGTCATGTGACAATTCCTGCACAGAATTTCACACCTGAAATTATGCGTGACGGTGTCGGTTTTGATGCTTCAAACTACGGCTATGCTGTTGTTGAAAAAAGCGACATGGTATTTATTCCTGATCCCGATACAGCTATGATTGACCCCTTCTGTGAAATCCCCACACTTTCAATGAGTGGTAATGCAATGATTATCGACTCTCCTGAAAACCGTCCTCTTGCTCAGTATCCCAGAAACATTGTTCTTGCAGCTGAGAAGTACATGAGAGATTCAGGCATTGCAGATACAATGATGATTCTCCCTGAATTTGAGTTTTATCTTTTTGACCAGGTAGGCTGGGAAGTAAAACCGAATTCTGTTGCAATGAGTGTTGATGCAAAGCAGTCATACTGGAACAGTGCTACTCAGGGTCTTGGTCATATTGTTCCTCTTCAGAAAGCTTATCATATTGCAAAGCCTTTTGATACTTCTTACGAATGCAGAAGCGAAATGTGTATGCTTATTGAAGATGCAGGTATTCCTGTAAAATATCATCATCCTGAAGTTGCCGCTTCAGGTCAGTTTGAAATTGAACCCATGCTCGGTGAAATGTCAAAAATGGCTGATGCAACAATGATGATTAAATACATTATTCATAACACAGCTGCAAAGTACGGCAAGAGTGCTACTCTTATGCCAAAGCCTGTTTACGGTGAAGCAGGAAGCGGTATGCACGTACATATGCTTCTTCTTAAAGATGGTGAACCCGTATTCTCAGATGACAACGGTTATTCACATCTCAGCGAAACTGCTCATTACTTCATCGGCGGTCTTCTCAAGCACATCGGCTCACTCTGTGCTATTACAAATCCCAGCACAAACTCATTCAAGAGACTTGTTCCCGGATTTGAAGCTCCTGTTACAGTCGGTTATGCCACATCAAACCGTAGCGCTGTTATCAGAATTCCCGCTTATGCAAAACAGCCCACAGAACGCCGTTTTGAAATTCGTAATCCTGATGCTACATGTAATCCTTATTTCTGCTATGCTGCTCTTCTTATGGCAGGTCTTGACGGTATCAAGAATAAGATTGATCCTCACGCAAACGGTTGGGGTCCCTATGATATGAACCTCTACAATCTTCCCGAAGAAGAAAAAGCAAAACTCAAAGGTCTTCCCACATCTCTTGAACAGGCTCTCGATGCTCTTGAGGCAGATTATGACTACCTCACAGAAGGCGGAGTATTCCCCGAAGAACTTATCAAGAACTTCATCAAGAGAAAACGTGCAGAATGCAGTGAAATCTCAAAGATTCCTCATCCTGTTGAGTTTGAGAAGTACTATAACTTATAATTTTTATTATATCAAGCGGCAATTGATTGTCGCTTGATTTTTATATTTTGATATGTTAATATGAATTTGAGGTGATATTATGAATAATCATGATAGTATTTATACTGTAAATCATGGAATTGAACAGTATACAATGACTGTAACAAAAGATGAATTCATGCAAGTGTATAAGCTTTCAGCTAAAGAAAGATATAATTCAATTTTAATTGTTTCTCTCGTTTGTATTATATCTTCTTTGTTGGCTATTCCGTTTAATTCATTAGCTGTTGCAATTATTGCTTCATTTGGTTTTATTTATTTTTTATTATTGTTAATTTCTTTACATTCTGTTAAAAGTCAATGGGTTAAGAAAAGTCAGACAATTGAAAGCAGACAGTTTCTTGTTGATATATTTGAAGATAAAATTTCAGTTTCTACCATTGAAAATGGTGAGCTAATCAACAGATATTCAATGAATTATGATAACGTTGTTTTTAAAAAGGAAAATGAGCAATTTATTTTGTTAGTTGATGATATTCAATTATTTTATGTCAAAAAATCAATATTACCTGAGGATAGCATATTAAAGGGTATTCTTAATAAGTCTGATGCAAAATACAAGAAAATCAGTATTGTTAATAATATTAACATAATTCTTTACATAGTAACTGCTGTTTTATCTTTGTTTATATACTCATGTATTGATTCAATTGCTACATATCTCGGAAATCCGTCTTGTTGGTTATATTTTCTTGTGTTACCTTTTTCTGCAGGATTGATTATTCTTTCCTTAATACTGAAAAAGTATAATCTGAAATGGAAACCATCATTGATATTCGGAATTGTTTTTTCATTATTCTGTATTATAAACGGTCTTGGACAAGTCGGATATAATAAATACTATGACAGTGGTTATAATGTTATTTATGAAACAGAAAACCACATTGGTATTGAAATTCCTGTTCCGGACAACATTAAATTCTATAAAGATAGTTATACTGAAAATAACAGAATTGAAATAATCAATGATGCAAATATGGAATTTTCTGAGCAGGAATATGTTCAGACTGATATCAATTATGTTGAAAAAATAATTTCATATGATGTATGGGTAAAAGGATTACCAGATAATTATAAGGATATTATTCCGCATCCTGATTACTTTGCAGATTCAGAATATTCAATTCTGTATAATGTTGACACAAAAGAGATTAATACAGTTCCAAGTGAAAGAGGTACACACAGACTTGTACTTATTGCTTACTATTACGGAACTCTTGATATTGTTGAATATACAATAAAGATATAAAAGTTAAGCACTGCCCTTGCGGACAGTGCTTTATTTTTGTTATCAGATTACATAAGTGAAAGATAAAGAGCTTTAATTTCTTCAACAGATGTTTCTCTGGGATTACCGGGACGGCAAGCATCGTCAAATGCAGACTGTGCAAGGAAATCAACATCTTCAGCCTTAACAATTTCTTTAAGGTCTGCAGGAATGCCGACATCAGCGCTGAGTTTCTTAACAGCATCGATAGCAGCTTTTCTTGCATCTTCAAGAGTCATTGCATCAACACCGACAACGCCCATAGCCTTTGCGATATCTCTGTACTTCTCTCCTGTTTCAGGAGCATTGTATTCCATAACAGTGGGGAGAATAATTGCATTTGCAACGCCGTGAGGTGTATCATAAAGAGCACCGAGAGGATGAGCCATTGAGTGAACAATACCAAGACCTACGTTTGAGAAGCCCATACCTGCAACGTACTGACCGAGAGCCATACCTTCTCTGCCTTCGTCTGTGTTGTCAACTGCACCACGGAGACTCTTTGCAATAATTTCAATGGCTTTGATGTGGAACATATCGCTCATTTCCCATGCACCTTTTGTGATGTAACCTTCGATTGCATGAGTAAGAGCATCCATACCTGTAGCTGCTGTAAGTCCCTTGGGCATTGAAGCCATCATATCGGGGTCAACAACTGCAACAACAGGGATATCATGAACGTCAACGCAAACCATCTTACGATTCTTTGCAACATCTGTAATAACATAGTTGATTGTAACTTCAGCAGCTGTACCTGCTGTTGTGGGGACGGCAATAATGGGTACGCACTTATTCTTTGTAGGAGCAACGCCTTCAAGTGATACAACATCAGCGAATTCAGGGTTTGTGATGATAATACCGATAGCCTTAGCTGTGTCCATTGATGAACCGCCGCCGATTGCTACGATACAGTCTGCACCTGAAGCCTTGAAAGCTTCAACACCTGCCTGAACATTTTCAACTGTAGGGTTGGCTTTGATTTCTGAGAACATTGCATATTCAATTCCTGCATTATCAAGAACGTCAGTAACCTTCTTGGTAACACCGAACTTAATAAGATCAGGGTCTGAACATACAAAAGCCTTTGCGAATGCTCTTGCTTTGATTTCATCAGCAACAGCAGCAATAGCGCCTTTGCCGTGATAGCTTGTTTCGTTGAGGACGAATCTGTTTGCCATAAAAAAATCTCCTTTTATTTTACTTTTTAATTTTTGAATAAATTTTTATTAAAGGCAATCTTAAAGGAATAATGTTAAGCCACACAATCCTGAAAAATTTCCATATAATACTATTTTGATTAATAATCCTGTTTTTACGAATTACAGAATCACACTTTGCAAGTATACAGTTTATATCTAAAGGACCTTCTATTTTATCCTGAGAATCTCCGATGAAATATATACCGTCATCAGTAATATTTTTAACTCTGTGAAGAACACATTTGCCGTTCTTTCGTCTGTAAAAAAGTATATCTCCTTTTTTTATATTTTCATCAACAGGTGTCAGAATAACAGTATCTCTTTTATGAACAAGAAAAGGAACCATACTGTTACCGGTAACAGTAAGTTTGACAACTTCGTTTTTATTGAATTTATCATTCATTATGATAAGAAAATCATCAGCATTATATTTATTGTTCATAAAACCATCCTTATTGTTAATTATATAACAATATTTTGTGTTTATTTTTACATATTGGAATTATAACTCAAAAATATTACATATATATAGTATAAATGACAAATTAATTATTGACTTTATACAATTAATATGATATTCTTGAATCAATAAGATAGAGGTGCGGAAATTATCAGTAACTGTCTGTTTCCCGATAGTAAGACAGATGAAAGGAATTTTCGCCGAGGATTATAATATTTATCGGAGTGTTATTTTCCGGGGTGCGGTAGAATATGCCGTAAACTGTCACATTTGTGGAGTGCTATCGTGATTGATTTTCAGCAGATCATGGTGTATTTCACTGTGGTCTGTTTTTTATTTCAGAAAGGAAAGATTTCAATGAAAACTCGCAAAAAACTCATTTGTATGATTCTTGCACTTGTTTTCTGCAGCTTTATGATTATTTCCTCAGCTGCAAGTTCTGAACCTGTTTCAGAAGATGTATTAACAATCGGTGCAACAGAATCTACAGAATCATCACTCAATGTTTATGAAGAAGAGTGCGGTGATTGTGAAGGTACAGGATTTACATGCGAACATAATACAGTTTGTGAATCCTGCAGCGGTACAGGCATTATCAATGTAAAAGATACTGCAGACAGCAGTTATTTTGCATCATTCTGGGCACTTATTCCTCCCATTATCGCTATCGGACTTGCTCTTATCACAAAAGAAGTTTATTCTTCACTTTTTGTTGGTATTGCAGTCGGTGGACTTCTTGCTGCAAACGTATTCAAAGAAGGATTCTCACTTACAGGTGCAATGGACCATATAATCAGCGACGGTCTTATTTCAGCTGTATCTGACAGTGCAGGTATCTTCATTTTCCTTGTACTTCTTGGTGTTATGGTTGCACTTATCAACAAGTCAGGCGGCTCAAGAGCATTCGGCAACTGGGCTGTTAAACACATCAAATCAAGAGCTGGAGCTATGCTTGCAACATTTGCACTCGGTGTTCTTATTTTCATCGACGACTATTTCAACTGTCTCACAGTCGGCTCTGTTATGAGACCTGTTACTGACTCTCATAATGTTTCAAGAGCTAAATTTGCTTACCTTATCGATGCTACAGCTGCTCCCATCTGTATGATTGCACCCATTTCTTCCTGGGCTGCTGCAGTTGCATCTTATGCAGAAGAAGGACAGGGTCTCAAACTCTTCATTCAGGCTATTCCTTACAACTATTATTCACTTCTTACTTTTGTATTCATTATTGCTATTGTTTTCCTTAAGGTTGATTTTGGCCCGATGAAACTTCACGAAATGAATGCAATACTTAACAATGACCTTTACACTTCAGGCGACAAAGTTGACAATGTTGCCGAAGAAGAAGGAAATGCAAACGGTAAAGTTATTGATCTTATTCTTCCCGTTGTATTCCTTATTGTTACTTGTGTATTTGCTCTTGTTTATAACGGCGGCATTCTTGACGGTGCTAACTTTATCGACGCTTTCTCAAACACAGATGCTACAGTAGGTCTTCCCTGGGGTGCACTTATCGCTCTTGTTCTTACAATGATTTATATGGTATGCAGAAGAGTTATCACTTTCAAGGGTGCGATGGAATGTATCCCCGAAGGCTTCAAAGCAATGGTTCCCGCTATCACAATCCTTACTTTTGCAACAGCTCTCAAGAACATGACAGGTCTCCTCGGTGCAAAATATTTCGTTGCTGACCTTATGAATGGTGCTGCTGAAGGTCTTGCAAACTTCCTTCCTGCTATCATTTTCCTTGTTGCTTGTGGTCTTGCTTTTGCAACAGGTACATCATGGGGCACATTCGGTATTCTCATTCCCATCGTTACAGCTATATTCCCTGCAGATTCAACAATCCTTGTTATCGGTATTTCAGCTTGTCTTGCAGGTGCTGTATGTGGTGACCACTGCTCACCTATTTCAGACACAACAATTATGTCTTCAGCAGGTGCTCAGTGTAACCATATCAACCATGTAAATACTCAGCTTCCTTATGCAATTACTGTTGCTGCAATTTCATTTGTATGCTATGTGATTTCCGGTTTTGTACAGAATGCAATCATTATGCTTGCAATCGGTATTGTTCTTACTGTTGCTACAATTCTTGTAATTAAAATGCTTACAAAGAAAGATAAAAAAACAGCAAAATAAACTAAACATTACTGTTCTCACTGTCTTTTTAAGACAGTGAGATTTTTTTGTTTTATCTCTATTGATATTGTACATTTAAAATGTTATACTTATGTAAATAATTTATAAATGGGGAATTTTATGCTTTATATAGGAATTGACCTTGGAACATCGGCAGCAAAATTACTTCTTGTTGATGAAAAAGGGGTCATTTTAAACGAAGTTTCAAAAGAATATCCTGTATATTTCCCTCATTCCGGATGGTCTGAACAAAATCCGGAAGACTGGATTACAGCTATTAATGACGGACTTGAAGAATTACTTATTGATTGTGATAAATCAGCTGTAAAAGGAATCGGTTGCGGCGGTCAGATGCATGGATTAGTTGTTCTTGATAAAAACGACAATGTAATCCGGCCTGCTATTCTCTGGAATGACGGCAGAACATACAAGGAAGTAAATTACCTTAATAATGTAATCGGTCAGGATGTCTTATCTGCAAATACCGCAAACATAGCTTTTGCAGGATTTACAGCTCCTAAAATACTGTGGATGAAGAATAATGAACCTGAATTATTTAACAGAATCAGTAAGATTATGCTTCCTAAGGATTACATAAATTATATTCTGACGGGTGTTCATTCTTGTGATTTTTCAGATGCTTCGGGTATGCTTTTGCTTGATGTTAAGAATAAATGTTGGTCAGAAAAAATGCTTGAAATCTGCAGTATTTCTGAAAATCAACTCCCCGCTCTATATGAAAGCTATGAAGTTACAGGCACATTAAAGCCTGAAATTGCAAAAAAATTCGGTCTTTCATCTGATGTAAAACTTGTTGCCGGTGCAGGTGACAATGCAGCGGCTGCAATAGGGACAGGTACAATCGGAAACGGTAACTGTAATATTTCAATCGGCACATCGGGTACTATTTTTATTTCAAGTAATGAATTCAGTGTTGATAACAATAATGCACTTCATTCATTTGCTCATGCGGACGGCGGATATCACCTGATGGGTTGTATGCTTTCTGCTGCTTCCTGTAACAAATGGTTTATGGATGACATACTCTGTAATAAAGATTACAACGGCATACAAGGACTTATTAAAGAGGAAAATCTTGGAAGAAATGATGTATACTTCCTCCCCTACCTTATGGGTGAAAGAAGTCCCGTCAATGATACAAATGCAAGAGGTACATTTATCGGAATGAGCCTTGCAACAAAGAAAGAGGATATGCTTCAGGCTGTTCTTGAAGGTGTAGCATTTGCAATCCGTGACAGCTTTGAGGTTGCAAAATCACTCGGAATTAATATCAAATCAAGCAATATTTGCGGCGGTGGTGCAAAGAGTAAACTGTGGCAAAAAATCTTTGCAAATGTTCTCGGTATCCCTCTAAATATACTGAAAACAGAACAGGGACCGGGCTACGGCGGTGCAATTCTTGCAATGGTTGCTTGTAATGAGTATTATTCTGTTGCGGATGCATGTAAAAATCTCGTTGAAATTTCAGAAACGGTTTATCCCGATAAGGAATTGACAAACCGTTATGAAATCAAATATAACAAATTCAGAAAGATATATCCTGCACTTAAAAACACATTTGCAGATATGATAACGGAGGAATAAAAATGGCTGAAATATTTACAAACATTCCCGAAATCAAATATGAGGGTTCAAAGAGCAAAAACAACCTTGCTTTTAAATTTTACGATCCTGAAAAGGTTGTTCTCGGTAAAACAATGAAAGAACATCTTCCCTTTGCTATGGCATGGTGGCATAATCTTTGTGCCGGTGGAACAGATATGTTCGGCAGAGACACTGCAGATAAGTCATTCGGTGCTGAAAAAGGTACAATGAAACACGCAAAGGCTAAAGTTGATGCCGGTTTTGAATTTATGCAGAAACTAGGCATTGAATATTTCTGTTTCCACGATGTTGATATTGTGCCTGAAGCAGATGATATAAACGAAACAAATGCAAGACTTGATGAAATTTCTGATTACATTCTTGAAAAAATGAACGTAACAGGCATCAAGTGTCTCTGGGGTACTGCAAATATGTTCTCAAATCCAAGATTTATGAACGGTGTCGGTAGCACAAACTCAGCTGATGTTTACTGTTTTGCTGCAGCTCAGATTAAGAAAGCTCTTGATCTTACTGTAAAACTTGGCGGTAAAGGTTATGTTTTCTGGGGCGGAAGAGAAGGTTACGAAACACTTCTCAATACAGAAATGAAGTTTGAGCAGGAGAACATTGCAAGACTTATGAAAATGGCTGTTGAATATGGCAGAAAAATCGGTTTCACAGGTGATTTCTATATTGAACCCAAACCCAAGGAGCCCATGAAGCATCAGTATGATTTTGATGCAGCAACTGCAATCGGTTTCCTTCGTCAGTACGGTCTTGATAAAGACTTCAAGATGAATATTGAAGCAAATCACGCTACACTTGCAGGTCACACATTCCAACACGAGCTCAGAGTATCTGCAATAAACGGTATGCTCGGAAGTATCGATGCTAATCAGGGCGACTATCTTCTCGGATGGGACACAGACGAATTCCCCTTTGATGTTTACGAAGCTACAATGTGTATGTATGAAGTTATAAAAGCAGGCGGTCTTACAGGCGGTTTTAACTTCGATGCTAAAAACAGACGCCCCAGCAATACATACGAAGATATGTTTGAAGCTTATATCCTCGGTATGGACACATTTGCTCTCGGTCTTCTGAATGCTGCAAAAATTATTGAGGACGGCAGAATTGACGAATTCGTATCTGAGAAGTATTCATCATTCAGAAATACAGAAATCGGCTCAAAAATCCTCTCAGGCAATGCTACACTTGAAGAACTCGCATCATATGCCGCTGATAAGAAAAATGTTGAAACTCCGATTTCAGGTAAACAAGAAAGACTTGAGGGAATTGTCAACAGTATTCTTTTTGGATGATATGAAATACACAAAAAGTGAATGGTTTGGTTTTGAGCGGCTTGATTTTGAATTTAAAGGTAAAAAAGCAATCATTATACTTCCGCATTGCAAATCAAACAATAAATGGTTGTTAAAAACCGAATACTTCGGAGCTTTTCCTGAATTCGAAATTCAGATGCTTAATAAGGGGTATTATGTCGCACACATTGACAATACAACAAGATGGTGTCTTCCTGAAGATACACAAAGGCAAGCTGAATTTATAGATTTTATTGCTGAGAATTTTAATCTGAGCAAAAAATGTGTTCCGGTCGGTATGAGCTGTGGTGGTATGCAAGCAATTTATCTTGCTTCTGCATATCCCGAAAAAACAGCAGCAATCTATATAGATGCTCCTGTATTGAACTTTCTCAGTTGTCCATTCAATATCGGAAATGCAAAGAATGATGATCAGACCGAATTTATAAATGCCAGAGGAATGACCCTAAAAGACCTTATCAACTTCAGAAATCATCCTGTTGATCATATTGACAACCTGATAACAAACCGAATACCTGTTGCACTTATTTGCGGTGACAGTGATATTATTGTTCCTTATGATGAGAATGGTATTTATCTGTCTGAAAAATATAAAAAAACAGATATTCCTTTTTTTGAAGTTATAAAAAAAGGTTGCAATCATCATCCTCACGGTCTTGATGACAATACCGATTTAATTGAATTTATTGAATCTGTATATTAAAAATTACAGCGGAATCTTTGAAATAAAGATATCCGCTGATTTTTTATATTCTCGAAATTGCTTTAATTACATAAAAAAGCCTCTGCGTTTCCACAGAGGCTTAAATTATTTGAATTACTTAAGTGAAGCCTTAAGAGTTTCAAGTTCTTTAACAAGAGTTGCGGGGATCTTGTCACCGAACTTTGCATAGAACTCTTCGATACCCTTTGTTTCTTCCATCCAGAGTGATGCATCAACTTCAAGAATGCTCTTGAGAGATTCAAGTGAAACTTCGTCTTCGATGCCTTCGAGGTTGATATCTTCTGCATAGGGAACATAACCGATAGCTGTTTCCTTAGCATCAACCTTGCCGTCACATCTGTTGAGAATCCATTCAAGAACACGAAGGTTGTCACCGAAACCGGGCCACATGAAGTTGCCTTCGTCATCCTTACGGAACCAGTTAACATTGAAGAACTTGGGAGCCTTGTCTTCATCAAGACCTGCACCGATATTGATCCAATGCTGCCAGTAATCAGCCATATTGTAGCCGCAGAAAGGAAGCATAGCCATGGGATCACGACGAACAACACCTACAGCACCTGCAGCTGCTGCTGTTGTTTCTGATGCCATGATTGAACCTACGAATACACCGTTATTCCAGTTCTTTGCCTGGTAAACGAGAGGAGCGAGCTTTGCACGTCTGCCGCCGAATACGAATGCTGAAACGGGAACACCCTGAGCATTTTCGAATTCACTACTGAGACAAGGACAGTTAGCTGTGGGAGCTGTGAATCTTGAGTTGGGATGTGCACCTTTTTCTGTTGATTCTGCACCGTTCCAGCTGTTGCCGAGCCAGTCGTTTGCGTTTGTGGGGGGATTCTTATCAAGACCTTCCCACCAAACAGTGTTATTGTCAAGGTTATGAACAACGTTTGTGAAGATAGTACCCTGCTTTGTTGAAAGAAGAGCATTGGGATTTGACTTCATATTTGTACCGGGAGCAACACCGAAGAAACCATTTTCGGGATTGATAGCATAAAGTCTGCCGTCATCGCCCTTACGAATCCATGAAATGTCGTCGCCTACACACCATACTTTGTAACCAGCTTCCTGGTAACCTGCGGGAGGAATAAGCATAGCAAGGTTTGTCTTACCGCAAGCTGAGGGGAATGCAGCACAGATGTACTTAACTTCGCCCTGCGGATTTTCAACGCCGAGGATGAGCATATGCTCTGCCTGCCAGCTTTCTTTCCAGCCCTGGTATGATGCAATACGAAGAGCGAAACACTTCTTTCCGAGAAGAACATTTCCGCCGTAACCTGAGTTAACTGAGATAATTGTGTTGTCCTGGGGGAAATGGCAGATCCATCTCTTATCCTGATCGATATCACACTTACAGTGAAGACCACGAACCCAGTCATTGCTGTCGCCAAGAACTTCAAGAACCTTCTTGCCGACTCTTGTCATAATTGCCATATTAAGAACAACATAGATTGAGTCTGTAAGCTCAATACCTGCTTTTGAGAAAGGTGAGCCGATGGGACCCATTGAATAAGGGATAACATACATTGTTCTGCCCTTATAGCTGTCCTTAGCAATATCGTAAAGCATTTCGTAACACTTTGAAGGTTCCATCCAATGGTTTGTGGGGCCAGCTTCTTCTTCTGTGGGAGTACAGATGAGAGTTCTGTCCTCAACACGTGCAACGTCGTTGGGCTTTGTTCTGTGAAGGTAGCATTCAGGAAGAAGTTCATCATTAAGCTTAATCATTTCACCTGTTGAACAAGCTTCTGCACGAAGTGCATCGATCTGCTCTTTTGAACCGTCAATCCAAACGATTTTGTCGGGGTTTACAAGTTCTGCTTTTTCTTTGATCCATTCAAGAATGGACTTGTTTGTTGTAAGCTCCATTATTATTTCTCCTTTTTTGGATTAATTTACAAATTATTTTGCGCAATTTAGACAAATTTTATACAACTTTTTTGTGATGTTAAAAAATTATCAAAATCGAATATATAATACCATTATTAGGGATTTTTGTCAATACCTAATGATGCAATTGCGTTAAGATTTTCCTTTGCGATATGTCCTGCTTTGTATTCATAAAAAGCCTGTGAACCGACCATTGCCGCATTGTCTCCGCATAATGATAGTTCAGGCATGTAAAGTTCGAGTTTATTCTTACTGCAGAGTGCTTCAAGTTCTCGTCGTAAAACAGAATTTGCAGAAACACCACCTGCAACAACAATCTTTTTCTGACCTGTAATTTCAGCCGCTTTCATAAGATTTTCAGTAAGACAACCTACAACAGCTGATATATATGACGCACCAAGGTCTTCGACACTTATAGTTTCACCCTTCTGTGATGCATTATGTATAATATTGATTACAGATGTTTTAAGTCCTGAAAAACTGAAATCAAGTGGCGAACCATCTATTCTCGGATGAGGAAATTTATATGCATCCGGATTGCCGTCTTTTGCAAGTCTGTCAAGATTAGCACCACCCGGATAAGGTACGCCCATTGCTCTTGCAGCTTTATCGAGACACTCTCCTGCTGCATCATCACGGGTTCTGCCGATAATCTCAAAATCAGTATAATTCTTTACATTGATGATGTGGCTGTGCCCTCCCGAAACGACAAGAGAAAGAAACGGAGGTTCGAGATCAGGATGTGAAATATAGTTTGCGGCTATATGAGAACGCAGATGATGCACTGGAATAAGAGGTTTCTCTGTTGCAAAAGCCAACCCCTTTGCAAAATTTACACCGACAAGTAATGCACCGATAAGTCCCGGCGCATAAGTGACCCCTATAGCATCAATTGAGTCATATGTACAATCAGCATCTCTAAGTGCTTTTTCGACAACCCAAGAAATGTTTTCAGAATGTCGCCTTGATGCGATTTCAGGCACTACCCCGCCGTATATTTTATGTTCTTCAACCTGAGATGAAATAACACTTGAAAGAACTTTTCTGCCGTCTTCAACAACTGATGCGGCTGTTTCATCACAAGAGGATTCTATAGCTAAAATTTTCATTGATTATCTTCCTTAAAATATTTTGTCATTATATATGCATCTTCGGCAGGTTTTGAATAAAAATTCTTACGTATACCGAGATTTACAAAGCCCGCTTTTTCATATAGTTTCTGTGCGGGAATGTTTGAAACCCTGACTTCAAGAGATAATGATTCGCATCTTTTGAATTTACAATAATCAATAAGATAATTGACAAGTCTTTCACCGATTCCCCGTCTGCGTAAACTGTTATCGCTTGCAATTGTACAAAGAAAGGCTTCGGGATGAATTATCTGAGCACAGACATAACCTACAGGTTTATCAAGATATTTTTCAACATAGCATATAGATAATTCATTTTCAAGTTCTTCAGTAAATGAAGCAACACTCCATGGTTCAGAAAAATTGTTTTTTTCAATTTCAGCAACAACAGGAATATCATCAAGTTGCATCAGACATGTGTTAAAAAACAAATCAGAAGAAAGAAGAAGATCGATTTCATTTTCAATCTGTTTAGCACATTCCCTGTAAACTTCAATATCTCCGCCATAAGGGTCATCAATACCGTTACCGAGAAGTATTGCTTTTTCACCTGCAACAAGCTCAATTATTCTGTAATTATGTTTATCCATACAAATCAGATAATCACAAAGATCAATTGTATAATTACTGATTATTCTTGAACGATGTTGACTTATATCAATATTATACTCCTGACTGAGAACAGAAACAGCATTTTCATGGGCGGTATCACCTGTCATTGCATTAATACCAAAACTTGCAACTGAACAGTATTCTCTGTAATCTTTGATTTTATCCTTAAAAATTGCTTCTGCCATAGGACTTCTGCAGGTATTACCTGAACAGACAAAAGCTATATTCATTTTAAATCATCCTTTTGCATCGTACCACGTTTTTCCTGAATGTGCATCAACGGAAAGTCTGACACTTAATGAAACAGCATTTTCCATTTCTTTACAGAGAATCTGTTTTGCTTGTTCTGCTTCGCATTCGGGAGCTTCAATAATAAGTTCGTCATGAACCTGCATAATCAGTCTTGATTTCATATTTTCTTCTTTAAGACGATTATAAACACGTATCATTGCAATTTTGATTATATCGGCTGCTGTGCCTTGAATAGGCATATTACGGGCAACTCTTTCACCGAATGAACGCTGAATTGCATTCGAAGAAGAAAGCTCAGGAAGATATCTTCTTCTGCCGAATAGAGTTGTAACATACCCTTTTTCTTTTGCATCAAGAATAATCTCATCCATATATTGTCTGACACCTGAATAATGATTCAGATAGTTTTCGATATATTTTTTTGCTTCAAAAACTGCTACACCTATATCTTTGCTGAGTGAAAATGCACCGATACCATAAACTATACCGAAATTAACAGCTTTTGCACGACTACGCATAACAGGTGTCACCATTTCAACAGGCATATTGAATACCTGAGAAGCAGTGATCGTGTGAATATCTTCGTCGTTATTGAAAGCATCAATCATATTTTTATCGTCAGCAATTGCACCAAGAACACGAAGTTCAATCTGGGAATAGTCAGCATCTATCAGAATATTGCTTTCATCACAGGTGAAAAATTTCCTCAGTTCTCTGCCGAGTTCCTGCCTTACGGGAATATTCTGAAGATTGGGCTCTGTTGATGAAAGTCTGCCTGTTCTTGTTTCTGTCTGCTGGAATGTTGAATGAATTCTGCCGTCAGCACCAACAACTTTAAGAAGTCCGTCACAATATGTTGACTTGAGCTTCTGAATTGTTCTGTATTCAAGAATAGCAGGGATTATAGGATGCGTATCATAAAGACTTTCGAGCACATCAGCATTTGTTGAATACCCTGTTTTTGTCTTTTTCTTTACGGGCAGACCGAGTTTTTCAAAAAGAACAACACCAAGTTGTTTAGGGGAATTAAGATTGAATTCTTCACCTGAAAAACCATAAATTATATCTATAAGTTCATTAATTTTATGCTCAAGAATAATACCGTAATCGTGAATTCCGGCAAAATCGACCTTAAATCCGTCAATTTCCATTGCTGCAAGAACTTTTGAAAGCGGAATTTCAATTTCACCCAGCAACTTATCTGCATTATTTTCAATAATCAAATTTTTAAGTTTCCTTGTAAGTTCACGTATAACAGCACAATCCTTGACAAAGGCATCATCAGAATCAATTTCACAGACTGTTTTATATGTGTCTGCGAGTATGTTTATCGGATACTCTGAAGAATTAGGATTAAGCAGGTATGCAGCAAGCAGAATATCAAATTCGATATTTGTTACATCAATATTATTTTTGATACAGTATGAATGAAGGCTCTTACAGTCATAAGTGTATTTTCTGACTTTTTCATCTTTGAGTATATCAATAATATTTTCAAAATCAACAGTTGTGACATAATTTTCAAAGCTTACATATACTTTGGAATATAATTCGTCGCAAATGAAATAAAATTCCTGATCATTATAGATTCTGTCAATAATTTCACTTTTACTCATCTGACAGAACTCAAGTTTTATACTTGTCGAAACTGTATTGACAATAACTGTATCACGCAGACCTAATTTATCAATGAATTTCTGCATTTCAAGCTCTGTCAGAATGGTTTTTGTTGTCTGTTCATCAATTTTTGAAGGTATATATGAGATATAATCAGTTTCAACGGGAGCATCTGTTCTTATTGTTCCGAGAGTACGGCTGATATATGCGGATTCTTTTCCTGATTCAAGCTTTGCTCTTACATATTTTGTAAATTCAAGATTATCAAAATTTTCATATATATAATCAAGTGAATTATATTTTTTGATAAGGTCAGTTGCTGTTTTTTCGCCGATACCTGAAACTCCGGGAATATTATCGGATGCATCACCCATCAATGCTTTGACATCAATAAGCTTTAACGGTTCAACACCTTTATCTTCAATGATTTTATCTGTATCATAAACAATTGTTTCTGTTTTTCCTGCCTTGGGTGCAGCAAGAAGAACATTTACTTTTTCATCAACAAGCTGAAGAGAATCTCTGTCTCCTGTTGCAATATAACAAAAATCACCGTCTTTGCAGTTTTTTGCAAGTGTGCCGATAATATCATCAGCTTCCCAACCTGCACATTCAATCAGTTTATATCCCATAGCCTTAAGAAGGTCTTTGAGTACAGGCAATTGCTGTGCAAGTTCTTCGGGCATTCCTTTACGGTTGCCTTTATATTCAGAATACATTTCGTGTCTGAATGTGGGAGCTTTTACATCAAAAGCAATAGCAACAGCCTCGGGATTATAATGCTCTCTGAGAGAAAATAATATATTGAGAAAACCAAAAATTCCGTTTGTAAATCTGCCGTCTTTTGTTGACAGAAGCTTTATTCCGTAAAATGCTCTGTTAACAATACTGTTTCCGTCAAGTACAAGTAATTTCATCATTATCTGCCCTTTCGTATGCACATAATATACCATTTTGAATATTATAACATATTTTTTCAAAAAAGTAATGCAATTATCAAAAAAATATGATAAAATTAAGTAAAAAATTTAAGGTTGATCATAAATGTTTATAGGTAATATTGAAATAGAAAAAACAGCGGCACTCGCTCCAATGGCTGGCGTTGCTGATAAAACCTTCAGAGAACTTTGCAAAAACTTCGGTGCAGCATATACAGTAAGCGAAATGGTAAGTGCTAAAGGTGTTTCAATGGGCGATAAAAAATCGGAAGAACTGATGACAGTGTCAGATATTGAACATCCTTGTGCAATACAAATTTTCGGTAATGAACCTGAAACTATGGCACAGGCCGCTTTATCTGCTGTAAGAATGAAACCTGATATAATTGATATAAATATGGGATGCCCAGCCCCTAAAATCATAAAAGGCGGTGCAGGAAGCAAATTAATGCAGAATCCCAAACTTGCAGGTGAAATTATTAAAGCGGTTTCTTCAACTGTTGAAATACCTGTTACTGTAAAAATCAGAAGCGGCTGGGATGCTGATTCAATCAATGCTGTTAAAATGGCTGAAATTGCCGAAAAAAACGGGGCGTCAGCCGTAACAGTTCACGGAAGAACAAAAGAGCAGATGTATGCTCCGCCTGTCAATACAGATATTATTCGTGAAGTCAAAAAAAATGTATCAATTCCGGTTATCGGAAACGGCGATATTGATGACGTATTTTCTGCAGCCAAAATGTATGAAGCAACCGATTGTGATCTGGTAATGGTCGGCAGAGGTGCCCTCGGTAAACCCTGGTTATTCCAGCAGATTTCTGCCTATATGAAAAATGAAGTTATTCTTCCGGAGCCACCTGTTTCACAAAAAATGCTGATTATGCTTAAACATATTGAAAACATATGTGATGAAAGAGGCGTAAAAGTCGGCATAAGAGAGGCAAGAAAACACGCATTATGGTATACCAAAGGGCTTCATGGTGCAACTGAATACAGAAGGCAAATGTCAACACTTGAAAGTATTGAACAGCTTCAGGAAATTGCATTCAGAATTACTAAAGAAAATGAATAATAAAAACATCTTCAAAGTTTTTTTCTTTGAAGATGTTTCTTTTATAACATTTGATTTAATTTATCCATTATTTCTTTTGACGGAACAGAAATATCTTTAAACGGAAACTCAATACCCATATCATCATACTTTACCTGACAGATTTTACGGAACGGAAGAAGTTCAATCTTGTCAACTACAGAATATTTTTTACGAAGGGTATCAAGAAAATTCACACTTTGATTACTATCGTTAAGTGTAGGAATTATAACTTGTCTGAGAGTGACCGGAATTCCCTGTTCATTGAGATATTCAAGAAATTCGATGGGTTTTGAGAGTGAGCATCCGACATATTTACGGTAAGATTCATCATCTGCATACTTTACATCAAGAAGCACACGATCAGTAACTGTAAGGAGTTTTTTCACATCATCACTGAATATACATCCCGATGTATCAAGGCAGGTATTAATTCTGTTTTTGTGACAGAGAGTAAAAAGCTCATAGGAAAATTCACTCTGCAACAAAGGCTCACCGCCTGAAAGGGTTATTCCGCCCTTTTCACCGAAATATTCGCGAAAACGAAGCACTTTTGCGAGGATTTCATCTGCAGTATACTCTGTACCGCCTGCCACATCCCATGTATCAGGATTGTGACAGCAACCACATCTGAGATTGCACCCTTGCAGGAAAACAACAAATCTTATTCCCGGTCCGTCCACAGTCCCGAGGGACTGAAACGAATGGATTCTGCCTTTTAAACTCATATTGCTTCGTGGAATGTTCTGCTGATAACTTCTCTCTGCTGTTCGCGTGAAAGCTTACTGAAGTTAACTGCATAACCTGAAACACGGATTGTAAGGTTAGGATACTTTTCGGGATTTTCATAAGCATCCATAAGAGTTTCACGATTAAGAACATTAATATTGATATGATGTGCCTTCTTTGAGAAATAGCCGTCAAGAATTGTGACAAGGTTTGTGATTCTTTCATCCTCTGTCTTACCAAGTGCTTCGGGGGTGATAGTAAAAGTATTTGAAACACCATCACGGCAGTCGTCATAGCTGATTTTTGCAACTGAGTTGAGTGAAGCAAGAGCGCCATTCTTTTCTCTGTTGTGCATAGGGTTAGCACCCGGAGCAAAAGGAGCAGAAGCTTTTCTTCCATCGGGAGTTGCACCTGTATTCTTGCCGTAAGTTACATTGGATGTAATTGTAAGAACTGAGAGTGTATGCTCAGCCTTTCTGTAAGTGGGAGTCTTACGGAGCTCTGTGATAAAACGGTGAGTCATATCCTTTGCGATAAAGTCAACTCTGTCATCATCATTGCCGTATGTGGGGAAATCACCTACTGTGTTGAAATCAACAATAAATCCGTTATCGTCTCTTACGGGCTGAACATCAGCAAATTTTATTGCACTCAGTGAGTCTGCAACAACTGAAAGACCTGCAATACCGAATGCCATAAGACGGTTGACATCTGTATCGTGAAGTGCCATCTGAGTTTTTTCGTAGCAGTATTTGTCGTGCATATAGTGGATAATATTCATTGTATTTACATAAAGCTTACTAAGCCACTGAATGTAAATATCATAACGTTCCATTACCTTTTCAAAGTCGAGCTTATCACCTGTCATAACATCCATCTGAGGACCGATATGCATACCGCTTGTTGTATCATAGCCGCCGTTGATTGCAATAAGCAGAAGTTTTGCGAGGTTACATCTTGCACCGAAGAATTGCATCTGCTTGCCTATTTTCATTGCTGAAACACAGCAGGCAATTGCATAATCATCACCGTAAACAGGACGCATAATATCGTCATTTTCATACTGAATTGAGTCTGTATCTGCAGAAACCTTAGCACAGAATCTCTTGAAATTTGCGGGAAGAGATGTTGACCAGAGAATTGTAAGGTTAGGCTCGGGAGAAGAGCCGAGTGTATAAAGTGTATTGAGCACACGGAAGCTTGACTTCGTGACAAGTGTTCTGCCGTCTTCACCCATACCACCGACAGCTTCAGTAATCCACATAGGATCGCCGCCAAAAAGCTCGTTGTATTCAGGAGTTCTCAGGTGTCTTGCAATACGAAGCTTCATAACAAAATCGTCTATAAGCTCCTGCGCATGTTCTTCAGTAAGAATACCGTTTTCGATATCTCTTTCAATATAAATATCAAAGAATGTGCTGACTCTGCCTAATGACATAGCTGCACCGTTTTGCTCTTTTATAGCACCGAGATATGCAAAATAAGTCCACTGAATGGCTTCCCTGGCATTCTCTGCAGGATTACTGATGTCAAAACCGTACATCTGAGCCATTTCCTTGAGTTTTCCGAGGAATGTTATCTGCTGGAAAAGTTCTTCATCAAGTCTTGTTGTTTCTGTATCAAATATAGCGTCTGCAAGAGATGCTTTATCTTTTTTCTTTTCCTCGATTAATCTGTCAATACCATAAAGTGCAACTCTTCTGTAGTCACCGATAATTCTGCCTCTGCCGTAAGCGTCAGGAAGACCTGTGATAACGTGACATTTTCTGGCTTTTCTCATTTCATCTGTGTAAGCACGGAAAACACCGTCATTATGTGTTGTACGGTAGTGGAATTCTTCCTCGATTTTCTCACTGAGTTTATATCCGTAAGCTTCACAAGCCTGACGTGCCATTCTGATACCACCAAAGGGGCAAACGCCTCTCTTGAGAGGTCTGTTTGTCTGCATACCAACAATAATTTCATTTTCTTTATCAATATATCCGGGAGAATAACTTGTAAGTGAAGAAACTGTTGCTGTGTCGATTTCAAGCACGCCACCGAACTGTCTTTCAAGGGCAAAAAGTCCCTGAACGTTTTTCATAAGATGCTGCGTTCTCTCCGTTGCAGAAGCAAGGAATGAATCGTCGCCAATATATTCTTTATAGTTATTCTGAATAAAATCACGGACGTTTATCTCGTTTTTCCATAATTCGCCTTTAAAGCCGTTCCAATTTTTGTGTTCCATAAAATTTTACCTCCATACTGTGATGATTTGCCCTACAGAGTAAAAAAAGGACAAATCAGCTTTAATAAAATAAAACCAATTTGCCCAGACGGTCGGCATTTGTATATCTCAAATAAGAACATTCCCCTGCAGTTATTCTGCATTATCCGTCAGTCATGTTCTTACATCGTTATTATACAACAACAACATATAGTTGTCAATCGATATTTTTTACATAATAAAAAACAATTTATAGTGTTTATTTATGCAAAAATATTTTAAATTTCACAAAAGAAAAAGCATCCAAAATGGATGCTTTTTGAATTTTAGATAGAAATTTCGTGTGCAATTCTATAAAGGTCAAGGTTGATTGTGTTCTTCATATTGAGAGCTTCGTAAATATCAAAGTCCATAACCTCTTCTTTCTGCATTGCAACAACTCTGTTGCTTGCACCATTCATAAGAAGATGAACAGCATAGTTACCCATTTCACTAGCAACAAGTCTGTCACGGAGCGAGGGTGAGCCGCCTCTCTGAACATGACCAAGAACTGAAGCACGGCTTTCAACGCCTGTCTTTTCTTCAATAATCTTAGCAAGGTTTGCAACACCACCGACTTTTTCTGAAACACCTTCAGCAACGATAATGATGAAATGTTTCTTATCAGTCTTCTGTGTTCTCTTCATTCTTTCGATAACGTCTTTTTCGATATCGAAATCAACTTCAGGAATAAGGATAGATGTTGCACCGATTGCAATACCTGAGTTAAGAGCGATATAACCGGCTCTTCTGCCCATAACCTCAACAACTGAGCAACGGTCATGTGATTCTGTTGTATCACGGATTCTGTCAACCATATCCATAACTGTATTCATAGCTGTATCATAACCGATTGTGTAGTCACAGCAAGCAATATCATTGTCAATTGTACCAGGAACACCGATTGTAGGAATACCACGAAGTGAAAGGTCACGTGCGCCTCTGAATGAGCCGTCACCACCAATAACAACAACGCCTTCGATGCCGTTAGCCTTACATACATCAAGAGCCTTCTGAAGACCTTCTTCAGTCTTAAATTCAGGGCTTCTTGCAGAGTAAAGCATTGTGCCGCCTCTGTGAATGATATCTGAAACTGTACGAAGATTCATTTCATACATATCTCCGTTCATAAGTCCGTTATAACCTCTGCGGACACCAAGAACTCTCATACCGTTCTCGCATCCTGTTCTTACAACTGCTCTGATAGCAGCATTCATACCAGGTGCGTCGCCGCCGCTTGTAAGTACAGCAATAGTCTTCATAAGACAAAAACCTCCAGATGAGTATATAATTACAATAATAATATAATAATCTAAAGCCAATTTTTAGTCAATTGATTATTTTGTCAAAAAACGTCATTATTTTTCAGTTTTTTAATACAACATTACTATTACCTAAAATATTCTGTAATTTACCATACAAGGATGCTGTAACAGAAGTAAAAATTCCTGTCTGCATATTATATTTATTAACATCTGTAAAATAAAGATGAACAGGAGTCGGCCCTGAATACTGAGTAACAAGAGGCATAATCTGATCAATTTCAGCACAGTGTTCTGACGGTAAACGAAGGAACAAGCCACGTGTGGAAGATTTTTTTACAGGAGGTGCAACAGGCTGTTTCGGAATTTCATTTATCGGTTCATTTGCAGAAACAGGTTCAGGAGGCTCATAAGATTCCGCAAGAGGAATATCTCTGTCAATAGGTTTATACTCAGGAGGAGGCGGAGCAGCAATTGTTCCTACATTAACCTGTTCAGTTCTGGGAGCCAATTCAATAGAATCAAGTGAAAGCTTTGATTCGGCATCATCACTGAGTTCAAGCCTGCCTTCAATAATAACAATATTATCTTCAACAAGAAGGTCTGCAACCTGTTCCATTTTTTTCGGAAATACTACAACTTCAATCGAACCCGTGACATCTTCTGCCTGAAGAAAAGCCATTGTAGTATTATTCTTTGTAACTTTTTTCTTTACAGTCGAAAGAATTGTAAGAATTTTTACTCTCTGACCGCTTTTATACTGAGATGTTTTATCATTGACATCAGCTTCAAGCAGATCAATTGTTCTTGCTGCATTGATTTTTTTTGCATAATCTTTATATGCAGTCATCGGATGTCCTGACATATATACACCTGTTGATTCTTTTTCAAGCTGAAGAATTTCCTTTTCTGAAAACTCTGCAACATCAGGAATTTCAGGTTCTGATGCTTTTGCAAGTTCCTGACTCATATCAAAAAAGCCAATCTGCCCTGTTACACTAGCTTTTTTATCACTTTCAAGACTTTCAACAACAACATCCATCATAGTGAGCATCTGATTTCTGTTTGCACCGAGATTATCAAGGGCACCAGCTTTTATAAGATGTTCAACACTTCTTCTGTTGAATTCCTGACCGTATGTACGCTTACAGAACGAGAAAAATGTTTCATAAGGTCCGTTTTCATTGCGTTCACGGATAATCAGCTCAATATAAGACTGTGCAACATTCTTAACAGCAAGAAGACCGAAACGGACAGCATTTTCTTCAACTGTAAATTCCTCAGAAGATGAATTTACGTGAGGCGGAAGAACTGAAATGCCAAGGTTTCCACATTCAGCGATGTTCGCAACAAGTTTATCAGCATTTGAAAGCACACTTGTAAGCATAGCTGCCATAAATTCACAAGGATAATGACATCTGAGCCATGCAGTCTGATATGTAACATAAGCATAAGCAGCTGAATGTGATTTGTTAAACGCATAAGATGCAAATGAAGCCATGTCATCAAAAATTGCGTTTGCAGCATCAGGGGTAATACCTCTTTTTACACATCCGTCACAAGGTGAAGAACCGTCAGAGCCATCGGAGCCGTAAAGGAAGTATTTTCTTTGTTGTTCAAGAACATCTGCCTGTTTTTTTGCAACAGCTCGACGGACCATATCAGCAGCACCGAGTGAATAACCTGCAAGGTCCTGGAAAATTCGCATAACCTGTTCCTGATAAACGATTGTACCATATGTAACATCAAGAATAGGAGCAAGCTCGGGGGTATGATATTTGATTTCATCGGGATGTGATCTGTTTTCAAGATAACCCGGAATGAAATCCATAGGACCGGGTCGGTAAAGCGCAATAACAGCGATAATATCTTCAAGGCAATTGGGATGCATATTGATCATAAGTGATCTGATACCTGCAGATTCACACTGAAACACACAGCTTGTGCCGCCCTGAGCAAGCATTTCATAAGTTTCCGGGTCATCAATATCAATATTATAAACATCAAAATCAGGGACTTTTGCACGGACAAGTTTTTCAGCATCCGTAACAACAGTAAGAGTACGAAGACCAAGGAAGTCCATCTTAAGAAGACCGAGTGATTCAACCCAGCCTTTATAATACTGTGTAACAACGGAATCGCCTGATTTGAATAGAGGTACATATGTATCAACGGGATCACGGCAGATAACAACACCGGCAGCGTGCATACCTGTATTACGCACCATACCTTCAATTTTCATCGAAATATCAACGAGGTTTTTAATCTGAGAATCTCCGTCATAGAGTTTCCTGAAATCCTGACTGGCTTCAAGTGCCTTGGCAATTGTCATACCAAGGTCACCTGGAATTTCCTTTGTAACAGCCTGAACGATGTTCAGAGGAATACCGAGAACTCGTCCGACATCTCGTACGGCACCTTTTGCAGCCATTGTGCCGAATGTAGCAATCTGAGCGACGTGATCGTCACCGTATTTACGTTTAACATATTCAATAACTTCAGGTCTTCTTACATAACAGAAGTCAATATCAAAGTCGGGCATACTGACTCGTTCGGGATTAAGGAAACGTTCAAAAAGCAAATCATAACGCATAGGGTCAATGGCTGTAATACCGACACAATATGCAGCAATACTGCCTGCACCGGAGCCACGACCGGGTCCGACGGGAATACCGACAGAACGAGCATAATTAATATAGTCCCAAACAATAAGGAAATAGTCCGTAAAGCCCATAGAATCGATAATTCCGAGCTCATAGTCAAGTCTGTCCTTATACTCCTGAGGTCCGTTCTCGCCATATCTTTGAACAAAGCCGTCATAACACAGCTTACGGAAGTACTCAAAATGAGTCATTCCTTCAGGAACATCATAATTGGGTAGAATTGAATTGCCGAATTTAAAATCAACATTACACATTTCGGCAATTTTGTTTGTATTTTCGATTGCATCGGGATATTCAGGGAAAAGCGCAAGCATTTCCTCACCCGATTTTACATAGAAATTATCTGTGGAGAAGCCCATTCCCGTATCTTCGGCAATGGTTTTTTTTGTCTGTATGCAAAGAAGGATTTTCTGGATTTCAGCGTCCTCTTTTTTGACGTAATGGGCGTCGTTTGTGGCTACAAGAGGAATATCAAGCTCACGGGCAATTCTGATGATATCAGGGTTTGTCCTGTGTTGCTCTTCAATGTCGTGGTCCTGAATTTCCATATAGTAATTACCCTCACCAAAGAGGTTTTTATACCATAATGCAGTATTTTTTGCGCCCTCATAGTCATTTCTGAGAAGAGCCTGAGGAATTTCACCTGCAAGACAGGCTGAAAGACATATAAGGTCTTCATGATATTCTTCAAGAATATCATGATCGATTCGGGGCTTTGTATAAAAACCTTCAGTCCAGGCAGCTGAAACAAGCTTAATCAGATTTTTATAGCCATTTTCATTTTTTGCAAGAAGAACAAGATGATAACGCTGATTATCAAGACCGTGAACTTTATCAAAACGGGTTCTCGGAGCAACATAAACCTCACAGCCGATAATAGGCTTGATACCTTCAGCCTTACAGGCTTTATAAAAATCAATACAACCGTGCATAACACCGTGGTCGGTAATTGCAATTGCGGTCTGTCCGAGTTCTTTGACGTGCTTTATAAGTGGCTTGATACGGCAGGCACCGTCAAGAATACTATACTCGGTATGTATATGAAGATGTGTAAAATTAACCATAATTTACTTTCCCTGTCCGTAATATGCATTTTTTCCGTGTTTGCGGAGATAGTGTTTATCAAGAAGGTATGAATCGATGTCTGAAACATCGGGATTGAGCATAAATGTATTAAGTGCCATCTCAGCAACAATTTCAAGAGTTGCAGCATTTTCTGTTGCCTTAACGGGATTTTTACCCCATGCAAAAACGCCGTGAGAACGTACCAGAACACCGGGAACGGCATTTGCATCAAGTTTATTGTCAATAAAATGATTGCAAATAACAACTCCTGTATTTTTTTCGTAAGCTGAATTTATTTCTTCTTCTGTAAGACTTCTTGTACAAGGTACAGAACCGTAAGAAAAATCAGCGTGTGTTGTACCAAGAGGCGGAATGGGTCTGCCTGCCTGTGCAAATGCTGTTGCATACTTGGAGTGCGTATGCACGCAACCACCTATATCGGGAAATGCCTTATACAATTCAATATGAGTGAGTGTATCAGACGAAGGATTATATTTGCTGTCAATAACATTACCGTCAAAATCAACAACAACCATCATTTCCCATGTAAGATCAGGATAAGGAACACCTGAAGGTTTTATAACAATAATATTATTATCTCTGTCAACACCTGAAGCATTGCCCCATGTGAAAGGTGCAAGTCCGTATTCAGGAAGAAGCATATTAGCTTTATATACTTCTTTTTTCAGATTTTCATACATAAAAATATAAACCACCTTAATAAATCATCAATTAATTATTTTACACCATATTACTGAAAATTTCAAGTTTATCTGATGCAATCATACAATATAAGATAAGTAAAAAATGGCACATCTTTACTTTATTTTTAATTATTCCAGAATTTTCTGTCCAAACTCCTATACTGAATCGCTTCAGCGATATGTTTCACATCAATAAGTTCAGCCCCGTCTAAGTCAGCAATTGTTCTTGCCACGCGCAGAATCTTATCATATGCTCTTGCAGAAAGACCCAACCTGTCGAATGATGACCTTAACATTACAGAAGCTTTCTCTGTAAGTATACAGTATTTTCTGGTCATTTCAGCCGTCATTCCGGCATTACAGGTAACATCAGTTCCTTCAAAACGTTTTATCTGAATTCTTCTTGCAGTATTGACTCTTTGTCTGATTAATTCTGATGACTCACCTTTTGATGTATCAGACAGTTCATCAAAATTAACAGGAGGAACTTCAATATGTATGTCAAGTCTGTCAAGCAGAGGCCCTGAAACTTTGGAAAGATAACGGGCAGGTGCACCGTTCGGGCACGAACATTTTTTTGAAGGATGTCCGTAAAAACCACAGGGACAAGGGTTCATAGCACAAATAAGCATAACATTACAGGGATAAGAAAGAGTTCCTGCAACTCTTGAAATTGTCACAACTCCGTCTTCAATCGGCTGACGCATAGCCTCCATTGACTGACGGGAAAACTCGGGAAGTTCATCAAGAAACAAAACTCCGTTGTGAGCCAGTGATATTTCTCCGGGTTTAGGAATTGTTCCGCCACCTGATAGTCCAGCTGCTGAAATTGTATGATGAGGTGACCTGAAAGGACGTTGTCTGATAAGCGCCTGACCTTTTGTCAGTTTTCCGCTGACAGAATAAATCTTTGTTGTATCAAGTGACTCTGCAAGTGTCATTTCAGGAAGAATTGAAGGAATTCTTTTTGCCAACATACTTTTACCCGCACCGGGGCTACCGATCAACAAAACATTATGTGATCCTGCCGCTGCAACCTCTAAAGCTCTTTTTGCTTCAAACTGACCTTTTACATCTGCAAAATCAGCAAATGAAGCGGATGAAAAATCAATATCAGGAATATTGAATTTAACAGGAGAAATCAATTCCTCATTGTTTATATGCTTGATAACCTGCAAGACATTTTTTACAGGATAAATCGTAATGCCGTCAACTACAGATGCTTCAGCTTTATTATCCTCGGGAATAAATATGCTTTTTATACCATTATTTCTTGCCTCAATAACCATAGGCAAGACACCGTTTATCTGCTTAACGTCGCCGCCAAGTGAAAGCTCACCCAAAAATGCACAATCAGCAGGTATTTTATCAAGCTGTTTTGAAGCGATAAGAAGGGCAATAAGAATAGGCAGATCATAAATAGGGCCTTCTTTTCTGACGTCAGCAGGCGCAAGATTAATCGTTTTTCTGATTTCAGGATATGAAAAACCAATGTTTTTTATTGCTGAACGAACCCTGTCTTTTGATTCATTGACTGCAACATCAGGAAGTCCGACTATATCGAAACGTGATTTACCCATTGTAACATCTGCTTCAATAGTTACCATAAATGAATCCATACCAAGCATACCGACACTTTTTATTGTTGAAAACATAATATCACCCTTTATGAACATTTGTTCAAACATATTTTACAACAATATATATTCTATGTCAACTGTTTATTCATTGTTTTTGATTTTCAAGATTGCACTTTTTTCAAGTCTTGAGACCTGAGCCTGTGATATACCAACTTCATTTGCGACTTCCATCTGCGTCATACCACGCATAAACCTCATACTGAGAATACACTTTTCACGTTCACTAAGGTTTTTTATGGATTCTTTTATCAGTATTTCATCTATCCAGTCTGACTCTGAAGATGAATCTCCTATCTGGTCCATAACGTATATAGTATCACCTCCGTCAGAATAAACAGGTTCATATAATGATACAGGATCAACAATTGCTTCTAATGCAAGAACTACTTGTTCTTTCGGTTTTTTAAGAAAAAAAGCAATTTCTTCTATTGTTGCTTCCCTGTTCTGTTCATTCTGAATTTTTTCACGTATCTGCATTGCATGAAATGCAGTATCTTTCATTGATCTGCTTACTCTTACAGGAGTGTAATCCCTGAGATATCTTCTGAGTTCACCGATAATCATCGGAACAGCATAAGTTGAAAATCTTACGGGTTGATTTATATCGAAATTATCAACAGCTTTAATAAGTCCGATACACCCAACCTGAAATAAATCATCAAGATTCTCTCCCCTGTTTACAAATCTT
The DNA here is from genome assembly GCA_017549285.1 of Clostridia bacterium. GTDB lineage: Bacteria > Bacillota > Clostridia > Oscillospirales > Acutalibacteraceae > UBA1081. The sequence goes on from JAFYVE010000030.1 coordinate 35,570, forward strand.
TGAATTACAGACAATACAAGTCTCAAATTACCCTGAATAAGTTGTTCCCGGGCTATTGAATTACCGTTACGTGCCTTTTCAAGCAAGTCTCTTTTTTCTGACTCCTTAAGAACTTTAAGTTCTGAAGTATTAAGTCCGCATATCTCAACTTTACCCCACTGCATAAAAAAATCCTCCGTATACGCAATATGTATACAGAGGATATTAGTATTATGGACAAGTAAAAGCATAATTAATCGTTGCTTAATTGGAAACTTCAGACATTGCTTTATGACGTCTTTCAAGAAGTTCATTATACATAAGTTCTCTCTTTTCTCTTGAAAGAGGATAAAGGAACTTGGGTATAACACTAAGAATACCTGTAATCTGAGGTATTCCGGTACACATAGCAAAAATCCACCATTTTGTAGACTCTGCCTGAGTTCCGATTGTTTTACCCTGAATATAACCTATACGGCTGAGCATAAGATTTTGAACAGAGCCATTAAGAACATTTTTTACTTTAAGAATCATATCTTTAGCTACACCGATTGTAGCTTCCATTCTGTAACCGTTCTTCCATTCACAGTAGTCCATCGATTCGTTATAAAGTTCAGCCTTGACAACCTTACGGACACCGAATGCCCATTTATCAAAAAACGCCTGAATACCGAATGCTATACACATGGGAAGAGTCTTTGTATAGTTTTTGTTGATTGATCCGTATGCAAAAAGAAGAATCCACCAGAAGCGCGTATACAGGTCTTCACCTACCCACAAAGCTTTTGATGAGAATTTAGCACGCATCGGTTTAACAAATGCATAACTGAAACTGCCAATCATACTAGACGGAAGATTAAGTATTGTCAGCAGAGTAGCAGAACCGTGAACATCAATAAAGTAGTTTGTTGTACTTGTGCTGATACTGAAGATACCGAGGAATTCGGAAAGAATAATAAGGAGAATCGGATAGTTTGTGAATACTGCCCTGAAGCCCTGCTTTATATCGGGAATGTCAAGTGACTGAGGGACACGCTCTCTTGAAACGATAAAGAAATAGAACGTAAATATACAAGAGGCAATATTTGTGAACAATCCCATTCCGAGAAAAGCAGTCTGAAGCTTGATGGGAAGAACACCGTTATTGATAAGGTCAAGAAGAACACCCATTATAATTCCGGGCAAATCCTCACCCATATATCCTGTCCAGAGTTCAGCCATTGTAATCAGTCGCGCTCGATCATTCGGGTGGGGCGTGATTGTTGTCATATATCCCGTTTTTGCAACTGCAGTGAATGTACCGGCAGTTTCTGTTATGACATTGAATGCAAAATAGAATATAAGCTTCGGAATATATGTACCTGCACTGTCAGGGAAAAGATAAGGCATAAACCAATATAAAGTTCCTATCAGAGTTAACGGAATCTGAAAGAAAAGCATATATGGACGGAATTTGCCCCATCTTGTACGCGTTCTGTCAACAAGGGTACCTATAAGAGGGTCATTGATAATATCCCAGGCACCGGTAAAGATATTTGCCGCAGCATTGATCTTAAAGTCAATTTTAACAACGTCCCAGATAAAACGGTCTTTATAACCGTTAATATTGAAAACATTGGAAATGTCGTTAAGCAGGTAAGCAAAAGTTTCTCTGTTATCAACATAACGTCTGTCGTGAAAAACATAATTTGACAATTCTGAACTCTGCAGAACCACATTATCTTCTTTTTTTTCAGGGGTTGACATATAATCACCTCATTTATTTTATATTACCATTATTACTTGTTGCATGTCAATATAAAAAAGCAGATACCTTTGAAAGATATCTGCTTTAAAATTTATTCAAGAACTTCAAGATCCTCAAAATCATCAAGTTCAAGACCTTTATTATGAGAAAGCGCCCAATCGACGCACCAGGATCCTGCAAAAATAAGGAGATCTCTGCCTTTTACATCCTGTACCCAGATTGAATTTGTAAGGTCAAGATCTTTCGGAGGAACGGGAGAAGATATAATTCTCTTAATAACCTGATAATTAAGGTTTCTTCTGCGGAATTTTACTCCATATTCAGATTCCATTCTGTGTTCAAGAACTTCATACTGAAGCATACCGACAACACCGACAATAACTCGTTCCATACCTGTTTCCGGAAGGAAGAATATCTGAATAGCACCTTCCTGAGCAATCTGATTCATACCCTTTGAAAACTGTTTACGTTTCATTGAATCAATCTGCTCAACTTCTGCGAAATGTTCGGGAGCAAAGGTCATAATACCTTTGTATTTAACCTTCATATCACGGTCACAGATAGTATCACCGATTGAAAAGATACCGGGATCAAACACACCGATGATATCACCTGCATAAGCCTCATTGATAATTTCTCTTTCTTGTGCCATCATCTGCTGAGGCTGAGAGAGTTTTATAAGCTTATTATCCTGAACGTGAAGATAATCCTTACCTCGTTCAAACTTACCTGAACAGATTCTCATAAATGCGATTCTGTCACGATGAGCCTTGTTCATATTAGCCTGAATTTTAAAAACAAAAGCTGAAAAATGTTCATCAAAGGGGTCAACAACAGTTTCTGCAGTTTTATGTGAAAGAGGTGCTGAAGTCAATTCAAGGAAGCTCTGAAGGAAGGGTTCAACACCGAAATTGTTAAGTGCAGAACCGAAGAAAACAGGAGTAAGCTTACCGTTTCTTACTCGTTCAATATCAAATTCATTACTTGCAATATCAAGAAGCTCTATATTATCAACAAGAGTTGTTCTCAGGTCTTCACCTATAAGCTCATCAAGTTTTGCAGTATCATTGATGTCACACTCAATACCTTCAATTCTTCTTCTGCCTGCATGGAACTCATTGAATGCAAGAATATGACGCTTTTCTCTGTCATAAACACCACGGAAATTGCTGCCGCAGCTTATGGGCCAGTTCATTGCATAAGTACCGATGCCGAACTCTGTTTCAAGCTCGTCAAGAAGCTCATACGGATCTCTTGCTTCACGGTCCATTTTGTTGATAAATGTAAAAATGGGGATGTTTCTCATAGCACAGACTTTGAACAGCTTTCTTGTCTGAGGCTCGATACCCTTAGCGGCGTCAATAACCATAACAGCGCTGTCTGCAGCCATAAGTGTTCTGTATGTGTCTTCTGAGAAGTCCTGATGTCCGGGAGTGTCAAGAATATTTATGCAATATCCGTCATATTCGAACTGAAGTACAGATGAAGTGATTGAAATACCTCTCTGTTTTTCAATTTCCATCCAGTCTGAAACAGCGTGTTTATCACTAGCCTTGCCCTTAACTGAGCCTGCAGACTGAATAGCACCACCGTAAAGTAGAAACTTTTCTGTAAGTGTTGTTTTACCTGCGTCAGGATGTGAGATTATAGCAAAAGTTCGTCTTCTGTTGATTTCTGTTCTGAGATCTGCCATATTATACCTCTCTAATTCAAATTCCAATCTAAAATTTTATCATATTAAAACTTAAAAATCAATGTACAATATACCGATAATATTTTAATTTTTAATAAAAAATTTCACATTATGCTTGATTAATTGCTATAATTTATGTATTATTAAAATAATTAAGAATCAGGATGTGATAATTATGGAATTTACAAACAAAATAATTTCTCTTATAATGGCAATTTCAGCATTTTTTACCTCGTTGATAACAGACTTTGATAATACAATTGCTGATTTCAGAGATTCTCTCTTTCCTCCTGCAGTTTTAACTGATTTTGATGAAAAACCGGATAATACAATCAGAGTAATGTCTTTTAATATCCGTTTCGGTGACCTCGGAAACCTTTCCGCAGAAGACAGATTTGATGATGTTGAAACTGTTATTGAAAAAGGACATCCTGATTCAATCGGACTTCAGGAAGCAACTCCCGCTTGGATGGATTATCTTTCAGCAAATCTTGAAGAATATGCTTTTGTTGGTGTCGGTCGTGATGACGGAGTCAACAGCGGTGAATATTCAGCTGTTTTTTATCTCAAGGATAAATATACTGCAATTGACAGCGGTACTTTCTGGCTTTCTGACACACCCGATATTCCGTCAAAAGGCTGGGGTGCAGATTGCTACAGAATCTGCACATGGGTTATCCTTGAAAACAATGAAACAAAAGAAACTTATGTTCATATGAATTCTCATTTTGATTTTGCAAATGAGGATGTCAAATACAACAGTGCAAAAATGATTAACGAAAAAGCAAAAGAATTTGTCGGTATGCCTGTTGTATTTACTGCAGACATGAATTTTTCAGAAGATTCTGTATACTACAACAGTTTTGTAGATGAAGGTGTATTTTTAAACACAAAAGATGTTGCAGAAGATACAATGGATTACCTTACATATCATGACAGAATGCCTCTTACTCACACAGATTCAGTTATCGATTATATTATGATAAATGACAAATTTGATGCTAAGGTTTACAGAGTTGTAACTGCAGCAACAGAAGGTCATTATGTTTCAGACCACTTCCCTCTTTATGCAGACATAACCTTTAAATAATCGTTTCAAGGAGAATAAATATGCAGAAGAAAAAAATAATACTGATTGCCGTATCAGTTATTGCAGTAGTTGCAATTCTTTTAACAACAGTAATTTTGCCGTTAATCAGCAACAGTATTCATAAAAAAACAAGTGCTGAAAATCCACCCGCTCAGATTGTTGATTTTGAAGATAAAGTAGATGGTACAATCCGTGTAATGTCATTCAACATCCGTTGCTTCGGTCTTGGTCCCATTATGAGAAGTTCCAGAAATGATGAAGTCGTCGGAACAATTCTTAAAGGAATGCCTGATTCATTTGGTGTTCAGGAAGCAACTCCTACATGGATGAGATATCTGAAAAGACAGCTTGGTGATCTGTATGATTATGTAGGTGTAGGCAGAGGAAACGGCAAAAACTCAGGTGAATTTTCAGCTATATTCTATCTTAAAAATGTTTATGAAGTATATGATTCAGATACATTCTGGCTCAGCGAAACACCTGATGAACCTTCTGTAGGATGGGATGCCAGCATGAACAGAATCTGTACATGGGCGGTGCTTGAAAACAAAGAAACCGGTGATATGTATATGCATATCAATTCACACTTTGATCATAAGGGTGAAGAAGCCCGCAAAAAGAGTGTTGAAATGATTCTTGATAAAGCTGAAATGTACAATTATCTTCCTGTTGTTTTTACTGCCGACATGAATATCAAAGAAGGTGCAGAACCTTACACAATGATGGCTGAATCAGAGATTCTCTGGGATACAAAAAAGATTGCTCCCGATACAATGGATTATTTGACATTCCACGATACAAAACCTTCTGAAAATGAGGGCAGAATCCTTGATTATGTTTTCATAAATAATCTTTTCGGTGTTACAACATATAAAGTTGTTACGGCAGGAATCAATGGTAATTTTGTTTCGGACCATTACCCTGTTTACGCTGATCTTATTATAAGATAAAATTTTATTAAGCAGTCAAAATTTTGGCTGCTTATTATTTTTTTCTTCAAAAAGTAATTGCATTTATAAAAAAATAGTATATAATTAATATGTATAAATTTAAGAAAAGGATGATTTTAATGACTGATTACAATTTTTTATATGAACTCTGGCTGAAAAATGCAGTCAATGACCCTGATCTCTCAGCAGAGCTTGAAAGTATCCGAGGTAAAGACGATGAAATCCTTGACCGTTTCTACAGAAGCCTTGAATTCGGCACAGGCGGACTCCGTGGCGTAATCGGTGCCGGTACAAACAGAATGAATGTTTACACTGTAGCTCAGGCAACTCAGGGACTTGCTGACTACCTTAATGAAGAGTTTGAAGAGCCAACAGTTGCTGTCGGTTATGATTCAAGAATAAAATCACAGCTCTTTGCTGAAACTGCAGCAGGTGTTCTTGCAGCAAACGGAATCAGAGTGTATATTTTCCCTGAACTTATGCCTACTCCTCTCGTTTCATATGCAGTAAGAAGACTTCATTGCAGTTCAGGTATCGTCATTACTGCAAGCCACAATCCTTCAAAATATAACGGCTACAAATGTTATGATTCAAAAGGCTACCAGATGACAGATGAAGGCGCAAAGAAGACATATGATTATATAAGCAAGGTTGATATTTTTAACGGTGTTAAATTCATGGAGTTTGATGATGCACTTGCAGAAGATATGGTTGACTTTATTGAAGACTGGCTTCTTGATGATTTCTATAAAGATGTTCTTTCAAGACAGGTTGAAAAAGGTATCTGCAAAAAGGCCGACCTTAAAGTAATTTATTCACCTCTTAACGGTACAGGCAATAAGCCCGTTAAGAATATTCTTAAAAAAATCGGTGTCAAAGACCTTAAAATCGTTCTTTCTCAGGAAAAACCCGACGGTAACTTCCCTACTTGTCCTTTCCCCAATCCTGAAATCAAACAGGTATTTGAAGAAGGAATGAAGCTTACTGATGAATTCCCTGCTGACATTATGCTTGCAACTGACCCCGACTGCGACCGTGTTGGTATTGCTGTGCGTCATAACGGCGAATACAAACTTATGACAGGTAACGAAGTAGGTTGTATGCTTACAGAATATATTCTTTCACGCAAAAAAGCTCAGGGTAAACTCTGTGCAAATCCGGTTGTTGTAAAAACAATTGTTACGACTGAACTTATCAGAGCTATTGCAGATGAATACAATGCAGAAGTTTTTGATCTTCTTACCGGCTTCAAATATATCGGTGAGCTTATTGAACAGCTTACAGACAAAGGTGAAGAAAACCGTTATGAAATCGGTCTTGAAGAAAGCTACGGTTATCTTACCGGCACACATGCAAGAGATAAAGATGCGGTAAATGCTTCAATGATTATAATTGAAATGGCTGCATACTACAAAACACAGGGTAAAACTCTTGTTGATGTAATGAACGCTCTTTATGATAAGCACGGTATGTATCTCAATACGCTTCTGAACTTCGGTTTTGAAGGTGCTGACGGCATGAAAAAGATGGCTCAGATGATGGATGATATGAGAAATAATCCTCCTGCTGAAATCGGTGGAATAAAAGTTGTTGGTGTATCGGATTATCTTACAAGCAAAGCAACGGATATGATTAGCGGTGATGTTTCAGATATAACACTTCCCTCATCAAATGTTCTTTCATATTCAATGGAAGATGCAAATAAGGTTGTTATAAGACCTTCAGGAACAGAACCCAAAATCAAAATTTATATTACTGCACATTCTGATACAAGAGAAAATGCAGAAATGCTTACAGATGTTATCGGTGAAAGCATCAAAAAAATTGCAGGAATAGAATAAGAGGTAAAAAATGAATAAAAAAGTCACAAGAATTATTTCATGGGTACTTGTTGCCCTTCTGATACTTTCTGTTGTATCGGTTATGCTTTATGCATTGGCAGGGGCAATATGAGTACGGATATTTTTAATAATTGCGAACTGTTGTGTCCTGCCGGCAGCTTTGAGAGTATGAAAACGGCTCTGCATTTCGGTGCAGATGCTGTTTATGCAGGTGGTCCTTTCATGCAACTGCGTTCTGACAATGCGGGCTTTTCTTATGATGATATAATAAAAGCTGTAGAATTAGTTCATTCCAAGGGCAAGAAATTATACATTACAGTTAATTGTTTTGCCACGAATAATGAAATTGACAGATTGAGTGACTATGCCCGTTTTCTTTATAATGCTGGTGTTGACGGAGTAATAGTATCAGATTTAGGTTCTGTTGTTACTATCAAATCAGCAGCCCCTCATCTTTCCGTTCATATCAGTACTCAGGCAAATATTCAGAATTATAAAACAGCTGAAGTTTATTATAATATGGGAGCTGATAGAGTTGTTCTCGGCAGAGAAATGACTCTTGAAGAAATTAAGGAACTCAGAGCAAAAACTCCAAAAGATATGGAAATTGAAGCTTTTGTGCACGGTGCTATGTGTATGTCATACTCCGGAAGATGTCTTATCAGTTCATATCTTTCAGGAAAAAGCGGAAATCACGGTGAATGCACTCAACCATGCCGTTGGATGTATAATATAGTTGAAGAAAAACGTCCTAATCAGCACTTCACTGTTATTGAAGAAAACGGAACATCTGCAATTCTCAGTTCGCATGATTTGTGTTGCGTTGAATTTCTTGATGAAATTGCAGATGCAGGTGTTATTTCATTCAAAATCGAAGGCAGAATGAAATCACCTTACTATGTTGCAACTGTAACAAATGCATACAGACAAAGGATGAACGGTACTGCATCAATTGAACAGATAAAACACGAGCTTGAATGTGCAAGTCACAGACCGTATTCAACAGGCTTTTATTATGGTGCATTGAAATATGATCATAATAATGACGGGCTTTACCATCAGAGTTGCAAATTCATAGCAATTGTTCTTACAGATGAAGGTAACGGAAGATATACTGTTGAAATGAGAAACAGATTTTCTGTCGGTGACACACTTGAAATTCTCTCCCCGAATTCATCAGGCAAGAGTTTTACTGTTGAAAGTATAATTGATAAAAGCGGAAACGAAAGACAAACAGCCCATCTTCCGCAAGAAATTCTCAACATTTATTGCCCCGAAAAACTTTATGTCGGTGATTTCTTAAGACAAAGAATTTAATATCTATCAAAAAAAGCATTGTGTATAAACACAATGCTTTTTTTATCAGAATGTATCAAGTCTACTTGAAACACGAAGAACCTTTCTTGCTTCGCCTGCAGTAAGAATACCGTTTGAATCAAAATCGTTGGCAAGAACAAACGGAGCTGATACAGTAGTTATCTTCGCAGAAACCTGAAGGATTATTCTTGCATCGGCGGCAGTTACTTTACCATCACCGTTTGCATCACCTTTCATAACAACACATACGAGGTCAACAGGTTCATTCTGCTGAGTTTCTTCACTGTATTTTACAAGAACAATAAAACTACCTGTACCTATAAATTGGTCACCCGATAATTGTTCCTGTTTGGCATTTGTGACAACCATATGACTTGAATACTCAAATTGAGCAAGAACATCATTTACTGTTGTTTCAGGCTGTACACCATAAAGGCATTTAGTATCGGAATTAATTACGAATGACGTATCAGATGTAAGAGTAATTGAGTTTACATCATCAGGCAAAACCTGCTCAAGAGGAGGGATAGTTTCAGTAAAGTATTCGTCACATACTGTACATTTACCTTTTTTTTCTCCTGCAGAAACTCCTGTAGGATCTTTGAGAACTTCCCATTCATCTGCTTTATGCCCAAGAGGATCTGTCAATGAAATGCCGACATATTCACATACTGAACAGGTTCTTTTGCGCTTACCGTTAGTATCACAATCAGGCTCTGTTTCTGTAATCCATCCTTCTGAATCTGTAGTGTCATCAATTATCCATTTATGACCGAGTGGGTCGATTTTTATTGTTTCATTGAGATTACAATTAACACATTGACGAACACTTTCACCGTGATTGACACAATCCGGTTCAGAAACAACTTCGATGCTATCCCATTTATGACCGAAAGAAATTTTCACATCATCTTCCGTAACACCGCATTTAGTACAGATTCGTCTACTGATACCATCTGAATAACATGTCAACGGACTGATTTCAATCCAGTTTCCCCAGATATGACCTATTTCAGGTATATTTCTGGTTCTGACATCGTTACACATATAACATCTGCTGATTTCAATACCACCAACAATACAGTCAGGACTTTTTGAAACAACCCAATCTGAATAAATATGAATACATTTATCAATTATAAATGTTTTAAGATTATTTTTATTTGCCCAATCCTCTGCTTCGGAGTCAGAATAACAATATACTATAAAATCGGAAACAGGTTGATTATTAACATAACCGAAAGAATTTATACGGATTTTTATTATTGAAGACGGAAGTGAAAGATATTTTAAATTCATACAATCACTGAAAGCATAATTACCGATATAATACATACTATCAGGAATAATGACAGAAGATACTACACTATTTTTAAATGCAGAATCAGCAACAGTTCTCATACCGTCAGGAATAACAACTGAGTAATCAGTTCCAGTATATGAATATACAACAGTATCTACACATATAAGTCCTTCCGGCTGTGAATTAAGCCACGCAGTACCTTCAAACACCTGTTCACCCATTATCTGAACGGGTTGCATAAACCTGATATTTTCAAGAGAAGTACAGTTTCTGAAAGCCCTATATCGGATCTCAGTTGACGGAATATTAATTTCTTTAAGTGAAGTGCATCCTTCAAAAGCACAATGACCGATTACTGTATGAGCAGAATGGATTTTGATTTCTTTAAGAGAAACGCATCCCGCAAAAGCATATTCAGAAATGATTGAAACAGTTGAAGGTACTTCAATACTTTCCAGAGAAGAACAGTTTTTAAAAGCATCAGGACCGATTAATTTCAATGTATCGGGTAACTGAACTGATTTTATAAAAGATTTACCAGCAAATGAATTACTTGCAATCTGAGTTACAAATCTACCATTAAGTGAATCAGGAATAACAATTGAAGATTCATTACCGGTATAACCTGTTATTTTGATATCATCACCTATGATATCATATTTAAACTTACTGTTATCAGCTGCAAATGCAGGAATGCAGATGCAAAACAACATAGCAATAACGATTAAAAATGAAATCAATCGTTTTGTTCCTTTCATAATACTTTCAACTCCAATGGTAATTTAAATTTTATCAAGAGCCTGCTGGATATCAGCAATGATATCATCAACATTTTCAATACCAACAGAAAATCTTACAAGATCAGGTGAAACACCGCATTCAACGAGTTCTTTATCACTAAGCTGACGATGTGTTGATGATGCAGGATGAAGGACACATGTTCTTGCATCTGCAACATGAGTGACAATAGCAGCAAGCTCAAGTGAATTCATAAACTTTTCAGCTGCATCTCTGCCACCTTTGACACCGAAAGAAACAACACCGCAGGTGCCGTTGGGCATATACTTCTTTGCTCTTTCATAATACTTATTTGAAGGAAGCCCGGGGTAATTCACCCATGCAATCTTATCGTTCGATTCAAGATATTCAGCAACCTTCTGAGCATTAGCACAATGTCTTTCCATACGGAGTGCAAGTGTTTCAAGACCGACATTGAGATAGAAAGCATTCTGGGGTGAAGGTGTAGAACCATAATCACGCAGAAGCTGGGCTACAATCTTTGTTACATAACCGGCTTTACCGAAATCCTTCGTGTAAACAGCACCGTGATAGCTTTCATCGGGAGTTGTAAGACCGGGGAACTTATCGTTCTGCTCCCAATCAAAATTACCGCTGTCTACTACACATCCGCCGATTGTGGATGCATGACCTTCCATATATTTTGTTGTGGAATGAGTAACAATATCTGCACCGAATTCAAAGGGTCTGCAGTTGATTGGTGTGGGGAATGTATTATCAATGATAAGAGGTACACCGTTTTCGTGTGCAACTTTTGCAAATTTTTCAATATCAAAAATATCGAGTGAGGGATTTGCAATTGTTTCACCGAAAACAGCCTTAGTATTAGGCTTGAAAGCTGCCTGAAGTTCTTCTTCCGAACAGTTGGGGTCAACAAAAGTTACATCAATACCGATTTTTCTCATTGTAACATTAAAAAGGTTGAATGTGCCGCCGTAAATAGTTGCTGCACTGATAAAATGGTCACCTGCGCCCATAATATTGATGAGAGCAAAGAAGTTTGCAGCCTGCCCTGATGATGTGAGAACACCTGCAACACCGCCTTCAAGAGCTGTGATTTTTGCAGCAACAGCATCACTTGTCGGGTTTGCAAGACGGGTATACATATAACCGGGTTCAAGGTCAAAAAGTTTTGCCATATCAGCGCTTGTATCATATTTGAAAGTTGTGCTCTGGCAGATGGGAAGAACTCTGGGTTCACCGCTCTTGGGTTTATATCCTGCCTGAACACACAATGTATCCAATTTATAGTTTGCCATTATAATTACTCCTTTTTTATTTTCCGAGGAAATATTTCACAAGTTCAACACCGCTGTCAAAATAAACACCTGTTGTCTTTGCAGATATTTCATTGACTGTATCAACACCCTGTTTTTCGCCATTCTTATGATAAATCATAAATGGAACGGGATCTCTTGCATGAGTCATTGTCACAAGAGGTGTGGGGTGATCGGAAAGAATCATAATCTTATAATCATCATACTTTTCAAGCTCTTCAATAACAACGGGAAGAACTTTTTTATCAATAATTTCAATTGCCTTTACTTTATTTTCAGGCTCGTGTCTGTGACCGCATTCATCAGGAGCTTCAATGTGAATATATACAAAATCCTGTCCGTTTCTGAATTCTTCAACAGCTGTCTGTGCCTTGCCTTCAAAGTTTGTATCGATATAACCTGTTGCACCGGGGACATCAGGTGTATTCATCTTTGCACATCCGCCTATCCCCTTAAGAAGGTCAACTGCAGAGATAATACTGCCTTTAAGACCGAATTTTTCTTCAAAAGCTTCAAGAGCGGGTTTTGTACCTTCACCCCAGAGCCAGATTGAGTTAGCCGGACGTTTGCCCTCTGCAATTCTTCTTAAGTTTACGGGATGATTTTTGAGTAAATCATAGCTTTTTTTCATCATAGCGATGAGTTCTTTTGCATTTTCACTCTTTGAAAGATATTCACCGACCACTCTGCCTGAAATATCGTGTGGAGGAGTCATATCACCGAGGTCAGTTGTTCCGCCGTGCCATACAAGACAATGACGGTATGCAACACCGTTATAGAATTTATAAATATCGTTACCGAAATGCTCCTGAACAGTTTTTATGATTTCAGCCGCATCTTCTGATGAGATATCACCTGCAGAATAATCAATCATTATTTTATCTTCATAATTTTCTTCATCAGAAAGTGTTACAACATTACAACGCATTGTTACATCATCATCAGCAAGCTCAACACCAATGCTTACAGCCTCAAGAGGGCTTCTGCCGGTATAGCATTTTTCTGCATCATAACCGAGTGCGCTGAGATTAGCAACGTCACTGCCGGGTTTGAGAGAATCAGCAACAGTCTTTACGATACCTACGGTACCTTTCTGACCAAGCTTGTCAAAATTAGGTTTGTCGGCAACTTCCATAGGAGTTTTACCATCAAGTTCGGGTACGGGATAGTCTGCCATACCATCATACAAAACAACAAGATATTTCATTGTTTTCATCTCCGGATAATAATTTTACACTTTATTATATCATATCATTAATAATTAATCAATAATTATAAATAATAAATTTAATTTACCAATTATCAAGACCTCGACGCTGTAAAGCTCCGATAACTTTTTCTCTGAGCTGTGGATATTCTTTATTCAAAGACTTAACAAGTTCTTTTGTTTTTTCACGTTCACTTGTTTTATCCATAGGACATTTACTCTTCACAACAGGTAAATTCCAGTGTTTAACGGCACCGGCAACCAGAGATTCGGATGCAAGTACCATAGGTCTTATGATATGAATGTTTTTTCTTGACATATAAGTAACAGGAAAGAAACTGCTGATATTACCGCCTTTAAGAAGATTCATAAAGAAAGTTTCAACAGCATCGTCCATATGATGCCCCAGTGCCACTTTATTACAGCCATTTTCTATTGCGACATCATGAAGTATACCACGACGCATTTTAGCACATAATGAACAAGGATTGCTTTCTTTTCTGATATTGAAAATTATATCTGCAAGTTCAGTTCTTTTTATAACAAAAGGTACTCCGAGTCGATTGCAAAGCTCTTCAAGGACTGAAAAATCGGTATCTGTATTATCAAATCGCATATCAACTGTTATTGCAACAACCTCAAATTTTTTCGGGTAAAATCTGCGCATTTCAGCGAGGCCAGCAAGAAGTGCAACAGAATCTTTACCACCTGAGAGTCCGACTGCAATTCTGTCACCGTCTTCAATCATTTCATATTTTTCCATTGCCGCACGCATACGGCTCATTAGTTTCTGCATAATTTCATTCCAGTCAAATTTTATATTGTTTATTATACTGAATTTTTCTGTTTTGTAAAGATAAAAAAGTGATTAAAAATTTGAATTATCAAATAAATAATTAATAATGATTTTTTTATATACTATTGACATAAATTTATTTGTATGATAAAATTTTAGTAAAATATACCCATGAGGGAGTAGTTTGCACTAATAAAGTGTTTCAGTGTCAACATACATGGCAGGCATCTGCTTGGCACGAATTAAAAAACCAGACTCGTGTACAGTTACCGTCTGCGGTTTCTGTATGCGTTTTTTTAAATCTGCTTACTTATGGGATTAAGAAAGGGCGAAAAAAAATGAACTTTTACAGAGAAGAAGTCGAAACCGTATTAAAAGAAGTCGATTCATCATCTGCAGGTCTTACATCCGCTGAAGCTGCACAAAGACTTGAAAAAAACGGTAAAAACAAACTCAAACAAGCAGAAAAAGATTCTCTCCTCAAGAGATTTTTTGCACAGCTGACAGACCCGATGATTATCATCCTTCTTGCAGCAGCCGCAATTTCTGCAGTTCTTGCAATCGTTGAGAAAGAATTCCCCTCAGACGTTATCATCATTCTTGTAGTTGTTCTTATCAACGCAGTTCTCGGTGTTTATCAGGAAAGTAAAGCAGAAAAAGCAATTGAAGCCTTACAAGAAATGTCTGCCGCAACAACAAAAACTCTTCGTGACGGTAATGTTGTTGCCGTAAAGAGTGAAGATCTTGTTGTTGGTGATGTAATCATTCTTGATGCCGGTGATGCTATTCCTGCAGATTGCCGTATCATAGAGTGTGCAAGCATGAAAATTGAAGAAGCTGCACTTACCGGTGAATCTGTTCCTGTAACAAAGATGCTTGAAGTCATCAACGGCAAGGGTGAAGAAGCAGTACCCCTCGGTGACAGAAAGAATATGGCATATATGGGTTCAACTCTTGTATACGGCAGAGGTAAAGCTGTTGTCGTAGCAACCGGTATGGACACAGAAATGGGTAAAATTGCAGATGCTATTGCAACTGCTGAAGAAGGCGAAACTCCCCTTCAGAAAAAACTTTCACAGCTCAGTAAGACACTTACATTCCTCGTTATAGGCATCTGTGTATTCATTTTTGGCTTCCAGCTTATCAAGACATTCCTCGGCGGCGGTGAACTCGGACTTCACACAGTTCTTGATTTCTTTATGGTTGCTGTTTCACTTGCTGTTGCAGCTATCCCTGAAGGTCTTGCCGCTGTTGTTACAATTGTTCTTTCAATGGGCGTAACAACAATGTCAAAGAAAAATGCAATTATCAGAAAGCTTACAGCTGTTGAAACACTCGGTTGTGCTCAGATAATCTGTTCAGATAAAACAGGTACTCTTACTCAGAATGTTATGACTGTTGTTGATTCTTTCTGCGAAGATGAAAAGAATCTTGCAACTATGATGTCGCTTTGCACTGATGTTACAGTCAACTCTGATGGTTCTGTTACAGGTGAACCCACAGAAGCAGCACTCGTTAACTTTGCAATCAAACTCGGTCTTAACAAAAATGACCTTCAGGAAAAGATGCCCAGAGTTGCAGAAGCTCCCTTTGATTCAGGCAGAAAGATGATGTCAACACTTCATCAGACAGCAAACGGAATTGTACAGTTCACAAAGGGTGCTCCCGATATCGTAGTCAGTCTTTGCAAATACGCTCAGATGGACGGCAAAGTCGTTCCTATGAGTGATGAAATAAAAGCAAAGATTTCAGAAGAAAACAAGAGAATGGCTGACAAGGCACTCCGTGTTCTTGCCTGTGCTATGAAAAAATATCCTGAAATCCCCGCTTCAACAGAACCTGCTGACCTTGAAAATGAAATGGTATTCGTTGGTCTTACAGGTATGATTGACCCTGTCCGCCCTGAAGTAAAAGATGCTATTGATGAATGCAGAAGTGCCGGTATCACACCTATTATGATTACAGGTGACCATAAGGATACTGCAGTTGCAATTGCAAAAGAACTCGGAATTATCAAAGATGAAAAGAATGCTATGACAGGCGCTGACCTTGAAAAGCTTTCTGATGAAGAATTTGACAATGTTGTTACAAACACATTTGTTTATGCACGAGTTCAGCCCGAACACAAAACAAGAATTGTTACAGCATGGAAAAAGAAGGGCTATATCACAGCAATGACAGGTGACGGTGTAAATGACGCTCCTTCAATCAAGAGTGCAGACATCGGAGTCGGTATGGGTATCACAGGTACTGACGTTACAAAGAACGTTGCAGATATGGTACTTGCAGACGATAACTTCGCAACAATCGTTTCAGCTGTCGGCGAAGGCAGAAGAATTTACGACAATATCCGTAAGGCAATTCAATTCCTTCTCGGTTCAAACCTTTCAGAAGTTCTGTCAATCTTCTTTGCAACACTTCTCGGTTTCACTATTCTTGAAGCACCCCACCTTCTCTGGATTAACCTTGTTACTGACTGCTTCCCCGCTCTTGCACTCGGTGTTGAAAAGCCCGAAAGCAATATTATGAAAAGAAAACCCAGAAGTACAAAAGACGGTATCTTCTCTGGCGGTCTCGGCATTGATGTTCTCTATCAGGGTGCTCTTGTTACACTCCTTACAATGGCAGCTTACTTTGTCGGTGTAAACAGTGTTAACGGTTTCAATTGGGATCTTTCAACATGGACATTCACAAACATTGCTCTCGGCACAGAAGCAGGTCATCTCGGCACTACAATGGCATTCCTTACAATGTCAATGTGTGAAATTTTCCATTCACTCAATATGCGCTCACAGAGAGGTTCAATTTTTGCTATGGCATTCAAGGGCAGCCATAATCTTCTCCTTTACGGTTCAATGGTTGCAACACTTATACTCACAACCCTTGTTATTGAAGTACCTTTCCTTGCTGCAGCATTCGATTTCTCACATCTCGACATTGCTCACTACGGTATCGCAATCGGTCTTGCATTCCTTATCATCCCGATTGTCGAAATCATCAAAGTTATTCAGAGAGCTACTTCAAAGAAATAAAAAAATCAAGGAGCATCTTCCGATGCTCCTTTTTTATAGTTTGTCGGCTAATTCCAGTATAAGTTTTTCTGTCTTATCCCATCCAAGACATGGGTCAGTAATGGATTTTCCGTAAACACCATCACCGATATTTTGCGCCCCATCTTCAATGTAACTCTCGATCATAAGACCTTTTACTAATGAAGATATATTATTATTCTTTCGACAGGAATCAATTATATCTTTTGAAATGCTTATTTGTTCAAGATAATTCTTACCTGAATTTGAATGATTGACATCTACTATAACTGCCATATTATCAAGTGATTTTTCAGAATACTGTTCATACACTTCAAGAAGCGTATCATAATGATAATTCGGCACAGATTCCCCTTTTCTGTTGACTGCGCCACGTAAAATTGCGTGAGCCATCGGATTACCGCTTGTTACAACATCCCAACCTCTAAAAATAAAGTTATGAGAGTGCTGAGCAGCCATAATTGAATTGAGCATTACTGAAATATCACCGCTTGTTGGGTTTTTCATCCCGACAGGAATATCAAGACCGCTTGCAGTAAGACGATGTTTCTGATTTTCAACACTTCTTGCTCCGATTGTAAGATACGAAAGTAAATCAGAAAGATATCTGGAATCTTCGGGATAAAGCATTTCATCAGCACAGACAAGCCCAGACTCCTCGATTACCTTTGTATGAAGTCTTCTGGTTGCCAGAATCCCCTCATAGGGGTCCGATTCTTTTTCGGGATCAGGCTGATGAAGCATCCCTTTGTATCCGTCACCTGTTGTACGGGGTTTGTTTGTATAAACTCTGGGAATGATAAATATCTTGTCTTTTATCTTTTCCTGAAGTCGGGAAAGACGATAGGTATAATCAAGGACAGCATCTTGTCTATCAGCTGAGCAGGGACCTATAACAAGCACAAATTTATCTTCTTTACCCATAAAAATATTTCTGATTATTTCATCTCTTTCTGACTTGACCCGGATTATTTTTTCAGAAAGCGGATACTGGTTTTTTACTTCTTGGGGAGTAGGTAGTTTGCGCCTGAAATCCATTGACATTTTCATTTCCCTCCCAACTTTTGATTTAATCAGATATATCGAGCTGATTTATAAAGTTCATCAACAATTTTAACTGCAATGCTGCCTGAGTTTCCGTTAACAAGAAATTCTTTATCATTAATAATGCAATCATAGAAGTCATCTATTATCGTCTTATGGCTTGTGCCCCAGTAATTTTTTGCATCTGAGGTTTTTTTAAGTGCTATGACTTCCCTGTTACCTTTTTCATCAGTCAGTACAAGGTCATCATACATAACTGCCTTGCCCTTTTCAAAGAGGATTTCAAGAAACACAGAAGAATTTGACTTATAACACAATGTTCCGTAAAAAAGAGCCTGTACGCCGTTAGAGAAGGTAATAAGAGCATCTGCGGTGTCTTCAGTTTCAACCTTGCCTTTAAGCCTTTTCTGAGAAATACTGCCGTCAACTGAAACAACATCAGAATCAACAAGCCATTGAATAAGATCAAGCGTATGTATACACTGATTTATAATAACTCCGCCGCCCTCCTTATCAAGAGTGCCGTGCCAGTCATCAGAATAGTATTCTTCATCTCTGTCCCAGGTTACATTGCCTTTGACAGCAACAATTTTACCAAGCTTTTCACTTTTAACAAGATTTCTAAGATACTGAGATGAAAGATTATATCTGTTCTGGAAGCAGGCAGCAAGATAAACATTGTTTTTTTCTGCACATTCACACATTTTAATTGCATCTTCATAATGAATTGCAAGGGGCTTTTCACAGAAAACATGTTTACCCTTTTCCATAGCTGTTATTGCCATAGGTGCGTGAAGATAATGAGGTGTGCAGATATGAAGAATATCAAAATCCGCATCATTCATCATATCATCAAATGAATAATATGTTTTTATATTGTACTTTTCTGCCATTGAATCTGCTTTTTCAGGAATAATGTCACAACACGCAACAAGCTCACTGTTTTCATTATCAAAAGCTGCTTCAAAGTGTCTTTTACTTACATTTCCGCAACCGACAATTGCAATATTTAGTTTAGTCATAAGTACATCACTTCTTTCTGTGATATTATATAACATACACATAAACTTTTCAATAGAAATAACAAAAAATCAGACCGTCATAAGACGGTCTGAAAATTTTTATTACTGAATTTCTGAAAGTTTGACGGGTCTGCCTTCGTTTGCTGATTTCTCTGCAGCAAGAGCGATTTTAACAGACTGAAGACCTGCGTGAATACCGACAGGTGTTTCCTTGTCGTTTACACAGCAATCAACAAACTGTCTGACTTCTTCAGAGAATGAGCCCATATATCTTTCAAGGAAGAAGTAAAGGGGTTTCTCACCTGTAACACCGTTAGCATCTGAAACAACAGCTGTTGAAAGTGTATCGTTTGCAGTAGCAACCATACCCTTTGAACCGAAGAGTTCAGCTCTCTGGTCATAGCCGTACATTGCCTGACGTGAGTTATCGATAACAGCAAGAGCGCCGTTTTCCATCTTCATTGAAATGATTGCTGTATCAAAATCACCGTATTCACGGATACCGGGATTGATAAGAGCATCAGCATATACATAAAGTTCTTCAACATCACTGTTTGTAAGGAAGCAAGCCATATCAAAATCATGAATAGTCATATCAAGGAAGATGCTTGCCGCACAGTAGCCCACGGGAGGTGCCTGAGGGTCACGTGATGTGATTTTAAGAATCTGAGCATCACCGATTCTGCCTTCATCATAAGCCTTACGTACTGCTGCGAAGTTATGATCAAAACGACGATTGAATCCTACCTGGAATTTAACTTCGGGATGAGCTTTGAGAGCATCTGCAATTTCAAGAATCTTGTCAACAGTATTTGCAAGGGGCTTTTCACAGAAAACGTGCTTACCTGCATTGATAGCTTCAATTGAAATGGGAGCGTGTGTATCTGTTGATGAACAAACAAGAACAGCATCGATTGTTTCATCTTCGATAATCTTTTTATAGTCTGTGTATATTTTTTCAACGCCGAATCCTTCACAGAATGCCTTTGTTTCGTCATTCATAAAGGGATCTGCAATTGCAGTAACAACTGCATTCTTTACGTGATATGAAATTGATTCAAGATGAACCTTGCCGATGCGTCCTGCACCGATAATACCGATATTAAGCATAATTATCTTTTCCTTTCAGTTATTAGTTAAAAATCAGATTGTGCCGTCCCAAGTAGAAACTTCTGTTTTCTTGATTTCTTCTTCATCAAACCAACGTGTTGTTACACATTTGCTTTCTGTGAAGAAACGGTATGAATCCTTACCGAGACAATGAAGATCACCAAAGAATGAATCCTTATGACCGGAGAATGGGAAGAATCCGATAGGCACGGGAATACCAACGTTGACACCTACCATACCGCCGTGTGTATGACGTGCAAATTCTCTTGCATAGTGACCGTTCTGTGTAAAAATAACAGAACCGTTAGCATAAGGATTTGCATTCATAACTGCAAGACCTTCGTGGAAATCCTTGACTCTCTTAACGCAAAGAACGGGGCCGAAAACTTCATCTCTGCCGATTGTCATATCTTCTGTTACATTATCAAAGATTGTGGGGCCTACAAAGTAGCCGTTCTTGATTTCTTCGGGAAGTTCGGGATTTCTGCCGTCAAGTACAAGTGTTGCGCCTTCTTTAACACCCTTTTCGATGTCTGCAACAACTTCATCATAATGTTTCTTATATGTAAGAGGTCCGAGTTTTGATGTCTTATCAACAGACTTACCAACCTTGATATTCATAGCCTGTTTCTTGAGTTCAGCAACAAATCTGTCTGCGATAGATTCCTGAACAACACAGCAAGAAAGAGCCATACAACGCTGACCTGCGCAACCGTAAGCAGAGTTGATGATACCTGCAACAGTTCTCTCGATAGGAGCATCTTCAAGAACAAGAGCATGGTTCTTAGCCTGACAGAGAGCCTGAACTCTCTTGCCTGCTTTTGCAGCTCTTTCATAAATAAGTTTACCTACAGGAGTTGAACCGACAAATGTGATACCCTTGATGTCGGGATGGTCAAGAAGAGTGTTAATTTCATTTCTTGAGCATGTAACAACGTTTACAACACCGTCAGGCATTCCTGCTTCTTTATAAAGTTCTGCAATTCTTAATGCTGTTCTGGGAGTAAGAGAAGCAGCTTTGAGAACGATTGTGTTACCGCAAGCTACACAAGTGGGAACCATCCAGCCGAAAGGAATCATTGCGGGGAAATTTACAGGAACGATACCTGCAAAAACACCCATTGATTCACGGTAAAGAGTTGTATCAAAGCCTGCAGAAGCGTCCATAAGGCTTTCACCCATCATAAGTGAAGGAACCTGAGTTGCAAGTTCTGTACCTTCCTTTGCCTTGAGAACATCTCCTTCAGCTTCGCCCCATACTTTACCGTTTTCTTCTGCAACGATTGTCGTGAGTTCTTCCATATTTTTAATAAGAAGATCACGTACGTTGTAAAGAATCTGTGCTCTCTTGATAGCAGGTGTTGCACTCCAGGCAGGATAAGCTGCTTTTGCAGCTTCAACTGCTTCAAGTACTTCGTCATTTGTACAACAGGGAGCCTGACCTGTTACTTCACCTGTACTGGGATTGTGAAGGTCATACCAGACTTCAGTTTTTGAGTCTTTAAACTGACCGTTTACAAAATACTGTAATTTTTCCATTATAATTCTCCTATATTAAAGTCCTGACTTTTCAGCAATATATTTTCTTGCCTTTACAGCATATTCAAAGGGATTTGCCTTTGCGGGATCCTGTTCAGCTTCAACAAGAACATAGCCTTCATAATCATTTTCTTCAAGAACTTTGAAAATGGGTTCAAAATCAATTGCGCCGTCACCGGGAACTGTGAATGTACCCATTCTTACGCCTTCAAGGAAGCTGAGGCCGTTTTTCTTGACTTCAGCAACAACTTCGGGACGGATATCTTTAAGGTGTACGTGCTTGATTCTGCCTATGTACTTCTTAAGAACAGACATATAGTCTTCACCACAGTATGCAAGGTGACCTGAGTCGAAAAGAAGATTGAAAAGTTCGGGATCTGTGTTTTCCATAAGTCTGTCAATTTCAGCAGCTGTCTGAACAACAGTACCCATATGATGATGGAATGTGAGTGTAATACCCATATCCTTTGCAACTTTACCAAGTTTGTTAAGACCTGTGCAGAGCATATCCCACTCTTCATCGTTCATAACATACTTTTCATCAAATACAGACTTATCAGTGCCTTGAATTGAGTGTCCCTGTTCTGAAACACCGACAACTTTTGCACCCATAGCCTTAAGGAAAGTGATGTGCTTGATGAATTCAGTTTCTGTTTCTTCATAAGGCTTTGTTGTAAGGAATGTTGAGAACCATGCATTGCAGATCTGAATTCCTCTGATGTCGAGATACTTATGAAGCTCGTCGGGATCCTTAGGATATTTGTTACCGACTTCACATCCTGTAAAACCTGCAAGTGCCATTTCCGAAACGCACTGCTGGAATGTGTTATCTGCGCCGAGGTCGGGCAGGTCATCGTTTGTCCACGCAATAGGAGCAATACCGAGTTTTACTTTGTTTTTATCAAGCATATCAATACTTCCTCGCTTTTTTAAGATTTTCTGTTTTGTTTTTATAGGCTTCCCTTACACTCTCAATTTCAGAAACTGATGCAAGACCTACATTCCACCATGCACCATATCCGTCTGTCATTGATTTGGGGAGAACTTTAATGTCAATAAGTGTAGAAACTGTCTGTTTCTTACTGTCTTCAAGAGCAAATTTAAGATCATCAAGAGTCTTTACGGTATAAGTCTTACAACCGTAGCCTGCAGCACTCATTGCAAAATCCATCGGCATAAGAGCACCGAGAAGCTTACCGTTTTCGTCTCTCTTTCTGAATTCGGTTGCAAGGTTACCGATACCGTTGCTCATCTGAAGATTGTTGATACAGCCGAAGCCTGAGTTATCAAAAACAAGAACATTGACTTTTGCATTTTCCTGAATTGATGTGACAAGCTCTGAATGAAGCATAAGATAACCGCCGTCACCGCAGAATGCATATACTTCCCTGTCAGGATGAGCAAGTTTTGCACCAAATGCACCGGAAATTTCATAACCCATACAAGAATAACCGTATTCCATATTATAGGTATAAAGGCTTTCAGATGTCCACATTCTCTGCATATCACCGGGAAGTGAACCGGAAGCTGCAACAGCAACTGCATTCTTATCGATGTTATTTCTGATATATGCAAGAGCCTGAGTCTGAGTCAATGCTGAACCGTACATTTCGACAAATTCAGGAATTGTCTTATCATAACGGGCTTTGATAAGAGGCTGGAAATTTTCGTCGTATGTATAAGATGAAAGCATATCCATTTCATCATTCCAAGCTTTCTTTGCTTTGTCAAATTCATCGGTATATTCACTCTTATATCCCTTTGCTTCAAGAATTTCTGTAAGTTTGAGAAGTGTTGCCTTTGCATCACCGACAGCTTTTGTAGCGCCGAGCTTGTAAGCATCAAAACGTGATGTATTGATTGTAACAACCTGTTTTTCAGGGTAAAGAGATTTTGATGCTGTTGTGAAATCTGAGAATCTTGTACCGATACCTATAATACAATCTGCAATTTTAGCAACATCATTACCTGAAGAGTTACCTGTAACACCGATACCGCCCATATTATAACGGTTTGATGAGAAAGTTGAACTCTTACCTGCCTGAGTTTCACCGTAAGGAATGTTGAACTTTTCGCAGAAATCAACAAGCACCTGTCCTGCTTCAGAATATCTTACACCGCCGCCGCAGATAACCATAGGCTTCTTTGATGATGCAATAACTTCAGCAATATCATTAATTTCTTCATCAGGAGCAGTAACTCTTGTGATTCTGTGAACTCTCTTCTTAAAGAATTCATCAGGATAATCGTAAGATTCACCCTCAACATCCTGACAAAGAGAAATGTTGACAGCGCCTGTACAGGAAGGGTCTGTAAGCACACGCATTGCATTAATCATTGCAGACATAAGCTGTTCGGGACGTGCAATTCTGTCCCAATATCTGCAGACAGGTTTGAATGCGTCATTTGTTGTGATTGCAAGAGAATAAGGCTGTTCAAACTGCTGAAGAACGGGGTCAGGCTGACGTGTTGAGAAAGTATCTGCAGTAAAAAGAAGAAGAGGTACATTATTTACTGTTGCAGTAGCCGCTGCAGTTACCATATTAGCACTGCCGGGGCCGATTGATGAAGAACATGCAATAATTCTTCTTCTGTTGTTTTCTTTTGCATAGGCTGTAGCTGCATGAGCCATACCCTGCTCATTCTTACCCTGATAAACTCTGAGTCCACCGGGATTTTCGTCAAGTGCCTGACCTAAGCCTACAACAATTCCGTGTCCGAAAACAGTAAAAATACCGTCAACAAACTTATTTTCCTTACCGTCAAAGGAAACATACTGATTATCGAGGAATTTAACAAGCGCCTGAGCTGTTGTCATTAAAGGCATACTATTACCTCCTTATACTTTTGTGAGCCATTCATGCTCGGGAGAAACAAATCGCGTTGTCTTATACCAGGGATCACCGTCAAGGTGACGGATCATCCACACGTAATACATATTATATCCGGGAGCAACAACCTGCTGATGATCCTCACCGTCGTGAATAAAACAGGCTGAAGAATCGACACTCTTATAGACTTCATCAGCATTAAAACATGCTCCGAAGCCCTGAGGCTTGTCAAATCTGTAATAATAAACTTCAGGCTGAGGATGATGATGAGGCGGATAGCTTGACCATCTGCCGGGTTTATTGAAAACCTCACCCATTACCATATTTGAATAAGGAGCATTGTCAGGGTCAAACATTGTTGATACAACTCTGTGTCCTGCGCCGTCCCACTGGCCTTTACCGAATTCCTGATAAAGACAATTATCAGGATTATAGAAAACAGGGGAAAATTCTTTTTCATTATCTGTCTGCTGAATAACAATTTCACTGTCTTCATCTGCTGTAACAGTAAACTGCGTATTTTTTGAAGCATGAAGACAATAGGGTTTCATTTTAAAGGGATCTTTTCTCTTTCCGCTTTCCTTATTGCCGTCCCATTCAAATGTTACGGCACCGGCAACAAGAAGAACAGCCGTTTCGTTATCTGCTTCACAAAATGAAATACTTTCACCCTTTTTGAGATATTTCACTCTGATAGTCATAAGCATATCAGCATTTTTGCCATTCATTTCGCAAAGAACTTTTTCGTTATTTTCATTCAATACGGGTACTTCAAACATTTATGCACCTTCTTTATCATTTGTGATATCACCGTTGCCGCTTATGGGAATAGCTTCGCCAAGATACGTCGGAACGGGATTTAATCTTACATATATAAATTCTTTATTTCTTGCAAGAAATTCTCTGATTGAGTTGTATATGTTTGTATCAGCAGCATACGGACG
Organism: Clostridia bacterium; assembly: GCA_017549285.1. GTDB lineage: Bacteria > Bacillota > Clostridia > Oscillospirales > Acutalibacteraceae > UBA1081. The sequence goes on from JAFYVE010000030.1 coordinate 61,108, forward strand.
CAACTGACTGTCGACACCATAAGCCTCAACACCTAAATAATCAGCAATAAACAATGCTCTGTGAAGATGATACTTCTGAGATATAATTATTATTTTCTTAGCCTGAAAAATATCTCTTGCACGGTAAATTGATTCATAGGTTGAAAATCCTGCATGGTCCATAAAAATATCTTCGGAAGGTACACCTTTATCTTTGGCATAATCCTTCATAGCATTTACTTCATCATAATCATCCTGACCGTGATCTCCGCTCATAAGAATCTTCGGAGCAGATCCGAGTTCATAAAGATTGATACCGGTCAGCACTCTGTCTTCAAGCATATGACTGAGTGTTGTTCCGTGAACACCTGCGCCAAGAACAAGTATACAATCAACATCTGAAAGTTTCGCAGAATCTTCAGGTGTCAGAATTCTGTCTTTTGTTGAAACAACCATATAACCATTGACACTCAGAGCATATATACCGACAACAAAAGCAAGACAGAAAAATACAATTAAACATACTGTCATAAATCTGAAACCTTTCGACAGTTTAAAAAACTTTTCTTTAAGCACGGGCAACCATCTCCCCGTAGAGTGCCTTTTCTTCTGCAATAAACTTTTCTACTGCTTCAAGTGAAGGCATAGCTGCTGAACAACTGTGTGCAGAAACAAGCATTGATGCTGATGCTGAGCCGTATTCGAGAGCTTCGATAAGCTCACAGCCATCAATGAGGGCTCTTATAAATGATGAAGCATAGCCGTCACCGCCGCCGAAGCCCTTGAGCATCTGAACGGGGAAAGGCTTGATTGAATAACTGTTACCGTCATTTGTGTATGCTGTTGAGCCGTCTTTACCGTGCTTGATAACAACTATCTTTGCACCATATGAACACCAGAGCTTTGCACTTTCTTCATCAGTTGCACAAACACCTGTAATAGCCTCTGTAAGGTCAAATTCTTCTCTTGAGCCGAGGATAATATCAGCATTTCTTGCTACCATTGAGTAGTAAACAGAAATTTCATCTTTATTTTTCCATGTGTACGAACGATAGTCGATATCAAAAATAAGAGGAACATTATTTTTCTTTGCAAGCATCATAGCCTTAAGAGCTGCTTCTCTTGAGGGTGACTGACAAAGTGCTGTACCTGAAATGAGGAGGGCCTTTGTTCTCTTGATGTAATCTTCATCAACATCATCAGGATGAAGCATAAGATCAGCAACACCTTCACGGTACATAAGAATGCTGCTTTCAGTGGGGCTTTTGATTTCAGTGAATGTAAGACCTAAGTTTTCACCGTTTGTGCAACGTGTAATATGGCTTACATCGATACCGTCATTTTTGAAGTAATTGATTACATAATCACCGAACTGGTCATCGGAAACCTTACCGATAAAACCAACCTTTTTGCCGAGTCTTGCCATACCGACAGCAATGTTTGCAGGTGAACCACCAACATATTTATTGAAATTACTGCTTTCTGAAAGAGGTTTGTTCATATCTGTAGGATTAAAGTCAATGGCAACTCTGCCGAGAGGAATCAGGTCAAATTCTTTTGAATTATCAAATTCTATATATTTCATTATGCGCTCCTTTTCCCCCTGAATATAGTCAGAAACAGGGATATTTCCGTTTAATTTATATATATTGTTAATTTTATACAATTAACAATTTTATTATAATTTAAATTTGTAAAAATAATCAAGTCAAATATATCACAATTTATAGACAAAAGTTGCGATTAATAAACAAAAGAAAAGACACCTGTAAAATAGGTGTCTTTAACTATGATTTCTGTAATTATATGGGGTTGTGTTCATTATCTGCATAAACACTCTGTTGAATGTTCTGATCGATCCGAATCCGACTTCTTCTGATACATTTGCAATACTTTTATCTGTTCTTCTTAAAAGCTCACATGCGTTATTAATCCTGAGCATATTTATATACCCCGAAAAACTGATTCCTAACTTATTATTCAGAAGATGCGAAATGTGATATTTACTCAGATGAAGCTCTCTTGACATATCATCAAGGGAAATGTCAGATGTATAATTTGATGTGCAATATTTTATTATGCTCTGCAATGTTGAAGAGTTACTCTGAATACGCGGACTTAATGCAATTTTCTGAAGAATCATAGCCAGAACATGATTTATACAACCTGCATAAAGAGTTTCTTTATACAGACCGTGATAGGCTACAGCAGAAAACAACGTTTTTATAATATCATCATCTTTACTGAGTCTGAGAATATTATTAACAGGTATATTGTCTGAAAGAAGATCTTTGATGCCAATACAGAAATCAGGACTCATCGTAAACAAAAAATATTGTCCTCGGGATGAGCTTTCATAACAATGCACCTGATTTGGAAAGCATATGAATAAATCTCCGTCAGAAATTGTCATTTTCTTATTATCAATAAGGAGATGCGATTCACCCTTGACGACATAAATCAACTCAAGTTCTTTGTGAAGATGCGGAATTGGTTTAAGATAGTCCTCTGCCCAGACTTCAACGTGTTTTGTTCTGTTTTCATAAACAACATTTTTGTCCATCGGACTACCCTCCTTGAATCAATCCTTATATTTAACCTTACGCAAACCGAAAATTCTGACAATCAGATGACCGCTGCCTTGTAAAAATCGTTCACGGAGCCCTCTGATTGCAACAGATTTCGCAGTTTTATAGACAATATCTCCTTTATTTCTGAATTCAGAAAGATTTTCAGGCTTATAAATATTATACCAACGGACAACTCTTGTTGAATAAACAGAAGTATCATTTTCATCAACCTCAATTATTCTGTATCCGTACTGTGTCTGAAAACAGTCATCATGATAACGTGTGCTGAGTGAATTTACTATATCAACACCCTTATATTTAACTCCAAATGCATTTGTGTGGTCGTGTCCGGAAAAAACAGCAAGACAATCGCCTCTTTCAACAAGAGCATCAAACTGACCGTGATTTATTGCGCCACAACAGGGAGGTTCTTTGAGGGTGCCGTAATTAGGCATTTTCGGGTCGAATCTGTAATATCCTTCGTGGTTATATATACCTTTGTAAGTATAAGGTGCAATACGGTTGACTTTTTTGAGGGCATCGTATGATTCAGGAACAATTATATGCTGAAAGGCAAGTGAATAAATTTTTTTGCCGTACATTTTTTCATATTCTGAACTTTTCTCTTTGTACCATGCAACTTTTTCTTCTGATACATTGGCATATTTACCCTCTTCATCATAATCACCTGAATCAAAAATCCAGAGATTGAATCTGACTTCGTCACTTCCAGATGCAAGAACGGGAACATTGTATGTACCGCAACCTTCCATTATATCCCCTTCATCAACGGAGATACTGCAGGGAAATTCATTATAACAAGCCATAAGCTCCTGTCTTGTAACAATACCCGACTCAGAATCATGATTCCCGAATGTCAGAGCAACAGGGATATTTCTGTCCTGAAACAGTTGCATAAAACGTCGGCTTCTGTCCAATGTTTCTTCTCTGTTATTATCTGATGATATTGTATCACCTGTCACAACAGCAACATCAGGTTTCTCACGATCAAGTGCCTGACCGATAAGACAAAGGGTCATTTCCTCATTATCTGTACCAATGTGAGTATCTGTTATGTGAATAATTTTTAGTTTTCCGTTTTTGAATGTAATGGGTTCAGATGTTGTTTTATTAAATATTGTCTTATCCATTTTTTATCTCACTTATTAAGAAATATTTTTATATGTTTTTTTACATTTTCATATACGGCATCTGCCATATCGGGAGAAAGTGTAAAATAATCAGGTTTTTCAACTGTTGAAGTATATTTTTTTGCACTCATTGCAAGTGCATCGAAACTTGCCGTGGCAATATTGATTTTTCTGATACCCAGAGAAATTGCTTTTCTGAACATTTCATCTGTTATTCCGGTACCGCCATGAAGCACAAGAGGTGTGCTGACTTTTTTATAAATTGATTCAAGAACATCAAAACGGAGTTCAGGTAAAACAGGATAATTGCCGTGTGCATTACCTATTGCAACTGCAAGACAATCAACACCTGTTTTTTCGCAGAATTCAAGTGCTTTTTCAGGGTCAGTACAAGTTATCTTATGTACTGCAGTGTCACCCTCATTACCACCAACGACACCAAGTTCTGCTTCAACGGTTGCACCGTATCGTGAAGCCTCTGCACAGACTTTTTTTGTAAGTTCTATATTTTCTTCAAAAGGAAGAAGAGATCCGTCAAGCATTACTGAAGTGAAACCATATTCAAGAGCTGTTTTTATACATTCAAAAGTCAGGCCGTGATCAAGATGCACCGCGACAGGTACCTTGGCATTTTTTGCGGCTGATACCATCATAGGTGCTATAAGATGCATCGGTGACTGCTTCATTCTCTTTTCTGCAATCTGCAGAATTATTGGTGTATTCATTTCTTCGGCGGCTTTAATAGCACCGATAATCATTTCCATATTGCCGACGCTGAAAGCACCGACGGCACAATTATTATCTTCTGCCCATCTGAGCATATCATTCATTTTAACAAGGGGCATAATTATACCTCACAGATATTTTTTACTATTTTACAACGATTTAATAAATAAATCAATCAAAATTTATAAAAAAAATCAGGACAAGTTACCATGTCCTGAAAATATTTTTTAAGAATCTTCTGATATTTTTGTTTTAAAAAAATGAATAATTCCTTCCTGATTTAAAAGATTGATTATAATAACAATAAACGGAAGAATAAAAATACCCATCGCTCCAAAAATTTTAACACCGATAAACATCGCCATAATAGTTACAACCGGAGAAATACCTACCTGACCTGCAACGAGTTTCGGCTCAATAACCTGACGGATAACAGTTATTGTTGCATACAGAACAAGCAAACCAATACCCATTCCGATGTTTCCTGTAAGGAATGAATATACACTCCAGGGAATAACAACCGTTCCGGTTCCGAGAACTGGTATTATATCTATACAGGCAATAATAAAACTGAGAAGAAGAATATGAGAACCATCATAAACTTTAATTAGTTTTAAAATTGTAAGACCGATAAAAATCTCACAGGTTGTAATACCGATAATAGATGCATAAGCTTTTATCATTTTTCCGACAGATGATAATACAATATATTTAGCTCTGCGAAGCTTATCCTGATTTTCTTTGCTGAACTGTCTGACAATAAATGCTTTGATGTCATTGTAAGCCGGAGTCATAAAGCAAGTTGTTATAATTGAAATCAAAAATCCGATAAGAAAACTCGGAACCTTTGAAATTGCACTGCCGATAGGGCTAATAAACTTGCTAATATTTGCAGAAAGAGTCGAAAAAACATCTCCGCTTACAACATATTCACTTATTGAATCAATACCGTTCGTAACAGCATTATTAGCTTCAGCAGGTAACATTTCAGCAATTTCAAGATTGAGATAACTTGTTTTTATGAAATCAAAAAATTCACCAAGATTTGAACATCTGTCAGTAAAATATGAAATCAGATCTTTTACAGCAAGACCGATTCTGACACCGACAAGTGAAAACAAACCGAGTATTACTGCAAAAACAAGAACAGAAAGAACAGCACCGATTACACCAGAAGGTACTTTTTTCACTTTTTTTGTTATAGCTTTGAGAGGCTTTTGTAATAATGCAGCAATAATAAATGCAAAAATAAAAGGCAAAACTGTACTGAAAGCATATTTCATAAACAGAAAGAATGCTGCGATAATAATACCGAAATACAAGATATTAACAATAAAAGACCATCTTTTCTGGGTTTTATCCATATTTAAATCTCCTTGATTAAATATACTTTTATTTTACAACAAAATATCACATAAAACAAGTATCTTTATAAATAATTAACCAAATCTGTATTGAATATTTATTGAAAAAACCGCCTGTTCGAAAACAAGCGGTAATTTTTATAAAATATCAAAAGTGTACGCCGCTGTTGCATCAAGCATTTCTTTATTGTCTGCAATTATGACTTTTTCTTCAGTAACATTTTTTTCATATGCAGAGTGATGTTAAGCCTTTCTGTATCATAGAGAATTCATCGAAGGCGGCAAAGTAAACAAGAGACAGGTTAACAAGAATTATAACTGTCAGAATAACAGCAATGAATCTTGTCTTTATCTTCACAGGAAAAAGTCTTGTTATTTTTTTATCTGTTTTCAAAGGGAGTGTAATCCCGTCTGTCCTGAACATTCATATATGCAGGTCTTATTATCTTACCTGAATTTATAATTTCTTCAAGTCTGTGAGCTGACCAGCCTGCAATTCGTGCAACTGCAAATATAGGAGTATATAGCTCTTCGGGAATGCCAAGCATTTCATATACAAATCCTGAATAGAAGTCCACATTTGCACTTACACCTTTATATATTTTACGCTTTTCAGCAATAGCTTCAGGGGCAATACGCTCGATATTTGCATAAAGTCGGTATTCATCCTCAAGACCTTTTTCGACAGCAAGCTGTTCAACAAAACTCTTGAAAACTTCTGCACGAGGATCAGAAAGTGAATAAACCGCATGTCCCATTCCGTAAATAAGACCACTGTTATCAAATGCCTCTTTATTGAGAATCTTAAGAAGATATTCCTTTATCTCACCATCGTCATCCCAATTTTTAATATTTGCCTTTATATCTTTGAACATATTGCGGACTTTGATATTCGCACCGCCGTGACGAGGACCCTTGAGTGAACCGAGAGCAGCTGCAATAGCAGAATAAGTATCGGTACCCGATGATGTGACAACATGTGTTGTGAATGTTGAGTTATTACCACCTCCGTGCTCTGCGTGAAGAATAAGAGCAAGGTCAAGAAGCTGCGCTTCAAGAGGTGTGAACTTACCGTCAATACGGAGCATATAAAGAATATTTTCAGCTATTGAATAATCATCCTTCGGCTCGTGAATAAAGAAACTGGAATTATCTTTTATATAATAATTATAAGCCTGAAAGCCATAAACGGAAAGTAACGGAAATAATGAAATAAGACGCACACACTGTCTTAAAACATTACCGATTGATGTATCGTCAGGCTTTTCATCATATGAATATAGAGCAAGAGTACATCTTGCGAGAGAATTCATAACATCTCCCGATGGAGCTTTCATTATAAAGTCACGGACAAATGAAACAGGCAGTTCACGGTAATTTGCAAGAACATTCTTAAACTCATCAAGCTGATTTTCATCAGGTAATGAGCCGAAAAGAAGGATATATACGGTTTCTTCAAAGCCGTATCTGCCTCTTTTTGACATGTCAGAAACAATGTCTTTAACGTTATATCCGCGATAAAAAAGCATTCCTTCACACGGAATGTCAACTCCGTCAATATTCTTTTTTGACTGAATTTCGGATATTTCCGTGAGTCCGGTAAGAACCCCCTTACCATTAATATCTCGAAGACCTCTGTTAACGCTGTATTTTGTATAAAGTGAAGGCTCTATAGCACCTTCATCAAGACACATCTGCTTGTATTTTTCAAGTTCGGGAGCATTGCCCGAATAAAATTTCTTTATCAATTCTCTTCCTCCTTCAAAATAATATTTACTTACTTTATTTTATACCAAACAATCTTTTTGTATTTTCTGCAGTTATAGAGAGTAAATCATCAGGTTCAATCTCTCTGATCATTGCAATTTTTTCAGCTATATATGAAATATACTCAGAATTATTTCTCTTACCTCTCATAGGAACGGGAGCCATATACGGACAATCAGTTTCGAGAAGAAGTCTGTCAAGAGGTATCATTTCTGCAACTTCAACAGGTTTTACGGCATTTTTAAAAGTAACAGCACCGCCAAGTCCTATATACATTCCCAATTTAAGAACTTCCTTTGCCATTTCGGTGCTCCCTGAATAGCAATGAAGTACACCCTTCGGTTTATATTTTTTTAACAAATCCATTGTGTCGGCATGGGCTTCCCTGTCGTGGACGATTACCGGCATATTATATTTGACTGCAAGTTCAAGATGCTTTTCAAAAACATATTTCTGAACATCTTTCGGAACAAAATCATAATGATATTCAAGTCCTATTTCACCGACAGCGACACATTTCGGATGAGACAGCATTTTTTCAATGTCAACGAGGCCGGCTTCATAAAACTCAAGAGCTGATTCGGGATGATAACCGCATGCAGCATAAACAAAGGGGTATTTTTCTGCCATTTCAAGAGAAGCAAAGGAAGATGCTGTATCGGTACCGCAGTTTATAATACCTACAATGCCCGCTTCCGGTAAAGAAGCGAGCAAAGAATCACGGTCGATATCAAATTGCTCATCATTGTAATGGGCGTGTGAATCGAAAATATTATTCATTATCTGATTTTTGCTCCTGCAGGCAGGTCATCAACAAAAATTACTCTGACATCGTTCTCATCTGCATCTGCAGCAAGAATCATACCGTGGCTTTCAACACCGCAGAGAACAGCAGGTTTAAGATTTGAAACTACAATAACTTTTCTGCCGATAAGTTCTTCGGGTTTGTAATAAAGAGCTATACCCGAAGCTACTGTTCTGGGATTTTCTGTGCCGTCATCAAGAGTAAGCTGTAATAATTTTTTTGCCTTTTTTACGGGTACGCAATCGGTAATCTGAGCAACTCTCAGGTCAACTTTTGCAAAATCATCAATGCCTATTTTTGCTATGCCTGCAATTTCTTCCGTAAGTTCTGCTCTTCTGTTATCCTTCTGAGCAGCCTTTGCCTTTGCTTCCATTTCTGCCTGAATTTCGGCTGTAATCTTCTCTACATCAATTCTTGCAAAAAGAGGTGAAGCTGTGCCAACCTTATGACCTGCGGGAATTGCACCGAATGTCTTTATGCTTTCATAAGTGTCTATATCTGTGTTGATCTGACCAAGAATTGCCTTGGATGTTTCAGGCATAAATGCAGACAGTTCAACAGCGATAATTCTGATACTCTCAATGAGATTATACAGAACTGTAGAAAGTCTGTCTTTCTTTTCATCATCTTTTGCAAGAGCCCAGGGAGCAGTTTCATCAATATATTTGTTACTTCTCTTTGCAATTGTAAGAACAGCATCAAGAGCATCTGAAATTCTGAAATCATCAAATGCTTTTTCCATCTTGGAAAGTGCTGAAAGAATGTCAGCCTTGAATCCGTCGTCAAGCTCCTCAGATGCAGTGTTGCAAGCGAGGACACCGTCAAAATACTTGTTTGCCATTGCAACTGTTCTGTTTACAAGGTTGCCGATTGTGTTTGCAAGATCGGAATTGTATCTCTCAATCATTGTGTCATAAGAGATTGAACCGTCCTGTGCGTGCGGCATTTCTGAAAGAAGATAGTATCTTACAGCATCGACGCCGAATCTTGCAACAAGCTCGTCTGCATAGATAACATTACCCTTTGACTTACTCATCTTGTCTTCGCCGAAGAGAAGCCAGGGATGACCGTAAACCTTTGAAGGAAGGGGTTCACCCATAGCCATAAGCATAATAGGCCAGTAAATTGTATGGAATCTGATGATATCCTTACCGATAATATGAACATTTGCAGGCCAATATTTTTTATAAAGGTCTGATGAGCCGTCAGGATCATAGCCGAGAGCTGTGATATAATTTGAAAGTGCGTCAATCCATACATAGATAACGTGCTTATCGTCAAATGTAACGGGAACACCCCATTTGAATGATGTTCTTGAAACGCAGAGATCCTGAAGACCGGGCTTGATGAAGTTGTTGAGCATTTCCTTTTTACGGCTTTCGGGGTAAATGAAATCAGGATTATTCTCAATATGCTCTTCAAGCTTCTTCTGATATTTTGAAAGTCTCAGGAAATATGCTTCTTCCTTTGCGGGCTTTACTTCTCTGCCGCAATCGGGACATTTACCGTCAACAAGCTGTGATTCTGTCCAGAATGATTCACAGGGGGTGCAGTAAAGACCTTCATATTCACTCTTATAGATATCATCCTGTTCATAAAGCTTTTTAAAAATCTTCTGAACAGTTTTTTCGTGATAATCGTCTGTAGTTCTGATGAACTTGTCATAAGTTGTATTCAGAAGATCACAGATATCCTTGATTTCGCCTGCAACTTTATCAACATATTCCTTAGGTGTGACATTTGCAGCCTTTGCATATTCCTCAATCTTCTGACCGTGTTCATCGGTACCTGTAAGGAAAAATACATCGTAGCCCTGAAGTCTTTTAAAACGGGCAATAGCATCTGTAAGAACAATCTCATAAGAGTTGCCGATATGAGGTTTTCTTGATGTGTAAGCAATGGCTGTGGTTATATAATATTTCTGTTTTTCCATTGTGGTTAATCCTCTCATAAAGTTATACAGACTAATTATACAATTAATTTTCTGAATATGCAAGATTTTTATAAAAAAATTATTTATTAATATTATATTGAAATTTTAAATTTAAATGATATAATAAAAATGAATAAATTTGTAAAGGAGTTTTCCTTATGAAGAAATTTTTAGCAGTTCTGATGTCAGTTATAATTATGATGTCAGCAATGTCTCTTCTCGCATTTGCAGAAGATGATGTAACACCCGTCATTTTCATTGACGGTATCGGTTCAACAGACACGGTAAACACAGAAACAGGCGAAACAGTCTTCCCTCCCTCAACTGATTCTATTGTTGCAGGTGTTTCAAAGGCTGTTGTACCTCTTACAAGTTCAATTGTAAAGGGTGATTACACAGCTCTCAGCAAGCCTCTCTGCGATGCTCTTGTAACAATCTTTGACGGTATGGCATGCGACGAAAACGGCAATCCCGTTTATCCTACAACATCTGTTTATGAAATGCCCACAGCTGAAGAAATTCTCGGCGGTGAAATTGCAATCAACTGCAAGAACCTCGGCTTTGACGCAGCCGAAGTTATATATTTCAGCTATGACTGGCGTATGGATATGCAGACAATTGCTGCTCAGCTCAATGACCTTGTTAAATTCACAAAAGAAACAACAGGTGCTGACAAAGTCAACCTCGTAGGTTTCAGTATGGGTTCGTGTGTACTTACAACATATCTCCACGATTACGGCTATGAAGATGTAAAGGATGTTGTTGTTCTTTCAGGTGCATTCAACGGTGTTTCAACATGCGGTGAACCCTTCAGCGGTCAGATTGCCTTTGATGAAGCAGGTATGGTTGCATTCCTCAAGACAATGCTCGGAAACAGTTTTTCAGACAAACTCCTTTCTGCACTTTTTGATGTACTTACACAGACAGGCGTTCTCGGCAACGTTCTTGAAACAGCAGAAGAAATCAATCTTGCAATTCTTGACGATGTTTTTGAAATGGGCCTCAAGACAACATTTGCAAGATTCCCCGGAATCTGGTCTGTTATCCCCTATAATATGTATAATGATGCAAAAGCTCTCCTTTGCGGTGACAATGTCAGCGATGAATTCATTGCAAAAATTGACTACTATCACAATGTTCAGGGGCAGAACAAAGAAATACTTGACGGAGTTATAGAAAACGGCGGCCACCTTGCAATCATTGCAAAATACGGCAGCACAATTCCTCCTGTATGCGTAAGCCAGCTCAACATCGGTGATATGGTTATTGATACAGTTTACACATCATTCGGTGCAACCTGTGCACCTGCAAATTCAACACTCGGAGATGCTTATGTACAGGCTGTTGAGTGCGGTCACAACCATATTTCTCCCGACAATATGATTGATGCTTCAACTGCTGCATACCCCGAATACACATGGTTCATCAAGGACCTTATGCACGCTGACCACACAGCTGCACAGTGGGAACTTATCAGATTCATCTTTGCATCAGAAGAACAGCCCTCAGTCACTGATAACGAAGCATATCCTCAGTTCCTTATCAGCCTTGAAGATGAAACTATTGTACCCCATACAGCTGAAAATGACACAGGCAAATACGGTGACAGCAATTCAGATGAAACTCTTTTTGAAAAAATCATCAATGCAATAAAATCATTCTTTAACGCTATAAAGACATTTTTCACAGACTTATTTTAAGGAGATTTAATATGATTAAAGTAGGTATTCAGACTTATACTATCCGTGATTACTGCAAAACTATTGAAGATATTGATAAAACACTGGCAGAACTTGCATCTTGGGGTGTAAAAGATATTCAGATTTCAGGAATCGGAAAAGTTGACTGGAATGAACTTGCCGAAACCGTAAAAAAATACGGAATGAATGTATGCGTAACTCACACTTCATTTGAGCGTATGCTCAAAGAAACAGACGCAGTAATCGATGAACACCTCAATTTAGGCTGTGACTGTCTCGGTATAGGTGCAATGCCCGGTGAATATGAACATACAGAAGAAGGCGTTGATAAGTTTATCGCTGACCTTATTCCCGTTGCAAAAAGAATGCGTGAAAGAGGTGTTCATCTTGCATACCACAATCACCATTTTGACCTGAAAAAGTTCGGTGACAAATCAATCCTTGACAGAATGCTTGAACTTGATTCAGACCTCTTATGGTTTATCCCCGACGTTGCCTGGCTTCATATTGCAGGTGAAAATCCTGCAGAATATCTCAAAAAGATGCAGGGCAGAGTCAAAGTTCTTCATTTCAAGGATTACAATCCCTCAGATGGTGAACATCCCTGGGCATTCTCAGAACTCGGCAAAGGCGTAGTTGACCTTGAAGCCTGCTATCAGACAGCAAAAGAAATGGGAATTCCTTACATAATGTTTGAACAGGATAACAACTGGACTGTTGATGCAATGCAGTCAAGCAAAGAAGCTTTTGAATTTATGAAAAACCTTCTTTAAATAAAAAACACTCTCTGTGGTCAATTCACAGAGAGTGTTTTTTTATATCAGTATTTCTATTCTTCATCAGGAACCGATGCAATCAGATTTTTTCTGCGAAGCATCAGGAAAACACATAAAACAACATATTTGACTATCAGAAGAATCTCTGAAAATGTTGTAAGGAATGTGCTGTGTGAATTCTGTGCAATATAAGTTGAATTCATTATACCGATTACAAGCTGAACAACCATTATAATCACGGTAAGAAGCGCAATATTTGAAAGTTTATCTTTTGCAGGAATTGATGCTCTGAGCTTCCACAAATATACAATAAACGGTGTAGAAAGAGATGCAATCTGAATAATGATATTAATTATTGCAGTTATAATCATTATATTCATTCTTGCCGTTTCATCTGCAGGAGTGAGCACAGGAAGCTGTTCATACTGTGAAAGCAGAAAGCTCATAAAAACAGCAATTATTGTAAATAAAAAATTAGTAACGATACAACCGGCAGTAAGCATCGTAAGTTTTCTGCCCATATAGTAATTCTGATTTTCTTCACTGAGTCTGCAGGATTTATCTACAAAAATAAATCCTCTAAATATCATAATATATGAAAGAATTGAAGAAGCTGAAACCAGAACAGCAAGTATAACATTCACAACAGCATTCACATTCAGATTACTGACAAAAATATTCAGAACCGAATTTACAGTAAGGGCAAATGAAGCAATAAGAAGAAATGACGTTGCATTGAAATCAAACTGTCGGGCTATTTCACTTTTTTTCATCCGAGTTACCTCTTAAAGATTATTATAGACTTCCTGTGTAATCTTTATCATGTCATCCATTTTCTGTTCCATATCATATACAAGTTTGAACTGAGTATGACATCTGTGAAGATTGTGCTCGGGATATGAAGTACCGAAATATACATCACCGTCGAGGTAATCTGTAAGGAATCTGATACCGCATTCAAGAGTAAGAAGCTTTGCTGAAAAAGGAAGATAATCGATTTCTGATTTTGTAAGACTCTTACCTGCTGTTGAAAGATAACCTTTAACATATGTTTTGTAAAGATTTATATCCATTGAAACCTTCGAAAGGTCTTTTTCATCTTCTGCAGCTGTGCTTGCGCCGAAACGGATAGCATCACCGAAGTCATAAAGTGCAGAGCCGGGCATAACGGTGTCAAGGTCAACAACGCATATGGGCATCTTTGTTTCAGCGTCAAACATAATATTATTGAGCTTCGTGTCATTATGTGTTACACGGACAGGAATTTCACCCTTTTTGATAAGGTCAACGATAACCTTTGTATCTGCTTCTCTTTCAAGAACAAAATCAATTTCAGCCTTAACTTCATCTTTTCTGCCTGCAGCATTTTTTTCAATTGCAGTCTTGAGGTTAATGAATCTCTGGTATGTGTCGTGAAAAGCGGGAATTGTTTCAAAAAGAGTTTCACCGGGGAAATCTGCAAGCTGTGACTGGAAGTTACCGAATGCAGCTCCAGCTCTGAAGAAAATTTCTTCATTTTCAATACTGTCATATGAAAAAGCATTTTCAACAAAATTATAGAAACGCCAATATTCACCCGTTGAATCACAGAAGCAGTTTTTACCGTCAGTTGTGAAGAAAACTGAAAGTGTTTCTCTTTCGGCATCACCGCCTGCTTCTTTAATCTTTGCACGGATATGGTCTGTGACTCTCATTGCATTATCCATAAGTTCAAGAGGTTTCTTGAATACAACTGTATTGATAAGCTGAAGAAGTCTTTTTTCACCATTAGCAAGATAAATTATATATGTACGGTTGATATGACCTGTATGAATCATTGACCAATCTGTCATTTTTCCCTGAAGATCGTATGCTTCAAGAATTTCTTCTATGGTAGAAGGAAGTTTATCTTCAATTATAGCCATTAATATCTTTCCTTTCGATTTAAAACAGTAATAATCCGCATATCATTATATATGTTTTTTATTAATTAGTCAATATTTTTGTTTAAATCTCTTTACAGATCAAAAAAAATAATGTAATATATAAAAAAACCATTAATAAAATGGAGGTCATTCCCATGGAGAGAAAATACAACAGAATTCTCCTCAAACTCAGCGGTGAAGTCCTTGCAGGTGATAAAAAACAGGGTATCGATTTCGAAACTGTTGAAAATGTCTGCAAAATTATCAAGAAGTGTACAGATATCGGTGTTCAGATCGGCATTGTAGTCGGTGGCGGAAACTTCTGGAGAGGCCGTTCAAGCGGAAATATGGACAGAACAAGAGCTGACCACATCGGTATGCTTGCAACAACAATGAACGCACTTACAGTTGCAGATACACTCGAAGCTATGGACGTACCTGTCAGAGTACAGACAGCAATTGAAATGCGTCAGATTGCAGAGCCTTACATAAGAAACAAAGCTATAAGACATTTTGAAAAAGGTAGAGTTGTTATTTTCGGCTGTGGCACAGGCTCTCCCTATTTCAGCACAGACACAGCAGCATCACTCAGAGCAGCAGAAATCAAGGCTGACGTTATGCTCAAGGCAACAAATGTTGACGGTGTTTACGACAAAGACCCCAATAAGTTTAACGATGCTGTCAAGTTCAATTCACTCACACACGCAGATGTTGTTGCTAAAGGCTTAGGTGTTATGGACAGCACAGCTGCAGCACTCTGCAAAGACAACAATATCCCTATCCTTGTATTCAATCTTCAGGATCCCGAAAATATTTTCAGAGCCGTTACAGGTGAAGAAATCGGTACTCTTGTTGTTGACTGATATAATACATAAATACTAACGGAGGTTATCTCATGGAACTTAAAGAACTTTATGAAAATACCAAAGAAAGAATGAATAAAACAATCAATGCTCTTCATTCGGAATACGATTCAATCAGAGCAGGCAGAGCAAGTGCCAAGGTCCTTGACAAGATTCAGGCTGACTACTACGGCACTCCCACACCCATCAACCAGATGGCAAGTGTTTCAAACGCAGACGCAAGAACACTCGTTATCCAGCCCTGGGACAAATCTGCTCTTACACTTATCTGCAAGGCTATTCAGCAGTCAGATCTCGGCATCAATCCCCAGAATGACGGTATTGTAATCCGTCTTAACTTCCCCCCTCTCACAGAGGAAAGAAGAAAGCAGCTCACAAAGGATATTTCAAAGATTGCTGAAGATGCAAAGGTTGCTATCCGTCAGATAAGACGTGACTCAATCGACAAAATCAAGGCTGCAAAAAAAGCTAATGAAATCACAGAAGACGACCAGAAGCACGGTGAAGAAAAGATTCAGAAAATCACTGATGATTTCGTAAAGCAGATTGAAGAAATTGAAAAGGCTAAATCTGCTGAAATTATGGAGATTTAAAATGACTGACAACAATAATCTGCCCGTATTTTCTGTTTTACCGAAGCACGTCGGTTTTATAATGGACGGTAACGGCAGATGGGCCAAAAACAAGGGGCTCCCCAGAAGTGAAGGTCACAAGGCAGGCGCAAAGACTTTCAGAAAAATCGGTGAATATGCTGCAGACCTTGGCATTGAAGTTGTCACGTTCTACGCATTCTCAACAGAAAATTGGAAGCGTCCTGAGGCTGAAGTAAACGCAATTATGGAGCTTTTCGGCGATTACCTCAACGAAGTAATTGACCGTATCCGTGAAAACGAAGAAAAAGGCATCAGACTTAAATTCATTGGTGACAGAAAAGGAATTTCACCCGAGCTTCTGAATCTTATGGATTATACCGAGATGCTGACCAAAAACAAATCAAGAATCACTCTTAATATTGCAATAAATTACGGAGGCAGACACGAGATTGCTTCCGCTGTAAAAGTTATTGCCGAAAAAACTGAAAAAGGCGAAATTTCACCTGAAGATATTGACGAAAATATGATTTCCGAATATCTTTACACAAAGGGGCAACCCGACCCAGACCTTATTATCCGTCCCAGCGGTGAATTCAGAACTTCAAACTTCCTTACGTGGCAGGGTGCATACTCTGAACTCTGGTTTTCAGATGTACTATGGCCTGATTTTACGGAAGAAAATTTCAATGAAGCACTTCGTGCTTACGAAAACAGAAACCGTCGCTTCGGCGGTGTATAACTGACAAAAATCAGCGAAACTTTTCTCGGTTTCGCTGTTTGTCGTTGTAAACGAAAGGTTATTTTTTATGAAAACAAGAATTATCACTGCGATTCTCGCAATAATTATCATTCTCGTTCCCTGTTTTGTATTTTTACATTCATTTGTACTGCCTCTGATACTTGGATTATTCTCAGCAATCGCTGTATATGAAATTATCAATGCAACGGGCGGCAAAAACAAAGTTCTTCTTGCACTCAGCTGCATCACAGCTGCCGCAGTCCCCTTTGCATTTCACTTCAACATTGAAATTCCGTTTATGCCGGTAGCTATATTTTATGTACTGGCATACCTCATCATAATGGTGCCTATGCACAATATAACTAAATTCAACGATGTCATCACAGCGCTTTTTGCAACAGTTGCAGTCCCCTGTTCACTGTCAGTGTTTGTACTTCTCCGTGATACATATATCACTATACCTGATAAATTTTCAAAATCGACAGGCGTATTTCTTATACTACTTGCAATGTTCTGCGCGTGGATGACAGACACATTCGCATATTTTACAGGAAAATTCCTTGGCAAACACAAGCTCTGCCCTAATGTCAGCCCCAACAAGACAATTGAAGGTGCTGTAGGCGGTGTAATCGGCAATATGATTGCAAGTAGTGTTATGTTCATCATTTTTGATAAATTCTTCTTTTCCGTGCATACTCTTACACTTTGGCAGATTATAATTATAAGTGCAGTCCTTTCCGTTGTTAGTATGTTCGGTGACCTCTCAGCATCACTTATCAAGAGAAATCACGGAATCAAAGACTTCGGAAATATTTTCCCCGGTCACGGCGGTGTAATGGACAGAATCGACAGCTGTCTGTTTGTTCTCCCCGCACTTTATGTTTCACTTTACTTTTTAAATTTCTGAGGTGAAAACAATGAAAAAAATTGCAATTCTTGGTTCAACCGGCTCAATAGGCACCCAGTCAATTGATGTTGCCCTTAAACATAATTATAAAGTAACAGCTCTTACAGCCCACTCAAATGCAAAACTCCTTGAGGAACAGGCAAGACTGTTAAACCCTGAAAAAGTAGCTCTTTTTGACGAAAAAGGTGCATCTGACCTGAGAACTGCACTCGCAGACACAGATATAAAAGTTCTCGGAGGTGAAGACGGCATTATCGAATGTGCCGCAGAAACCGAAGCTGATACTGTTATCAATTCCGTTGTCGGCATGGCAGGTCTCAGACCCACTCTTGCAGTTATAAATTCCGGAAAAACGCTTGCACTTGCAAACAAGGAATCACTTGTTGCGGGCGGTCAGCTTGTTATGGATGCTGCAAAAAAGAACAATGTCGCAATTCTTCCCGTTGACAGCGAACATTCTGCTATTTTTCAGTGTCTTGAGGGAAAACCCTCAAACAAGGCGCTCAAAAAGATTATTCTTACCGCATCAGGCGGTCCTTTCTTCGGAAAAACAAAGGAAGAAATGCAGAATATGAAAGCCGCTGATGCACTTAAGCACCCAAATTGGAGTATGGGTGCAAAAATTACAATAGACTCGGCAACAATGTTCAATAAGGGGCTTGAGCTTATTGAAGCTGTATGGCTTTTCGGCGTTACTCCCGATATGATTGACATTGTCGTGCACCGTGAAAGCATTGTTCATTCAATGGTTGAATACGACGACAATTCGGTCATTGCTCAGCTCGGTCTTCCTGATATGAGAATACCCATTCAGTATGCTCTGACATATCCCGAGAGATATGAATCACCAACAGGTGAACTGAACTTTGCAAAGCTCGGCAAACTCACATTTTTTGAGCCTGATTATGAAACTTTCCGTTGTATCGATATATGCAGAAATTCAATCCTTCAAGGCGGTCTTATGCCCTCTGCCGTCAACTCTGCAAACGAAGAAGTCAACAGACTTTTCAGAGAAGGAAAAATCGGATTCAACGAAATTCCCGACCTTATCTTAAAAGGTGCTGCAGCAGCTCCCGTAAAGAGTGTGTTTACAGTTGACGATGTTTATGAAACTGACAGGGTTGTCAGAGAATGCGTTATTTCAAGTATCTGAAAGGATTGAAATCCAATTGAATTTTTTACCCTTAGCAATTAGCTTTTATGAAATATGGAATAAGGTATGGCCGGTGCTTATGGCAATACTCTTCTTCGGGCTTATAATAGGTCTTCACGAATTTGGTCACTTTATCTCAGCGAAGATATTCGGTGTCAGAGTACACGAATTTGCACTGGGAATGGGACCCGCCATATTCAAAAAGAAAAAAGGCGAAACACAATATGCACTCAGACTTTTCCCTATAGGCGGATATGTCAATATGGAAGGTGAAGATGAAGAAAGTGACGACGAGGGTGCATTCTGTAAAAAGAAATGGTGGAAAAAGCTCATTATCGTTGCTGCCGGTGCAATAATGAATCTGATTCTCGGCTTTATCTTTGTTGTAATTCTCACTTGTATGGATGACCTTGTAGGCACAACGCAGATTCACAGTTTTCACGAAAATGCAACAAGTGTACAGTATGGACTTGAAGTAAATGACACTATTAAAAAAATTAACGGTACAAACATTTATTCAAGCCGTGATATCAGCTATGCTCTACAGAGAGATGAAGACGGTATTTATGACTTTATTGTTGACCGAAACGGTGAAAAAATCGAACTCAAGGACGTTCATTTTGAAACAAAGCCTTCAGAAAACGGTCATAATATTATCATTTTTGACTTTATTATTGTCGGTGTTGAGAAAACTCCGCTGAAAGTTATCTCAACAGCATTTCTTGACACAATTTCAACTGCAAGACTTGTATGGCTGACACTCTTTGACCTTGTGACGGGCCATTACGGATTAAACGACCTTTCAGGCCCCGTCGGTACTGTTTCAATTATTGCAGAAACAACATCTCAGGCTGTTGCAACCGGTGCAGGCTTTGATATGATTATTTATATTATGGCACTCATTTCAATAAATGTGGGTGTATTCAATCTGCTTCCCATTCCTGCCCTTGACGGCGGAAGACTGTTTTTTATCCTAATTGAAGCAGTAAGAAGAAAGCCCATTCCCGCAAAATATGAAGGTTATATTCACGCAGTCGGAATGGCTTTATTACTTCTTCTTATGGTTGTTATAACATTCAATGATATCAAAAATCTTATAATTAACTGATTCTGAAGGTGATTGTATGTATACCAGACGTAAAGCAAAAGAAATAAAAATCGGTAATATAACAATCGGCGGAAATCACCCGATTGCTGTTCAGTCCATGCTGAATACTCTTGCATCAGATGCTGATGCCTGCGTTGAACAGGCGTTAAAACTTGAAAATGCAGGCTGTGAAATCATAAGAACAGCAGTGCCTGACCTTGACTGTGTAAAAACCGTATACAAGCTCAAGGAAAACCTTTCAATTCCTGTTGTTGCTGATATTCATTTCGACTACAGAATCGCTCTCGAATGTGCCGAAGCCGGTATTGATAAAATAAGAATCAATCCAGGCAACATTGGTTCAGATGACAGAGTCAAAGCCGTTGCAGACAAATGCAGAGAGAAGAATATTCCTATCAGAATCGGTGTCAATTCCGGTTCACTTGAAAAGGAAATTCTTGCTAAATACGGCTCACCTACTCCCGAAGCTCTTGCAGAAAGTGCGCTCTATCACGCTTCACTTCTTGAAAAATTCGATTTTGATAATATCATTCTTTCTCTTAAATCTTCTGATGTAATGAAATCATTTGAAGCTTACAGCATTGTAGGTAAAAAATGCGATTACCCCTTACATATCGGAGTTACCGAAGCTGGCACTGAGAGAATGGGTATAATCAAGTCATCAGCAGGTCTTGGTGCACTTCTTCTTAACGGAATCGGTGATACAATGAGAATATCTCTCACAGCAGATCCCGTAAAGGAAATTTATGCGGCTTACGATTTGCTAAAAGCATTAGGACTTCGCAATAATGGTATAAAATTTGTTTCCTGCCCCACCTGCGGAAGAACAAAAATTGACCTTATAAAGCTTGCAGGTGAAGCCGAAGAAATGCTAAAGAATTGCAACAAGGACATTACAGTTGCAATAATGGGTTGTATCGTAAACGGCCCCGGAGAAGCAAGAGAAGCCGATATAGGCATCGCAGGCGGAGACGGTTGCGGACTTATTTTCAAAAAAGGTGAAATACTCAGAAAAGTTCCGGAGGACAAGCTTCTTGAAGAACTTGTCAATGAAATCAATAACTCTTTCTGAACGGATAATATATGAAAAAACTAAAGAAAAACGTAAAAAACAAAACCTGGTTCAAGCTTGATAATGCAGGTACTGTCTTTCCGGGACAGAACACACAGACCTGGTCAAATGTTATCAGGGCTTCAATCAATCTGAAAGAAGAAGTTGACCCCGAACTACTTGCTATTGCTACTAAAAGATGTCTGCCGAGATTTCCTACTATGGCGGTCAGACTCCGTAACGGGTTTTTCTGGCATTATATTGAAAAAAATCCTGAGCCTCCCATCATTCTTCCCGATGCAAACAATCCTTGTCTTCGAATAAAATTCAACGAAGATAACAGATATATGTTCAGGATGTTCTATTACAAAAACAGAATTTCACTTGAGATTTTCCACGCACTTACTGACGGTTTCGGTGCCTGTGTTTTCCTTAACACAATCACAGCCGAATACTTGCGACTCAAAGGTTATGACATTCCTGTCGGCGGAATGGTGCTTGACATCAATGAAGAACCAAAACCTGAAGAAATTGAAGATTCTTTCGTAAAGTATGCATCAAAAACAGGTAAAGAAAGATTACCTTTATTCAAAACCTATCATAAAATAGGCACAAGAATGCCGAAACATACAACAAACATCACAACCGGTTATCTTCGTGTAAATGAAGTCAAGGCAAAAGCAAAAGAATATGGTGTGACAATCACAGAATACCTTGCAGGTATCCTTATGTATCTTCATATACAGTTCCAGAAAGCTGAGGGCAAAAAACAGAAAGATGTCTGTATGCAGATTCCCGTAAATTCAAGAAATCAGTTCCCATCCAAGACGCTCAGAAATTTTTCTGTCAACTATAATCTTCGAATTGATCCCAACTGGGGCGATTATACATTTGAGGAAGTCTTAAGACATCTTTCACTAAGCCTCAGGCTTACAAATAACCCGAAGCATCTTTCTGTTATGTTTGCAGCAAACCTTTCAATGGAAAAAAATCCTTTTATGAGATTTTTACCATTAATTATCAAAGATTTGGCTGTCGGTCTTGTTTTTGCTTTCGGTGCAGAAAAAACAACTACATCCGTTTTCACAAACCTCGGTGTTGCAAAAGTGCCCGATGAAATGATGGAGCATATCGAAAGTATGGTTCTTATGCCAACCAGAGGACAGCTCAACGGAGCCAGAGTAGGTGCTGCATCAATCGGCAATGTTATGGCTGTCACATTTTCAAATATGTATAAAGAAACCGACGTAGAAAGGGAATTTTTCCGATTCCTTGTCAGAGAAGGTATACACGTAAAAATCGAAAGCAATATGCAATAAGGAGAAATAATATGTCTTACTGTGTAAATTGTGGTGTTGAACTGAGCGCTGGTACAAAAAAATGTTGCCTCTGTGATACCCCCGTTATAAATCCCAATGAAATTAAAGATACAGAATGCTCCCCTGCATTCCCAGAAAGAATTGCAATCCCACAATCATCAAAAAATAAATATGCAGCAATAATTATTTCAATTTTATTACTTATTCCCAATGTTGTCTGTGTGATAACAAATTTCCTGTTTACTCCTGAATTACTCTGGAGCATTTATGTAGTTTCATCATCAGCTATGTTCTGGTTCCTTTTTGTTTTCCCGTTTATAATGAAAAGAAAATTACCTTACCTGATTGTAGCTGTTGATGCAATTGCTACTGCTGCATACATTTTTATTTTTTATTATTATAACTCTCCACGTACAGATAACTGGTTCTGGACTGTAGCACTTCCCATTGACATTGTGGTTTTTGTTTGTATAGCAATTCTAATTGCTTTCTTTTCAAAAGAACACACAAAAGCTGTTTCTGCAATAGCATTACTGACTTCTGTAACTGTACTTTGTATATTATTCTGTATGATAATCAATTTACACGCCTACTCAGTAATTGCAACTTATATAACAATGATTATTGGCATTTCAAGCTTTATTCTTCTTATCTTTTTTATTGCTGTTGAAAAGAATAAAAAACTTTATTCCTGGTTATCAAGAAAATTCTTTTATTAAAAGATAAATCCATTAACAAAAATTACACTTGTAATTTTTTCTCAAATAATGCATAATAGAGATTGATAATTCAATCTCTATTTTTTATGAGAAAGGAAAAAAAATGAAAAGAATAACATCTTTTTTATTAACTCTGATTATTATTATTTCAACAAATATTTTCAGTTTTGCAGAATCAGAACAAAAAGCACATATAAACACCGGTAACCTCAGAGTTGATATGATTGGTCATGCAAAATCACAAATTGGCTATCAATCAACAGAAACCGGATCAAAATTTGATTACATAACATCAAACAAAAGTGATAACTGGAGTGCTTCTTTTATTTCCTGGTGTGCATATTCTTCACTTATATCAGAGAAATCTGTTCCCAGAACTTCATCAATAACAGAACTTTATGAATTCTACATATCTGAAGAAAAATTATTTAAAGATAATAATCATATCCCTGTTGCCGGTGATATCATTTTTATAAAAACAGATAATGAATTAAGCAATTGCGGTATAGTAACAAATTGTGATGATAACTATGTAACTGCTATTATTGGTGATGATGAAAACACAGTAAAGAAAAAAATGTATGACCTGAAACTTGAAAAAATAGCAGGTTATGCATCCCCCGATTACACTTTAAAAGCATATATAACAAAAGGAAACTATATTACAACAGCTGAATTACTTAATTTCAGAAGTGCTCAGAATACTGATTCTGAAATAATTGATACCATCTCACTCGGAACAATACTCAATATAACCGAAATCAACAACAACTGGGGCAAAACAACCTACAATGACAAAATCGGTTATGTAAGTATGGATTATGTATCAGAATATAATGCATTACATACCGATCCTGTTTTTTCTGTAAACTGGAACGTTATTGACATTTCAAAATATCAACCTGATATTGATTGGAATGAACTGAAAAATCAGGATATTGATGCAGTTATCTTACGTTTAGGCTTCAGAGCAACTAAAACTAAAGTTCTGTATGAAGATGAGAAATTCATTGAGCATTATAATAATGCAAAAAATGCAGGATTTCATATCGGATGTTATTTCTATTCCGGAGCAACAACAAGTATTGAAGCTATTGAAGAAGCGAATTATATTGTTAATTACATTAAAACAAATAATCTGACTTTTGATATGCCTGTATATTGGGATGTTGAAGATGATATCATCAAGGCAACCGGCAGAAAAAACATCTGCAAAATGACTGAAGATTTCTTCAACATAATGGACTATGCAAAAATATATTCAGGCGTTTATACAAGTTCTTCCTGGATGAAAGATTTTTTCAATCCGTCCTTATTTTCAGGACATGCTCTCTGGATTGCTGACTGGAGAGGCTACTGCGGATATAAAGGTGATTACGGAATGTGGCAATATACCGAAAACGGTTCTGTTTCAGGTATAATCGGAGATGTTGATAAAAATTACTGTTACATTAATTACCCTGCTCTTATTTCAGAATTTAATTTTAATACTGTTATTCCCCCTGAAATAACCATTCTCAAGGGCGACATAAACAAAGACGGAAAAATCTCAGCATCAGATGCAAGAACAGTTCTTCGTGTTTCTGCAAAGCTTGAAGAAATGATTGAATCAGACAAAATTTATGCTGACTATAACAACGATGATAAAATCACAGCATCAGATGCAAGAATGATTCTCAGAAAAGCGGCAAACCTTGAATAATTTGTACAGACTGTTGAATTTTCAACAGTCTGATTTTATATATAAAATTATTTTACACAAAAAAGTATAATTATATAAAATATTTAATTGACAAAATACAAAATAATGGTATAATTGTATCATACGATACAATTTTTGAGGTATTTTATGAAAAAGTCTGTTATAGAATCACTTTTACCATGTCCTCTTTTCAAAGGGGTCGGTGTTGATGATTTAAAAAAACTGACAAGTGAATATATGACCTTGAAAGTCTGTGACAGGAATGAAATTATTATTTCCGAAAACAACTACACAAGAGCGCTCGGAATTATTATCAAGGGCTCTGCAACTGTCACAAAGCACAGCGGAGAAACATCAGTTCTTATGAGTATTCTCGGCAAAGGCGACATTTTCGGAATGGCAACATTATTCTATGAAGAAGATAATTTCCTTACAGAAATCAGAGCTAAAGAAACTGTCACAATTGCTGTTTTCGATAAAGAAAATGTCAGAAAAATGCTGTCACTTTATCCTAAAGTCAACGAAAACTATATCACAATACTTTCAGAGAAAATACATTTTCTCAATACCAAAATCAGCACTTATACAAGGGCAGAAACAATCACCAAGGTCGCTTTTTTTATTCTTCAGAACACTCCTGAAGGTAAAACAGAAGTCACGCTTCCCTACAATATCACAAAGTTTGCAGATGCACTCAATGTTGGCAGGGCCTCTGTCTACAGAGCTTTCGAAACTCTTGAAAATGAGGGTATAATCATCCGTGACGGGAAAAAGATAATTATTATTGATTCGGATGCTCTGATAAAATATAAGTAAAAATGTCATAAATCACAGGAGGAATACAACACTATGACAAAGAAAATTTTTGCAGCAGTCCTTGCAATCATGCTTATTCTCACAGCATTTGCAGGATGCACAGACACAACAGTAAACGAAGAGACCACAACAGACAACGAAAATGTTGCAGAAGAAGTTATCAGCAATGCAGCAACTACTGACATTATCAACGTTTCTCTTCTCAAAGGACCTACAGGTATGGGCGGCGCCTATATGTGGGAAAAATCAGACAACGGCGAAACCTCAAACAAATACAACATCACTCTTGATACAGACGCAACAACAGTCGGCCCCAAACTTATGCAGGGGGAATATGACATTGCGGCTGTGCCCACAAACCTTGCAGCTGCACTTTATCAGAAGTCACAGGGCAAGGTAAAGGTCATTGCAGTCAACACACTCGGTGTTCTTTACATTGTTACAAAAGACGGTGCTGTTTCATCAGTAGCAGACCTCAAGGGCAAGACAATCCTTGCATCAGGTCAGGGCACAATCGCAGAATATGCACTCAACTACGTTCTCGAATCAAACAATCTCGTTATCGGCACAGATGTTACAATCGAATTTGCAACAGAGCACGCAGAATCAGTCACAAAGGCTCTTACAGGCGGTTATGATGCTGTTCTTCTCCCCGAGCCCTTTGTTTCACAGATTATCACCAAAGATAATTCATTCTCAGTTGCAATCAACATAACGAAAGAATGGGAAAAGACCGGTGACTGCACACTCGCAATGGGCTGTATTGCTGTAAATGCAAAATTCTATGAAGAAAACAAAGAAGCAGTAAGATCTTTCCTTACTGATTATTCGGAATCTGTAAACTACATAAACGAAAACATCGAAAATGCAGCAACACTTATCGAAAAGCACAACATCATGCCTGCTGCAGTTGCTAAAAAGGCTATTCCCAATGCTAACATTGTTTGTTACACAGGTACAGACATGAAACAGGCTCTCAGCAGCTGCTATAATGTACTTTTCAATCAAAATGCAAAAATAATCGGCGGACAGATGCCCGGTGATGATTTCTATGTTGACACAAACTCTTAAAAAAATCGGCAAAAAATTAATAATTGCAATTATCTGGCTCGGTATATGGCAGACTATGTCTGCCATTGTCGGGCTTTCTGCTCATATTTCAACTGATACATTTACGCTTGATAAATTAAAAAATCTTATTTTTTCAGAAGAAATATGGTACTCAATTCTTTTGCCATCCCCCGTTACTACCCTGTCTGAATTAATAAAACTTGCAGTTACGGCTGACTTTTGGATAGCTGTTTTGTTTTCTGTTATCAGAATTACGATTGGTTTCACTGCAGGTACCCTTGCAGGAGTCCTGACAGGTGCAATTTCTTCGTTTTTAAAAGGCTTTTCAGATTTTCTTTCCCCTCTTGTCAGCATTATAAAGGCAACTCCCGTTGCTTCATTCATTATTCTTGCAGTAATATGGCTTAAAACGGGTAATATTCCCTCTTTTGCAACGGCTCTGATAGTTTTCCCGTTTGTGTATTCAAACATAAAAACGGGCTTTCAGGAGACAGACAGACATCTTATTGAGATGTCTGATGCATTCGGTGTTTCATTCGGCAGAAAGCTATTGATGCTCTATATTCCATCGGTGAAACCATACTTTATCTCAGCCGCAACAACAGCAATGGGGCTTGCCTGGAAAGCCGGAATTGCCGCAGAAGTTATTTGTAATCCAACAATGTCAATCGGCAACGGAATTTACGAATCAAAAGTATATTTTGAGCCTACACAGATGTTTGCGTGGACTACGGTTGTGATAATTCTCAGTATCATCCTTGAAAAAACAATGCTTCTGATACTCAGAAAGGAGAAAGAAAATGATAAAGCTTGACAGAATCTCCTTTTCATACGACAAAGAAAAGATTATTTCAGGGCTTAATGCAGAGCTTGAAACAAATAAAATTTACTGCATTATGGGTACTTCAGGTATCGGAAAAACCACAATTTTGAATATCATTTCAGGGCTTGTTAAACCTGATTCGGGTAATATATCCGGCACAGAAAAACTGAAGAAATCTTTTATTTTTCAAGAAAACCGACTTCTTTCACATCTGTCTGTTTACGATAATCTGAGATATGTTACAGATAATGAAGAAAAAATCAATAAAGTACTCACACAGACAGGTCTTATTGAGGATAAAAATAAAAAGGTAACCGAGCTCAGCGGTGGTATGGCAAGACGCACCGCAATCGCAAGAGCAACAGCTTTTGACGGTGAAATTTTCTTTATCGATGAGCCGCTTTATGGTCTTGATGCCAAGACATCTCAAGGGATTCTTGAAGTAATAAAAGAAACTGTAAAAGACAAAACTGCATTCATTATCACACACAGTCCCGAAGAAGCATTTTATCTTGCAGACAAAGTTATTTATATAAAAAACAAGCCCGTTACACAAATTGAAATATGTAATATTTCTTTATTTTCGTCGCCCGATGAAATCAAAGAAAAATTATTGAACTGATTGAAGAGAGAATTCATATTCTCTCTTTTTTTCTTGACTTTATTATTAATAATTATTATAATAATATATTGGTAAAGTAAGGTGAATTTATGAAAACTCTCGGCTATTACAACGGAAAATTTGATGAAATTGAAAATATGCAGGTCCCAATGACAGACAGAGGCTGTTATTTCGGTGACGGCTGTTATGATGCCACATTTTCAAGGAATTATATAATTTACAATATCGATGAACATATTGACAGATTTTACAGCAGTGCTGAAAAGCTCAGGATTGAACTCTCCCACTCAAAAGAAGAAATGAAAGCTCTTCTTTATGAAATGCTAAAAAAAATGGACTTCGGTGACTGCTTTATTTACTGGCAGGCAACAAGAGGCTCAGGGCTGAGAAGTCACGCTTTCCCCACAGACGGACAGAAAGCCAATATATGGATAATGATTGACAAAACACAGTTTGTTGATATCAACACGGAATACAAAGCAATCACAGTCCCCGACACAAGATTCTTACATTGTGACATAAAGACACTAAATCTTATTCCAGCAATTATGGCTTATCAGACAGCCCTTGAAAACGGTTGTGACGAAGCAATTCTTCACAGAAATGGCAGAGTCACGGAATGTGCCCATTCAAATGTGCATATCATAAAGAATGATACTCTGATAACTCCTCCTGCTGACAATCTGATTCTTTCAGGCATAGCAAGAAGACATCTTATGAATGCGGCAAAGGAACTCGGATATAAAGTCGAAGAAAAAGAATTCTATCTAGACAACCTTATGAGTGCCGATGAAGTTATCATAACCTGCTGTGACACATTCTGCATAAGGACAGTTGAAATAGACAGAAAACCCGTCGGAGGTAAAAATCCCGTTATGCTCAAGAAACTACAAGACTACCTTATGAATGATTTTCTTCGTAAAACAGACATTAACAACACTTAAAAAGGTGAAATTCAATGAACAGATACTTAAGAACATTTGCTGAAATTGATGTTGACGCAATTGAACATAACCTGAATGAACTGCAGAAATGCATCGGTGATGACACACTCAGATGTGCCGTTGTCAAAGCTGATGCCTACGGTCACGGTGCTGTGACAATTGCAGAACTACTTTCAGACAAGGTTGATTTCTTTGCTGTTGCATCTGCTGACGAAGCAATGGAACTTCGTCGATCAGGAATAACAAACAATATACTTGTTCTTTCTTACACACATTCAGACGATTATGAAGAGCTTATTTCAAACAATGTAAGACTGACCGTATACAACAAAGAGAGAGCAAAAAAAATAGACGAAGCCGCAAAGAAGCTCGGCAAAAAAGCAAAAGTGCATATTGCTGTTGACACGGGTATGACCCGTATCGGTTTTTCTCCCGATGCAGAATCCGTTATTGCGGTATGTGAAATCAGCAGACTCACAAATATCGACCTTGAGGGCATTTTTTCACACTATGCCTGTGCTGATATGACAGACAAAACAATTTCTCGCAATCAGACTGAAATCTACAAGGCTTTTGTTAATAAGTGTGCTGATTCTGGCGTAACATTTAGAATTCATCATATGTGTAATTCTGCAGGTATTTCGGAATTCAAAGAGCATTTCGATATGGTAAGAATGGGAATTTCTCTTTACGGATTATATCCATCAGACGAAATAGACCAGACTGTAATTGACCTTATCCCTGCTCTGACATTCAAGAGTCATATCATAAGCATAAAGGATGTACCTGAAGGTGTGGGAATCAGCTACGGTCATACATTCAGAACAAACGAACCCAGACGTATTGCAACTGTTTCGGCAGGCTATGCAGACGGATACCCAAGGGCGTTATCAGGCTGCGGCAGAGTTATCGTAAACGGAAAATATGCCCCCATAGTCGGCAGAGTATGTATGGATATGTTTATGATTGATGTAACTGATATCGATTGTGAGGTTACTGACGAAGTCATACTTTTCGGTTCGGACGGTAATCTTACAGTTTCGGCAGAAGAAATCGGAGAAAATTCAATGAGCTTCAATTACGAGGTTATTTGCGGTGTTTCAAGAAGAATTCCCAGAGTCTATATAAAAGACGGAAAAATCATTAAAACAGTAAATTATCTGAGGTAAAGATATGGATAAAAAATTAAAAGCACAGAAAATTATCAGCCCCCTGCTTATTGTACTTGCAGCTCTTATATGGGGTATTTCATTCGTTGCACAAAGTGAAGGCGGAGATGTGGGCTCTTTTACATTCCAGAGTATCAGATGCACTCTTGCATTTCTTTCAATCGGTGCTGTTGTACTTTTTCAGAATAATACAAAAAAAGCAAGACTCAATAAGAAAAAATATACCAACATAAAGCATTGGTTTGAAGAAAACAAGGTGCTCACAAAGGCAGGAATTATATGCGGTGTGACACTTGCTGTAGGTTGTATTTTCCAACAGTTCGGCATTGATATGCAAGGCAAGGATGTATCAACAGGCAGAGCCGCTTTCCTGACAGCTCTTTACATAATAATCGTACCGATTTTCGGCATATTCTTCAAAAAGAAAGTTGGTCTGATGGCGTGGCTGAGTGTTGCGGTCGGTACTATCGGTCTTTACTTTATCTCAATCACTCCCGGCGCAGGGCTTACAATTTCAACAGCAGACATTATGCTGATCATCTGTGCAGTAGGTTACGGTGCTCAAATTATCACGGTTGACTCCGTTTCAGATAAAGTTGACGGTGTCAAACTTTCATGTATTCAGTTCGGTATTACAGCATTAATTGCAACAATACTTATGTTGATTTTTGAAAAACCCGATATGGAAGTTATCAAGGCGAATGCCCTTCCCCTGCTTTATTCAGGTGTTCTTTCGGGCGGTGCGGCATTCACACTTCAGATTATCGGTCAGAAGCATTGTAATCACATTCTTGCGCCCTTGCTTATGAGCCTCGAATCTGTTTTCTCAGGTCTTGCAGACTGGGTAATAAGAGGCAATCTTCCTACTCAGAGAGAATTTATAGGCTTTGCTGTTATGTTTGTTGCAATCATTATGGCTCAGCTCCCCGATTTTAAATTCGGATCAGACATTGAAGTTTCAATTTTTGCAAAAATTAAAATCAAATTCGCAAAAAAATCAAAGAAATGAAGATATATATTTTTGAAAAAGGATTCAATTATTCTCAGGACGGTCCGGGAAACAGGCTTATATATCACCTTTCCGGTTGCAATATGTTCTGCCCCTGGTGTTCAAATCCAGAAGGAATGACAAAATCGGGCATAGAATATGAAACCGATGAAATTATCCGTGAAATCAGGTCATCTGTTCCGATGTTTTTTGACGGCGGCGGAGTAACATTCACAGGCGGTGAATGTACTCTTCAGAGCAAAGCAATATGTGAAATAATTGATGCATTACCCGAAATTGATTTCTGCATTGAATCAAATGCAGATACATTTGATTTTCTTTCCGTGGCACAAAAATGTAACACAGTTATTGTTGATTTTAAATCTCCCGATATGGACAAGTTGTTGTCTGTCACGGGCGGAAATATAATAACTATCGAAAACAATATCAGACAGATTGAAAAATCAAAATATATTCACATTAGAATTCCCCTTATTCACAATTTCAATGATGACGAGTTGTCACTTGACAGATTTATTGATTTTTTCACATCATTGAACGGCAATTTTGATGTTGAATTACTTCCCTATCACGAATACGGCAAAGAAAAATGGCTGAACCTCGTCAAAGAATATACCGTAAAAGACGGTTTTGTAAAAAAAGAAACCATAAAAAAGTTCGTTAACAAATTCAACGAAAACTCAATAAAAGTTATTAAAACTTAGGATGTGATAAAATGAAAATCGGCAATCACGAACACCTTACAAACCTTGCAAAAGAACTTTTCAAAGAGGAACGTTCACTCAAAAAACTAGACGGTTGGTTCAGAATCAAGGAATACAGAAGCGAAACAGAAGAACAGTTCAAAAACCTTCCTCCTGTTGAAAAAGCAGGACAGCAGTTAAAGATTATTGCAGAAAGACTTCCTCTCTCTATCAGCAAGTACGCAGTTTTCGCAGGTACTCAGAGAGATGCTTTTGCAAGAAGCTATGCCCTTATTAACCCTGCATTCAGAGTTGAAACATTTTCAGGTTACTGCGACCCTACTGCAGTTTATAATGACATTGATATTGACGATGAATTCACAGCAGCACGCATCGAAAAAATGCGTGCTTATGATAAAGAAACTCCCTTTGTCAGAGAACTTTCAAAAGTTTATGACAAATACACCGAATACACAGACGAGGTTGCTTTCTTCATTGAGCAGGTTACGGGTCACGTTATCCCCGATATGCGTCCTGCTATAAAATACGGTGTAAAGCACCTTATTGAAGAACTTGACAAAAAAGAGGGCAACGACAAGCAGAATTCACATCGAAAGGGTATGAAATACGCCCTTGAAGCTGTACTTATTCTTGCCGAAAGATACAGAGCTCTTTCTCTTGAAAATGCAGAAAAAACTGATGATGCAGACGAAAAATGCAGACTGATGAATATTGCTGAAGCTCTTGCAAAAGTCCCTGCAAGCGGTGCAGAAACACTCTTTGAAGCTATCCAGAGTTTTATACTTCTCTGGCAGATTATGTGTCTTGAACAGGCTCCCAACCCCTTTGCATTCTCAGTAGGTAATGCTGACAGAATCTTTGAGCCTTACAGAGCGAAGGAAAATCTTTCAAGAGAAGACACAGCCGCACTTTTAAAACATCTTCTCGTTTTCTACAATGTTGCAGACAGAAGCTGGGCAATTTCACAGAATCTTATCATCGGTGGTAAAGACGAAAACGGTAATGACCTTACAAACGAAACATCATTTGCCCTTTTCGATGCTTATTACGATATGAATATGCCTCAGCCGATTCTTTCAGTAAAGCTTCACAAAAACACTCCCGACTCAGTTTATGAGGCAATGGGCAGATTCTTCTTCACACCAGGTTGCCTTACACCGTCACTTTTCAATGACGATGCTATGTTTGATGTTCTCACAAAGAACGGTGTGAAGAAAGAAGACCTTGCCGATTATTCAATCGCAGGCTGTCAGGAACCTCTTATAATGGGTAAAGATTCGGGAAACACAACAAACAGCTGGTTCAATCTGGGGAAAATCCTTGAACTTACGCTCACAGGCGGTTATTCTGAAATCACAGGTAAAAAAATCGGTGATACAGACGAATCATCTGCTATTGAAAAACTTCAGAATATCCGAGAAAAATTCTATGCAAATGCTGAAAAATATGCAACACTTATGACAGATGCAGCAAACGGATGCTCAAAAGCACTTTCACTTCTGCCCGTGCCTTTCCTCTCTGCTGTTATGGGTGGTATTGAAACAGGCTATGACGCAAGAGATATTGAGAATCAGGGAACACCTTATAACGGAAGCGGCTGTCTTATCCACGGCACAAGCGTTGTTGCAGACAGCTTTGTCGCAATCGACTGTCTTCTTAAAGACCGTCCCGAAGATGCAGAAAAGCTGATTGAAGCAATAAAGAACAACTTTGAAGGCTATGAAGAGCTTCGTGATTATCTTCTCTCCTGTCCCAAATTCGGCAATAACAACGAAATTGCAGACAAAGAAGCTGTTGAAGTAACATCTAAGATTGCTGACATTGTTGCATCAAAGAAGAACTATCTCGGCAATCCTTTCCGTCCTGATTTCAGCACACCCTCAACACATCTTCTTTACGGTTACTGGGTAGGCGCACTCCCCGACGGCAGAAAGTCAAGAGAAATGCTCAACTACGGCATTGACCCCCTTCACGGTGACGCAAATCAAGGTCTCGGATTCCGTACACTTTCACAGATGAAACTCCCCTATGACAAAATGTGCGGCGGTTGTGCATCACACCTCGGTGTTGACCCCAAATATTTCAAAGGCGAAACTTATGAAGCAAAGGGACTTGAATTCAGAACAAAAATTGTCAATCCCCTTTTCTTCAATCCTTTACAGCAGGGCATTTCACCTTTCTATATGTACCTTAATATCACAACTCCCGAAATGCTCAGAAAAGTACTTGACAACCCTAAAAAGTATGCACCCAGCGGTGTTTACATTATGAGAATCCACGGCACATTCGTAAACTTCCTTGACCTCTCACCTGCAATTCAGCAGGACATAATCACAAGACTTGACCCTAAATCAACAGGTGGAATAGAATGTTAAAGATATTAGGACTGGACATCGGCACAACAACAATAAGTGCTGTTGTGGCTGATGCCGAAACAGGAAAAATCCTTGACAGCAGAACTGTTAAAAATGATTCGGTTATTGATTCAACAAAACTGCAGAATCCTGAAATCATAATAAACACAGTTCTTGAAATCAAGAATGAACTTACAAAAAAATATGCTCCCATATCTGCAATCGGTGTAACAGGACAGATGCACGGAATACTTTATCTTGACAAAGACGGTGAAGCCGTAAGTCCTCTTTACACCTGGCAGGACGAAAGCGGAAACAAGCCTTATAAAAACGGTACTTATGCTTCATATCTGACAGAAAAAACAGGTCATAATATGGCATCAGGCTTTGGTCTTGTTACTCATTTTGTAAATATTCAAGAGAATAATGTTCCCGAAAATGCTGTCACGCTCTCAACAATTCACGACTATCTTGTTATGAAGCTTACAGGAAGAAAAACGCCTCTTATGCATTCAAGTGATGCGGCAAGTCTGGGTTGTTTTGACCTTAAAAAAAGTGATTTTGATGAAGATGCACTTGCAAAAATCGGTATAAACAGAAGTTTTCTTCCCGAAGTATGCAATAATTCTGTTATAGCAGGTAAAGACGAAAACGACGTACCCATTTCTGTTGCAATCGGTGATAATCAGGCGTCTGTTTTAGGGGCTGTTTCCGATGAAAACAGTGTTCTTGTAAACATCGGCACAGGTAGTCAGGTTTCTGTTATCACAGACAATCCGAAAGAACTTGCAGACGGTGAAACAAGACCTCTGAATGATATCAATTTCATTCTTGTTGGCGCTCCCCTTTGCGGCGGCAGAAGTTTTGCTCTTCTTCACAAATTCTTCACTCAATGTGCAGAAATCTTCGGTGGCAACAAAGATGATGTCTATAAAAATATGGACAAGATTGCTGAAATCAGTCCTGATGAACATTCACTCGATATAGACACACGTTTCTGCGGTACAAGAAGAAATCCCGATATCAAAGGCTCTGTTTCAGGAATTACAGAAAGCAATTTCACACCTGCTGAGCTTACAAGAGGTTTTTTATACGGTATGGCAAATGAACTTTACTCTCTTTTTGAGGGCTTCGGAATAAATGGCAGTATGCTTGTGTGTTCAGGAAATGCCGTAAGAAAAAGTTCGGTTTTAAGACACTATCTTGAAGAGCTTTTCGGAATGGAACTTCATGTACCTGCTCACACAGAAGAAGCATCATTCGGTGCCGCAATTTTCGCAAGTGTTGCCGCAGGAATTTATAAAAACACATTTGAAGCGGCAAAACAGATGATTCATTATCAATGAGGTGACACAATGAACCTTAATAAACCTTTATTTTTCAAGAAAAACAGAGTAAGAAGAATATACACGGGCGGAAGTCAGTTCGCATCATTTTTCGGTGATGACAGCACTGAAGGCTTTTTTCCCGAAGAATGGGTATGTTCCTATGTAAAGGCTCTCAACGAGGGCAGCGACATTCCCGATGAAGGTATTTCGATAACAGAAGACGGAGAAAAATTTGACGAACTTCTGAAAAATCACACAACAGAAATGCTCGGTGAAGGCAGAACAGAACTCGGAATCCTCACAAAAATCCTTGATTCATCAATAAGACTTCCCGTTCAATGTCATCCCGACAAAGAATTTTCAAGAAAGCATTTCAATAGCGAATACGGCAAAACTGAGAGTTGGATAATTCTCGGTGCCGGTGAAGATGCCTGCATCTACTTCGGTTTTAACAAGAGATACACAAAAGAAGAATTCAGAGCCGCTTTTGACAAAGACGAAAGTGTTCTCGTTTCAATGCTCAACAAGATTCCCGTAAATGTGGGTGATGTTTTCCTTATCCCCGGAAAAGCCATTCACGCAATCGGAAAGAACTGTCTTCTTCTTGAGGTTCAGGAGCCGACAGACTTCACTATCCAGCCTGAAAATACCTGCGGTGACTATGTACTGAGTGACAATGAAAAATATTTAGGTCTTGACCCAGATATTGCATTTGACTGCTTTGATATGGAGCTTGATTCTCTCGAAAAAACTCTTAAAGCAGCAAAGTGTGAGCCTGTAAAAGTCGGCAATGTTGAAAAACTTATCACTCACGAAAAAACACCCTGCTTTGCTGTTAACAGATACAATATAAAAGGTGAAAAGGTTTCACTTCCCTGTCCGAGTGTTTATGTAGTTACAGACGGCACAGGAAAAGTTATCTGTGATGACTTCGTGAGAGATGTTAGAAAAGGTGATTATTTCTTTGCTCCTGCAGTTATTGACGGTAAACTCTTTGCCGAGGGTGATATGAAGATTATTCAGTGTGATCTGCCTTTGAATAATTAAATTCGGAGTCAATTATTATGAACATAAATATAACAGAAACAGATTCATATATCCACTTTATTTGTGGTGTAGTATGTATATCAATTCTCTTTTATATTTGCACCAGAAACAGAGCAAAATATATGATTACAAAAATAGGATATAATGAAAAATTTTCTGTAAAATATGTCAAGCCTAATCGACTTATCAGAAAACATTTCAACATTAAAGAAAATTATATACCGAAATATTTATATTTTGAATTATGGTTTTCACTGTTATTCATTATCCTTCTGATAATTGAAATCATCCTCTATTCTTTTGTTAATTTATTCCCTGATTTAATTATTCCGCTTTTCATTCTTATAATTGCACAACCGATAATCGGAATAATAAATCTTGTCTGGCTTTTTATTCCTTATTTCATATATCTTGATTCATTTAAAAAGATAAAAAATAAGTTTAAGAAAAAAGAACAAAAATAATCAATTCATTCAAAAAGCAGTTGCTGTAAAATCACAGCAACTGTTTCTTCATAAAAGCAAAGTATTTTTTTATTGCAATTCATTATTTTTTATGTTAAAATATATTTGGTTTGAATGTTTGATACATTTACATTGATTCATGAAACTATGGAAGATTTTATTACAGAACTCAAACCTGATTATAATATTCACAGAAGGAGTGTTATTATGAGTATTGTTGTAAATTCAATACCTTTGGTTCCTTATCTTATTATTATGGCAGGATTATTTTTTGGTTGCATTTACTCAATATATGATGTCAAAAAAAGAACTCCCGGTCACCCGATGATTTGGACCTTTCCATTTGGAATGCTACTGTTCTTATCCTGTTTTTTGAACAGATATGCATTGGAAGCAACCGTTAATGATTTATTTCAACAAATAACAGATATTGCTGTTCAGATATCCGTTGCAGGATTTGGTTTATCATTTTTAATTACATTCATATTTGCATACAAAAAAAATTATGTAAATAAAGAAAAGTTAAAAAAACTTGCCCCATTGTTAATTGGTTGCATTATAATTATGTTAATCTGTTTTATACCCCTTATTTTTAAAAAATAATTTATACATCCAAAAAGCAGTTGCTGATTGTTTTCAGCAACTGCTTAATTTATGAATTATTTCTTAATCCACGGAGTTGTGAGAATGCCTACATTTTTAAGGTTGTATTCATAGCTCCATTTTTCATCTTCTTCACGCCATGCTCCGGGGCCGTGCCATGAGTGGCTGACATCTGTAAGATGAACAGCACCGAATGAATTGAAACGATGTGTAAAGAGTTTGATATCGACCTTGTGTTGACCGTCGGCAAGCCCCTTAACAAGAAGCTCATTAGGAGAATAAACGATATTACCCCTGTCTTCACCGTCAACATAAACCTTTACAAGACCGCCTCTGTATCTGGGTACTGTAACAAGAAGTTCACCCTTGTCTGTCACTGCTTCAAGGTGATATGTAATATTACCGCCATAGAAAGGAAGTCCCTGAGGAACAATATCACCGAAAGCAAGTTTTTCTGCCTTTTTACAGATTGTGGCATAACTGCCTATTACTCTGACACCGAAATCACCGAGAAGATAACACCATTCTGTGTTTGTACGGTTGCCGAGAGGAAGCTTAACGATGAGAATGTTTTCACCGATATTGAGCTTCGGCAAAGCCACCCTCTTGATTGATTTATCAACATACCAGCCGATAACATCATTTGCAACAGCTTCACCGTTGAGTGAAATTTCTGCTTTTTCAGCATCTTCAAGAGCAAGAACAGGAGAAGCAACTTCAATCTCTGAATTTATTGTGAATTCAAGTGTGATAGAATGTTTGATTTCTTCTTCGGGGATAACCCAGGGCTGCGGAACACTTCCGCCTCTTTCGTCAAGTCCTGCTTCACTTCGTGCAACATTATCTGCAATAAGAATTTCTTCTCTGTCGTGCCATTCACCGTCATCTGTCCTGAAACGGCACATATCAAGAAGAAGTACATTCTCTTCATCGAGTGTGTAGTCAACAAAAGCGGGAACTTTTACATCTTCATTTGCCTTGATTTCTGCAGTTAAACCTGCATTATCATTTCTACCCTCTTCAATTTTGACAAGAAGAGAATCGTAATCAAACATTTCTTTCTTAATGACAGTTTTTCCGTTTGCGTAATCAACATCTGCAGGGTAAATATCACCTGAAACCGTATCATAAACAGTAACTTTTCTGTCACCGTCAAGATAAATTCTTACATCCTTTGATGAGAAAACATCCTTGTTATAAGGATTGCGTGCATGAGCAACAAAGAGCCACTGACAATCGTTATCCTGACGCATCTGATAAATAAGATTGTCTGCGAGTGAGCCGTTTTTATAACGGATTGTGACAGTCCTGTTATCTTCAAGAGCTGTAAGGAGCTTTTCACGGTCAAATGAAATAACTGTGCTGTTTTCGTAAAGTGACTTACCTCTTGCATCGGGAACAGCGTCAACATATTCGGGAGCAGATCCCATAAATATGAGTTTACCGCCGTCTGCAACAAACTGTTCAAGTCTTTCAAGTGTTGATGAACGGAGAGTTTCACAATCGGGAACAACGATAGCATCATATTCCATTTTGCCGACTTTAAGGGGATTTGTGCCCTTTTCACAGAGTGTGGGGAAAAGTGACTCTGAAATAAAATTAAAGTCAATACTGCCCTTAAGAAGCCAGTTTGTGACATTCTGGAACTTTTCATCAAGTGCATCACGGGCAATTTCTGATTTATCCTTAGGTCCCCAATGGAGCCAGAAACTTTCAACGGGATGAATAACACCGACTTTGACAACAGGCTTGCCTCGTGTCATTGCAGTATAAACTCTTGCAAAATGGTCTTCCACATACGAATATTCCTTATACCAGGGTGACTGATAATGGATTGATGCGGGATAGTCACGCTTTGCCTCACCTGCCATTGAAACCCATGAAAGATGCGGAACTCTGACAGTTACACCGAGAGCTGCCTGCCAGTCGCCCTGAAGTTTGTGACCTCTGAAATCAAAGTCCCAACCTGTTACACCGTAAAGCTCTGAAAGGACACCTTCATTACCAAACTGATGACAAGCTGACTGAGCCTGTTTTGCTGTTGTGAATTCATAACTGTTACAAAGCATATCAATACCCGGTAAGTCAAAGCCTCTGTATGAACGCATTGCTTCACCAAGAGCTGCAGTCTGGCTTTCAAGAGTCGGCTCTTCCATCATATGACCTGTGAGATAAAGTCCGTTTTCACGACACCAGTTACCACACACATCAGCAAAAGCCTCTGAAAAACGCTCTGCAATATGGTCATGATAACGGTAACGGGCAAGACTTACGCCCTCTTTTTTATCCCAGAAAAGCTCTGGGAGAAAATCGAGAATATCATCACCGTATGCTTTTTTATATGTTTCGGGGATATCATCTGTCCAAGGGAGATTGATATCGTGCTTATCTGTTGAGTTATTGAGTGTCTGTTTTCTGCAGAACTGCGGTTCATCCGTGAAAATTGCAGGTACGGCATCTCCGAAATCAGAACCAACTGTTTCCTTATATCTTTCGTGAGTAACTTCAACAAATCGTTTTACGGCATCCTTGCTGAGAGTATCAAGGTAAGCCTGATTGTTGTACCAGCTTGATGATGAACAGACTTCCATATAGGCATACCATTTTGTGCCTTCTACAGAATCGTTTTTATCTATTCTTTTATATGACTTAA
The DNA here is from genome assembly GCA_017549285.1 of Clostridia bacterium. Classification (GTDB taxonomy): domain Bacteria; phylum Bacillota; class Clostridia; order Oscillospirales; family Acutalibacteraceae; genus UBA1081. Next base: position 101,544 of record JAFYVE010000030.1, read on the forward strand.
GGTAACCCTTTTCATCAAGAATAACATCATAAGCGGCAATAAAATCACCCTCACCGTTTCTTCCGCCTTCACTTCTTGAATCATTTATCTGAAGACTGGCTTTGCTGTCTTCATAAGAATCGGGAGTGAAAAGAAGATATCTTGCACGATATTTCTTATCTTTTGTTACAAGGCCGCCTGCAGCACCTGAGGGCCATCTGTCTTCGTCATAGAGCCAGGCAAGCATTTTTTCATCTTTTGCTTTTTCAACGCAGGCTTTTACGATATCCATATACTCATCAGAAAGATAAGGTGTTGCCATACCTGTTCTTACGTGCATATGGAAGCCGCCAAGCCCCATTTCTTTGAACACTTCAATCTGCCACTTGAGTTCTTCTTTATCGAGTTTACAGTTCCATGCCCAGAAAGGTGTTCCTCTGTATTCACTTGTCGGATTCTTAAAAAGTTCTTTTGAAAGAATCTTTTCGCTGTTTTTTTTGTAAATCATATTATTTACCTCTGATTAAAAAATTTCTTTATCAATTTTGCCTGTAAAAACATTGTTTTCGGAAACAAGAACTGATTTATCGGGATTTTCCGAAATAATGCCGTATGCAGGTGAATCTGTTGTTTCGGGAGCCATAAACAGATTATCCCTGACCTTTATGTCATAAACCATAGGTCTGAAAAAGATGTAACCTCGGCTCAAGCCGTATCTGCCGCAAGGACCGTCAAAAATATTGTTATAAATTTCAATATTATTGTGAGGTGCATCGCCGTGATGACCGACCCCCGGGAAACCGTCACATTTAAAAATATTATCGTGGATTTTTATATTACGGCAGACGGTGTCGTCACGGCTAAAGTCAATCAGAGTGCCGTCACAGTTAAATACGGGACCATATGAACCTTCGCGTGCAAGGTCTATCTGAATTTCTTCATTATAAAGAATATCGCTGACGCTTGTGTATGTAGGTCCGTCAAAAACACAATTTCTTACAACGGCATTTTCTGTTGAATTTATTTCAATCATATGCCACTGTGAGCAATGGACAAAACGGCAGTTTTCGATTGTGATATTTCTGCAATGGACGGTGTTGATAAGTGTAGATTTCTCTGTTGTATCAGCATTGCCGTCAAAAATACCGCCTGATATCACGACATCGTGAGTGCCGTCATAACCACCCCATTCGGGTTTGGAAAAAGAAGCAAGAAGATATTTTGTAACAGGCTCACTCTTGTAGTTTCTGAGAATTATTGCTTTATCCGAAAGTTTAAATACCTGATTTGAATAGAAAATCAGAGCATTTGAAATAAGATATGTGCCGTCAGGGAAATATACGGTACCGCCGTCTTTTACTTCGTCAATACAGGACTGCAATGCTTTTGTATCGTCGTGAATTCCGTCGGCAAAAACCGACTTATTGTTTAACACATTTATATATTTCATTATTGACACCTCATTATCAGAAACTGAAATTATTTTCCTTTCTGATATTCTCGATTATTCTGCAGGAATCAAAGGCTGTTTTTCTGCAATAATCATAATAATCCTTGTTTTTTCCATTGACAAAATCCCTGAAAGCTTCAATTTCTTTTGACATAACAATGTTTTCATCAATAACGGGATAAAGTTCTTCTGTTGTTCCGTCATTATAATATCGTTTTATTCCTGTAAGCTTTGAAACGGAATTAATTGTAATTGCTCCGTTTTCACCAAGGATACGGCTGCCGAGAAAACCGTTTGCTGTTTTGGAATATGTGATTGTCACCGTCTTATCATTATAAATAAAAATGAGAGTCCCCGTACAATCGGAACCCGATTCGAGGAAGTCGGAGTGAGAAATCACATTTTCGGGTTCACCGAAAATTTCAAGAGCAAAATAAACACAGTAGACGCCCAAATCCATAAGTGCTCCCGTACACATTTCCGGGTTGAAGATATTGGGATTCTCCCCTCTTTTATATGCGGCGTATTTTGATGAATGTTGAGAAAAATCAATCTGTGCAGTACGTATCTCACCTATATCGGCAAGTGCATTCTTTATAACGGCAAGACCGTCAGAATGCATTGATTTCATCGCTTCAAGAAGAATAAGATTTCTGCTGTCTGCTATTGAATACAGTTCCTCAAGCTCTTTGGCTGTGACAACCATAGGTTTTTCACAGATAACGTGTTTGCCTGCCAGAAGACACATTTTTGCCTGTTCGAAATGTTTTGAGTTAGGACTTGCAATATACACGGCGTCAATATTTTCATCACCGAGCATTTCATCAAGTGAAAAATAATATCTGCTTACATTATTCTTTTGTGCAAATGCATTTGACTTTTCTTCACTTCTTGAATAAACAGCATAAATATCGATATCGTCAACATATTTCGATGAATCAATAAAGCTTTCCGTTATCCAGGATGTACCGATTGTTGCAATTCTCATTATAAATCTCTCCATTCTTGTTTAATATAACATAAAAGATATAAAAATAAAATACTTTTTTTATAAAAACAGTAGACAAAAATATTATTTTTTTATATAATTATTGTGTTAAATTATGGTCGTGCAGAACACACGGGAGTAATATTTATGACAGTAAGACCTTATCAGGAAAAAGACAAAAACAATGTAAGAAACATCTGCATTGTCACTGCAGGCGCAGAAAACAGTTCAGCAAAGGAAAAGCTGTTTATTCTCAATCTATACTGTGATTATTACATTGAACAGGAACCTCAGAACTGTTTTGTTCTTGCAGATGATAATGATAATGCTGTCGGATATATTCTCTGCAGTGAAAATATGAAAAAATACATAAAAAAGACAGCGACCTACAGGTCACTCATAAAATCAAAAGGTATAATAAAATATCTTTACTCCTGGGGAGAAATAATTGCACACCTGCCTGCTTCAAAAAAGTGCAAGGCACATCTGCACATTGATATTCTTCCTGCATATCAGCACAAAGGCTACGGCACACAGCTCATCAATGCTCTTACAGACAGTCTCGGGGCAAAAGGGATTCATTCGGTTATGCTTGTTGTAAATAGCTCAAACTCAAATGCTGTCAGATTCTATCAAAAGAACGGATTTAAAAGTTTTCTTAATTTCGGCGCAGGAATACTTATGACAAAAGATTTCTGAGGTGATTGATTTGAACATAACAGATATCATAATTTTTGTTATTTTTTCAGGTATTGCAGTTTCATACGGTTGGGGTATGAGAGGCACCATTATCGGCGGTGAAAAGGGGGCAATGCTTCCCGGTGCATTAATGGGACTTCTTATGGCGCTTTTTTCAGGCTCCGAGGTTCTTGCTTCTTCTCCGTGGATTCTTGCAGGCGCAGGTGCGCTGACGATGTATTGCGGCGGCTGTATGACTTACGGAGAAACACTTCATCTTTCAATGGGAGAAAAAAACTCCCCCACACTCACAAAAGGTCTTATTGCTCTTTTTTTTAAAGGCGGTATATGGTTCGGTATTTTCGGAGGATTACTTTCTTTATTCATCACGGCTATCTCGGGGCAACTTAAAATTTGGCAGATTATTCTTTTCTTCTGTCTGTTGCCTGTTTTTGCATTGACATTCTATTTTATTTTCAACAAACCTTTAAAACCCGATGAGAACAGATTCCCTAAAATCTATTTTTCAATAAAACGTCAGGAATCCTGGGGCGGATTGCTCGGCATTCTGATTGAAATAATAATTTTTGCATTTATAATAAAGGATTGGTCCTGTCTGACAATGCTTCTCGGGTCATTCCTTTCGGGCTCTGTCGGCTGGGTAATCGGTCAGATAATGCAGATTAAAGGAAAATATCCGAACAAAAAGGGCAAACACCTTTTTGATAAGCTGTACAGGAAAAATGCTCTTGAAACGTGGAAGCTGATGGAATGTACGCTGGGAGCCTTCGGTGGTATAGGATGTTCAGTCACATTCATTCTTGCAAAACCTTTGTTTGCAGAAAAGTTCAGTCTGATTGATGCAAAAGGCCTACATTCATACATACCCGAAAGCAAAATCACATTTCTGCTGACTGTTCTCTATCTTGTTATTCTTGGTGTTGATTATATCCAGTATATAATAAGACCGAATAAAAGTGCAGGATACAAAAAATACAAAAAGCTTTGCAACGACACGGAATTTGCAATTTACAGCATAATCCCATTATTACTCGGAATGACAGGCGCACACAGAGTTATTGAAATCGTTGCACTTCCCGTTGTTTTGCATGTTCTCGCTCAGGAACTTCTTGAAAAAGAAATTGACCATAACAAAGCAACCGTTATCAGTAAAATCATATATTTAATCCCCTTTGTTGCAACTTTACTTCATATTTTTATTTCAGAAAAATCATTCCCATTGCACACAACACTTTTCACTTATACACTTGTTTATGAAACAGCATATTATGAGATGAAAAGAATTGAAGAGAATGAAATCAGATTCAACAACGGAGAAAAGGGCGTTCACGGCTATTTCTGGTTATGTTGTGTGATAATTTTATTTTTGCAAATTTTATTTTGATACAGGAGAATACAAATGTTAAAAGACGTAAAATACTTCATAATTGACATGGACGGTACATTCTATCTGGGTGACAATATGATTGAGGGTGCAAATGAATTCACAGATGCACTTCCTGAAAAAGGTAAGGACTTTTATTTCTTTACAAACAACTCATCCCACGATGCCGCAGAGTGTCTTCACAAGCTCGTTAAAATCGGTTATCCCGTACCTGAAGAAAAAATTATAATTTCTTCACACGTTGCAATTGATTTTATTCAGAGAAAGAGAAACGACAAAAGAATATATCTTTTAGGCAATGAGAATTTCACAAGGGATTGCGTAAAAGCCGGTCTTAATCTTGTTGACGACAGTCCCGATATTGTACTTCTCGGTTTTGACACTACACTCACTTATGAAAAAATCAACAAAGCCGCTAATTTCATTGCAAACGGATCCGAATATATCGCAACACATCCCGACAAAAACTGTCCCCTTGCAGTCGGTTTTATGCCTGATACAGGCTCAATGATTGAAATGTTTGCCGCTTCAACGGGCAGATATCCCGATATTATTATCGGCAAACCTTACGGTCATACGGTTGATTATGTGACAAACAAGCTCGGCTGTACAAGAGAAGAAATCTGTTTTATCGGTGACAGACTTGAAACAGATATTGCAATCGGAATGAAAAACGGAACAAAGAGTGTTCTCGTCTATTCAGGTGTCACAACACCCGAAATGTATGAAAAATCAGACATCAAGGCAACCTGCACGGCAGAAAGCCTTAAATATCTCAAAGAATATATCTGACGGAAAGGATCTGACAATATGAGTCAAAACATAAAAAAATGCTGGTACAAAGAAATGGCAGTTTATCAGATATGGCCCCGTTCATTCTGTGACGGTAACGGTGACGGTGTGGGCGACCTTATCGGTATTCTCGGAAAGCTCGATTACATAAAGAGCCTCGGCGTTGACGCTATCTGGTTCTCTCCCCTTTATGAATCACCGGGCAAAGACCACGGCTATGACATTTCAGATTACAGAAAGATTGCATCATATTTCGGCACAAATGAAGATTTCAAAGCTGTACTTGATGGTGCTCACGCAAGAGGTCTCAAGGTTATTATGGACCTTGTTATCAACCACACATCAGACCAGCACGAATGGTTCAAGCAGAGTAAGAACCCTGACAGCCCCTACAGAGATTACTATTTCTGGAGAAAAGGTAGATGCGGAAACAAGCTTCCTCCCAATGACTGGCAGTCAAACTTTTCCGGAAGTGCATGGGAATTTGATGAAGAGGCAGACGCATGGTATCTTCACCTTTTCGCAAAGGAGCAGCCTGACCTCAACCACGATAATCCCAAGGTACGTCAGGAAGTCAAGGATATTATGAAATTCTGGCTTGATATGGGTGTAGACGGATTCCGTGAAGATGTTATCACATACATTTCAAAGGATGCAGGTCTTCCCGACGGTATTCCCGTACCCATCATAGGCGGTATGGAGCACTATATGGACGGCCCTCACCTTCACGATTATCTTGCAGAGTACAAGCACGATGTCCTCGACAATTACGATACTGTCACAATCGGTGAAGCTCCTATGATGACAACAAAGAAAGCACTCAAACACATCTCCGAGGGCAAAGATCAGGTTCTCAATATGATGTTCAGCTTTCAGCATATGGAAGCTGACTGTTTCCTCAACAGCTGGCTTCACACACCCTTTAACCTTAAAAAGCTCAAAAATGTTTACAAGAACTGGCAGACAGAACTCTACGGTAAAGCCTGGAATGCAAACTACCTTGAAAACCATGATCAGCCCCGTATAATCAGCCGTTACGGTAATGAAAAATTCCGTGTTGAAAGCGGTAAGATGCTTGCAACAATGTATATGTGCCTTTCCGGTACTCCCTTTATCTTCCAGGGTCAGGAAATCGGTATGACAAATATCTCTCTTCCCTCAATCGATATGTATGAGGATGTTTCCACAGTCACAGTTTACAAGATGGTAAGTAAGATTCTGCCCAAGGAAACTACAATGAAGATGGCTCGTTATGCATCCCGAGACAACGCAAGAACTCCTGTTCATTGGAGCGCTGAAAAGAATGCAGGATTCACAACAGCAGATAAGCCCTGGTTCCACATCAACCCCAATTACACCGAAATCAATGTTGAAGCAGCTGAAAAAGACCCCGATTCAATTCTTCATTACTACAGAAAACTTATAAAATTCCGTAAAGCAAATGAAATTGTCATCTACGGTCAGTATAAAGAGCATTTTGCTGACAGAAAAGACCTTTTCGTTTATTCAAGACACTATAAAGATCAGAGAATGCTCGTTATCTGTTCATTCAGCGACAAGCCTATGCTCTTTGATGCTCCTGCAGGCTTCAGCCTCGATGAAGGTGAACTTGCAATGCACACATATAAGGAAGCAAAGACAAACGGCAACAGCTGTGTACTCAAGCCCTACGAAGCAAGAGTATACCTCTATAAATAAGGTGATTTTATGTCAATAATCAGAACTCAGGCATTTTATAACTCCACCACGGGTGAAGATATGATAAGAGCCTTGATATGGCGGAATGACGAGATTCCACCTATGGGCGTTGTACAGATTTCTCACGGACTTACAGACCACATTGACCGTTATGACAGATTCGCACGATTCCTTTGTGAAAACGGCTATGTAGTATGCGGTAACGACCATTTAGGTCACGGTAAAGCTGCAGCAGAAAGCGGAAAGCTTGGCAATTTCGGCGCACGTGACACGGATATCCGTATGGTTGACGATATGAACGTTCTTGCCAATATAATGAAAAAGAAATACCCCGACTTCCCTTATTATCTTCTCGGGCACTCAATGGGTTCATTCCTTGCAAGACTTTATACGGCTCAGTTCGGTGACGGTCTTTCCGGACTCATCCTCTCAGGTACAACCCACGTAAACAGCAAACTTTCAGTGCTTTCCGAATGGGTACTCCCCTTTGGTGAAATGATAGGCGCGGATAAATATTCCGACACAGGCAGTGAAGTGCTCGGCAAGATAACAGCAAAATACTTCAAAGAGGATGACGAAAGTGCGTGGCTATCCGTCAGCCGTGAAAACAGAGACGAAGCTCTCAATGACCCCTATTTCGACTATCCGATAACAAATTCAAGTGCTATGATGGTCGCAAAAATCCTTCTCAGAGCATCTTCCGACGATTGTTATGCAGTCGTTCCTCAGGGCTTCCCCGTTATGCTCATTTCGGGAGGTAAAGACCCTATAGGATTTTTCGGCAGAGGTGTACTTTCGGCTTGTGATAAGTACGAATACTACGGTGCAGACACCTTTATGAAGATTTATCCCGGTCTTCGTCACGAAATCCTAAATGAAGATGACTATGAGGGCATTTATAATGACGTACTCGATTGGCTTAACGAAAACAATATTTTTACAGGAGAATTTATATGAAGAAATCAACATTCAACCTCGGTGAGTTCAGACAGCTTGACAAAGTTTTTCTGACAGCCGACAACGGCATTGACTGCGAAAATGTCACTTCCGTTGCATTTGACGGTGAAACACTTTACATCGCACAGCCTGACGGTGTTTTTGAATACGCTGACGGAAAAACAAAAAAGACAAACATTGCTGCATCAAAGATTTTCTCTGCAGAAGGTAAACTCTACGGCGCTGCAGGTAACACATTGTGCGAAATCAAAAAGGGTAAGACAAAGAAAATTGCAGAATTTGATGCTCCCGTCATTGATGTTTCAACAGCTCTTGACGGTTCATTCTGGCTCATTACGGAAACTACACTTTACCTTAAAAAAGAAGACGGTTTTGAAGCCGTTGTCGGTCTGCCCGAAGACACTGTTTGTGTTGCTGCCCTTGACAACAAATCAAAATACGGCGAGACTGTCTATATCGGTTCAAAAGAAGAAGGCTTTATGTCAATGAAAGGCAAACGCCGTCATTGGGCAGAGCTTATCCCCGAAATGACTCCCGTTCTTTCAAGAAGTATCAACTGTGTTTCAATCGATGCGCTCGGTCACGTATGGGTCGGCTCCGATGAAGGTCTTAACATATATGACGGAAGAAGCTTCTGGTTCAACGGAAACGACTTCTATTCTGTTCCTGCAGGCTCATTTAACGATATGTTCTTTGCAAAGGACGGTAAAAAGTATTTTGCAACAAACACAGGAATTGTAACTCTTATCGAAGGTAAGATTTCATATTATTCATTCGGCGGATGGCTTATGCATCCCTGTGTAACAAAGATTACCGTTTCCGACAAGGGTACTATTGCAGCCGTCACTCCCGCAGGTATCAGTGTCATCACAACAAAAGTTATGACTCTTGCAGAAAAGGCTGCTCACTACGATGCAATGGCAGTTAAATACTTCACAAGAAACGAGGGCTATCAGGTTACAAGAGAGCTTAGAAAATACGGCGACCTTGAATCAGGCTGGCTTCCCAATTCAGACAATGACGGTCTTTTCACAGGGCTTTATTGTGCAAGTCAGTGCTTCCGTTATGCCGTAACAGGCTCTGAAGAGGCAAAAGCCAACGCTAAGAGAGCCGTTGAAGCTATGATTAAACTTACAGAAGTAACGGGAAAGAAAGGTTTCACGGCAAGAGCCACAAGATATTCTCACGAAGAGAATTTTATGACAGGCAACCGTGAAGAATGGCACATCTGCGAGGATAATCCCGACTGCGAATGGCTCGGTGAAACATCAAGTGACGAAATGACTGGTCACTACTATGCATACGGCATCTATTTCGACCTTGTTGCTGATAAGAAAGAGAAAAAGAGAATTGCAGAAGTTGTAAAGACAATCACAGACCACATTCTTGAAAACAACTTCCACCTCTGCGACGTTGACGGTGTCCCCACAACATGGGCAAACTGGGAACCTGACCTTCTCAACAATGACGACAGATGGTATTATGAAAGAGGCACAAACTCACTTGAAATCCTCTCTTTCCTCAAGACAACATATCACGTCACAGGTGAAGAAAAATACAACGATGTATATAATATGCTTATCAGAAAGCACCATTATGCAATGAACTGTATGCAGTACAAGTGTGAAGACGGTCATCTTGCTCACATCGACGACCAGCTTGACTTCACAAACATCTATCCCCTTATCGTTTACACAGAGAATGAAGCTCATAACGAAATTTTCAAAATGGGTCTTACTCATCATTTTGATTATGAAAAAATTGAGCGTTCACCTATGTTCAATATCACATACGGCGCACTCACAAACAACCCCTGCGACATTGAAAATGCAGCAAAATCACTCTCTGAAATGAACCTTGACCTTATCCGTTGGCCTGTTTACAACAGCTACAGAAAAGACATAGTATGGGATACAGAACAGGAAGCTATGGGTGCTCCCGCACAGCTTAAATACCCCGTTGAATACAGTTCAAGAGTCCTTGTTCATTATGACGGCAATCAGTGTGTATGCGATTCAGGCTGTGAGGAATTTGTAAACGTAAACACAAAGCAGGTAAACAGAACATCAACACTTCCCTCAACCGGTGCAAACGGTATGAGAGCTATGATGCCCTACATCTATCTTCTTCCCTACTGGATGGGCAGATATTACGGTCTTTTAGGAGATTAATAAAAAAGGAGAATAAATCATGTTAGGCACATTATTCAGTTATCTTAAAATGGCGCTCACTCCTCTTACGGCAGTTATAATGATGATTTCATCTGTTATCTGCCCCACTCCCGCATCAACAGAAACAGCAGAAATCACAAACGAATTCGGTTATTCACTCATCGACGCATTCCTTTGCGGTCAGGGGGTTGATGAAGAGGGCGATTTTTTCTATACATCAGGCTCACTTTCAGGCATCAAAATCTGCTGTGTCGGAATAATTGACAAAGCAACAGGCGAAGTTATCAAGGAAAACCTTGATGCACTTCCCTCTGAGTTCAAAAAACTCGATTATGACCACATAGGTGACATTTCCGTGCAAAACGGAATAATCTATGCTCCCGTTGAAAATAAGCCTGAAACAGACCCTCTCGTGCTTCTCTATGATGCAGAGACACTTGAATACACAGGTACATATTATGCTGTTGACTGGACATACCTCAAGGACGGAATAGCATGGTGTGCAACAGATGAAAATTATCTCTACACATCACAGTTCAATGAAGCTGACAAGCTTGTCGTATATAACATCGACGATATGAGTTTTTCTCACACAGTTGAACTTTCTGAAACAGTTTACAGAGTTCAGGCAGGCGATGTCATTGACGGCAAAGTATACCTTAACTGCGACCCCAAGGGCGAAAACAAGACTGTTTATGAAGTTGATATTTCAACGGGTGAAGTCACACTCCTGTTTGACAGAAATACAACGGGATATGACACGGAAGCCGAAGGCATCAGCGTAACAAAAGATGAAAACAACGAGCTTGTATTTACAATTTCAGATTACAACAAACTTGTTTCAACTTTCATAAGAACATACAAACTCAAATAACAAATAAAAAAATGAGTCTTCGGACTCATTTTTTATTTTCATTATGTTGTAAATAATAAATTTTTATCTATTGAAAAAAATATAATATTATGTTAAAATATGAAAGAATATAAATATATTTTGAAAGGGTTCACATATGGAAACAAAAACACCTAAAAATAAGTTGACTCTTAAATCAAAAAATCCTACAACAACAGGGCTTATAAAATTCTTTTTGATTTTTTTTGGCATCAGTATTTTTGTAGCATCTGTTTTTGCTGCTGCAAGTGGCGGTGAATCCTGGAAATATATGCTCTTCCATAATGGTCCTTATACTGATATGTATATGGATTTCTTCAACTCTATAAGAGATGCAGGAGCAGAAGATGTTTATACAGCCAGAAACAACATCTATCCACCTCTGAGTCTACTTATATTCAAAATACTCGGGTTTATTGTGTCTGATGATCTTGTTGATTTACCGAATAAGCAGAGAGTATTATTACAGTCAGACCAGAAATGTATGATGGTATATATCATTTTTGCGTGTATAATCATCCTTTCTATGTCTACTATAATCAACACATATGTCAACAGATTAAAATGGAAAAACAAGAAAAAGGAAGAAGTTCTCAATTCAGTTATTTCTTTTGCATTGATTTTATCATATCCTGTTATGTATTGCATTGAAAGAGGTAATATTATAATTTTAAGTATGATATTTACAATGTTCTTTATTTTCTTCAAAGATGTTGACAATAAAATCATACGTGAATTGTCATATATTTCTCTTGCAATAGCCGCCGGCATTAAACTTTATCCTGCAATTTTCGGTCTGCTTCTTCTTTTTGAAAAAAAATATAAGGATGCAGCAAGACTTGTTGTATACGGCATTATTGCTGTTTTCCTTCCCTTTATTTTCTTTATCAACAAACCCGAAACCCTTTCAATCGGCCTTAATAATGGTTTAACATTAGCATCAGTTACAAACAACAACTTACTTGCTGCAAACGGTGATTCTTCTGCACTTTCAAACATTATTGAAAATCTGATTTCATTTGCAACAAAAAAGAAGAACAGACTTAATTTCAGTAGTGTAAGTATCCAGAATTTTGTTTTCCTTGTAAATCCGTTAAACACAAAACTTGCAACTATTGTAATGTGTATAACCGAAGCTGTTGCAATTGCTGGTCTTGCTTTCACAAAAAAGAAATGGCAACAGATTTTCTTGCTTGCATATATTATGCTTAATATTCCTTCTGCTTCAAGCTCATATGCTCTCACATTCCTTATAATTCCTTTCATTATGTTCTTATTTGATGATGAAGGAAACGGTTATCCTGCTGAAAAAAGACATAAAATCGACTACTTCTATATTCTCTGTTTTGCATTACTTCTCACTCCGCTTCCGGTATTATGGTATTTCCATGAAGATGCCGCAAAACAGATATTTATGAATCTGGGTGTTCCCTATCAGTCAAAAATCAATCAGGTTATTGCAGGTTTTGTATATCAGGGAATGTTCTTTGTAATAATGTTTGAACAGATTATATCAACTTTAAAATCGAAGAAAACAACAAAAAATACAATATCTGAAAATAATGAAATTTCATTAAATAATGAGGTAGCATGATGACACCTTTGATTTCCGTCATTATTCCAGTTTACAATGTTGAAAAATATATTGATAGAAGTATCAGTTCTGTCATTGAACAGTCATATAAAAACATTGAAATTATTCTTGTAAATGACGGTTCTACTGATAATTCAGGAAACATTTGTGATACATTTGCAGAAAAAGACTGCAGAATAAAAGTTATCCATAAATCAAACAGCGGTGTATCAGCGGCAAGAAATTCAGGTATTGAAACTGCAACGGGTGATTACCTCTGTTTTATTGACAGCGATGACTATGTTTCTACAGATTATGTAAAACATCTGTTTGAAACAGCAGTAAAATACAACACCGATATTACAACATCAAATCAGTACAAAATATGGCACGACGGAAAACAGCTTGAATTATTTACACAAAAAGCACCATACGGTACTGTTACTTTAAAATCAGGTATTGAAACATTATCTGATATGCTTTACGGCAAAACCTGTTATGCAACATGCTGTTGTAAACTATACAAAAAAGAAATCTTCTCTGATATTCGTTTTCCTCAATATCGTATGGGTGAAGATTCATTCACAATGTATAAATGTTTTCTTAAAGCTGAATCAGTTGCACATCTTTATCAGCCTGATTATTATTATGTTCAGCACGAATCAAGTGCAATGCATACGGTTGATTTTTCAAAGTTTTATGATTACATTGAACTTTCAGATGCATTTATGCGGATTGTAACCAAAGATTACCCTGAGCTATTCCTTCCTGCAGTCAACAGACTGATTGAAAATAACTTCTGGGTTTATATGAAAATGAGAACACAACCTGATAAATATCAGAAAGAACTCAATCATATTATCAGAAATATTAAAACATTCAGAAAATATGCTCTTAAGGATAAAAATGTCTGTTTAAGAACAAGAACTGCTTGTCTGTTGTCATTTTTCGGAATGAATGTTCTTAATAAAATTTATGATAATATTGCAAACTAAAAAAAGACTCAGTAACATCATAAGTTACTGAGTTTATTTTTTTATTGCAGAAAAAAAACCGACTTAAAGTCGGTTTCAGCTTTTAAATTAGCCGTCGTTTCTTGATCTAACTTCAGCAACAAAATTCTTGATCAAGTTGATGAAATTCATGATGAAATCATAAAGCTTCTGGAAAATTTCCATTATTTGGCACCCCTTATTACTTTATTTTAGAGAAATCATTTTCCCATATATAGAATAACATAATATAGCAATAATTTCAATACTTTTTTTTAAAAAATAACTTTTTTTTTGAAAAAATTAATATTTTTTACTATTTTTATTATACAGATATGTACTGTTCAACCCGAATTTTTTTACAAAACTGAGACATAATGCAGAATTACCGAGAATCCGGGTTGTAGGTACTCCGTATTTTATTGCAGAAGACGGAGATAAACCAGAAAGTTTTGAAATTCGGCCGAGTATATTCCCTGCAAAATCACAATTATAACCTACAGAAACATCATATCTGCATCCATTTGAATGCTTGACAAAATCTTCAGCAAACAAATCATATATAACAGAATCAGAATGCTGAGAAATATCCATACGCGTAATTTTATTGTTTTTTATTATATAACCTTTTAATCCTGTATCCGCATCAAACATATTCTCATTTTTTGAAAGAATATAGGTATATTTATCCTGCTTTTCACTTCTTATTAAATCATAAAAGTCTTTTACTGAAAAGTGAGCATTCTGATAAAGCTTAGCAAATTCAAGAGTCTGAGAAACTGTTCCTCCCGCAAAAGTCTTGCTATCATAAAATTTAATAATAAAACCTTCCTCATCAATTTCAATTTTACGAAGGAATCTCTTCTTTGCAATTTCTGCCTGATGTTTGAAATCAGTCCATCTATTATGAGGAAATATAATAAAAACACCAAAATATCCGCTGTTATATGCATTTTGAAACTCATATTCAAAAAAATCAGCAGGGATTGTAGGTAAAGAAGTAACTTTTCCGGTTTTGAAATCTTTATAAAACAATTCAGAATTTGTATTTATCGTATCAATATACGGTTTTTTTTCACAAAAATAAACCGACGGATAAGCTGATATATCATATTTTTTTAGTAGTAGTCTGTTTTGCAATAATAATTCATCATCACAAATTGTCATAAATTTGATAAGTGACATAAATTAAACCTACCATTTATAGTCTCTTAACTGTCCTTTCTGACGTAGCTCAGGAAAATTCCACTGTCTGAGAACTTCATAAACACCGATTGCAACAGCATTTGAAAGATTCAGACTTCTAGCGTCGTCAATCATAGGAATGCGGACAGTTGTCTCGTGATTATTATAAAGCAATTCTTCGGGAAGACCTTTTGTTTCTTTGCCGAAAACAAGATAAGAATTATCGGGATATTCTATATCTGCATAAGTTTTATCTGCTTTTGTCGAGAAAAAAAAGAAGTTTCCGTCTTTGTTTCTTTCAAAAAAGTTATCAATATCTTTATAATAAGTTATATCAAGAAGATACCAGTAATCAAGTCCTGCTCTTTTGAGTTTTTTATCATCAACCTTGAATCCCATAGGCTCCACAAGGTGCAGTCTTGCACCTGTTGCGGCACAAGTTCGAGCTATATTACCAGTATTCTGTGGGATTTCAGGCTCTATAAGTACAATATTAAGTTCAGCCATTATATTAACTCCAGACTTTTCATATACATCGGTAAGCACCGTTCAAAAGCAAGACCAAATCTTGAGTCTCCGTCGACTTTTACCGTTTCTTTGATTGAATTAACAACAAATTCAATTGCTTTTTCTGTAGATTCATTAACAGAAAAACCGTTAAGAATTCCACCGAGAAGAGATGATGCAAACAAATCACCCGTTGAGTGAAACATTCCGTCAATTCGTTCAGAAAGTGAATATGTTATCACATCATTTTCAGCATCATAAGCTCCTGCACCAACAAATTTACCGTCAAAATCAACACCTGTAAGAACAACATATTTCGAATTGAACTTTTCAGCCAAGGATTTAAGCAAATCCTCTGTATACTCTTTTGTATAAGGCGGAGAGATATATTCCCTGTCAAGAAGAAAAGCTGCTTCTGTGAAGTTAGGAACAATAATATCAGCGTATGAACATAACTTTTTCATTTTTTCAACAAATGAAAAATCAAATGTATCATATAATGCTCCATTATCAGCCATCGCAGGGTCACAAAGAAACAACGTATCGTTATGCCTGAACTCTTTAACAAAATCACAGACAATATCAATTTGTGACGAAGAGCCGAGAAAACCGCTGTATACAGCATCAAAATTTACGCCTATTTTCTGCCAATGTGCCATAAAGGGACGAAGATCATCCGTTAAGTCACGGTAAGTATAACTATTCAGACCGCCCGTCTGTGTAGACAAAACGGCAGTCGGCATAACAGATACTGATACTCCTGCAGCAGAAAGAACGGGAATAGCTGCAGTAAGAGAACACTTGCCCATTCCGGATATATCGTGAATTGCAGCAACAGTCTTCTGAACTGACATAATAATCACCTTTGTTTATAATAACATATATATAAATATAATTCAATAAAATAAATTAAATTGTATCATATTTTTTCAAAATTGCTATTGACTTTTTGTTTCAGTAGTGGTAATATATTAAGGCATTAAAGAACTGCGCCGGTAGCTCAGTTGGATAGAGTGACTGGCTACGAACCAGTAGGTCAGGGGTTCGAGTCCCTTCCGGCGCGCCAAAAAAACCACTTCTTCTGAAGTGGTTTTTTTATTTTACGTCAATATAAATGTTTTTTTATACACACCTTGTTTGCCACTTATATCAGAATAAATCCCATCAGAATTCCGCCGACAAATCCTGATATATGCTCGAATGCAGTTGCTTTTCCGACAAACATTCCGCCGACTGTGTAAATTGCAAGAACTATCAATGCTATCCACGGTACAGGTGAAAAGAATACGGTACCGTTTTTGAATGAAAGCATAATAAATACGGCAATCAGACCGTAAATTCCTGTTGAAGCACCTTCTCCCTCATGGAGCTTATAAACAAAAGCCATATAAAGTCCCGAGATTAATACAGAGACGATATAACACAGTGCAGTTTTTACCGTGCCGAGTTGCAATTCAACTGCATAGCCTACAATAAGTGTTGCTGTTATATTTGAAACAATGTGCCACGTTCCGATATGGAGAAGTGATGATGATACCAGGCGCCATACTTGTCCATTTTTGATTTTCTTTTCAGACAGATGCAGAGCATGGTTTATGTAACCTTTGTTATGACCTGCCCACAGTTTTTCTCTAATTGTTACAGTCTCTGATTTCGGTATAAAAATAAAATTATCAAGTAAATAAAAAAATAAAATAATTGCACAAAACGTTATAGTAAAAACAGGCATATTATTGCTTCCTTTATATTTTAATGTTTTTATTCAACCATTCTACAGACTGTTTCAATCCTTCAACAGTCTTTGTTTCCAGAACAACACGGCAGTTTTGCTCTTTTACAAGCTTGATATATTTTTTTATATCCATATCACCTGTACCGAGTGCAAGGTGATTTTTTCTACCTTGAGCATCATGTAGATGAATATGATTTAGACAGTTTTTATGTTTCATAATAAATGCTTCATCTGTGCCACCAATACAGTGATTGTGACCAATATCAAAGGTCAAAGCAAACACCTTGCTTTCTAAAAGAAGTTCAATAGCTTCTTTCTGAAAATTCTCGTAGCCGTCGCAATTCTCAATGCAGATTTTAATATCATTTTCCCCGATAGCAGTTTCGCACATATTCCTGAATTCATCAATGCTTTTGAGATATTGCTCTTTGTATTCAGAGAAAAGAAGAACTTTTCTGTCAGGCAAAGTAAAATATACACCTTTTGCCATATGCATATTCAATACTTTTATATCAAGTTGCTTTGCAAGTTCAATCGTATCGACAACAGTTTTTCTGTAAGCATCTGCAACATACGGATTAAAATCGCATACATTCAGATTTTCGTCAAGGTGAATGGTATAGTAAATACCGTATTCATCTGCAATGGTTTTGAAATAATTAACATCAATTTTATCGAGTTGATACTGCGGCAGATTCATATTAAGTTCAATAAAATCAAGATCTAATTCCGCACATAGTTTCATACACTCTGGAAGTGTGCTTGTTTCAATCAATGTGGGCATCCCGTAGTTGTATAATTTCATATTATCACCCGAACTTTTTCTTAAACTCATCAACCTGTCGAATTGTTTTAAGTACAACAGTTTTATCTTTATATTTTTCTGCGATTTCGTAATAGGTCTGTCGTCTTTCTTTGTTCCTGCAACCGAACAATAAAAACTTCACAAACCACCAGTTCAGGTCATTTTTGTAACCATCCTGTCTGCGTGATTTTGTTCGTTTTACTGTACGATAAAAACAAGTCAGTCGAGGAAGGAGAAGCAAAACTATTAAATCCGCCTTTTCAAGCCTTTCATCATAAAGCAGATATTTGTAATAACCGTCGATTATCCAGTCTTCATTTGCCATAAATTCTTTTACCTGCGGCAGTACAAAAAAATCATCAATAGGCATCCATTCTTTATCAAACTTAATCGAATCAAGATGAAGAGCAGGGATATTTTTCGTTTCAGATATGTAATCTGTCAGATATGTTTTCCCACTTCCGGCATATCCTAAAACTGCAATTTTCATTGATATCACCTATATTTTAAATAACTCAAATAAAACAGTATCATGTTTGTTCATATAAATTGAAATTATATCAGTCGTACTGCATGAAAAACCTGTTCCGAGCAACTGACGCACATTATATATTTCGGGAAGTGTAATTTTAACTTCACCGTCATTGATTGCGTGAATACCGATATATCCGTTTCCGCAATAAACAACATTTCCATCATCATTATAACAATGAACATTGTTGCTTACAAGAAAATCACGCAATTCTTCAACAAAGAATGAAGTTTTATCCTCAGTTATTGTCATATACGGTAAATTCTTCTCTTTGCACATATTAATTGCTTTTATTCCGTCTTCTGACGGATAAGGAGCTGTAAAAATTGCCGCTTTATAATTATCAATAATCTTTTCACAATCTTCAACAATACAAAGGTCAAACGGAATTCCCGTATTACCCATTGTACGCCTTACATCAGTAACAGTCCTGTCAAGCGGATTACTGTAAGGAATGTTTGCATAGGCTTTTTCATCAACAAATACAACCACATCTGAATGCGGATAATTATCATTATTTTTGTTAATTGATGAATCAGCAATTAATTTCATTGTTTTGATTTCATTCATTATTTTATCTTCATTATACCATCCGCCCCACATATCAAACCACCATACGCCTGATGATTTTGTTAACTGATGTGCAAATGTTTTTCGGATTGCAGACAAGGACAATTCTTGTGTTTCGGGACCGCACCAGACAGTTTTATTGCCGTTATCATCTGTCAGACCGTAGTATTCTTCGGAATATCTGCCAGGGCGTGAATCGTGAAGTCTGCGTGTAAGATATGTTCTGATATCACACTCAATAAATGCAAGTTTTCCGTGCAATTTAAGAGAATCAACGGGAATCATATCTCCCCAGTCAACACCGAGGCATCTTACATCATCATAAGCACAGGGAGAAGAAAAGAAGTCAATATATGGTGAATCTATTATATGGTTGAGACCGTGAAGACCGTAAAGGTTATTGCCCACAAATGCGCTGTAACCGTAAAATGCACCGACAACCTGCTCATTGTTTATATATTCTTTAAGTTCTTTAGCAAAAAAATTGATTGCACTTGCAGCCATTTCATTACTGAATTCAATATAACGTTGTGTTGTGTCATTAACAATGCCCTTTGTAAAGGTTTCTCTTGATGGAACATCTGCATTTTCAATTCCGTACTTTGTATACATCCATTTGCTGAATATTTCAAGTCCCATTTCCGAAAACGATCCGAAAAGGTCGTGATGCATCCATTCCTGAGTTATTCCTCCGCAAATCTGATAACCTGCTACCCTATCCGCATAATCAGATGAACGGATATGCTCAATAAGCTTTCTCAGGAGTTCTGAGCCGTCTTTAAGAAACTTTTCTGAACAGAGTGATTCTCTCTTTCCTGTTGGTGTTTCGACACATTCGTAAGGGTTTTCTTCAATCCATTTACGGGGCATAGCAATATTAATACGAGGAAATATAAAAGCGTCAGGACAATCGATAAGAATGCTTCTGACGAGATTATCAAACTCACCGCAATTCATCTCATCATCTTCAAAAACACCCGTTAAAAAGGGCGTGAAGCCTGTCATATTATTAATTGGCAAATCTGTAAAAGAAACATTTACAAAAAACATTCTGTAACCGTGAGAAATAAAGTCAGTCCAGCATCCGCACTCATCAAAATAAGTTGTGTATGCAATCGGATAATGCAAAGCACCGTCAATATTTATAAATGGTTTTCCGTTTCGAAATTCAATCTGTGATTTCATAATATCACCCTATAATTTTTTTATCAGCTTAAAATACTCACCGTGTTCATCTGCACCGTCAAACAGGACCTCAGTAAAACCAAATTTTCTATACAAGTGAAGAGCATTAATATTATCTTTATCAACACCGATTGTCATTTCAGAAAAGCCCATTTCTTTGGCTTTTTTTATAAGGTATTCAAGAATTTCACTACCGATGCCACGGTTTCGGTATTCTTTTTTTACTATAATTCTTGAAACATAAACACGCTTGTCAGGAATTGTGTAGTCAGCGTCACCTGCATCTAAAACCAATGCACCTTCACCGATGAATTCACCATTGATTTTATACACAAATACAAGTCTGTCTTCCGATACAATTTCCTGACGCCATTTTTCAGCAAGAGGTTGTGACTCCATATTCCATATGTTTGAACACTTGTGATAATCTTCAAGTCTGAGAGATTCTATAACAGTATTTGCAAATTCTGTAAATTTTTTATTTAATACCCGATACTTCATGTTCGCAATATCTTTCAATGAATGTGTTTTTATAAGATGCTCAACAAAGCGACAACCAAGGAAATAACCAACATCTGAATGCCCGTTATATGAACACCAATCACCGAAAAAGTCCTGAACACTTTCTTTTTTATCAAGACGACGTAGATATTCTCTTTTTATTTGGTTTTCGTTTTTATAACACCAATCAAGCCAACCATCTTTGTTCTGATGATAAAATTCATCATCGCCACACAGAATGTGTTCACAAAGCATAGCAACACCTTCACAGTAAAGCTGTGCAATGCCTTTTCTGCGTTTTGTGTATTCGGGAATATACAGATTACCGTTCAACTTATGCCACAAATGACCGATTTCGTGCAGAATCAGGGCACGCATATTTGTTTCGTCGCCCCAATCAAGTTCGATGATTTTTTCGATTCCGAGAAGAACGGTGTCTTTGCCGTCAAGTGTAGTTGCCCAACCCGCACCATTACATAGTCCGAGATACAAAATGATGTTAATGTCAGGCTCCGTGTCAAAAAGCTTTGATAAATTATCATTCAGTGTATCAATAACTGTCTGAAAATTTCTGCTGACAAAATCGATTTTTTCATTGTTCAAAGCATTTTCAAGAACAGGCAGAACATCCTTATTGAAATCATATTCTTTTGCATCTTTTTCACATTTTGACGGAAGTTCCTTTGATATCTCTTCTGCATACTTCCGCCATAAGTCAATGCTGAATCCGTCAGAAAATACAGATTTGATTTTATCACAGGTATTTATGATTTTCATTGTTTCACCTTATTTCATTTATGTACTGTTCTGCTTCGTTTCTGTTCTTAAAAACAGCAATATCTCTATCGTTGTATTTGTTTAAAAGTTCAATCACTTTCGGACGGCTATTCGTATTATAGTCTCTGATAAATTGCAGAAATTCTTCATCGTCTTCTGTTTCAATCCACGGCATATCAGGTCGTGGTTTGCCCTTTCTTTCATTTATGCCCGAAAGACAAACATCAACATCATAATCAAGAAAGAAAACTGTATCACAAGCCGAAATTCTGAGTTCCATTGTCGAACCGTAATTTCCGTCAATTATCCATTCGTCCTTAATCAGAATATTGTTCAATCTTTCACGAAATACTTCTTTTGAAACAGTAGTCTTATCTGAATTCCAATACAATAAATCAAGATGAAACAATGGTAAACCTGATTTTTCAGCCAGTTTTTTTGCAAAAGTGCTTTTACCACTACCGGGACAGCCGATTATAATAACTTTTTTCATATTTACACCTAAAAAAGCATCCCCGTTTAAGGAGATGCTTTTAATAAATTATCCGTTCTTTTCATCTCCGCGTTCACGGATGATATATCTCGTAGGAGTGCCTTCAAGACCGAAAACTTCTCTTATCTGATTATCGATATAACGCTGATAACTGTAATGGAACAGTTCTCTGTTATTGACGAAACAGACGAATGTAGGCGGTCTTGTTGACGGCTGAGTCATATAGTATATTTTAAGACGCTTGCCCTTATCTGTCGGGGGCTGAACTCTTGTCTGAGCATCAGCAAGAACTTCGTTGAGTCTGCCAGTTCTGATTCTCATTGCATTCTGAGTATCAACAAACTTGATAAGCTCAAAAAGTCGGTTGATACGAAGACCTGTCTTAGCTGAAATAAAGATAATGGGCGCATAAGACATAAATGAGAAATCGTTCATAAGCTTTTTACGGTATGCATCCATTGTCTTACCGTCTTTTTCAACAGCATCCCATTTATTTACAACAATAATACAGGCTTTTCCTTCCTCGTGAGCAATACCCGCAACCTTTGAGTCCTGCTCTGTAAAACCGACTGTACCGTCAATCATAATAACACATACTTCAGCTCTCTGAACAGCCATAACAGCTCTCATAACAGAATATTTTTCGATTGTATCGTCAACTTTAGATTTTCTTCTTAAACCTGCAGTATCGATAAGAAGGAATTTTCCGTGTTCATTTTCAACTTCCGTATCGGTTGCATCACGGGTTGTACCTGCAATATTTGAAACAATAACTCTCTCCTCACCGCAAATAGCGTTGACAAGAGAAGATTTACCGACATTGGGCTTACCGATAATGGCAACCTTGATTCTGTCATCTTCTTCAGGTTCTTCAGCAACATCACCGATGTATTTAAAAACTTCATCAAGAAGATCACCCGTACCGTGACCATGAGCCGCAGAAACTGGAATAGGATCACCGAGACCGAGATTATAGAATTCATAAATCTCGACGGGAGGTGCACCGACTGTATCGCATTTATTTACTGCAAGAACGATGGGTTTTCCGCTTTTGAGAAGCATTGTAGCAACTTCCGCATCAGTAGCAACAACACCTGTTTTAAGGTCTGTAACAAAAATAATAACGTCAGCGCTATCAATGGCAATCTGAGCCTGTCTTCTCATCTGAGACAGAATAACATCATCAGAATGAGGTTCAATACCGCCCGTATCAACAAGCAGAAAGCTTTTATTGAGCCATTCACAATCACCGAATATACGGTCACGGGTTACACCCGGAGTATCGTCGACAATTGAAAGTCGTTTTCCGCAAAGTTTATTGAAAAGTGTAGATTTACCGACATTCGGTCTGCCTACAACAGCAACTATCGGTTTACTCATTTTTCACACTCCCCTTATTTACATTATATGATACAGTAGTTCCGCACCTGACGAACCTACCGGAATAATTTTCACATTTAGTTTTTCTGATACTTCTTCAAGTGAAATATCATCAAGGAATATCTGCTCATCACTGCTTTTAAGCATTACATCAGGAATAAAAGCAACATCATATAAAGAAAGATCTTTCACCTGATTTATTATATCTGTCGCAGTAACAAGACCTGCAACAGTAACAGAATGACCGAAAAAGTCGTTTACAACAGTAAACACATCAACAATTTTTTCAGGAAATTTCTTTTTAAATGTTTCAGCAAGCTCATTCATTAAGCCGGTAGCGGCTACACCGGTAATAATTACAACTTTACGCTCGCTGCAATCTTTGATTTCATCAAGAGCTTCAAGAAACAGAGATTCTGTTTCTCTCCACATACCAACACCGTTATCAAGCTGTCTGAAATCATCATAATATTCATAATCGGGAATTCTTCTCTCAGCTTTAAGATAGAATTCATCAGCCGCATAACAGAAATTTCTGCCGAATTCATTGTAATGATAAAAATTAAAGTCATTTATCATATCGATAACTTCTGCGGCACTGTTTTTGTCATATCCTTTCAATTCACAAAGACCTTCTCTGTGTTTTGTAAGCCCGACAGGCACAGCGGCAACAGAAACAATTGATTTTCCGATTTTAGCAAGCTCATTGAGTGAATACAAAAGTTCTTCACCGTCATTATAACCGGGACAAAGAACAAGCTGAGCATTGATTTCAATACCGGCATCGGCAAGTTTGTTTATATAAGATAAAACCTTGCCCGAATTCGGATTTTTCATCATCTGAACTCTGAGTTCAGGGTTCATTGTATGAACCGAAATGTTAACAGGTGAAATATGCATTTCAATAATTCTGTCAATATCTGATTCACTCATATTTGTCAGTGTGACATAATTGCCGAATAAGAACGAAAGGCGTGAATCATCATCTTTGAAATAAAGACTTTTACGCATTCCGTGCGGCATCTGGTCAATAAAACAGAAAATGCATTTGTTTTTGCATGAATGGTGTTTATCCATAAGATATGTTTCAAATTCCAACCCTAAAACTTCAGGATTCAGCTCATTTTTAAGACGATGAGTTACAACTTCACCGTCGGGAGCCTGAAACGAAATATTAATCCTCTTTGAATTCGCATAAAATCTGTAATCAAGGACATCGTTTATTTCATGTCCGTTGACAGACAGCAAAACATACCCCGCAGTAATTCCTTTCTTACCGCAGAGTGAATCAGGATTAACATTTTTAATAACAACTGCCATTCAATCACCTGATTTATACAACACTAAAAAGGCGGAAAAGATTAAACTCTCCGCCTTCCTTTAATGTCAAGAAAGAAAAGTCAATCAGTCTTCTACACTGATAACCTGTCTGCCATTGTAATAACCGCAGTTATCACAAACTCTGTGTGTTCTCTTGAATTCGCCACACTGAGGACATTTCTGAAGAGAAGGAGCATCCATCTTCCAAACGTTTGAGCGTCTCTTATCTCTTCTTGCACTTGAAACTCTTCTTGCAGGTACTGCCATATCGAAAACCTCCTAATAATTTACACATCATTCATCATCGGATAAAAGCTGCTGAAGTGCCGCCAGACGAGGATCAACGGGCTTTTTACAACCACATTCATTCTCGTTCAGGTCATTTCCGCAATAAGGACAAAGTCCTTTACAATCAGCTTTGCAAACAAATCTTGTTGGGAAAGAAAGATAAATATCTTCCATTACCAGTTCATCGAGATTCAATGAAAGATTTTCAACAACGATATAATCATCATTGTCTTCATCATTGAGCTGATCAATGAGAAAATGCTTAACGGGAACAGTAAGCTTTTTTCTGATGTCCTTTGCACATAATGCACACTGTGTTGAAACAGTAAAAACTGCTTGAGCTGAAATTGAAACAATGCCTGTTGAATTTTTCACATAACCGCTAACTGACACGGGAGAACTAATAATTTCATCCTCAGTATCAAATTCGTAGGAAAAATCCTGTTTTATGTCATCGTTTTCAAAAAATCGGCGCAGTTCTATAATCATCTGCAAAGTCCTCCAAAATACGAACGGATAATATTATATATTCAAAATGTTGTTTTGTCAATATGTTTTATGCAAAATAAATTATAATTTTACCGTTCTGATTTTATGAAAATCTCCATACGGCAGACCGGATGCCGTTATGAATTAAGCGAGTTCACAGAATTCCTTAACACTTGCGGGAATATTTTCTGTTTCTGTTGAAACAGTGAATGTGAACTTAACATCTGTTTTTTCACTCAGAGCATTAACCTTTGAAAGGAATGCTGCGAGTTCGTCCATATCTCTTGAACCGATGCGGAGTGTAGCATCAACAAGGATATCGGTTATATCGTGGTCGCCTGCGCAAAGACCTGCGAGAATACCATAGAATGCATCATAGCCTGAAACTGCGTAATCGTCAGTTGATACAAGTCTTACGTTAGTCTTTACATCATATCTGAGAGCATCTTTCTGCTCCACACAGATAACGTGACCTGCTGAAGCTGCTGCTGCATCTGCGATGAGAGCGATGAGCTTCTTGGTTTTTCCGCTGCCCTTTGTACCGGTAAGTAATGTAATCATTTTGTTTGTCTCCTTTACATTTATAATAACGGTTAGCCATCAAGTCTTTTTGAAAGTTCAGCTGCCATAGCCTCATAACCGGGTTTGCCGAGAAGAGCAAACATGTTCTTCTTATAGCTTTCAACACCGGGCTGATTAAAGGGGTTAACGCCAAGCATATAACCCGATACAGCACAAGCTTTCTCCAAGAAATAGATAAGATAACCTAAATTATACTCATCCATTTTTTCAAGTTCAAGAACAACATTGGGAACTCCGCCGTCTGTATGAGCAAGAATTGTTCCCTGCATTGCCATTGAATTGACATAAGATAAAGTTTTGCCTGCCAGGAAGTTAAGTCCGTCGCTATCGTCGTCATCAGCTTCAATTACGATATCGCATTTAGGCTCTTTGAAAAGAACGACAGTTTCAAAAAGATTACGTCTTCCTTCCTGAACATATTGGCCAAGTGAATGAAGGTCTGTTGAATAAATTGCGGATGCAGGGAAAATACCCTTGTTATCCTTACCTTCACTTTCACCGAAAAGCTGTTTAAACCATTCATTCATCATCGTGTAATCAGGTTCATAGCTTACCATCATTTCGATGTTCTTACCTTTACGGTGAAGAATATTTCTGATTGCAGCATATTTACTGCAGTCGTTTGTGAGCATATCAGGATTATCATATTCCTTCATAGCATCTGCAGCGCCGAGCATAAGAGCATCGATATCTATGCCTGCTGCTGCAATAGGAAGAAGACCGACAGCTGTAAGAACAGAATATCTGCCACCAACATCATCAGGTACAACAAATGTTTCAAAACCTTCTTTATCTGAAAGTTCTTTGAGTGTACCTTTTGCCTTGTCTGTTGTAGCAAAGATTCGTTTAGCAGCTTCTTCTTTACCGTATTTTTCGATAAGAAGATTCTTGAAAATTCTGAATGCAATTGCAGGTTCTGTTGTAGTACCTGATTTAGAAATAACATTTACAGAAAAATCACAAGTCTTGCATAATTCAATAATTTCTGAAATTTCAACAGGACTGAGTGAATTGCCGACAAAAACAATCTGAGGAGCATCATCAACCACAACATTGTAATTATCTGATTTACAGAATTCGATTGCAGCTCTTGCACCAAGATATGAACCACCGATGCCGATAACAACGAGAACATCTGAGTTGTTTCTGATTTTCTCTGCTGCAACTTTTATTCTTGCAAATTCCTCTTTGTCATAATCAACAGGAAGTGTGAGCCAACCGTGAAAATCATTTCCCTGGGCTGTTGCCTTCTGTGAATACAATTTTTCGTAAGCAACCCTGACTTCATCTTTAACTGCTTCAAGTTCAGCAGCATTGACAAAATTATCAAGATACTTACAGTTAAGTTTAATCGCCATTGTAAAAAACGCCTCTCCAAAAAAACAAATATTTTGTTTATTATACAATGATTGAAAAGAATTTTCAATAGAAATTTGTATAAAGTTTAAATTTTTTTTATCACAATGAAGAAAGAATTTTATGCATAGCTGTGAAAAAAGTAAGTTTTTCAACAGCCTTTTCTGCTGTTATATCACATTCCGAAAGAATTTTCTCACCTGATAATATCTGTATTACACCTACTTTCTGTCCCTGTGTTACAGGAGCAGAAATACCATCTTGTGTTATTATATTCACCTTTATTTTATCCGACTTTCCTTTGTTTATAAGCACAGAAGGAATTTCAGGATAAAGAACATTCACTTCATCTTTTACACCTAAATCAACAGATATTGTTTTAACAGAATCTGACGGAATAACAGGAACAAACAATTCATAATTGGCAAATCCCCAATCAAGCATATTCTGAGCTGAATTGAATCTGTCTTTACTGTTTTCACTGCCCATTACAACGGCAATAAGTTCCATTCCGTTTCTTTCAGCTGTTGCAGCAACACAACATCCTGCTTTATCGGTTGTTCCTGTTTTAAGACCTGTTATGCCGTCATAAAAACGGACAAGTTTATTTGTATTCACAAGCTGTGTTTCACCGTTCCTGAGTGAATCCATCCATATTGTTGTATACTCTTTGATAAAGTCATATTTTATGAGCTCTCTTGACATCACGGCTATATCATATGCTGTTGTGAGGTGTGTATCAGTTGTATCATCTAACCCCGTACAGTTATCAAAATGAGTGTTTTTCATTCCGAGTTCTTTTGCTCGTTTATTCATAAGCTGATTAAAAGCAGTTTCACTTCCAGCAACATATTCGCCAAGAAGAGTACACGCATCATTTGCGCTGTATACACATGTGGCTTTAAGAAGTTCGTGAACTGTCATTGTTTCTCCCGGTTCAAGCCATATCTGAGAACCACCCTTTGAAGATGCATTATCAGAACAAGTAACTTTATCTTCAAGCGTTATTTTACCTGATTCCAAAGCTTCACAAACAAGAAGAATTGACATAATTTTTGTAACCGATGCAGGAAAAACTTTTTCATTCTCATTTTCAGAATAAAGAACCCTGCCTGTTGATTTTTCCATAAGGACAACAGATTTTGCAAATGTCATCAGTTCTGCATCAACAGCCACAGAACAATCAACACCATTATAATCTAAAGATTCATCAAATGTAATGTTATTTTCAACATCAGTAACAGCCAGATTTAATCCGTTTGCCGTAACAGAAGTAAACAGAATTAATATGCATAATATTATCACACTAATTTTTTTCATTATTACAACGCCTCTTTTATTATATAAATTGTAATATATTTTATGAATTCACAATTGATTATATGCTTGATTTACACCCTGTTATATAGTATAATACTTATCGGATGTGATTTAATGAAAGCTGCTATTTTTACATTAGGATGCAAAGTTAATCAGTATGAATCTCAGGAAATGACCGAAATGCTGACAAATAACGGTTATCTTGTTGTTGATTCAAAAGAAATTGCTGATATTTATATAGTAAACTCGTGTACCGTTACTGCTGAAAGCAACAGAAAAACAAGACAAGCAGTAAGACATTTCAAGTCTAAGAATCCCGATGCTGTTGTTGTTATGACAGGTTGTGTGCCTCAGGCTTTTCCTGAGGAAGCACTTGCCGTTAAGGAAACTGATATTTTCCTCGGCAACAAAAATAACAGCCATCTTATTTCTGCTCTCAATAAATGGTTCGAAGAAAAAAAATCAATAAATGATATAACGATGCACAAAAATGATAACAGCTATACAGGCGGTATCATTACAAATTTTGAAGGTCATACAAGAGCGTTTATAAAAATTCAGGACGGATGCAACCGTTTCTGTTCTTATTGTGCAATTCCTTATGCAAGAGGAAGATCTCGCTCAAAACCAATTGCTGATATAAAAACAGAACTCAAAAATCTTGCTGAAAACGGATTTAAAGAAGTTGTATTTGTCGGCATCAATCTTTCTGCATACGGCAGAGATATCGGTCTTTCACTCACAGATGCAGTAATGACAGCGCAGAACACAGACGGCATTGAAAGAATCAGACTCGGTTCACTCGAACCCGACCATATTTCTGACGAAATGATTGATACTTTTGCAGCATGCGATAAGTTCTGTCCTCAGTTTCACATTTCACTACAGAGCGGTTGTGATTCCGTTCTCAAAAGAATGAACAGACATTATGATTCTGCATATTACAGACATCTTGTAAAGAAACTGCGCGATTCATTCAATGACACATCAATCACAACCGATATTATTGCAGGTTTCCCCGGTGAAACAGATGAAGAATTTGAAGATACGTTGAATTTCGTAAAAGAAATTTGTTTTGATAAAGTTCACGTTTTCCCATATTCACTCCGTGAAGGCACGAAAGCTGCAAAAATGCATGGACATCTTCAGAATGCGATTAAAAACGAACGAGCAAACAGACTATCAACTGTTTGTGAAGAAATCAGAAGTATAAATTTCGGTTCAATGAAAAACAAAACGGTTTCCGTTCTTTTTGAAATGCCTAAAGATGGCTATAACTGCGGATATACAAAGAATTACACCCCCATAAAAGTAAAATCAGAGGAAAATCTTTCAGGCAAAATCAGAGATGTTTTAATCACGGAAACACATGATGATTTCTGCATCGGTGAAATAATCTGATTTCTTTATAAAATCTTTATAAATTTATTACCTTGTATTATAAAGACCGTGATATCATATAATCACGGTCTTTTAATTCTTATCGGAGATGATAACTATGTATCGTGTACTTGTATGTGACGATGATGAAGCAATTCTTGAATCAATTGCAATTTTCCTAAAAAATGAAGGTTATGAGGTTCTTACTGCAAAAGACGGAATCAATGCACTTGAAGTCATAAATGAAAATGAAATTCATTGTATGGTTCTTGACATAATGATGCCTCGTCTTGACGGACTTAAGACAACACTCAGAATCAGAGAAAAATACAATTTCCCTATTATTCTTCTTTCTGCAAAAAGTGAAGATACGGATAAGATAACAGGGCTCGGATTCGGTGCTGACGATTACGTAACAAAACCGTTCAATCCGCTTGAACTTGTTGCGCGTGTAAAATCACAGTTAAGACGTTACAGCACCTTAGGAAGTATGCAGAAAACACAGAATGCAATAATAACGGGCGGACTGTCACTCAACAAAGACAGCAAGGAAGTAACAGTTGACGGTGAACCCGTAAAACTCACAGCAAGAGAATATAATATTCTCGAATATCTTATGGACAATATGGGAAGAGTCCTCTCAAGCTCACAGATTTATGAAGCAGTATGGAATGAACCCGCATTTCATACAGAAAAAACAGTAACGGTACACATCAGAAACATAAGAGAAAAGATCGAAATCAATCCTAAAGAACCAAAATATTTAAAGGTGGTGTGGGGACTTGGATACAAGGTCGACAAAATTTAAGTATTCTTTTTTCACAAAAGGCTTATGCCTTATTCTTTCGGCACTTCTGTTTTTCAGTTTTGTATTTTTCGGAATAAAAACTGTTGAAGGATGCATGGTTTACGGTTTTGAGGAATACCTCAGCGGTGATATCAGACCTTTTTATCAGTCATACGGTTTTGAAACACAGCTTAATTCCGATTTATACTATATAAATGAACTGAAATACAGAAATCAGAGTGATGTTGCAATAGCTTTTGAAAAAAACAAAGAAACAATAATCAATGAAGCTGTAAATTATTATCTGACTGAAAAAGCAGCAATTATTCACGATGAGCTTCTTTATGCTGTTGAGAATTATGACGATTCATATTTTTATTTTGAATATACAGCTGATGCTGTTGATATTCCTGAAGATGCAACAATAACAATAAATCAGGAATCAACAACTTCTCCGCCCTCTGTTATCGACAATTCTGAAATCTTAACTGACAAAAACGGTGAAAGAATTCCACGAAACATAGAAGCAGCAAAAAAAATTCTTAAGAATTATAAAGGACTTGAACTTCTCCCCTATGCAGCTCTTGTAAGAGAATCAGCATTTACAGAAACTGAATTCATTTATGACACAATACTATCTGTTAATCCTGATTATGATATAGGTATTAATTTATATAACAATAACGGTTATGATATGGATGAAACGGAAATAAGAAAACATTTCCTTTCAATTTATGAATCACACAAGGAAAATGCATCATCATCTGCCGAAACTATATATTACAATGCTGTTGACAGACTTTCGCATATTAAATCATTGAAATACTTTATGGCAGATAATAAAGGTAACATTGAAACTAATGAAGAACGGGCTGTAACAGAAGAAGAATTCAGAAATAATGCCAAAAGCTTTCCGATTTATCTGTTTTCGGACGGAAGCGGAGAATCACTTTCAGACCTTTCAATTCACATGCAGAATGAACTGAGGACGAAGTTTGCTGATTCAGAAAACATTAAAGTTCTGATTTATCTTGACACAGGCATAATGACAGAAGGAAACGATACCTATTCATATCTTTTCCATTCATACAATAATATGCTTACATCCGATGCGTCAACAGATATTACAATTGCTTTAATTTCACTTATATTATCATTCATTCTTCTTTTTGTATTCCTTTGTCTGTGCGGACACAAAAAGAATGATGATGACAGACAGACTGCTCTTATAGACAAACTTCCGACAGATATTCATTTCATTTTATCGATAGGTATTGTTGCAGGACTTACAATTCTCGGCGGATGGCTCGGAATCGAATTAATTGAAAGCACAACAACAATGTATTTAAAGATTATACAGATGTATACACCTTTCATTGTTGCAAGTATATTTACAATCAGTTATCTTGTATTTACAGAATGGCTTTCATCAACCGTCAGAATTAAGAAAGCCGGTCAGAAATTCTTTGCAAAAATGCTCATTTCAAAAGTAATTTTTGCTATAGTAAAAATTTGCAGGAAAATTTGGTATTCAATAAAAGTCTTCATTAAGTCATTCAGTTATAAACCAAAAAAGATGCAGCGTACAGTAATTCTTATTGCATCAGGTTATGTACTCGGCAACTTAATTATATTATCCGGTGCACAGTTATTATCTTTCGTATTATACGGTGGAATTGGAGCCTTTATAGGCATATTGGTCTGTGTTGCATATAACTGCATATGTGTATATTTCATGCTTGAATACCTTAAAAAGCTCGATTTGATTATTGATGCGTCATCAAGACACGAATCAGTTAATTTCGGAAGTGCAAATGTACCTGAATCACTCAAAATTCTTGCATCAAACCTTACAAACACAAATGAGGCACTTGAAAAAGCAATTGAGAAAGCTGTCCGTAATGAACAGATGAAAACTGAGCTTATTACAAATGTATCTCACGACCTGAAAACTCCTCTTACATCACTTATTTCATATTCAGATCTGCTTTCAAAGTGCGAAATAACAGATAAAAATGCCGTTAAATACATTTCTGTCATAAATAATCAGTCAATCAAACTTAAACGACTTATTGAAGACCTGATTGAAGCTTCAAAAGTTTCAACAGGAAATGTAACAATCAATAAATCAAAACTGAATCTTTCTGAACTGACAATGCAGGTTATAGCTGAATTTGCCCCTGAAATGGAGAAAAACGGAAATGAAATAAGATTTTCAGAGCCAGAAACTCAACCAACAGTAATGGCTGACGGAGCAAAGACATACAGAATTCTTGCAAATCTTCTCAGTAATGCAAAGAAATATTCAATGCCCGACACAAGAGTTTATATTTCTGTTTATACAGACAATATTAACAGCTATTTTGAAATCAAGAATATTTCATCAGAACCTCTGAACATAAGACCAGAAGAACTGACAGAACGATTTGTCCGTGGTGATAAATCACGTTCAAGAGAAGGTAACGGTCTCGGACTTTCAATTGCAAAAGATCTTTGTGAATTACAGGGTGGTGAAATTCATCTTCATATTGACGGTGATTTATTCAAAGCAGTTGTAAGACTTCCCTCTGCAGGACCGATTTCAATAAATGATTTATCGGAAGAAACAGAATAACCATAAAAAAAGACCGATGAAACGAATCATCGGTCTTTTGCTTTATGAAAGCTTTTCAATAATTATTTTTGCAATTTTATAAACATCACCGCAACCGAGCGTAATAATCAAATCGCCCTCTTCGGCAATTTCAATTGCTCTATCGGCAACCTCTTCAAAAGTGGAATACCATTCACTTCCGGGGATTTTATCGGCAAGATCTTTGGTGTAGATGTTATATGTGTTCTTTTCTCTTGAACCCATAATCTCGGTCATAATGACTCTGTCGGGGATTTTAAGAACTTCTGCAAAATCATCAAGAAGCATTGCTGTTCTTGAGAAGGTAAACGGCTGATGAATAGCTATAACTTTTTTATAATTCATCTTCATTGCGGCTTCAAGAGTAACTTTGAGCTCTGCAGGATGATGTGCATAGTCATCAACAATTTCAATACCGTTGATTTTTGCAAGTTTTTCAAAACGTCTTCCTGCACCTGTAAAGTCTGTAAGAAGTTCAATGGCAGTTTTTACATCCACATCCGAATAAACGGCACAAGCAACAGCACAGAGTGAATTATAGACATTATGGTCACCGGGAACTGAAAGAACAGCTCTTCCCTGCTTTTCACCCTTGTAATAAACATCAAATTCAGGGAAAGCACCGTTATTGAGAATAATATCATCTGCATACCAGTCATTATTCTTATCTTTACCGAAAGAAATAAAGTTTTTATCAGAGAGTCTGCCGATAACATCAAGAGTTTCTTTATCGTCACCGTTATAAATAACAGTTTCAGACATATCTGCAAACTCAAAGAAAGACTTTTTGAGATTATCCATTGTTTTGAAATAATCCATATGGTCTTCGTCTATATTGAGAATAACACTGCAGGCAGGTGAAAGCTCAAGGAATGTATTTGAAAACTCACAGGCCTCACAGACAAAAAGATCTGATTCCCCTGTAATACCGTTTGTTCCTGTCATAGGAAGTTTGCCGCCGATAACGGCAGACGGGTCTGCACCTGCATTTATAAGCACCTGAGTGAGCATTGATGTGGTGGTAGTTTTGCCGTGAGTACCGCTGATACCGATACAGTTACCGAATTTTCTTGATACAGCACCAAGAAGCTTAGAGCGTTCAAAAGTGGGTATACCGCTTTTTTTTGCAGCAATAAGCTCAGGATTATCAGCCATAATTGCGGCTGTATATATTATCATCTCAGAACCTTCAATATTTTCGGCACACTGTCCCAATTTAACATCAATTCCAAGATTTCTTATTCTTTTGAGAGTATCTGTTTCATTGTTATCGGAGCCTGAAAGAATATATCCTTTTGAATGCAGAATTTCTGCAAGAGGACACATTCCTGATCCACCGATTCCGATAAAATGAACCCGTTTTACTTCGTCAAGATATTTATCTGCTTCAAACAAAGTTTGTCATCTCCGTTTATTCAATAGGAATTTCAACAGGCTGACGTTTCTGGAAAAGAGTTACACAGTCAAAACCTGCATTTTTAGCTGCAGCCATAGCATCTTTAATGCCTACTGCGATATGCTGTGCATAATGAGCATCAGAGCCGACAGAAACAAGCTTACCACCGAGTTCTCTGAATCGTTTTACAGTTTCCTCTTCAGGTGACATACGGTTTATGGGCTGTCTGAGACCTGCAGAGTTAATTTCAAGCGCAATATCCTTTTCAGCAGTAAGCTTAAGAATTTCATCGATCTGAGTCTTATAATCATTTATATCAACACGGATGTTGTTTCTTGAATAAAGATACCTGAAAGGATATGTAAGATGTGCAAGAATATCAAAATTACCCCATTCAAGCATAGTCAGAAGCTCATTGAAATATTCATTGAGTTCTGCTCTGACATCAATTTTTGAGAAATCCTCAATATAATAAAAATCTTGTTTATTTCTGAGATTATGAACAGAACCTATAACGATATCAAATTTCTGTGATGCAAGAATTTTCTCTGCAGTAGGAACATCATAAGCCGGCTGACCAAGTTCAATACCGTTAAGAACAAGAAGCTTGCCTGTAAATGCACTTTTTGCTTTTGCTATTTCAAAAAATGCCTGACGTACATTTCTTTCACTGTCAGCATTAAAAGCATCCACTTCACAATGATCTGTAAATGCAATTGCACGAAGGCCCTTGTTACAGGCTGCTTCACAAAGATAGACGGGAGAATGATGTCCGTCAAAAGAATTGTCTGTATGCGTATGCATATCAATAATGTTTTTTAAATTATCCATATTTTTCACCTGATATATGTTACCATAAACTTTTTCAATTTACAATAATTTATAAAAAAATATTGAAAATTTTGCATAAAGAAGATACAATATAAATATCAAAAGACTACAAGGACGGTATAATAATGAAAATCAGTATCAAAGCGGCCGCAAAAGTCAATTTATTGCTTGACCTTACAGCTGTTCTCAAAAACGGTTATCACAGCATATATACAGTTATGCAGTCTGTAGGATTGTATGACACAATTACTGTTGAAACAACAGATTCTGATCAAATAAAACTCACCTGTTCAGATGCATCAATGCCTTTTGATAATAGAAACACAGCGTGGAAAGCCGCTGAATTCTTTTTTGAACATATCGGCTCACCCGTCAGAGGTCTTAATATTCATATAGAAAAGAATATCCCTTCTCAGGCAGGTATGGGTGGTGGCAGCTCAGACGCTGCAGCTGTTATCGTTGCTCTCAATAAATTGTTGGGAACAGACCTCAGTGAAGAAGAATTATTAAAAATCGGTGAAAAAGTAGGAGCAGATGTTCCTTTCTGCATTCTCGGAGGAACAAGACTTTGTCTTAACAAAGGTGAAGTAATGGCTAAGCTTCCGAATTTATCCGATTGTCACATTGTTGTGGTCAAGCCTGATCAGGGTGTTTCCACAAAAGAAGCATACAGTAATTACGATTCAGCACAATGGATAAGACATCCGGACAACGAAGGATTCCTTTTTGCTGCAACAACAAGTGATTTTGACACAATGTGCAAAAAAGCTGCAAATGTATTTGAGCAGGTTATTGAAGTAACTGACAGAGTAAGAATAAAAGCTGTTATGAGAAATAATAATGCAAAACTTGCCATGATGACAGGAAGCGGTGCAGCTGTATTCGGAATATTCCTGAACAAAAAAGATGCAGAAAAATGTTATGCCTCACTCAAAGATCTTTTTAGTTCTGTTTATATTACAGAACCGACAAAAAAAGCGCTTTTCATATCTGAATAAATAAAGGAAAAATCGTCTATCATTAACGTGACAGACGATTATTTTTTTGGAGCTGAAGTATGAAAAAAAACATCAATTTATTTATCGGTGTAATATCGGGACTATTATTTCTTCTGATTTATAATTTATCAGCATTTGCAAATCAATGTGAAAATATAAGAAATGATACGATAAGACTTCACATAATTGCATCATCAGACAGCACAGAAGATCAGGAAATCAAACTTGTTATACGTAACAGACTTCTTTCAGAAGCATCAAATATTTTTGACGGTAATGTTACACCTGATAATGCTGAAAAAATTCTGATTCCGAAACTTAATGAAATCAGAAATATCACAGACAAAATATTAGAAGAATACGGTTATGAGTACAAATCTGAAGTAACCCTTGAAACAGAATATTTTGATACAAGGATTTATGATGAATCAATTACAATGCCGGCAGGAAAATATCTGGCTCTTAAAATAATTCTCGGCAAAGGTGAAGGGCAAAACTGGTGGTGTGTGATGTTCCCTGCATTGTGTCTTCCTGTTGCTGAAGAAAACAATAAATTTCAGATAAATACAGTATACTCTGAAAATGAAAATATGATTCTGAAATCATTTAAAAAATATGAGATCAGATTTAAAATTTTAGAATATATTGAAAGTATGAAATATATGGTTGACAATAATATTATTGGTGACAATGCATAGCTTTAATGTATAATATGATTTTTATCTAAAAAAGTTTTGAACAGTAAAGCTTATTAACTTTACAATCCACACACCGCAAAAGGGCTATTCTGTGTAAATTTTTGCAAAGTTATAAACATTTTGAACAATGTTTTGAACAGACTAAAGCTAATTGCCTTTACATGAATATTTTTATTTTATGATGTAAAGTAATTCAATTTCCCATCTGATTTTATAAGAAAAAGCTGTAAAGAAAATTTCTTTACAGCTTTTTTTATTATTTTATCTGTGTAATTTTATCGCCTTCAACAAGAAAAACTCTTTTTGCGTATTCAGCAAAAAAACCGTCATTTTTTATTGAATCAGTATAAAAATCATCAATCTCAACATCTCCGAAATCTTCTTTCAGAGCCTTGATTTTGTTCTGTCTCATACAGATTCTTGTGACCTGTCCTGTATTATCATCTATTTTTGAACAGACAATATTTTTAATGCCGAGTCTTTTTGCGATTTCTTTGATTGTCAGCTCAGGAGATGCCGTGAGAATCAGATCATCTTCTTTCTGGACATCCTTGTAAAAGCTCTTGATTTTATGCATGTGACCGTCCCAGAATTTGGTTGTAAATTCCTCCCATTTGTCATATTCGCAATAGCATTTCTTGATGATAGGTGCATAATTCTCCATCATCTGCTGCGTGGTCACTTTACCGAGCTTATACTTTCCGAAAGCAATAAGAACTTTCGGTAGATACCAGATAATAACCGGCTTGACTTTCACATATTCAATAAAAAAGTCAAACAAGCTTTCACCATCATAAATTGTGTTATCAAAATCATAAATATTCATATCTTTATTATAACTGAATTTATTTTCTAATGCAATAAAAATCTGAAATTTATTGATTTGTGAATCATTTTATCGTATAATTATTATAAGCTTATTTAAGGAGAGGTAAAAATGAGAATTTTCAAAACATCAGCTGAAATTGATCTTACTGATATTGATTTATCAAATGTCAGTGAAAACATCAGTAACGCTGATAAAATTTTTGAAACCGTTGTAAATAAAATTGGTGAATACCTTGCTGACATCGGAATTAATCTTATTTTATCATTGTTTTTGCTCATTGCCGGTTGGAAACTTATTAATATTCTTTCTAAAAAAATGAAAGAAGGCAGGATTTTCGGTAAAATAGAACCCACTGCCAGATCATTCATCAGAAGTGCTCTTACAATTGTACTCAAAATACTGCTTGTTATCACAATTGCTGCAATTCTCGGTGTTCCTATGACATCAATGGTAGCCGTAATAAGCTCCTGCGGTCTTGCTATCGGCCTTGCACTTCAGGGAAGCCTTTCAAATATTGCAGGTGGTTTTATTCTTACAGTTTTTAAACCTTTTGTTGTCGGTGATTATATCAAATCAGGTGAATTTGAAGGCACCGTAAAGGCAATTAATATTTTCTATACAAAAATTATTACTGTCGACAATAAAATTATTGTTATACCAAACAGTAAAGTATCAGACAGTGCGTTGATCGACTACAATGCATTTGATACAAGAAGAGTTGATATAGACATTACTGCAGCATATTCAGCAGATTCTGATGATGTAAAGAAAGCTCTTATTGATATTGCAAATGACAACAATAACATTATGCAAGATCCAGCTCCTGTTGCTGTTATCAAGTCTTTCAATGACAGCGCAGTTGCATATCAACTTCGTGTATGGACAAAAACAGAAAATTACTGGGATGTAAAATTTGAAGTAACAGAAAAAATCAAAAAGATATTTGAAGAAAGAAATATCCCGATTCCATTCCCGCAGATGGATATACATATCACAAAAGAATATACATAAAAGAGTCCTGAAAGATTTTGTCTTTCAGGAGTTATATATTTCAGATATATTTATCAACAAATCTGTCTATTGCTGAATAATAAAGTTCTGGCTGTGTCCAGCAGGAATCTGCATGAGCTGTTCCGGGAATAGGGAGTTTCTCTTTTTCTGCAGTACATGCATTGTAGAGTTTATCCATCATAGAATACGGAACAAATGTATCTTCTTCACCGTGAATAAATAATGTGGGAGTTTTTGAACATGCAACAGCTTTAATGGGAGAACATTTCTTAAAATCGAAATTACCTCTGAGTTTTGAAACAGTATTTGCTGCATTCATAAACGGAAATGCAGGTATTTTATAAGTTTCTTTGCACTGAATTGAATATTCTTCCCATACTGAAGTATAACCGCAATCAGCAACAGCACATTTTAAATTGGAAGGAAGATCTTCTTCACCTGTTGTCAGCATTGTTGTTGCACTACCCATTGAAACACCGAGAAGCGCAATTTTAGCTTCTGAATCAAGATTTACAATGTATTTTATCCAATCTTTGATATAATCTTTATCGTGATAACCCATTGTGCAGTATTTCTGTTCATCAGCACCGAAACTGATAAGATCAGGCAGAATAACATTAAACCCTTTTTTATAGAAGAAAAATGCCTGATCAGCCATTCCTCTTGAACAGCTTGTATAGCCGTGAATAACAATAGCCCACTTATCTGAATATTCTTTCTGCATCAGAATTCTTGCGTGCATATTTTTACCTTTTGAATTAACAACAACCGTATCTTCAGGATTCATTGTGACATACCAGGCATCAGCCTCAGTATAATCAACATTTTTATCATAGAACTTAATAATATCAGGTTCAACAACTCTGCTTAAATTATTGAATTCAGTAAATTTTCTGTTAAGAAGTCTTTCGTATATGGCTTCACCGATTGCCAGATATGCGACAGCACTACCCGCTGCAAGTTTAAGAACGGTTTTTGCAACTTTTTTCATAAAAAAACCTCCTCTTAATTTTAATGCAATTATACAATAACTTTATTCAAAAATCAATATGTTATTATGTTTTATCACAGAAAATTAATCTTGCACTTATTTTATAATAATGTTATAATATTATGACTACAATTAAAGGGGAATTACTATGGCTTCAGATTTTATATTCAGAAAAGCTAAATTTGGTGGTTTCAACAGAGATGATGTAATAACATACATAAACACAATGAAACTCAATGAAGATAAGCTCATATCTGAAATTGCTGAAAAAAACAATCTTATTTCTCAACTCAATGAAAAAATATCTTCTGCTGATACCGAAAAAGAACAGATTATAAATGAGTATGAAGAAAAAATAAATCAACTCATTTCAAGTCATAACGAAGAACTTGAAAACATAAAGAATGAATATGAAGAAAAAATCCAGAACGGCATCCTTGCTGACCGTTCTGCTGAAGAGCGTGTTGGCTCAGCGATGATTGATGTAAGAAGATATGCGGATCTTCTCATTCAGGAAACATGTGATAAAATTGACAAAATGAGTGATGATGCTGATAATGCAACAGCAAAAACACTTTCACGTGTTCTTGATATTTCATCAGGTATCCAGACATTCTCAGATAAGCTCAATGCTATTCTTAAAGATATTTTAGAAGAAAACGAAACAATCTGCAAGGAGCTTACCGGATTCAAAGGAACACTCAGACTCCCCTTTGATGAAGCTTCCGGTAAAATACAGGCTGAACTGCTCGGAGAATGATTTTTATTGCTTCTGTCTGACTTTATCACTCAGTTAATCAATGAACCGATAACATTATTTTCAATAATTCTTCTTTCAGGAGTTGTAACAGTAAACGGTTGGACAGATGCACCTACTGCAATTGCTGCATGTATATCCACAAAGTCACTTTCACCGAAAAAAGCTATAATGCTTGCATCGGTTATGAACTTTGCGGGTGTTTGTGTAATGTCATTATTAAGCGGCAAAGTCGCTGACACAGTTTCGGGAATTGCTGACTTCGGAAATAATCCGGAAACAGCCTGTATCACAATATGCGCATCAATGCTTACAATTATTCTGTGGGCTGTCACGGCGTGGTTTTTCGGAATTCCCACAAGTGAAAGCCACGCACTGATAGCTTCAATTTCAGGCGCATCGATTGCCTTATCACATAGTTTCTCATCTGTTTCATCAGATGAGCTGACAAAAGTTATTGCAGGACTTTTTATTTCAACAATTCTCGGGTTTGTTTTCGGTTTTATATCAACGAAGCTAACAAAATCGTTAATCAAAAATCTTGACAGACTGAAAACTGATAATTATTTTAAATACCTGCAGAATATATCAGCAGCTTTTATGGCATTTATGCATGGCGCACAGGACGGACAGAAATTCATAGGAGTTTTTATTCTGTTAAAAACTTATACATCTTTCACAAATGAAATAAACAGTTTTACTTTGATAATATACGTATCAGTTCTTATGGCACTCGGAACTTCTTTCGGAGGTATGAGAATAATTAAATCAATGGGTAACGATATGGTAAAACTGAAAAAATATCAGGGATCTGCATCTGATTTATCCGGTGCTGCTTCTCTTCTCATTTCAACTCTGACAGGACTTCCCGTCAGCACTACTCACGCAAAGACAACTGCAATGATTGGTGTTGCGGCTTCAGAAAAAATCACTTCGGTGAATTGGAAAATTGCAAAAGATATGATTCTGACCTGGGTTCTGACTTTTCCCGGTTGCGGATTCGCAGGATATCTTATCACAAAGATTTTCTTATCTCTGAGGTGATTTATGAAATATAAAAGTGACTGTTTCAGACTTTTAAACGAAATGATTGAATGTATATGCAGTTTAAAAAGTGAAGTTATACTCACAAACACATTTAATCAACTCAGAAATATTCTTCATAAAGAGTATTTTACACCTTTTGACCGTGAAGACATATATATGATTGCGGTCTGTCTTAAATCTCTTTATTATTCAGTTTACAAAACCGACAATAAAATTTTAATTCATATATCCCCTTATCTGAATATAATCAAAGAAATTATAAGTTTATTTGATTATAATGAAAAAAATCGATTCAGAAACATTTTCAGATCTATAACAGATTATTACAATATGAATAAAGATGAATTATTTCTACTTGTATCTGATAAAGAAATACAAAATATTTCCGATATTACAGCTAAATGCGACAAAACAATTATTCAGATTGAATATACCATACTTAAAAATTCATAAAGGAATTATAAAATGTTAAGCCAGTTAAGAGACAAAATAATAAAAAAAGAATACAGCAGAATGAATGCTAAGCAATTTGAAGCGGTCACAACAGTTAACGGTCCGCTTCTTATTCTTGCAGGTGCGGGAAGCGGAAAAACAACCGTACTTGTAAACAGAATTGCATATCTTATCAAATACGGTGATGCATACGGAAGAAAAGATTTCAGATATCCCGTAAATGAAGAAGATTATGAAATACTTTCAAGATATTACAACGGTGAAGAATCTTTAAGCAGTGATGCACAGCGAATTATGGCATACAATGCCCCAAAACCGTGGGAGATTCTTGCAATTACATTCACAAACAAGGCAGCTAATGAGCTTAAAGAAAGACTTGTTAAAATGCTTGGCGAAGATAACGGCAACAACATATGGGCAAGTACTTTCCATTCGTGCTGTGTAAGAATTCTTCGTCGTGACGGTGAAAGACTCGGATATTCTTCTCATTTCACTATTTATGATACTGACGATACAAAAAGAGTCATTAAAGAATGTCAGAGACTTCTCAATTTCGATGATAAATTCATTCATTCAAAGGCAATTATAAGCGAAATCAGCAAAGCAAAAGACTCTCTGATCTCTCCTCAGGAGTATCTGAAAGAAAATGAATCAGACCCGAGAAAGAGAATGATTGGTCTTACTTATGAAAAATATCAGAATCTTCTTAAAAACGCTGATGCTATGGATTTTGATGATATAATTGTAAATACAGTAAAACTTCTTACAGAACATAAAGAAGTAAGAGATTATTATCAGGCAAAATTCAGATATGTAATGGTTGACGAGTATCAGGATACTAACCACGCACAGTACAAGCTAACTTATCTGCTTGCAGGAGGATATAAAAATATATGTGTAGTCGGTGACGATGACCAGAGTATCTATAAATTCAGAGGCGCTACAATAGAAAATATTCTGAAATTTGAATTCAATTATGAAAACGCTAAAACAATAAGACTTGAACAAAATTACCGTTCGACTCAGACCATTCTTGATGCGGCAAATGCTGTTATAGCAAACAACACAGAAAGAAAAGGCAAGAATCTGTGGACAGATAACGGTACCGGTGAAAAGATTACAGTTAAATCATCTCCCGATGATATTTCGGAAGGAACATATATTGCCTCGGAAATAATGGATTCAGCTTCTGAGGGTAAAAAATGGAGTGATCATGCAGTTCTTTACCGAATGAATGCACAGTCTGCAACTATAGAACGTGCACTTGTAAGAGCAGGTATTCCGTACAGAATCATCGGCGGTCACCGTTTCTATGAAAGAAAAGAAGTCAAGGATATTGTTGCATATCTTGCAGTTATATGCAATCCGAATGACTCTGTAAGACTCAGAAGAATTATCAACGAGCCGAAGAGAGGAATAGGTGAAAGCACACTTAACAATGCTGCAAAAATTGCTGATGCACTCGGTGTAAGTCTTTATGAAGTAATCAGTCACGCTTCAGACTACCCTGTTCTTTCAAGAGCTGTTACAAAGCTTAATGAGTTCACAATGATGATTGATTACCTCCGTCAGCAAAAGGAAGTATGCGAGCCCACAGAGCTTTTTGAAACACTTATAAGCAGAATTAATTATGTTGAGTTTCTCAGACAGGATGAAGCAACGTTTGAGGACAGACTTGCCAACATCAACGAATTACAATCAAACATTCAGCGATATATGGACGAAAATCCTGATGAAGGAACACTTGATTTGTTCCTTGAAGATGTATCACTTATGTCCGATATTGACAATTACAATGCTGATGCGGATTCCGTTGTTTTGATGACACTTCATTCTGCAAAAGGTCTTGAATTCCCTGTTGTTTTCATTCCCGGTATGGAAAACGGCATTTTCCCTGGTATGCAGTCACTCTATTCCAACGAAGAAATGGAAGAAGAAAGACGACTTGCATACGTTGGTATTACAAGGGCAAAAGAAAAACTATATCTTTCAAATGCGAAGACAAGAATGATTCACGGACAGACTTCATACAATCCTCCTTCTGATTTCATCAAAGAAATTCCTGCCGAACTTGTTAATTCAATTGTTCCTCAGACAAGCTACAGTTTCGGAGGTTCATCATTCGGTTCAGGATATAATTACAGAAGTCAGAATGAGAAATCGTCATCATTCGGCAGTTCATATAATGCTCAGCAAGAGAAAAAAACATATTCATCTTCTTTTGTTGCTGCTTCAACATCAAAATCAACCTCAAATCTCAATTACACACCCGGTGAAAGAGTAAATCATAAAAAATTCGGTGACGGTATGATACTTACTGCATCAAAAATGGGTAACGATATGTTGCTTGAAATAGCGTTTGATACAGTCG
The DNA here is from genome assembly GCA_017549285.1 of Clostridia bacterium. GTDB lineage: Bacteria > Bacillota > Clostridia > Oscillospirales > Acutalibacteraceae > UBA1081. Next base: position 146,322 of record JAFYVE010000030.1, read on the forward strand.
GAACAAAAAAACTGATGGCAAAAGTTGCACCGCTTACAAAATTATAAAAAAATAAGGAGTCGTTTAAAACGACTCCTGTTTTTTATTAAGCACCGAGATATGCTTTACGTACTCTCTCATCATTCATAAGGTCGCTTGCCTTACCATCCATAATAATTCTGCCTGTTTCAAGAACGTATGCTCTGTCAGCAATCTGAAGAGCCATATTAGCATTCTGTTCAACAAGAAGAACGGTTGTGCCTTCACTTTTGATTTTCTTGATAATCTCAAAAATTTCAGTAACATAAAGAGGTGAAAGACCCATTGACGGTTCATCCATAAGGATGATTCTGGGCTTACTCATAAGAGCTCTGCCCATTGCAAGCATCTGCTGTTCACCACCTGAAAGAGTACCCGCAACCTGATTACGTCTTTCTTTCAATCTGGGGAAAGCTTCGAATACCATTTCAAGAGATTCTTCAATTTCTTTCTTATCTTTTCTAGTAAATGCACCCATTTTAAGGTTGTCATAAACAGAAAGAGCTGCAAAAACACGTCTTCCTTCAGGAACGTGAGCCATACCCATTGAAACAATCTTATGAGCAGGAACTTTTCCGAGATCTTTGCCGTCAAGAGTGATTTTACCGCTTGCAGCAGGGAGAAGACCAGTAACAGTATGAAGAGTTGTTGTTTTACCTGCACCGTTTGCACCGATAAGAGCTACAACTTCACCTGCATCAACATCAAATGATATATTTTTTATTGCCTGAATAACACCAAAGTAGACATTCAGGTCACGAACTTCAAGCATTGCCATAATGTTTCCTCCTTACTGACCAAGATAAGCCTTGACAACTTCGGGATTCTGAAGAACAACATCAGTTTTACCCTTTGCAAGTTCTGTACCAAAGTTAAGAACCGTAATTTCTTCACAGATACCTGAAACAAGGCTCATATCGTGCTCAATAACAAGAACTGTAAGGTCAAAATGATCTCTTACAAACTTGATTGTATCCATAAGTTCTTTTGTTTCATTGGGGTTCATACCTGCAGCAGGTTCGTCAAGAAGAAGAAGCTTGGGATTTGTTGCAATAGCTCTTGCGATTTCAAGCTTTCTCTGCTTACCGTAAGGAAGATTTGATGCAAGAGTATCTGCATTTTTATCGAGCTCAAAAACCTTGAGAAGCTCAAGAGCTTTTTCATTCATCATTTTTTCTGTCTTGAAGAATGAAGGTAATCTGAAAATACCTGTAACAGTAGAATACTTCATCTGATTATGAAGACCGACTTTAACATTATCAAGAACTGAAAGATTCTTGAAAAGACGGATATTCTGGAAAGTACGGGCAATACCGGCTTTGTTGATTTCAGCAGGTTTCTTGCCTTTAAGCTCTTTACCGTCAAGTAAGAATGTGCCTGTTGTAGGCTTATAAACACCTGTAAGAAGATTGAAAACTGTTGTTTTACCTGCACCATTGGGGCCGATAAGACCATAAAGCGCACCTTTTTCAAGTGTAAGACTGAAATTATCTACAGCTTTAAGACCACCAAAGGTAATGCCGAGATTTTTTACTTCAAGTAATGCCATCTCAATTTACCTCCTTTGCAGTCTTTTTCATTTTTGATGAAAACTTAACAGAAACCTTCTCCTTGAGTTTAACAAAGTAAGTTCCGTTATTGACAATCATCATAACAATAAGAATGATTGCATAAATGAGCATTCTGTATTCACTGAAACCTCTGAGAAGTTCGGGAAGTGCATAAAGAATTGTAGCTGAAATAATTGATCCCCTGATGTTGCCGAGACCACCGAGAACAACATAAACAAGAACAAGGATTGACATATTGTAACCGAAGTTAGATGTTGTTGCTGTAAGAGTTGAAATATTGTGCGAATAAAGAACACCTGCACAACCTGCAATAGCAGCAGAAATGGTGAAAACCATCAGTTTATATTTTGTGATATCAATACCAACTGATTCAGCAGCAATTCTGTTATCACGGATAGACATAATTGCACGGCCTGTTCTTGAATCCATAAGGTTTGTAACAATAAACAGAGTAATCATAATAAGGATAAAACCGACAACAAAAGATGAATCCTTGGGGGTACCGGTGATACCCTGAGGTCCCTTGAGAATAATCTGACCGTCAGTTGCCATATTAAGGTTTGTTGAATCAAGTGCTATGTGGAAGCCTTCACCATCTTTACCGATGTAAAGAGCATTGACGATAGTTTTGATAATTTCACCGAAAGCAAGTGTAACAATTGCAAGGTAGTCACCTTTAAGACGAAGAACGGGAATACCGATAAGAATACCTGCAACTGAAGCACAGACAGCAGCAATTATAAATGCAAGAGTAAATCTGAGCCAGTCAGCTGTGATTACATCTTCAGTAAGAACTGAGAAGAATGAACCTGCATAAGCACCGACACACATAAATCCTGCGTGACCGAGGCTGAGTTCACCGAGAACACCAACAACAAGGTTAAGAGAAACAGCCATAATGATACTTGTACATACGGGAACAAGAAGAGCTTTATGAGCAAACTTAAGGTTGCCTGTTGCAGAAAGTGTCTGTAAAACTGTAAAAACTACAATTACCATTACATATGTTATAAGATTCTGCTTTGTAACGGGACGCATTGTCTTTTTCTTTGTAAGAGGTGAATTATTTGATTTATTTGACATAATGATACACCTCACACTTTCTCATTAATCTTCTTACCCATAATACCTGTGGGACGGACAAGAAGAACGATTACAAGAACAGCAAAAACTATAGCATCTGAAAGCTGAGAAGAAATATAGCCTTTGCTTAAGTTTTCAATAACACCGAGAACAATACCGCCTATCATAGCACCGGGAATTGAACCGATACCGCCGAGAACAGCAGCAACGAAAGCCTTGATACCCGGCATAGCACCGGTATAAGGACTAAGTGCAGGATATGTTGAACAAAGGAGTGCACCTGCAATAGCAGCAAGAGCTGAACCGATTGCAAATGTAAGCGCAATTGTACCGTTAACATTGATACCCATAAGCTGAGCTGCACCTTTATCTTCTGAAACAGCAAGCATAGCCTTACCGGGTTTTGTTTTATTAACGAAAATAACGAGAGCAATCATAATTATAACAGAAACAACGATTGTAACAATTGTTTCACCGGAAATTACAAGTTCTCCGCCTGCAAATGAAATAGGTTCAATATTTACAACTGATGTAAATGACTTAGTGTCAGAACCGAAAATAAGAAGTGCTATATTCTGAAGAAGATAGCTCACACCGATTGCAGTAATAAGAACAGCAAGAGAAGTTGCCTGTCTTAAGGGCTTATATGCAAATCTTTCGATTGTGACACCAAGAATTGTACAGAAAACAATTGCAATAAGAACACTGATAATTGTAGGAACACCTGCTGTGACACACATAGTGTAAATAACAAATGCACCAATCATAATAACGTCGCCGTGTGCGAAGTTAAGCATCTTTGCTATACCGTAAACCATTGTATATCCGAGGGCAATAAGAGAATAGATACTGCCAAGACTGATTCCGGATATCAGCTGCGATAAAAATTTCATTAAATTCCCACTCCTTATCGGGGTAAAAATAATTATTTCTAATAACCACAAAAGCCCTGAAACAGGGCATCTGTAAATAACAAAGCAACAAATACTCTGTTTCAAAGCTCTTGTTAAAACTGTTAAAATCCCAAACGTGGGTATGTCGCAATAAAACGACATACCCCGTCTGAAATATTAATTCACATAAAATCAGGGAGCTACGTACTCACCATTAACGATTTTAACAGCCTTGGGTTCCTTTGAAGGTTCACCGTCTGCTGTCCATGTGATGCCTGCGCCTGTAACACCGTCGATTGAAATTTCAACCATAGCAGCCTTCATAGCGTCGCCTGTTGCTTCAACATCCATTTCAGGTGTAACATTTGCCTTTTCAGCAGCAGCCTTGATAGCATAGATTGCATCGTATGCGTCAGCAGCGAACTGGTTGAGGTACTTTTCATCTGAAATTTCTTTAAAGCCCTTAACGAAGTTAACTGTAGCAGCATCTGTTGCGTTAGCAACGAAGGGAGTAAGAAGCATAACGCCTTCTGCAAGTTTAGCATCGAAGTTTTCTACTGAGAGAATACCGTCGAGACCGTCACAGCCGAAGAAGATGGGAGCAAAGCCCATTGTGTTAGCCTGCTGAAGGATAAGAGAAGCGGGAGCTGTATAGATGGGAAGGAATACAAGCTCTGCACCCTTTGACTTGATGTTTGTGAGCTGTGCTGTGAAATCAGTTGCGCTGTCGTTTGTGAAAGCTTCAGTAGCAACAATTTCAAGATTCTTTGCAGCAGCCTGTTCAACGAACTTATCTTTGATACCTGTTGAATAAACGTCTGAAGAATTGAAGATGATACCGATCTTCTTAGCTACGTTGTTGTTAGCGATGTAGTCTGCAGAAGCAATACCCTGGTTGGGGTCTGAGAAACAAACTCTGAAGAGTGTGTCGCCAGCCTGAAGACATTCAACAGCTGAACCTGAGGGAGTAAGAAGGAACATATTGTCGTTAGCAGCTTCGTTTGAAACAGCTGTACAGGGAACAGAAGTAACTGTACCCATAAGCATCTGCATGCCCCAGTCTTTGAGAGCACCATAAGCGTTAACTGACTTTTCTGCATCGTGCATATCGTCTTCCATCTTGTACTCTACTTCGTAACCATTGATACCGCCCTTAGCGTTGATTTCCTTAACTGCAAGTTCTGCACCGTACTTAACAGCGTTGCCGTAAAGTGCTGCGTCACCTGTGAGGGGGCCGATACCACCGATTTTGATTACGCCTTCTTTTTCAAAAGTAAGAGCGTTTTCGCTGTTTACGTTGCTTTCATCAACTTCTGAGTTGCCTTCATCTACGGGAGCTTTTGTACAAGCTGCAAAAGAAAGAACCATAAGAAGAGAAAGAACTACAGCGAGGATTTTTTTGAGTTTCATTGAAAAAACCTCCATTTGATTTCACATACACAGATAGTGTTTTTATATGTATGCGCCACAAAATGATATAGTAACCCTACTATTTTGTGATAAAATAATTATAAGCATATATACCATATATGTCAACTGTTAAATGCATAAAAAAAATAATAAAAAGACAAACTGTATATTGTGCATTTTGACGCACTTTTCATACATAATACAACAAAATATATCTAATTATCAGAAAAAATGATTATATTGCAATAACTATCTTTTTATAAATGTTAAGTGATAATAAATATTTGTCATTATTAACAAAAAAACAAAAAAAACCGTTAAAAAACGACTTTAATCATATGTAACCTCAGAAGGATCAATTCCGTATTTTTCCTTGAAATTGAAATTGATTCTTTTGCCGTTTATTGTGTGATAACAGTTTTTACCTAATGAAAAAATAAACTTGTCATTTTCAATACTGTCTGAATAAACACACACAACTTCAGCATCAGGATATTTTTCTTTAAAAAGTCTTACCTTTTCTTTATCATGACAGTTATTACCGACAATATTACCCTTTTTATCGTGAATTGTACATATAAGGTCATCAAATCCTATTCTGTCCCTGATTTCATTAATAAGAAAATCCGGACTTGCACTGATGACAACAGAAAATCTTTCTCTGTTTTCTTTTCTTGCCCATTCAAACACATCTTTTTCGTGTCTGTCCCAGAATTTCTTCACAGCTTTTTCCAGAGGAATAAGATTGATGAATGAAAAGAAAGGACCTTTGACTTTTCTTAAACCCCAAACTCCAAGGAGCCACAGAACTGCTGCAAAAAGCTGATAGGGACCGACAATGATTATCCACGGATAATGAAGAAGACAGTAAGCCCAGAAAAGTGAACCTGTATCAAACGGAACCATTGTTTTATCAAAATCATAAATATCAAGTTTCATAAACATACCTCATAAACTTTATATCTATATTATATCATTTAATCGACAGATGTTCAATATAAATATGATTTCAATAATGAAAAAAGGTTCGTGAAATCACGAACCTTTTTATACACTTTAAATAAATTCAATCAGAATTAAAACGCAACGGGGATTTTACTGAAAACAGCAAGGAAAAGATACTTGAAGAATGCAACAATCTTTGTTAAGACATCTGTTGTATCTGAATTGAGCTCATAGAGAGCCATTGCCGCATCATCACCTTCAAAGAGTTCAAGATATGTTACAATTTCAGTGTCGAATGTTGTAAGATCATCTTCGTGAAGAGTGATTGTTCTTGCACCGTTATTTTCACCGTTGTAAGATGCGAATCCTACACCGGGAGTATTGCAGAGCATAATGCCCTTGTATTCAACTTCATATGTGTTGTGATGGTCGTGACCGAAGAACATACCGAGAACATTTCCGTTTTCATAGAAAGCATCAAATTCACCGTTGTTGTAATTGGGAGGACAGGGATATTCAGGAAGAAGCCCCTTTGCACCTTCGGGAAGCTTATAATATATTGAACCATTTGTGCAAGTACCTGTTTCTGCATCAGCGGGAACAAGTGCATCAAAGATTTCGGGTACTACGATATGCTGGAACATAATTGAGGGAACAACTTCACCATTTGCAGCTGCAAGTTCAGCTTCTGTATTCTTGTACCATTCAATCTGTGACTTTGTAACAGCAGCATAACCGCCAAGATCATTTTCTTTGTTATAGTCACCGGAGTCAACCATCCAGATGTTAAAAAGCATATCTTCTGCATCTGTTGATGAGTAGATGGGCACATAATATGTACCGCATGTGTAGTTGCCCATATCTTCGCCTGCGCAACCTACAAAGCAATCATACTTTTCATAAACTTCCATCTGCTGAGCTCTTGAGATATTGCCTTCAGCATCGTGATTGCCGAAAACAGCAGCTACGGGTACACCGTATTCTTCAAAGATACTCATAAATTCATTGATTGCAGCTGAATAAGTGATTGATTCACCTGCTGTGCCGTTGATGTTGTCACCTGAAAGAACAATAAGGTCAGGATTTTCTGTTTCAATAGCTTTTCTCATGAAATTCTTTGTGATTAACTTCATGGGGAAACCATCCTGCATATCAGCAAACTGGAGAATTTTGAATTCACCGTTTTCATCAAACTGAAGATGAGTGTCTGCTTCTGCACTTGTTTTTGCAAATGATACAACGCTGAGAGCGCCGAATGCAAGAACAACAGCCATAATAACTGCTAAAATTTTCTTTGACATTTTAATTACCTCCATAGTAATAAAACTTAAATTGTGTCGAAATTATAACACAAAAATTTGCCGAATTCAACAATTTTTTGAAATTTATATATCAATAATAATACATAAACACTTCCATATCGCTTTCTCCGTGATTCGCAAAAGCATAATACGGAACAAGTTTTATTTCAGCATCGGTAAATTGTTCAGCATCTCTTGAATAGAGCCGGTCTGATTCAACAGGTATTTTACCATTTGCAACAAGCATATATGAGCCACATGTTTCACAAAGAATTTCAGAAAAATCAGTTTTTCTGTCAAGTCTGAATGTCATAATGTTGAAATCATTTCTGACTCCCTCAGCACAGTAAACAACAGGGCCTCTCTGAACTGCTGCTCTGCCGATGTAATCACGTATTTTTGAAGAAGGATACACAATAAACGGTGATATATCCAACTCAAGATTTATTACAGAACCATTATTTCTGATATAAACATAACCGTTTATAATTTCAGGAACAATTTCTTTTCCGTCAACTGAAACAGAATAATTATCACACCATCCGGGAATTCGCAATGCAACAGTACCGACACCTTCGGCTTTGATTTCAACTGTACCGTTATTCGGATAATCGGTTTTCTGTGAAACTGTAAATTTATCCGTTTCGGTTGAACTGTTTATATACTGATGCACATAAAGAGTGTTTTTATCACACGTATAAAGAAAATCAGCCACAGATGCTATAAATCTTGTAATATTAGGAGGACAACATGAGCAGTCAAATACTTCCTTTCTTTGTGTCTGCGGAAGCCATTCGCTTGTGTTTTCCTGAGAAGTATTTCTGTTTAAAAGATATGTTCTTATTGCAAGAGGATTAACATAGAAAAAAGCTTTACCGTCAAGGGATATTGATGAAAGAGCATTATTATAAAGGATTCTTTCTATAACATCTGCATATTTTGAGTCATTTTCTATAAGAAGCATTCTCTGTGCGAACCAGGCAAGTGACAATGCTGCGCAGCTTTCAGAATAAGCTGTAAGGTCGGGAAAGTCATAAGGGATTGTAAATGCTTCGCCCCTTCCCGATGAACCGATACCACCGGTTATATACATTTTTCGCTCTGCTATATCATTAAATATACTTTTACAACTGTCAAGCAGATCAGCATCTCCGGTAATACGTGCAAGATCCGACATAGCTGTATATAGATAGCAAGCTCTTACACAATGTCCTTCAGCTGTTTTCTGCTGTCTTACAGGGAGATGACTCTGGGAATATTTATGAGCAACACCCGGATATTCCACATCGGTTTCATTCCCACGATTATCAATAAAGAAAGAACACATTTCAAGATATTTTTTATTATCGGTAAGTTCATAAAGCTTGATAAGCGCGAGTTCAATTTCTTCATGTCCCGGCGTTATGAATGAAGCAGATTTATTTTCCATAAATACAATTCTGATGTATTCAAGATATTTCTCCATAACATCAAGAAGTTTTCTTTTACCTGTTGCTCTGTAATAAGCCACAGCCGCTTCAACAAAATGACCTGCACAGTAAAGTTCATGATCTGTTCTGTCAGACCATCTCGGTTTATCGTGAACCTGATAACAAGAATTGAAATATCCACATTCTTCCTGATTGTCCGCAATAGTATTGATTGCTTCATCGACATATTTTTCAAGTTCCGGATTTTTTCTTTTTTCGAGAATAAAAGCAACGCTTTCAATCCATTTCGCTATATCGGAATCCCAGAAAATATGAGGTTCATTCCGGTCACCTTTTTTCCAGTTACATGAAAGAGCATCAAATCTTCCTGTTTCTTTAAAACGTTTATAAACATTAAATACACTGACTTCACTGACAAGATCTACTTTTTTCTGCCAGAACCCGTCTGTAATATCAGTTTTTCTGAAATCAACCAATTGCATAAAATTACACCTCCAAAGTAATATTAATACAAAAAATGTTATAATGCAATATAAAATTTTGAGCAGACACTTAAAATGTATCTGCTCATATAAATTATGATATTTTCATTTTCAGACGAAGCTTATCACTTATCATAGCAATAAATTCACTGTTAGTAGGCTTACCTCTTGTATTCTGGATTGTATACCCGAAATAGGCACTCAGAACATCAACATCTCCTCTGTCCCAGGCTACTTCAATAGCGTGTCTTATTGCACGTTCAACTCTTGAAGATGTGGTATTGAAAGATTTTGCAATTGTAGGATAAAGAAGTTTTGTAACAGAATTGATCATTTCTGTATCATTGATTGAAAGTATAATTGCTTCTCTGAGATAATGATATCCTTTGATATGGGCCGGAACACCTATCTGATGCATTATTTCCGAAACAGTTACTTCAAGATCATTATCAGAAACCGAACAGTTCATTGAATTAACCGAAGCAATTGAAGATGAATTAAGTTCCTTTGAAGAAACAAGGAAATTGATTCTTTCTGCAACAGCTGATGGTTCTACAGGTCTGATAAAATAGTAATCTGCACCGCAGGAAAGAAGTCGGTGTTCGAATTCGGAATTTACTATCGATGATATTACACAGACAAGAGGTTTGACTGCTGTATGCATAGCATTGATTTTATTGATTACACCGATAGCATCAAGACCGGGCATAAATGCTTCCATAATGATGATATCAGGCATACGTTTTTCAATTGAACTGATGATAAGATTCCCGTTCTTTTCAACAGATGTAACGGAATAACCGGTGCTTTCAAGAATCTTCATACATTTTGAAGAAAATTCCCCATTATCCTGTGATAACAATACCTTAAATTGATTTGACATTTTTCTTATGTTCCTTTCTTTTCGGGATGACCGAATTTATGATAAAAATTATATCTCTTTTCTTAACCCAATTTCTACCATATTTTACCATTTGTAAATTATTTTGTCAATACAAAAATGTAAATTTTTGCCATTTTATTACAAAAGCAAATTATTCTTACTGATAAAAAAGTTTATAGAATGATATTAATAAAAAAAATATTACTAATTTATCATTAATTATTGAAAAAAATTATATTTTATGATACCATCAATAAAAATATATAATTATGGAGCGATAAAAATGGAAGTAAAAATTTTCAACAACTCAACTGAAATAGGAAATGCTGCTGCAGAAATCATTATTAACAAAGTAAATAGCAAAAATGATGCTATTCTCGGTCTTGCAACAGGAGCATCTCCCGTTCCAACTTATAAAAAGATTATTGAAGAATACAACAATGGAAATGTTTCTTTCAAAGATGTTAAAACATTCAATCTTGATGAATATTGTTCAATTCCTGCTTCTGACAGAAACAGTTATTATACTTTTATGCACGAGAATCTTTTCAATCACATTGATATAAAGGAAGAGAATGTTCACGTTCCCAACGGCAATCCTGAGAACGCAGAAGAATACTGTGCTGCATATGATGAATCAATCGTTGCTGCAGGCGGAATTGACATTCAGGTTCTCGGAATCGGCAGAAACGGTCACATCGGTTTCAATGAACCCGCAGACGAGTTCACAGCAGGTACATATAAGGTAAAACTTACAGACAGCACAATTGAAGCAAACAAGATTTACTTTGACCATGAAGAAGATGTACCCAGATACGCAATCACAATGGGTGTTCAGTCAATCATCAATGCAAAAGAAATTATTCTTATTGCAGAAGGCAAGGCTAAAGCTCAGGCTATCCACGATATGATCAAGGGTGAAATCTCCCCCGCTTGTCCTGCATCTATTCTTCAGAAGCACAATAACGTTCATATCTTTATTGATAAGGATGCTGCTTCCCTTCTCTAATATTCAGTCCTGAGGTGTTTATTATATGCGAATTGCGATTCCGGTATTATTTACCGCTTTGATTATGTTGTTTTTATGCGGTTGCGACAATTCAATTTCAGAAGAAGAAACAACTGACCTGAATGAAGCGGTTATCCAGACAATTGATAAATCAAAACCTGTCACATCGGGTAATCTCATAACAAAAACAAAAACAGACTCAGATGATAATATCCATATTGAATATTATGATTCTGTAGGCAATCTTGTTGAAAACATTGTTTGGGATAAAAATGATACTGCAGTTTCACATTCAATAATAAGATATACACCTGACAACAAAATTCAGAAAAAAGAAGAAATTTTTCCCGGCACAACAAATTCAACTATTGAAACATACCAGTATGATTCAGAGGGCAATATATCATCAAAAAATGTAAGTGAATACAAAGAAAACAAACTTTATAAATCAACAAACTATGATGATGACGGAAACATTCTGAGTTATTCGGTTTCCGAATATACAGGAGAACTCAGAACAAAAGTTGAAAAGTTTGATTCAGCCGATACTCTGATTGAATATTATACTTATGAATATAATCAGTCAGGAGATATGACAAAATATTCAACTTTTGACAATAACGGTAAAATTATCAAATACACATTATTTGAATACAGTGAATCGCATCTCCTTTTATCAGAAAAATACTACAATGCTGATGATAGTATAAAAAATTACAATGTTTACATCTATAATGATGACGGAACAAAAAAATCTGTTATCAGTTATGATGCACAGGGTAATCTTTTATCTGAGAACTATTTCTAAAAAAATAAACGGGTTATTGCCCGTTTATTTTCTTATTTGATATGAAATTAAATTTTTTCTATATAGTATTGAAATATATATTTTTTTAAGTATAATGTAAATAAAGAAGGAGGTAAGATATGTGAACACAAAATACTCCGTTTCTCTCGAAAAAATAATTAACAATAACGGATATGAAGTTTTATATACACCCAAATCAGTTGCGGATATATATATTTCATCAAAAGATATTATGCGTCCGGGACTTATCCTTGCCGGTTATGAAGATTATTTTGACCCTGCACGAATTCAGCTCCTCGGCTTCACAGAAATCGGATACCTTAACAGCCTTTCTGTTTCTCAGAGAGAACAGTGTCTTGAGAAATACCTCTCAACAAAACCTGCAGCTCTGATTATAACGAGAAACCTTGAACCCGTTGAAGGTCTTCTTGCAAAAGCTGAAAAATATGAGGTTCCCGTTCTCAGAACAGCAGATGATACATCAGGTAATATGGCAACAATTATTGCTTACCTCGGTGTTGAACTTGCAGACAGAATCACAAGACACGGCGTTCTTGTTGAAGTTCTCGGTGAAGGTGTTCTTATTGTTGGTGACAGCGGTGTAGGTAAAAGTGAAACTGCCGTTGAACTAATAAAAAGAGGTCATCGTCTTATTGCTGACGATGCTGTTGAAATCAGAAAAGTTTCTTCAAAAACTGTTGTCGGTCAGGCACCTGACAATATCAGACACTTCATTGAAGTAAGAGGTGTCGGTATTATCAATGCAAGACGTCTCTTCGGTCTTGAATCAGTTAAACTTTCTGAAAAAATAGATATGGTCATACGTCTTGAACCGTGGGATTCCGCAAAAGTTTATGACAGAATGGGACTTGAAGAAAATTATATCAATATTATGGGTATACGTGTCCCCGCAACTGTTGTTCCTGTCACACCCGGTCGTAATCTCTCAGTTATTATTGAAACCGCTGCCATTGCCAACAGACAGAAAAAAATGGGCTATATCGCAGCACAAGAACTTATGCAGAGCCTCGGAATGGACGGTTTTGAACCCATCAAACAGGAAATTGAAGTCTGGGATAACAACCACGACGAACTTGAATATATTTAATATCAGGAGGATTTTATAATGTACAGAATCGGTGTTGACCTCGGCGGCACAAATATTGTTTCAGCCGTTGTAGACGAAAACAACAAAATTATTGCAAGGGCAAAGGAAAAGACAAATGCTCCCCGTCCTGCAGAAGAAATATTTGACGATATTGCAAAGACAATAAAAGATGCTCTTTACTCAGCAGGTCTTACAATGGATGATATCGAATCAATCGGTGTCGGCACTCCCGGCTCAGTCAACAAAGCAAAAGGTCTTATTGAATTTGCAAACAACCTTGCTTTTGACAATGTTCCCGCATATGCTCTTCTCAAAGAAAGAACCGGATGCAAAAACATTTATTTCGATAACGATGCTAACTGTGCTGCTCTCGGTGAAGCTGTTGCAGGTGTAGGTAAAGGTGCAAAGGATTTTGTTGCTATCACACTCGGCACAGGCGTAGGCAGCGGTATTGTTGTTGACGGCAAGCTCGTTACAGGTACAAACTATGCAGCAGGTGAAATGGGTCATACAGTTATCGTATATGACGGTGAACAGTGCAACTGCGGCAGAAAAGGCTGTTGGGAACGTTATTCATCAGCTACAGCTCTTATTCAGCAGACAAAAGATGCTATGATAAAGGATCCTTTCACAAAGATGTGGGATCTTGTTGACGGTGACATCAGAAAAGTTGACGGCAGAACTGCATTTGACGGCATGAGAGCTGATGATGAAACAGCAAAAAAAGTTGTTTCAACTTATATGGGTTATCTTGCATGCGGTATGTCAAACATCATCAACACATTCCAGCCTGAAGTTCTTTGTGTAGGCGGCGGTGTTGGTAATGAAAAAGAAAATCTTCTCGGTCCCGTAAGAAAAATGATCAATGCTCAGAGATACAGCGTTCATGCTGAAAAGCAGACAAAAATCTGCTGTGCTGAACTCGGTAACGATGCCGGCATCATCGGTGCTGCTCTTCTCAGAGAATAATTCAAAGAAAAAGGTTTTTATATGACAGATTTAACTTCTTTCGCAGAAAGTTTAAAATCAGAAAAATGTGAAATCTTAATAAACTCACCTATGAGCCGCCACACCTCTTTCAGGGTTGGCGGCAATGCCGATATTGTAGCTATTCCTGAAAATATTGCTGCATTATGTGATGTTATAAGAAAAGCTGAAGATTCTTCACTTCCTTATATGGTTATCGGTAACGGCAGCAATCTACTTGTAAGAGATTGCGGACTCAGAGGTCTTGTAATCAAAACAACCGGTATGAAAGATGAAATCAAAGTGAACGGAAATGTTGTTTCTTGTTCTGCAGGCACTTCCCTTACAAGACTTTGTAATATTGCTCTCGAAAGCTCTCTTTCAGGACTTGAATTCGCTTACGGAATCCCCGGCACAGTAGGCGGTGCTGTATTTATGAATGCAGGTGCTTACGGCGGAGAAATGAAAGATGTTCTCAGTAGTGTTACGCATCTTACTCCTGACGGCAGAATTGAAACAGTTGACGCATCTGAACTTTCTCTCTCATACAGAAAAAGTTTTTATTCCGAAAACAGCAATTATACTATTCTTTCTGCTGAATTCACACTCTGTGACGGCAACAAGGAAGATATAAAACTGAAAATGGATGACCTTATGGGAAGACGCAAAGATAAACAGCCACTTGAATATCCAAGTGCAGGCAGTACTTTCAAAAGACCCGAAGGTTATTTTGCAGGTGCACTTATCGAGCAGTGCAATTTAAAAGGATTCAACATCCGTGGTGCAGAAGTCAGCGAAAAGCACGCAGGTTTTGTTATCAATAAAGATAATGCCGATGCTTCAGCTATTCTTGAACTTATGGAACACATTAAAGAAACAGTAAAAAAAGAAACAGGCGTTACACTTGAGCCAGAAGTAAGAATTATACCGTAAAATGTCATTTTCATCAGAAGTAAAAAAAGAACTATGCTCAATTGAACATTCTTCCGATTGCTGTCAGCGTGCAGAAGCTTACGGCATTCTTTACTATGGAAGATCTTTCGGTAAAGAAGAAATAAGCCTCACAACAGACTATGATTATGTTGCTGAACGTTATATTGATGCTATAAAATGTTTTACAACATATAAACCTGATACTACAATTTCAAAATCAGGAAAAATTACTGTCAGTGTTGAAAATGCCGGTTCAAGACTTGAAATTATCAACGAACTCGGTTATACGGGAAATGAACGAACAATGCGTCTTCTTACAACAAACATTGAAAATGAATGTTGTTTTGGCTCATTTATCAGAGGTGTTTTCCTTGCCTGCGGAATCATAACTGACCCGAAAAAAGAGTATCACCTTGAATTTGACGTAACATTCAGATCAAAAAGCCGTGATCTTGCTGATATGTTTGAGGACTTCCCTGCTATACCAAAAGAATCTCATCGTAACGGTGTAAATCTTGTCTATTTCAAAGACAGTTCTCATATTGAAGATATTCTTACCGTTATGGGTGCACAGATGTCTGTTATGGAACTTATCGGAGAAAAGATTCTCAAAGATGTACGCAATAACGTAAACAGAAAAGTAAATTGCGACAGTGCAAATTTAAGAAAAACAGCACTTGCTGCTGCAAATCAGACAAGTGCAATTGAAAAACTCAAATCTCAGGGTAAATTTGATGACTTACCTTCCGACCTGAAAGAGTTGGCTCAACTGAGAATTGATAATCCCGAAATGACTCTTGCAGAGCTCGGTGCAAGTCTTTCAAAACCACTTTCACGTTCAGGTGTGAGTCACAGACTAAAAAAACTTACTGAAATGATAAAATAACAAACAGGACGAATCTTCATAATGAAGATCCGTCCTTATTTTATGTTTTATTTTTTCTTCTTACCGAAAAAACCTTTTTTATCGTCATTATCACCGGGGGTATTATTTGCTGAAAAAGGTGATTTACCGCCGAGTTCATTATTGAGCTCTTTTATAAGCTCTTTCTGTCTTTCAGTAAGCTTTTTGGGAACTTCAACAACAATTCTGACGAGCTGATCTCCCTTACCTCTGCCGTTAACATTCGGGATACCTCTGTCTTTGAGCTTAAATACAGAACCGGGCTGAGTTCCGGCAGGAATTGAATATTTTACTTTACCGTCGAGGGTAGGAACCATAAGTTCATCACCAAGGGCAGCCTGAGCAAAACTGATTGTAACATCGCACCAGACATTATACCCGTCTCTTTCAAAGAAAGGATGAGGTCTTACGTTGACACCTACACGAAGATCACCGGCAGGGCCACCGTTGACACCTTTGTTACCCATACCTCTGACTGTAAATACCTGTCCGTCATCAATACCAGCCGGCACATTGACATCCTGCTTGACAGTTCTTCTGATTCTTCCGTTACCCTTACATTTATTACAAGGAGTAGGAATAATTGTACCTTTACCACGGCAACGGGGACAAGCCTTTGAAGACTGAATAACACCAAAGGGGGTTCTCTGCTGAGTCATAACCTGACCTCTGCCGTTACAATCGGGACACGTCTGTGTTGTTGTACCCTTTGCTGCACCTGAGCCGCTGCACTCATCACAGACTTCTATACGCTGAATATCTATTGTTTTTTTGCAACCCTTTGCAGCTTCTTCAAAAGAGATTGTGATACCTGTTTGGATATCACTACCTCTCTGAGGTGCATTGGGATTGCTTCTCTGTGTGCCGCCACCGAAACCGCCACCGAAGAATGATGAGAAAATGTCACCGAGGTCAAAATCCATTCCGCCGAATCCACCGCCGAAACCACCCTGACCTGCACCGTAATTGGGGTCAACACCTGCATGACCGAAACGGTCATACTTTGCCTTTTTATCGGCATCAGAGAGAACTTCGTAAGCTTCATTAGCTTCTTTGAACTTGGCTTCAGCTTCTGCATCACCTGGATGAAGGTCGGGGTGATACATTTTTGCGGTTTTTCTGTAGGCCTTTTTTATTTCATCGTCTGAAGCGTTTTTGTCAACGCCCAGCACTTCATAATAATCTCTTTTATCTGCCATAAAGATTCCTCTTATACAAGCACATCCCCGTCATAAGACGGGGTTATGCAGTAAACTTAATTATTCATCAACATCTGTGAAAGGTGCTTCATAGTAGCCGTCAGCACCGGGAGCCCCTGCACCCTGCTGACCGCCGAAACCTGTAGCTGAAGGATCAAATCCCTGAGCACCCTGTGCGCCTGCAGCTTCCTGAGCAGCCTTATACATTTTTTCTGAAAGAGCGTAGAAATCCTTCTGAAGCTCTTCCTGTCTCTGCTTGATGAGATTGATATCCTGACCCTTGAGAGCTTCTCTGAGAGCATCTATCTTATCGTTGATTGACTTCTTTTCATCTTCTGAGAACTTATCACCGTTTTCGCTGATAATCTTTTCAGATTCAAATACCATCTGATCAGCAGCATTTCTGATGTCTACTTCTTCTTTTCTCTTCTTGTCTTCTTCAGCATACTGAGCAGCTTCATTTACAGCCTTATCAATATCTTCCTTTGACATATTTGTTGAAGAAGTGATTGAAATTGACTGTTCCTTACCTGTACCGAGATCCTTGGCTGAAACGTGAACGATACCGTTTGCGTCAATATCGAATGTTACTTCAATCTGAGGAACACCACGTCTTGCAGGCATAATACCGTCAAGATGAAAGTTACCGAGAGTCTTATTGTCTCTTGCAAATTCTCTTTCACCCTGAAGAACATGAACTTCAACAGATGTCTGATTATCAGCAGCAGTTGAGAAAATCTGGCTCTTCTTTGTGGGGATAGTTGTGTTTCTTTCAATGATCTTTGTGCATACACCACCGAGTGTTTCGATACCGAGTGAAAGGGGTGTAACGTCGAGAAGAAGGAGTCCCTTTACTTCACCGCCCATAACACCGGCCTGGATAGCAGCACCGATAGCAACACATTCATCGGGGTTGATACCCTTGAAGGGTTCTTTACCTGTGAATGACTTTATAGCTTCCTGAACAGCGGGAATTCTTGAAGAACCACCAACCATAAGGATTTTATCGATTTCAGCAATTCTGAGACCAGAGTCAGAAATAGCCTGACGTACGGGACCCATTGTAGCTTCAACAAGGTCAGCTGTAAGTTCATTGAACTTAGCTCTTGTAAGAGTCATTTCAAGATGCTTGGGGCCTGTTGCATCAGCTGTGATGAAGGGAAGGCTGATCTGTGATGTTGTAACACCTGAGAGTTCAATCTTAGCCTTTTCTGCAGCCTCTTTAAGTCTCTGCATAGCCATCTTGTCACCTCTGAGATCTACACCCTGTTCCTTGAGGAATTCAGAAGCAAGCCAGTCAATGATTCTCTGGTCAAAGTCGTCACCGCCGAGGTGGTTGTTACCAGCAGTTGCAAGAACTTCCTGAACACCGTCACCCATTTCTATAATTGAAACGTCGAATGTACCGCCACCAAGGTCATACACCATAACTTTCTGGTCTGTTTCCTTATCAATACCGTATGCAAGAGCAGCAGCTGTGGGTTCATTGATAATTCTCTTTACTTCAAGACCTGCGATTTTACCTGCGTCCTTTGTAGCCTGACGCTGTGAGTCTGTGAAATATGCAGGAACTGTGATAACAGCTTCAGTAACTGTGCCGCCGAGGTAGCTTTCTGCATCAGCCTTGAGCTTCTGAAGAATCATAGCTGAAATTTCCTGAGGAGTGAACTTCTTATCATTGATTTTAACATGATAATCTGAACCCATCTGACGCTTGATTGAAGCAACTGTATTATCGGGATTTGTGATAGCCTGTCTCTTTGCAACCTGACCGACCATTCTTTCACCTGTCTTGCCGAATGCGACAACAGAGGGAGTTGTTCTTGCACCTTCTGCGTTAGCAATAACTACAGGCTCGCCGCCTTCGATAACAGCTACGCATGAGTTTGTTGTACCAAGGTCAATACCTATAACTTTTGACATAATTAATAATCTCCTTTTATATAATGAAGTTTTATTTACTTAATTAATTTGCAACTTTTACTGTTGCAGGACGGATGACTTTATCGCCGATTTTATAGCCTTTCATAAAAACATCGGCAATCACATTTTCGCCTAAATTTTCATCATCAACGTGCATTACACCATTGTGGAAGTTTGGGTCAAATTCTTCACCAATTTCACCAAAAGCTTCAACACCGAGGCTTTTGAGGATTTCCATAAACTGATTTACAGTCATTTCAATACCCTTTTTGTATCCGTCAAAATCAGTCTGAGCATTGAATGCTGCTCTTTCAAAATTATCAACAACGGGAAGAATTTTTGAAAGAATATCAGTTTTTGTATATGAAACCCTCTGTTCGATATCTTTCTGAGTTCTCTTTCTGAAATTATCATATTCAGCAAGAGTTCTCATATATCTGTCATTAAGTGTTTCATAATCAGCTCTGAGTTTTTCAAGTTCAGCTGAATTTTTGTCTTTTTTAGCTTTTTTATCGTGTTTTGAAGATTTTTCTTCAGCAGTTTCTTCGTGCTGATTTATATCTTTTTCTTCGATTGACATTTTTGCACCTCATTCATCTATCATACCGGACAGAAGCTTACTTACTGTCTCGCTTATATACATTATATTCGGAATAATTCTGGCATAATCAAGCCTCAACGGACCGATAATACCGACAGCACCGACATCTTTACCTGAAACAGAGTATTTTGATGAAATAACGCTGACATTTTCAAATGCCCTGTTCATACTTTCTCTGCCTATAAGAATATTTACTCTTTCATTACCTTTATTAATAATTGAAGCAAGAGCCGGAGCATGTTTCATACATTCATATAAATTATAAACATCAGCTTCAAGCTCTTTGAAATTAAGAAGATTTGACTGACCTTCTGTGATTACCGTACATCTTGATGCTTCACCTGACAATTCGGTAAGAGCTACGAGCATCGGAGTCATAATAAGAGCCTTCTCACCAAGTGATGCTGCAAGAGTCTGAATATCTGCAACAGTAAAATCATTAGCACTTCTGCCTATGAAATTTGCAGCCGCAATATTATAGAAAAGCTCTGCAGTTTCAAGATCGATATCACTGTCACTACGACAAATTCTGCTTTTAATCACACCTGTTGACATAAGAACAACAACAAGAACAGTTTTAAGGCTCATCGGAACAAGTTCTATTCTTCTGATTGTTGCATGTCTGTCATAAGGAGTGAGAGCTACTGCAGTACAACCTGTCATTTCGGAAAGAAGTCTTGCAGCCTCTGCAAGGATTTCGTGAGGTTCACCGTCTGAATTATCAAGCCTGCTCTGAACAGTAAATCTGTCGGCATCATTTATATCATATGATTCCATCAGGTTGTTAATGTAGAAACGGAGACCTTTCTGTGAAGGAATTCTTCCTGCAGAAGTATGAGGCTGTTCAAGGTAACCTATTTCGGAAAGCTCTGACATTTCATTTCTGATTGTTGCAGATGAAACTGCAAGACTGTCACAAAGAACCTTTGAACCGACAGGCTCTCCTGTCATAATATATCTTTCCGTAACAGAAGCGAGTATTTTCTTTTTTCTTTCTGAAAGTTCCACAAACTCACCTCTTCATCAATTAGCACTCTCTTTGTATGAGTGCTAACTTACCTATAATATAATACTATTTTACCCATTTGTCAATAGATTTTTCAAATTTTTTCATAAAAAACAGCAATCTCATGCTGAGAGTGCTAATTCTGATATATAAAAAGAAAAACAGCAGATATAACAAGCATCTACTGTTCAATAATATTCATTTTTTTCATAAGTCCAATTCTGCTGTTTGCAATTTCTATACTTTTAGCAGGTGAAACTTTTTTGTTTTTTCCGATTGATTTAAAAATATAATCAAATATTCTTACAAGCCAGAAAAAAGGAAGAAGAAACGGAAAACGCTCAAGTAACTTAAACTTATTTTTCATAATTTCATATGACGGAAACAATGAACCAAGCACACCCGATTTTTTATTATTCTGAACTGCATTCATCACAAGATTTGCGCTGTGAAGACGGTCTTCACTACTTTTTCCGAATATGCCGGCAGTAAGAAGGTCACTGATAAATTCATCAGCACAGATATATTCATTATCTTCATCAATATCAAGTAATGCATCGTCACAGAAATATTTATTGAAACAGATAATAAGATTATCATAAAATGTTTTTATTCCCATTTCAGATATTGTTTTATCTGCAAGTTCAAAATCAATTTCGTTTCTGAAATTCTTTATAAAAAGACCGATATCAACAAGTTGTCTTACACCGAAACCGCTTCCGACAAAATGCTTAAATGCGTGATAAACAAGATAAACAAGGTTTTCTGTAAAACCGAGTGTTTTATAAGAGTCAACTGTTACACATCTGCTTCTGAATCCGTCGAAGGCAATATCAGCCATTTTTTTTATAACTCCATCACCTTCCGAAAGAGTTGCACTGACTTCAATATAAAGGCCGGTTTCAGGATTGCTATATGACGATTTTCCTGCTTCAAAACCGTCTGATATAAGAAAATCATGAAGTTTTTTTCTCTGACTTTCTTCTACAACAATATCAAAATCAGATGACAGACGATAATCAGGCTTTTCATAACATACTGAACAGACAGGGCCTTTCAGAACAATGACATCTATACCCTCTGCCATAAGCCTGTTATAAAGTTCTCTGAATGAAGTGTTTTTTGAAATCTGATTACAGAACAATCTTATTGCAGACATTTTAATCATAGAAAGATCCGTTTCTGTTTGAGATGAAATTTCATAAATTGAGGGCAACACGTTATGTATCATCGCAAGTGAAAATACCCGACCGAAATCAAACTGATATCCGTCAGGTAATTCTTCATTATTTATATGACATCTGAGCAGATACAAAAACTGTTTTTCAGCTTCTGTCAAATTTATCACCGTCACATAACCGATACACATTCAGAATCGGTAACAAGATAAGCTTTATTACAAACTTCAAACACACTGGGTCTGTGTGTAGTAAAAATACAGATTTTATTTTCTCCCCACTCCGAGAGATTTTTGAGCACCTGCTGTTCCGTATCCACATCAAGTGCCGAAGTAGCTTCATCAAGAAGAATAATCGGCGCATTTCTCAATAATGCTCTGGCTATTGACAAGCGCTGTATCTGACCTTCAGAAAAACCTGTTCCGCCGTCACCGACCATGCAATTGATTCCGTCTTTTTCTTTTATAACGAAGTTATATGCACACGCAGCTTTTAATGCAGCAATAATTTCTTCATCAGTTGCATCCTCTTTTACCATACGCATATTTGCTGCAAGAGTATCTCTGAACATAGTATTCTTCTGGGGAACATATGAAAAAAACTTTCTTGTAGCAGGAGCTACATTGATATAATCACCTGAAACAGTATCGGTAATTCTGCATTCACCTTCTGTAGGATGAATGAGTGAAAGCATAAGTCTGAGCATTGTTGTTTTTCCTTCACCGGAAGGACCTGTCAATGCAACAAAATCACCGGTTTTACAACTGAATGAAACATCAGTAAGTGCATTTTCTGTTTCCTCTTTATAACGGAAGGAAACATTTTCAAAACTCAACTCAAGCTGACTGTTACGATTCTTTTCAAAGAATGCTGATATTTCAGTATCATCGAGTGATTCATCAGCGGGAAGATTTCTGATTTCAGAAACTCTTTCAGATGCAGCAACCGAATTGATAAGTGTAGGAACAATTCCGACAATAGCGCCGAATGATCCTGAAAGCATGGAATAAAGCTGAATAAAAAGAACAAGAGTACCAAATGAAATTGCACCTGTCCAGAGCCTGAAAACTCCCCAACCGAAGCAGGCATATGTTACAATCTGTGTAACAAACGAAATAACCGAAGTTACAACAATTGAAAACTTATTATAATCAAGGGTGAGTTTTATATATTCGCCCTGAATTTTTCTGAGCCTGGAACAGAATACCGTAACCAATCCGAAAGATTTCAGATACTGCATATTAAGAAGCGCATCCGAATTAAAGGTCATCATTTTACTGTTGATTTTTTTAAGATCTTTTGCATACATATGCATCTGTTTAACAAGAAATCTTGAACACAAAAGACTTAACGGAACAGAAATCAGCGAAATGAGTGCCATTACAGGGTCATAATACAGAATAATAAAAAATACGGCAACAAACTGAAAAAACTTTGTAAATGCTGTAGGCACAATACCGATAACACTTGCAGCAACGGTTGAAACGTCGCTGTTAAAACGATTGAGTATATCACCTGATGCATAATCTGAGGTATATTGCCATTCTGAACAGATAAACCTGTCAAACGTATCAGCAGTCATCTCTGTGTTGATACGGATTCTGATTTTTTCGGCTACTCTTGAATTAAGTGCTGAAAATAAAATTTTAAAAACAGAAAACGCAGCAACAGCTGCAACAGCAGCTTTGATACTGTCAAATTGCAACAGATTATTTTGCGCATTACTTTTTGTAACAAAATCAATCAGAGATTGTGTAACAAGTGACGATAACAGTCCGAAAACAACGCTTAACACAGCCATTATCGTATAAACAATAACAGATGATATATACTTGCGGGTAAGTAATGCAATATTCTTTAATTCATTTAATATTTCGCCAAAACGTTTTTCTTTGTTTTTCAACATATTCACCCGTATACATTATACACATTATTATAAAATTGTCAAACAATAGTTTGTATTTTCAGCGCTGTATTCCATCTGCTGTGACCACAATTTTATAATATTTATTTTTTCTTCATATGTAACTTCATTTTTCTGATAATAAATGTTGCATTCACATAAATACATATAAGTCACAGCCATAAGAGCCATTCTGACAACAGAGGCAATTTCGCCGTTGAATCTTACCTGCATAAAATGACGGTATATTATATATGACATTACTTTTGAATAAACAGAATCATCAATTGCATAATTCTCTGAAATATCAATTATATTTTTGATATTATTTTTAAGTTCACCAAGCAATTGAGTCCATCCTGAATTTATAGGTTCTGTTTTTTCATAAGAATCAAGAACAAACTCTGAAAAATTTTTTTTATTAAATGAAAAAGCATCTGCTTCAATATCAAAAAGCTCATATTGAATATTTTCAGAATACTCAAGGCAATCAGCAATTCTCTTTTTAAACGGAACTGCAGAATCATCAAGAATATCAAAAATATGCTGTCTGCAGAAAAGAAGAACAGATACATCTTCTTCAATCAGATCTTCTTCCACATCGTAAATAATTTCAAATTTATTTTCCAGAAGCATTTCACATACTTTTTCACAACAAAGGCCGAGCCCTGTTTCAACAACACCATCATATTCATCATAAAATCTCGGATGTTCACGACAGATATCACACAGATATGATTCACCGAGCTCTGAATATATATCGCAAAGTCCGTTATTATCAAGAAAAACACAGCGTTCATCTCTATGACGTTTAAAACACGGTTGCGAATCGCAATCTTCTATTGAATCAAGAATTCTGTTACCGAAAGCTGATTCTAATTCCTTGTACTTCCCCATCGCAACATCATCTATTTCAATTTCCCACCCTGCACAGCAGGTATCGGTACATTTATCAGCTTTACATCTGAAATTATCATAAAATGAAGGCTTTATCATAAATTGTTCCTTTCACATCAAAGAAAAAAGGGCAGAAACCTGCCCTGATATCATATAAATCTGCCTTTAGGAGAAACAACAGTAACAGCTTCTTTGAGAACATCAATTTCAATCTCATTGTAAGCTCCGCCGTATTCACCGTCAAGTGTCCAGGGCACATTATCCTCTGTTGTGATTTTAACGTGCTTTGTTTTAACAAGAAGGAAGTTATCTCCCGTAAAATCCTGACGAAGAGCACTAACAAACGCTTCAGCAACATCTCTGGGGCTTGAACCTCTGAGAAGTAACAGTTCAAAAAGACCGTCATTCATTTTTACATCGTATTTTTCAAGCTTAAAAAGACCTGAAATTTCATTTGTATTACCGACTGCACCGAAATAGAAATTGTCTTCGATAACTCCCCCGTCATATTCAATTCGCATATGAGCAGGTTTCATATTTTTAATCATAGGAATCAGACGGACAACAAAACCGTTAAGAAGATAAGCCGAATGACCGAACATATTTTTAACTTTCTGAGAAGTATTATATGCTATATCAGTTGCAACACCGAATGAAGCTATGTAACAGAAGTATTTATCATTGAATGTACCGATATCGAATTTATTGGTTTTCTCATCAACAAACATTTCAGCTGCTTTTTTCGGGTCTTTAGAAATGCCGAGTGTATGAGCGAAATCGTTTGTTGAACCACAGGGCAGATAAATAACGGGTTTGTCACATTCAGCCTGCATCATACCATTGATAACTTCATTGTATGTGCCGTCACCACCACAACATACAACAGCATCAAAATCATTTGCATACTTCTTGGCTATTTCAACAGCATCACCATGACAGGTTGTTGTCTTCTCAAAGCATTCAATATCAAAATCCTTGAATGCACTGATAATATCGCCTGTTTCAATTCTTTTGCTGTCTCTGCCGGCAATAGGGTTTTTAATCAATAATACTTTACACATAACTTCTCCGATAGTTTATAAATATAAATATATTATATACTTTAATATAAACCAAACATTAAATATGATTTATTATATCACTTAATGCATAACAATGCAAACTTTTTTGAAAAAATTCACAGTTTGTTGAATTATTGAGAAATAAAGAATTTCACCCAACAAAAGAAGTTTCTTTCGTGTGATAGTTTCAACAGAAGTTTTACTGATAATAACCTCTCCGAGAATGTCCAAACCTACAAAATGCGCCGAAGAGGATATTTACAATGATTACATCAGCGGTTAAGTCTTTCATTAAACTGACCTCCGTTTTTCTTAGGATTAGAATAACGAATATAAAGAGAAAATCCGAACTTTTCGCCTATTAGACGTAAGTTCGGATTTCTTTTATTTGCGAAAGACTACTTAAACGGAGAAGAATCGAGGTAAAAAAGCCCAAAAGTACATCCACGCTACATCTCAAGTCATTTTGCGTATTACTTAATCTTCAAAATTGCATTTTCTAAGACACTATAAAACGACGATACATCCTGCAAAACAAATTCCGTTGCATCATCGGGTTCGTCTTTATCATAGGCAATAGAAAATATTTGCGGCTCAATTTGGATATCAAAGTAATAATCGCTGACTTTTCCTTGAATGTTAATGCATTCATAATCAGACAGCCAATCAATATGAATACTGATTTTCTTCATCTCCAGTTCGTGTAATCTTCCTTTCAATGAACCGGAAAGATAGTCTGAAAGTATTGTATCAAATGTGGTTAATGCTTTTTCTTCTTGCTTTTTTGATAAATATTCAATCAACTTTTTCTTTTTACCGAATAACAAAGCAATCACCTCTTTTGTTTTATTGTATCACGAAACGATAACATTTTCAATGATATATCGCTGGCGCGATATGATATACGGCGTTGCCGTATGATATACTTGCTTCGCAAGCATGATATAATATCCGTTCTTACATACGCGAAGCGTATATCATCTGCGAAGCAGATATCATAGCGTCAGCTATATCACCCGTTCCGTCAGGAACGGATATCATTGAAAAAAGTCACCTTTGTCGGTAGACAAAAGTGACTTTTTTCGTGGAAACCACATCTAATTTTGATACAAGGATTTAGCGTTGTGCAAAATTTTCGCAGTGTTGTGCAAAATCTTATAGGTGTTGTGCAATCAAAGTATCAAATGGTGACTGCTTAATTTCTTATTTTTATTCAAGCTTTACAAAAAACTCTTCGCTCACAAAAACGGTACACCCTTAATTAAAATATACAGTTGTACCTTTTATTATCTGCAATCGAATAAAATCAAAAGCTTCTTACTTTCAAGGGCTTGAAAAATATCGGTTTTTTCTCACCGGCATTAACCATTTCTCTTGCAAGCAACCCTCTCATTTTTCGCAGAGTATCAAGGTAATTTTTATTATTTACAAGGTTATGTTTTTCGGCAGGATCGTTTTTCAGGTCATATAAAAAATCATCATAATAAACCAGTGCGCTGTGTTTCGTATTTCCCGATCCGAGTGCTCTGGCAGAATACTTCCAATCCTTTGTGCGTACTGCCCTGCCGACCTGTGATTCGCTGATTTGAACAAAAACACAATCTCTTTCGGGAACATCCTTCCTGTTAACCGGGAGAATGTTTCCGGAATAAGTTTCCGGCACCTCAATTTCTGCAAGACTCAGTAGTGTAGGCGGAATGTCGATAAGACTGGCAAGACAATTCATAACCTCGTCTTTATCTACTGCTCCGCCACCAAATACAAGAGGCGTATGTATACTCGAATCGTGACAGCTGCGTTTGTATTCGTCATTTCGCGTTTTAAAATGACACCCGTGGTCACTTGTGTAAACTATAACCGTATTATCATACAATCCTTTATCCTTCAGGGCTTTAACAAGTCTTCCGACATTTTCATCAAGGGAATGAATAGCGGCAAGATAATCGGGATACTCTTCTTTGTAATTTCCCTTAAGAAATGTTAAATCCTCCGGCAAAGGATATTCACGGAAATCATCAACTTTATCTGTTGGCCCTTCAAAATGACCCCTGTCATTCTGGTGGTGTGGTTCAAGCTGCGAAACAAACATAAAAAAAGGCTTTTCGTCGTTATGGTTATTTACATATTCAACCGCAAAGTCATTTATACAATCTGCTCTGTAACCCTTAAAGTCAATCTGATTGCCGTTACCGTCAAAAACATATCCGTCATAACCGTGCGAGGTAAACTCCAGAACATCTGCTGCACGCCAATATTTATAACCGCCTTGTCTTTGAGTCGGAACAGCTGTTTTTTCGCAATGAACACCGATACCTGCATAACGGTCTGAAGCAAGATGCCATTTTCCGATATACGCTGTATCATATCCGTTTTCATTAAAATAATCAGCTAAAGTTTTCGTATCTTCTTTCAAAGCAATCCCGTTCCAATAGCAACGGTTTTCAGTTGCGTACTGACCTGTTTGCAAACAGGCACGGGCAGGTCCGCAGACAGGCTGGCAAGTATAAGAATTATCAAACAGCACGCCTTCTTCGCCCAATCCCCAGACATTTGGCATAAGACTGCTGTTCAGCGTGTCCCAGCGCTGTTGATCGGAAAAATAAAAAATAATATTAGGCTTCATTATTTTCCTCCTTAATGCTTATAAATATTTCCGTGTATCCTTCAGACGTATTACTGTAAATACTGTAACACAAATATATCAGCAGTTCAATAAAAAAGCAAACGCTAAACTCTTATTTATCGTAATTTTCGCTGAGTTTCTTTACTTTCTTGTTATCAAAATGTATATGAATACGTTCCCAATGAAAAACACGCCTTTTGAACCAAATAGAAGAAAAATGTTTATAAATAAATGATGGATTCGCCTTATTCAAAGGTGCGTATCTCACTTCGTAAGCATCCAACAGTTTGCAATAATCTTTTATCTTATCCATAAAATTCGATGAATTCTTTGGTGACCAGGCATTTTCAGCAATTGCTCCAAGTCTTGGGAAGGTCATAAATTCAAGTTTCTTCATATCAGGTACATATTCTGTCCACATACAAGCTTCAACGCCGTAGGTGTCTTCATCTTTTTCGGTCAATGCACCATCACTGTTGCAAACATCCGAGAGGGATGTCCATCCGTAAGGGAAATCAAGATAAAAAGTTTTATTTTTTGAGTTTATGAGCTTTCTGCCCCGTTCAAGCTCCTTTTTTATCATTTCATCGCTACAATGGGGTTTATATACGGTCCACGCAATTTTGGAAGAAAGGTTATCCGTTCCACCTTCTGTATCGTTGCCCCACATAACAGAAGAATAACCTTTTGATGCAAGATAATCGTTAACTTTTGACATAAAGAACATCTGGAGGTCGTTTTCATCGTGCAGATTGTTTTCTTTTATGGCCTTCCGGCAATGAGGACATATTTTCCAACGTTCTTTGAATGCTTCATCGCCACCAATATGAATTATTTTATCGGGGAAAAGTTCCATTATTTCGTCAAGAACATCATAAACAAAACCGTAAGTTGACTCTTTACCTGCGCAGAGAATATCTCTTTTGACACCCCAATGGGTTGCTACTTCAAGACTTCGCTCAAAACAAGAAAGATACGGATAACAGGCGATTGCAGCAACATTGTGACCCGGAACATCAAATTCGGGAATAACCTTGATTTTATGTTTGTGGCAGTATTCAACAACTTCTTTTATTTCTTCCTGAGTATAAAAACCGCCGTGAGATTTTCTGTTGAAATTTGTGTGACTGCGCACCGAGCCTTTTTCTGTCAGTAAAGGATATTTTTTGATTTCTATTCTCCAACCCTGATCCTCAGTCAGATGCCAATGCAGTATGTTTATTTTATGTAATGCAATAAGCTCTATGATTCGTTTTATATCATTGACAGAATAAAAATATCTTCCGCAGTCAAGCATATATCCTCTGTAAGCGAAGCGAGGGAAATCAAAAATTTCAGTGTAAGGAATATTCCCTCCTGATTGCAGAAGCATTTGTTTGAGAGTCTGTATTCCGTAAAAAAGTCCGTTTTCTGTTTTTGATACAATATTAACTTTATTGTTTTCGCATTTCAGGGAATAACCTTCATCATATCTGAAGTTGTCATCAATGATTAAAGAAATTAAACAGTCACCGTTTGATGCTTTGATTTCTTTGTGCAATACTTTTTTTACGAAAACAATCAAATCATCAGAAAAATCAAATGCGGAAACGGTTGTATTGTCAGTTAAAACAAAACCGGTTACAGATTTATCGGTAAATATTTTTACAGGCTGAGGAATAAGTTTGAACATAAGATAAGCCTCCGATTAAATAAACGATATATTTGACAAATTGAAAAATTAATTATTTTGTTAACTCGCAGTTAAAATTGACAGCTGGCGATTTTCGTCTACCATAATGTCACCTCTTCTTTGATTCTTAATATGGATGATAGCACAAAATATTATCAAAAACAAGTTGAATTAAAAAATTGTTGTCTATATAGAATCGTTATATTAAAGGCTACATGATTACGTTATAAAACCAACGATTACCCCATAAGTTCAACGATTACCCCATAAGTTCAACGATTACTGCAAAAATCCAACGATTACATTTTCAATTAGATGAAAAAAGCCTCTTGGGAAGTGATTCTCCGGAGGCTTTTTTATGTCATACACAAGTTTTTAGGCAATTTTGCTATGTCGATAAACACACGAATTGCTTATCCAAGAAAAATGCACAAAAAAATAAGTCAGTCAATTGTATCAAAATCGACTGACTTATTTGGCTGAGGAGGCGGGATTCGAACCCACGAATGCAGCAGTCAAAGTGCTGTGTCTTACCGCTTGACGACTCCTCAATTTAATTTTAGATATAAAAAAAGCAAATCAACTAAGTGATTTGCGGCTTTTTTAAGTGGGGTGGATAGACGGATTCGAACCGTCGACCTCCAGGGCCACAACCTGGCGCTCTAACCAACTGAGCTATACCCACCATAAGTGGCGCGCTGAAAGGGACTCGAACCCCTGACCTACTGCTTAGAAGGCAGTTGCTCTATCCAGCTGAGCTATCAGCGCACATGGAGCGGGTGATGGGAATCGAACCCACACGACCAGCTTGGAAGGCTGGGATTCTACCATTGAACTACACCCGCAACTCAATGACGGGTGTTATTTTAACATATAACACCGTCATTTGTCAATAGTAATTTTAAATTTTTTCATATTTTTTTAATACATTTATATACGCAAATAAACAGTAAAGAATCTTAAACATAAAATTCACCTCTGATTTGTGATTTAATTAGTATAGCACAAATTTATCAAAAATATATTTACATTTTAAATTTATAAATATAAAAAACAGTACAGACTGAAGTCTGCACTGCAAATTTGACATATCATAAATCTTTATTGCATCCCTGACAGGAGGAGCAATTTCCGCCGCAGGCTGAAATACCGTTCTTACCGCAGTTTTCTGCATCGGGACAGCCGATGCACTTTTTGCCGCTTTTCTTCGCTTTATATATATACAAAGCCGCAAGAACAACTATAACAGCAACAATTATTATAACAATAATGTCTTCCATAAAATCACCCCGTGATTATTTTGTTACAGCTTCCTTTTTCTTTGCCTTGAGTTTATTTTCAGCTTTGACTTTTTCATTTGCTCTGATACAAAGATCAACAATGATTGCTACAAACACAAAAATTGCAATAAGACCGGGAATGAAGGCTGCACCGAGTTGACCGGTTGTGATGATAGTACCTATCTGATATACAAGGTAACCAACTGTAAAGCCTGTACCCATCTGAAGAGCAATACCACCCCAGAGCCACTTTGCACTCTTCATTTCACTTCTCATAGCACCGATTGCAGCGAAACAAGGAGGCGTAAAAAGATTGAACATAAGATAAGCAAGAGCGGCAACTTTTGAAATAGCCATAATACCTGCAACTTCTGCACCTGTTCCTTCAAGCATTGCAAGTTCTTCGGTATCAATAAGATTTTCAAGTCCTACAAAGCAGACTGCAAGTGTACCGACAACATTTTCTTTTGCTATAAAGCCTGTAATAGCTGCAGCAGCAAGCTGCCATGAAAGAACGCCGACGACAGGAATAAGAATATACGCAAAAGGTCCTGCAATTGATGCAAGAATTGAAGTATCAGCACTTTCTGCGACCTGAAGACTCCAATCAAATGACTGCATAATCTGAACAACAGTATTACAGAGAAGAATAATTGTAGCGGCTTTTACTATGTAAGACCAGCCTCTCTGACACATTGAGAAAAATGCTCTCTTGAGAGAAGGTACTTTATATTCCGGCAATTCAATAATAAAGAAAGATTTCTTTTTTCTGTTACCTGTAATAGCATTAACAAGAACAGCACCTATGAGAATAATAAGAATACCGCAGAAATACATAAGAGGTCCTACCCATGTAGCATCCTCAAAGAATGCACCTGCAAAGAGTGAAATAACGGGAAGCTTTGCACCGCAGGGCATAAAAGGAGCAAGCATTGCTGTTGCTCTGCGTTCACGTTCATTACGGATTGTACGGCAAGCCATAACACCGGGAATCGCACAACCTGTACCGATTACAAAAGGAATAACTGATTTGCCGCTGAGACCTACCTTTTTAAAGATAGGGTCAAGAACAACAGATGCTCTTGCCATATATCCGCAATCCTCAAGAAGAGCTATAAGGAAATACATAACCATAACAAGCGGAAGGAAGCCGATAACAGCTATTGCACCACCAATTACACCATCCACAAGAAGAGCAGAAACAATAGGACTTGCATTTTCAAGAAGACCTGCGATTGACTCCTGACCCTTTTCAAGAAGTGCAACAAGTGCATCTGCAATCCACACACCGGGACCTGCCTGTGAAATCCAGAAAACAAGAAACATTACAACAGCAAAAATCGGAATACCAACCCATTTATTAGTCAACACATCGTCAATTTTATCCTGACTGTTTCTGATATTTGTGAAGAATTTTCTTTTTTCAACATGTTTGACAATACCGTTTACAAAATGATATCTGCCTGAATCAGCCTTTCGTGCTGATTTTTTATCGTGTATATGTACATTATTATCTGTATAAGGCGGAAACTGTGCTGAGCCGACAGAAGAATAAGCAGCATCAACAAGAGCTTTAAGACCGTCTGATGATGTTGAAACAGTTTCAACAACAGGACAACCGAGTTTTGATGAAAGCAACTCAACATTGATAACTGTCTGCTTTTTTCTGTTAATATCAGTCTTATTAAGAGCAACAACAACAGGTATTCCGAGTTCAAGAAGCTGGGTTGTAAAGAAAAGGCTTCTGCTGAGATTTGTTGAATCAACAATATTGATAATCACATCAGGTTTTTCATTTATTATGTAGTCTCTTGTCACACATTCCTCTGAAGTAAAAGGTGAAATCGAGTATGTTCCGGGAAGATCGACAACTGTCACATTATCAATCCCGAAATTTCTTTTCAGTGAATGTTCTTTTTTATCAACGGTAACACCCGCCCAATTACCGACTTTTTCATTTTTGCCGGTCAGCGAATTAAACATTGTTGTTTTTCCGCTGTTAGGATTGCCCGCAAGTGCAAATCTCAAATCAATTCCTCCCGGAAATCTGTAATGTTAGCCTTGACTAACTCCAAAGCAAAAAAAATATTAACAGACAACAGCAATAGCATCAGCAAGCTGATTATCTATGTTATACCTGCCGTCTTTTATTGCAACGATGAGACTTCCTCGTTTTCTTGAAATAACAGTAACAGGTTCTCCGCTGAAACAGCCGAGAGAAAACAGAAACGAATCCATTTCATCATCATTCGTATTTATAACATCAATTATATACTCTTTTCCTGTCAGAGCATCTCTGAGTGTCATAATCATCACCATAATAAATAAATTAATTGGTTAGCCTATGCTAACTGCCAATAATATTAGCACAGACTAACCTATTTGTCAAGCAGTATTTTTTACAATTTCAGGAATTTTTCAACACAACATTATTTAAATTTACTGTTTTCTCAGAGGGTGAATTAAAATCATTGCGCACAAGCTCTAATCCGTCAATATTTTCTCCGTCAAGAGCATATTTATAGAACTTATAAGGCTCACATCCGAATGATGTTGAGGTTTTTTCTATACGGACATTCTTTGCATTACGGATAAAAAATGCAGAGTTATCGCTTTCTTCAATTCCGTGATCAATGCAGGGTCTCAGGTCATAAAGTCCGCAATCCCACTTTGAAGTTTTCTCAAGATGAATGTTACAATTCTCAAAAATTACATTTTCAACGGGGTTTTCGGGTGATGAATAAATCAGAACACCATTTTCACCCTTTGTTGTGATATTATAGTATCTTATATTCTTTATATGACCGGCAACTGTGTTTTCGTCACGACGGAAGCAGGTAATTGTAACAGGTTCTGCTGTTCCCCACCAGTCAGAACAGAAACGACGTGTTTCAACAGTACAATCTCTGAAAGTAACATTCTCAACATTGCCTCCGTCACGTATCTGGATTGAAAGACCTCTGTTGCTCTTTGAAATCATACAATTGCTGACAACTACATTCCTGAAATCACCAACACCCTCTGTACCGATTTTGATTGTAGCCGATGTTGATGTAAGTGTACAATCTGATATAATGATGTTTTCGCAGGGACCGTATTCTGCATTTCCCTTTGATGTTTTCAGGCATATACAGTCGTCGGCACAGACAATATGACAGCCGATAATTCTGACATTTGAACAATGGTCAGGGTCAATACCGTCGCTGTTTGCAACATCAAGAGGATTCAGAATTCTTATGTGTGAAATCAGAACATCGTCACAGCCTGCAGGATGGAGCGTCCAGAAAGGTGCGTTAGTAACTGTTATGTCACGGAATGAAATATTATTACTTTTTTCAATATAAATTGTTGTAGGACGGGGATAAAAATCACCTGTTACGTAATATCTGTCTTTTCTTTTTACAAAAGCATAGCAGTTGCCGTCAATTGTGCCCTCCCCTGTGATTGAGCAGTTATCTGCTTCATATCCGTATACAAAAACAAAAGAAGGCTTCCCCGTAACAGGATTTCCGACAAGTGCTGTTTTAGGGTCATTAATCATTTTGCAAGGTCTTATGTAACCGTCAATATCGCTTGTAGCTCTGAGAACAGCACCTTTCTGCAAATGAAGTTCAACATTCTTCTTAAGCTGAATGGAAGAACTGTAATAGGTTTTTGCGCTCTCGAGCACTACCCTGCCACCGCCGTTTGCAGTACAGTCATCAATTGCCGCCTGAATTGCCTTTGCGTCATTTGCCTTTCCGTCACCGACAGCTCCATAAGCTATAACATCATATATTTTCAATGAAATCACACTTTCGTTTTTCTGATATTATACAATACTTTATTTGAGTATTCAATAGAAAATAATAAATATCACACCGGCAGAGCCGGTGGTTTTATAACAGCCCTAAAAGGGCATAATACTGGCTTACCCCTAAAGGGGTGCGCAAAAAGCTAAAGCTACCAACCGCAAAGGGGTGCGTTAATCCTTAAATGGATCGAC
>JAFYVE010000031.1 GCA_017549285.1 Clostridia bacterium
ATTATAAAATGGGTAAGGGCGAAGCCCTTCCGAAATGTTTGCCGTAGGCAAACGCATCATTTGACCGTAGGTCATACATCATTTTGCGTAGCATAACATCATATTTTTCCGCAGGAAAAATATATCATTCAGAATTTATCGCTCAGCGATAAATTCTGAATTGTATAACAAAAAAAACCGGCTCGTGTGAGCCGGTTTTTATTTTACTTTTCTTTTTATCTGTATTTCGCTTATCATTGCACTTCCGAGGATAAGCACTGCACCGATAATGCCGTAGATATCCATTTTCTCCTTAAGAATGACAGCCGAAAGGATAATTGCAACTGCCGGGTCAATATAACTGAATATTGCCACTGTCTGCGCCTTCAGGTCTTTCATTGAGTTGAAATAGAATGCATATGCAATGCCTGTGTGAATTATACCTGTCACAAGGAGCATCACAACTGTCAGGGGGGCAAATTCAAGTTTTGTAATGTCTTCCGTAATAAAAATATATGGAATAACTACAATTGCCGCTGTGCCTAACTGCATAACGGTTTTTTCATAGGCAGAAATCTCTTTAAGCTTTTTATTCAGCACAATAACCGTTGCATAAAGTATTGCAGCACCGAGTCCCGAGAGAATTCCCCTTAGTTCATCGGCTTCGGGCATTCCGTTCTGAATCATACCCGAAACGAAAACCATACCGAGGAGTGCCCCTACAAGGCAGAGAAACTGCTTTAATGTGAGTTTTTCTTTCAGAAAAAACGGTGACACAAGCATAACAAAAAACGGTGCAAGGTAGTAGGTGAGTGTAGCTGTTGCAACTGTTGTGTAATTATATGCTTCAAAAAGGAAAATCCAGTTGAAGCCGATTGCCGCACCTGAAAACAGAAGCACAATGAGATTGTTCCTGATATTCTTAAAAGAAAGTTTATTTCTTGTTACAAGCACCACAAGTAATAAAAAAATCATACCTATAAGCCCTCTTGCGCAGGCTATTACGCTTGAGGGTATCGGTATGTATTTTACAAATATTCCGATGCTGCTGAAAATGAGCATCGATACCGTGAGCTGTAACTTTGAGTTTACAGCTGATTTCATATTATACGGCAGCCTCTTCCTTTTCTTCTTCGATTACTGAAGTACAGTGAGGACAACGTGTTGCTTCAATAGCAATTTCGCTCATACAGAAGGGGCACTTCTTTGTTGTGGGAGCAGCGGGTTCTTCCTTCTTCTTGCCGATTGTCATCATCTTGTTGATTGCTTTGACAATGCAGAAGAGGATGAATGCCATAATGATGAAATTGATAATTGCTGTAACGAAGTTTGATGCATAAACGCCGATTTCAGCCTTTTCAATGGGGTCGCCTGCTGTGATAAATTGCAGAATGGGGTTGATGAAGTTGTCTGTAAGTGATGTAACGATATCCTTGAAAGCGGCACCGATAATAACGCCTACTGCAAGGTCAAGCACATTACCTTTAAGAGCAAACTCTTTGAATTCCTGTAAAAACTTTTTCATACATAAATCATCCTTTTTTTATTATATTATTATTCCTTTGAGGAATGATAATTCGGTTCACATGTAAGATTGACACCGAGTCTCTTGAATACTTTTTCGTCAATCTGTGAGAGCATTACTGTTGAATGAACTTCGCATCCTCTTAAGTTTCCGAGCTGTTCCATTGCTTTTTCTGCATCAGGATTTGTCACGGCGCTGATTGAAAGAGCAATAAGCACTTCGTCGGTATGAAGACGGGGATTTCTGTTTCCTAAATGGTCAACTTTGAGATGCTGAATGGGCTGTATTGTTTCGGGAGAGATGAGGTGAAGATCATCGTCAAGTCCAGCAAGAGCTTTGAGAGCGTTGAGAAGAAGAGCAGATGATGAGCCGAGAAGCTCTGATGTTCTTCCTGTAAGTATTCTGCCGTCGTGAAGCTCAATTGCAGCTGCGGGACGTCCCGTAAGCTCAGCTTTCTGAAGAGCAGGAGCAATAACGGCTCTTTCATTTGCTGTTACACCTGCTTTTTTCATAAGAAGCTCAAGTTTATAAATTGTATCATCGCCTGTCTTACCCTTACGGTGGTCACAAAGGCCTGTATAGTAACGGCGGATAATTTCGTCACATGAAGCCTTTCTTGCGGCTTCGTCATCAAAAATACAGTTGCCTGCCATATTGACGCCCATATCCGTAGGTGATTTATAAGGACATTCACCGTAAATTGTTTCAAGCATAGCCTTTACAACGGGGAAAATCTCAACGTCACGGTTATAGTTGACTGTTGTTTCGCCGTAAGCTTCAAGGTGGAAGGGGTCAATCATATTGACATCGTTGAGGTCAGCCGTGGCAGCTTCGTAAGCGAGGTTAACAGGATGGTTGAGAGGCAGATTCCATATCGGGAATGTCTCAAATTTTGCATAACCTGCGGCAATACCTTTTTTATGCTCATGATAAAGCTGTGAAAGACAGGTTGCCATCTTTCCGCTTCCGGGGCCGGGAGCAGTCACAACAACAAGCTCACGGGATGTTTCGATGTATTCATTCATTCCGTAGCCTTCGTCACTTACAACTTTTGCAACGTTTGACGGATAGCCATCAATTGCATAGTGCTTGTACACCTTTACTCCAAGGCTTTCAAGACGCTTCTGGAATGCATTTGCCTGAGGCTGGTTTGCATAACATGTCAAAACAACACTGCCGACATAAAGACCGATGCTCCTGAAAATATCGATAAGACGGATTGTATCCATATCGTAGGTGATGCCGAGGTCACCACGGAGCTTGTTCTTTTCAATGTGAGATGCATTTATAGCAATAACAACTTCGACTTTGTCCTTTATCTGAAGAAGCATTTTCAGCTTACTGTCGGGCTTGAAGCCGGGTAGCACACGTGATGCATGGAAGTCATCATAGAGCTTTCCGCCGAATTCAAGATAGAGCTTTCCTCCAAATTTTTCAATTCGGTCACGGATATGCTCCGACTGCATTTTCAGATATCGTTCATTGTCAAATCCTGTTTTTATCATTTGCCTCGCCTCTTCAAACGTTTTCAAACTTTTTTTATTATAACACAGAGAATTTAGGTTTTCAAGGATGAAATGAATTTTTTAAATCAGAAATACAAACAATAATTTATCGAGCTTTGCTCGATAAATTATTGAATGATGTTTTTTGCCGCTGGCAAAAAATGATGTATTCGCTTAAAGCGAATAATGATGTTTTGTTTCACAAAATGATGTTTTTGCCTTTGGCAAAAATGTCGG
>JAFYVE010000032.1 GCA_017549285.1 Clostridia bacterium
ATGTCCTCCATTCTGTTTTTTCGGTTGGTAGCCGTTTTTACTATATCAGAATGGAGTTTTCTTGTCACCTATACTTGCTTGCTGACACTAAAGTCCGTACATTCCACCTGCATAGCAGGTGGTTTTTTTATTCGGCATAAATAAAACAGGTCTGTCCGAAGACAGACCTGAATTTTTTAATTATTTAGCCGCCGAAAAGACCGTTGAAGAACGCTGCAATCTTTTCAAAGAACTGCTTGAGGAGTTCAATAAGTCTTCCGAAACCGCTGAGTGTGGGATTCTTTTCTTCGCCTGCACCGAGAAGCTGGCTGATACGATCACCTGTGATATCCATATCACCGATATCTTCAAAGAGATCTGTGATACTGAAATCAACCTTCTTGAATCTTGAACCGAGCTCACCTGAGAGAGGAACAAGAACCTGATAAATTGTATAGATAAGGTTGATGATTACATCAGGAATATTAGCCTTCTTAGCTTCACCGTTGAGGTAAACAAAGATTTCCATAAGAAGGTCGTCACTGTCGTTTTCGTCATCGAGCTGACAGAATCCGATAAGGAAGTTTGCAATATTTACAGCATTATCTTCGAAGAACAATGTATCAGTTACAATTCGGAAGATAAGTGTAAGAAGGTCAGCACCGCCTGCAGTATTCAGATATACGTAATTCTGACCTGAAACTGAGATCTTCTTGATTACTGTACCTGCACAAAGTGTTGAGAAGTCAATGTAAGGAAGCTTGATGTTGAGAGTACCTACTGCATAAACATCCTCTGTGAATGTCTGCATTTCGAATGTACCGATAACATTTCCTTCTTCATCGAACATCTC
Source organism: Clostridia bacterium (assembly GCA_017549285.1). Taxonomy (GTDB): domain Bacteria; phylum Bacillota; class Clostridia; order Oscillospirales; family Acutalibacteraceae; genus UBA1081. The sequence continues at coordinate 833 of JAFYVE010000032.1, forward strand.
CTCACCGTTTTCATCAAGTGTGGGAATGAACACTTCTCTTTCTACTTCCTGTGTTCCGAGAACAATGTTCTTGTTTTCGATATCGAATGAAAGTGTTTCACCAAGGAGACCTTCAAGAAGCTGGTTAACAAGCTGGTTGAAGTCGAAATCAAGAGGAACTGAAAGGTTAAGCTGCATACCGCCGATATTCAGGTTACTGAGAAGTGAGTTTATAAGCGGGTAAGCATCAAATACAGGGCCGAGAATATCAAGAAGAACGTATGCGAAGTGGATAAGGTTATTAACCATATCATTAAGACCACCGAGTGAAATAAAGAACAACAGGTTGGGAAGAAGGTTGAATACAGTTTCAATGGGGTTAGCCATAACCTTTTCAACAAACTTGATAAGGGGCTGAACTGTGTAATAGATTGTATCACAATTCTGAGTGAGTGCAGATTCACCGTTGAAGATCTTTGAGAAGTATGTTCTGAAGTCTACAAGGCCATCATTTGCACCGAGAGTTTCCATAAGAGGAATCCATGCATAATAGTAACCTTCATAACCGGGAATTGTGATGAGGTTAAGAACTGAAAGGTCTTCACCTGCGAAGAGGAACTTGAAGAGGAATGCGAAGGGTGATGCGATAGCTGAAAGAGCTCTGAGGAAGATTTCGGGATCTGAGTAATTTGCCTTGATTTCGGCATTTCCGTAACCCCAGTCGAATGAATAGAGGTTCTTTTCTTCGCCGGTTTCTTCATCAGTACCAACCATATAGAATGTGTTGTCGGTATACTTGGCTGATTCAAGTTCAAGGTCTTTTGCTGCGTGATAAGCTTCAAAGTCTTTTGCTGCGTGAGCATTCTGAGCATCAAGTCTGTGCTGTTTTGTAATAGCTTCTTCAGCCATAAGTTTGCCGTAAATTGAAGGAATTTCTTTAATTTCGCCTGTTTCTGTTTCAATTACGCCCATTTTCTTTGCAGCTTCACCGAATTCATAAACAAGAGCATCAGCAAGAGTCTGTTTTGACATATCAACGTCAAGAGCAGCATCAAGGATACCGGGGATATCGATTGAACCGCCAAGGTCACTGAGAAGACCGTAAAGAGCACTTGCAATAGTTGAAAGCATATCGTTTGTGAAGAGAAGGTCACCGATCATATCACCGAGGAACTGACCGAGTGATTCCATATCTTCAAGCTTGAGCATTGCAAATACGTTATCAGCAATATCATCAAGATTATCAACCATATATGATGCCTTGTCTCTTGTCCAGTATTCACTGTAAAGAACGTTGGTACCGTAGTTGTAATCATCATATTCTTCAGCATAACCGAAGATTTCTTCTGTATGGTAGTCAACGGGTTCGGGTTTGTATGAATATTCATCACCGTCTACAACAACACCATCAAGAACCTTATAGATTGAACCGAATTCGTTCTTATAGAACAATTCGTAAAGAGCAGCGATTGCTCCGTCAGGATTAAGAACAACGTTATCAAGGATATCCTGAATTCTGAGTCCTGCAAACAGGTCTTCTGTAAGCATTTCCTTATCAAGACCGAATGCATCAAGAAGTGTGTAGTCACTTGTAAAGTCCTGAGCCATAGGATCATAGCTTCTGTACATAACTGCAGAGAAAAGGTAACGGAAGAGGAAGAGAAGAACAAGACCTTCTGTTTCCATACCGCCGACCTGAACATCAATGTAGTTTCTTGTATGGTCTGCCCAGTTCTGTACAACACCGTCTCTGCCTGTCATTGAGAAGATGCCGTATCTGCCTGAATATACATTCTTTACAGTACCAACAGCCTGAAGCTTATAGTCCATAATGGGAGGAAGTGATGCAGGCTCTTCTTTTGTTACAATACTCTGTGAATGACCGTATTCGCCTGCTTCACGGATTTCAGCGGGAATCATATCGAGTGAAACAACTCTGTATGTTGTTGATTCCTCAACTTCTTCACCGTTTTCATCTGTTACAATATTTACAACTGAATATTCATAGAATTCCTTTACGGGATTGCTGTATTCAGCTTCTGTGTGAGTTTCATCGTGACCTGTCACAACATAACCTGCACCGTTTGCCCAGCCGATATCGTTACGGATGACATACTGAGTATATTCACCGTTTTCATCAAGACCTGAAACAAGAGTTGTGAACTCAGTGTCCTGATAAAGGTTAAGGTCACCGTTTGAACTTACATATGCTTCAGTTGCAGGATTATTGTGAACATCGGGATTATATCCTGCCATACCGGGTCTGTAAAGGATTGATTCACCGTCAGCATAATAACCGATAACGGGAATACCTGTATCAACATCGAAACCGATAAGGTTAAGAATACCCTGAAGCGAATCGAGGAATGCAAGAGTATCTTCACCGATAAGGTCCATAACATCAAGTGTGTAAACTGAAATTGGAATACCAAGAACGATAGGATGAGAAATCTTGATGGGAACCTGAACTGTCTTGAGAGCACTGAATACTGCACCTGATGTAAGGAAGTAAGAAAGGTTGGGAAGAAGGTTAAGAATTGTACCGATGGGGTCAGCAAGAAGGATATTGTTTACCCAGTTAAGAAGGGGTGAAAGAATACCGTCATTAAGGAAAGCTGAAATTGTGTTGGGATTACGGCTTCCGTCTGATCTGATAGCATCTGCTCTCTGTTCAAACGCTTCACCTGAGAGAAGACCGGGAAGACCGAGAAGTTCAAAGAGAGGAAGAAGGATTGTATTATAATAGTTATGGGTTATATCTTCATCGTTAAGATGAAGTTTAAGCTTTGTTCCAAGAACATTTGCAACTTCAATAACTGAATCTGTATCACCGAAGAGAACACCGAGCAAGGGAGCAATAGGTGCAAGAATTGCATCAAGAGCCTTAAGGAACTTTTCCTGGCTGCCGTTGATATCCCATACCATCTGGCTGAAGTCTACATCTCTCCAACGGTCACCGCAATAACCGTCACGCTCAGAACCGATAGCATCGTAGTCACCTGTGTCATGAAGACCTGATTTTTTAATACCGCCCTTGGCTGCTTTGAGGTGGTCATGCATCTTTCTGAAGTTGGGGAACATTGTTGTGTAGCCGTATGTATCATTCATATAGCCGTACCTGTTCCATACGTAAGCAAGACCTGCGGGAGTAAGTGTAATACCGATACTTGCAAGAGCGGCATAAATTGTTGCCTGCCAGCCTTCACCCTGGTTAACAACACCGTCAACGATATCGTCAAGACCGCCCCAGACATCTTCAAGTATACCAATAATAAATTCGTCAGTAATAAGGTCATCAAGAAGTCCGCAGACCATGGGATAAAGCATTTCAAGAAGCATATTGATGATGCTGTCCTGATATACAAAGTCAGCAATAACAATCTTAAGCATATCCTGAGCTGTCTTTGCATTCTGGGCATCATAATAATACGCCATATGTTCATATTCAGGACCTGTGTAGTCGAAGAACATCTTGAGGATTGAACCTACACGTTCACTCTTGAGAAGTCCGTCGATTGTGCTTACGATTGTTGTAACTTTCTGAGCATCAACTTCATAAACAATGTTATTACCCTGTGAATCCTGATACTTTGTGTATGTATGCTTGGGCCAGTATCTGTGTTCATCGGGGTCAGCGGGATTGATAATGGGAGTGAGCTGAGCAACAAGATTTATATAGCTGTATGCAGACTGACCGAAAACAGCAATTTTTGCCTTGTTTGAGATACTTGAGAAAGTATCATAATGTTCCATAATGTGATCATAATGGTAATTAACAAGGTCCTGGTTTCTGAGCATATCAAGCATCATTCTGCCGTTGCTGTCGACACTGAGATAATCTGAGAAATATGTATTGAGCGAACCTTCGAGGTTGATAAGCTCCATTCTTGTATTGTTTGTTGTTATAGTACCTGTATCAAGTTTATAACCAGCATTATAATACTGAGCAACTGTACCTGAATCGTCATACTGTCTGTTAAGCTTCCATTCAATTGTAAGTTCTCTCTCATTGAAAGGAGTGTTGAGAAGAGCTTCTGTACAAAGAACTGTTTCAAGATCTGTTTCACAATGGAAAACGAATGAATGGAACCAGTTACCTGAGTTGATTGTTGTACAGTTACCGCTGAAGTAGTCAATGATTGTTGAAACGTGGCAGAGTTCATAAAGATTCATAAGAACGTACTGTCCCATTGTTTCTTCATAAGGAGCAAGCCATTCATCACTTGCTTCAAGATCAACGATTTCACCGTCAACAACTTTATATGTGGGATAAGGTGAACGATCTTTGATATCACCGACTGCGTTAACAAGATAAGTATAACCGTCAAGGAAAAGGTAATTGCCGTCATCGCCCTTTGTGAACTTAAGGGTTTCAGCGACTTCATCAGCAACCATAGGAACGGTATAAAGACCCACACCGTATGTTGTGCTGATAATCTTATCAACAATTGTAAGATATGCCTGAGCAGCACCTCTGATAATACCTGCAGAGTTATCCTTTGCATCAACCCTGTGATTGTAAGAAATAGCACGGATGGGCATGTCCTGCTCATCGGCATACTTATAATCATCAGAAGCATTTGAAATGGTGTACTGGTCAAGGTCACCTACAAGGCTTCGGACAGGAAATCCGTTTTCATCGGTATTGACAACATAAGATGTCTCAAAACCTGATGAATGACTTGTGTAATTGAAGAACGAATAAGCAAGAGCACGATAATCATCAGCGCTGTCTGCTTCTGCTGCAAATGCAACGAAACTTGTTGAAATGCCTGTCATAAACATTAAGACAGAAAGAAAAACACATAAAGTCTTTTTCAGCAATTTCATGTTCAATTCCTCCTTTTAAGAGTTCTTTTTTTGCGGATAATTTTCAGTCCGGAACCACGATTAACGTTCACAAAATAATCGCAATTCCCCCTATAATATAGTCCATTGTTATTATACATAAAATAAAATATTATTTCAATAGGTAAATCCAAAAAAGTTATGAATTGATGATTAATTTTGCATATATTCACATATTCTTCATAATCGATTTATGCATAATGATGAAAAAAATTTTTTATCTTGATTTTTAGGAATAAAAAGTGTATTATTTATTGGTACAAACGCCGGTGTGATGGAATTGGCAGACGTGCCGGACTCAAAATCCGGTGGTAGCGATACCGTACCGGTTCGACCCCGGTCACCGGCACCACGAAAAAGACCACATTTGTCTACAGCACAAATGTGGTCTTTTTCGAACTAAGTATTCCGCTTTGCGGAACGTGAAGTCTGCTTCACAAGTGAAGCGCACTTCGTGCGAGAAGTATGCCTTCGGCAAATGATGTCGTTTCACTGATGATGTCCGCTTCGCCTGATGATGTCGCTTCGCTGATTATTTTTATTACAAACATCGCATCATTGTGACCTGCGGGAGCTACATCATTTTGAACACAGCGAAAAACATCATATCGCAGCAGCGATACATCATTGAAAAACAATTATGTTATAGTGCATTATTGAATGGAGATGAAAGCATATGAAAGAAAACAAACCGGCAGAGCATAAAATGAAAACCCTCACCCTCATCAACGCATCACCCCGTAAAAACGGGACAACAAAACAGCTGATTGATGCATTTCTTTCGGTATGTACCTGTAATGTGAAAATCTATAATATTTACGATGAAAAAATTGCACCTTGTATCGCTTGTGATTCGTGTTCAAAGACGGGAAAATGCATTTATAACGATGCTGAAGACACAATTGTGCAGGATATATTTACATCTGATTTTATCGTTTTTGCATCCCCGATTTATTGTTATTCCTTCCCTGCTCCGATGAAGGCTTTTCTTGACAGATTACAGCCTTATTACAGTGATGAAAAATATAAAAATCCCGCTGTTTCCCGTAAAGGCTTTGTACTTGCCACTTGCGGAAAAAGCGGAAAATTCGGAATTGATGTAATTGAAAAACAAAGCAGAATAGCCTTTATTGAGCTTTCTGCTTCTTTTGAAGGAATTTATTTGTTTTCAGGAACCGACAAGTGTTCTGCTTTACAGGAAGAAGAAAAATGTAAAGTAGTTTCACTTGCCAAAGATTTCTTTAATCAGGCTTTATGAGGTCATAAACACCCTTTAAAAGTTCTCTTCTGAACTCTTTTGAATCCCTTACAAAACAGTCAAAAATCATGCCGCATCTTGCAAGATCTTCATGCTCATGGAAATCCGAACCGACAGTTGTTATAAAGCCGTGTTTCTTTGCCCACATCTGAGCCATATTATTTGAAGAATCATGTCTTCTGTTGCCGTTATAAACCTCGATACCGTCAATGTATCGGGGATTTGTTATATTTGAATCAATTCTGAAAGGATGAGCCTGAATAAAGGTGAGCTGATTTTTTTCGGCAACCTTTTTGAACTGTTTTGCAGTCATTCTGACGATTTCTTCATGCTCATAAATAAATTTTTCATCAAGCCCGTAAACAAGATAATCATTATCATTCTCGGCAAAACGGATTTCCATACCGAGCATAACGGAAAATGTGTCTGTTTCGTGCTTTTTTGCGTTTCTGTAACCACGGAGGAAGTAATCAACTTTCTCTGCCCACGTATCACCGGGATATTTGTTATCAAAACAATCAGGTGAGAAATGGTCTGTTACAACAACTCCCGAATAACCTGCATTCTTATAAAGTTCAGCAGCTTCTTCTGCAGGCACTATTGCACATGTGCTGACATCTGATGTGTGAAAATGTGCTTCATAAACATATTTCATCAAAAAAACCTCTTTTCGTCAATTTTATTATAATATTTCTGAACAGTTTTTTCAATAAGTTATTGAAAATTTACTTATATTTTGATATGATATATTATGTATATTTACCATATGGAGGAATAATCAATGAGTAAACTTAAAGCTGCCGTTATCGGCGTTGGCGGAATCAGCCACGAACATATCAGCGCATACCTTAAAAACACGGATGTTGAACTTTACGCATTCTGCGATATAAATGAAGAAAGACTTTATCAGAAAGCTGAAAAATACGGCGTTGACAAGTCAAGATGTTACACAGATAAGGATGAAATGCTCGCTGCACTTCCGGAAATTGACATCGTAAGTGTCACAACCTGGAACAGTGCTCACGCAGAGTGTACAATTGCCGCACTCAATGCAGGCAAACACGTTATCTGTGAAAAGCCTATGGCTATGAACACCGAAGAAGCCCTCAGAATGAAAGAAGCCGCAGAAAGAAACGGAAAAATCCTTCAGATCGGCTTTGTAAGACGTTTTGGAAACGACTGTAAAGTTGTTAAAGACTTTATTGATGCAGGTAATTTCGGTGAAATTTACTATTCAAAAGCTACCTATCTCAGAAGAAACGGAAACCCCGGCGGCTGGTTCGGTGACAAGTCCCGTTCAGGCGGTGGTCCCCTTATTGACCTCGGTGTTCACGTTATCGACCTTGTAAGATATCTTTTAGGCTGTCCTCAGCCTGTTTCTGTTTACGGTGCAACATTCCAGAAGCTCTTCAACCGTCCCGATGTAATCAAAACAGGCGGATATTCAGCAGCAGACGCAAAGAAAGGCGATATCTGTGACGTTGAAGACCTTGCTTCTGCTATGATACGTTTTGACAACGGTGCAGTTCTCAGCATTGAAGCCGCTTTCTCACTCAATATCAAGAAGCCCGAAGGCGACATTCAGCTTTTCGGCACAAAAGCAGGTTGTAAACTTGACCCACAGGTTCAGATTTACACAGAAATGAACAACTATATGGTCAATGTTGAGTTTGACGAAGACACTTCCCTTTCATTCGACGGTCTTTTCGCAAATGAAATCAACCATTTTGTTGACTGTGCACTCGGCAGAGCAGAATGTATCGCTCCCGCACAGCACGGTGTTGATATGATGAGAATTCTCGACGCTGTTTATGAATCTGCAAAAACAGGTCACGAAGTTATTCTCTGATGTTCGGATATATAAGGACTCACCGTCCCGAGCTTAAAGTAAAAGAGGACGAACTTTATAAAGGCATATACTGTTCACTTTGTAAGGAACTCGGAAAAAGGTATGGCATTTCGTCACGCCTTTTTTTGAGTTATGATTCCACATTCCTTGCATTGGCGCTTATGGCTCTTTCCGATGAAAAAGTCTGCTTTGAACAGAAAAGATGCCCTTTCAACCCTGCAAAAAAGTGTAATTTCTGCAAAAAAACGCCCGAAGAAATTACTTTTGCTGCAGATATTTCGGTACTTCTTCTTTATCACAAAATAAAAGACAACATAAAAGATTCAACACTATTTAAAGCAATTCTGTATAGGATGTTATTGGTAATTATCCTATCTTCCTATAAAAAAGCGGTTAAAAACCGACCCGATGAGGCAATAATAATTGAAGAGTATATGAAAATGCAGTTGGCTGTTGAAGAGAAACAGTCAAGGTCGGTTGACGAAGCTGCAGAGCCTACGGCAATCCTTCTCGGCAAGCTCTATTCAAAAGGTGAAACTGATGAAGATGCAAAAAGAGTGCGTGAAAGAGTCGGCTATTGTCTGGGCAGATGGATATATATGATTGATGCTTTTGATGACCTTGAAAAGGACAGAAAATCAGGCAATTATAACCCGTTTCTGCTATCTTCACAGGATAATTACGAAAAAATCAAAGGCGATTTACTGATGACAGCAGGTGAAATCGCATCTGCATACGAGCTTCTTGACATCAGAAAATTCGGTAATATAACAAAAAACGTTGTTTATGACGGATTATATTATGAAACTCTGAAAGTTTACGAGAGGAGGAAAAAAGGTGAATAATCCTTATGAAATTTTAGGCGTCCACGAAAATGCAAGTGATGAAGAAATAAAGAATGCCTACCGTGAAAAGGCAAGAGCAATTCAGTCTGCAGACTACTCAAACAGTCCCCTTTCCGATGTTGCAGATAAAAAAATGAAAGAGCTTGACGATGCATATGATGCTGTTATGGCTCAGCGACGCTCGGGAAAGAGCTATTCATCACAGAATAATTACGGCACTTACACGGACACTTCTTACAACAGCTCCTACACTCCCCCCACATATCAGGAAATAAGGGAAAAAATCAGACGCAACGATATTGATGCAGCCCAGATTCTTCTTGACAACATTCCCGAAACATCAAGAATTGCCGAATGGTATTACCTTCAGGGTATGATTCAGCAAAAAAAGGGCTGGACAAATGCGGCATATGAAAATTACACAAAAGCTTATCAGATGGATTCATCAAACCCCGAATATTCAAGAGCTTATCAGATGATGAACAATCAGCGAAGCGGCGGTTACAGAACTTCAACAGGCAGAAATGCAGATTCGGAATGCGGTTTCTGCAATATATGTCAGGGACTTATATGTGCAGACTGTTGCTGTGAATGTATGGGCGGCGACATTATCCCCTGTTGTTAAGGTGACAAAATGAGAAAAAGTTCTAAAACAGCTCTCGGAGGTATGATTGCTGCACTTTCAGTTACAATTATGCTTCTGACGGCAGTTATCCCCTATCTTCAGTATGCTCTCCCCGCTATGGCTGGTGTACTGCTTGTACTTATGGTAATTGAAATCAATAAAGCGTGGGCGGTGTGCACTTATGTTGCAGTCAGCATTCTGTCATTTCTTATTCTGCCAAACAAAGAAGCTGCTATGGTTTACTGCGCATTTTTCGGCAGTTATCCCATATTCAAGCCCTTTATTGAAGGCACAATAAATAATAATGCTCTATGCTGGATTCTCAAAGCTTTGTTTTTCAATGTGACAGCCGTTGCGGCATATCTTGTTATAATAAACGTGTTCGGAATCCCCCTTGAGGAAATGGAAGAACTCGGAAAATGGGCAATTCCCGCCCTCCTCGGCATGGGAAATGTGATGTTTGTGCTCTATGATATCTGTATCACAAGAATGGTTACACTCTACCTCCTCAAATGGCAGAAAAAGTTCAGAAAACTGTTCAGGCATTGATTTTTCAGCAGGACATTTCTCCTGCTGAATTTTTTTTGTTTCAGGACTTGATTTTTGAGTTTTGTTAATATATAATATATAAGCAAATTACAAACGGAGAGTTGTCCGAGTCGGTCGAAGGAGCACGATTGGAAATCGTGTAACGGGCTAACCCCTGTTCGAGGGTTCGAATCCCTTGCTCTCCGCCAAAGAAAGTACCACTGTTGATACAATCGTATCGATGGTGGTATTGTTAATTTATAGCAATTTGTCCTTGCGACATAAGGGGTTATGGATGACAGACGAAATCCTTGATTGGTTCGGTCAGGATGTTAGCTTCCGTAACCTTGACAAAAACAGAATCTCTGTCTCGGTCAGGGTTAACGAAAAAGCTATGGAAAAGGCTTTGGAAAACTACAATTGACCTTAAGAGTGTGCCTTCGGGCATGCTCTTTTTTGGTGATGGGTTATTTTTGGTACATCACTTGTGGTATTTATTATGTGTAAAGAAAAACACAACAAATACGAAAGGATGTTTATCATGGCAGAATTTAAAGACATTATCGGTTACTCATCAATCAAAAAGGAGCTTATGCAGGTTGCAGACGTGCTTCTTAATAAGGAGTATTACGAAAAACTCGGCGTTAAAGTGCCGAAAGGACTTCTCCTTCACGGTGTGCCCGGGGTAGGCAAAAGCCTTATGGCTCAGGCACTTATCGACACTGTTGACCTCCCTTACTATATCTGCAGAAAGAATAAGCCTGTTTCAAATTTTATTTATCAGATAGAAAAGACCTTTGATGAGGCTTCGGAGAATGCACCGGCTATTGTTTACCTCGACGATATGGATAAGTTCGCAAATACCGACAATGACCACAGTGATTACGAGGAGTTTGTGGCTATTCAGGCATATATTGATAAGGTTAAGAATGAGGATGTTTTCGTTATTGCAACAGCTAACAATTTAGACAACCTTCCCGAATCCCTTCTTCGTGCCGGTCGCTTTGACAGAATTATCGAGGTTGATACACCCACACAAAAAGATGCTGAAGAAATCATCGGTCACTATCTCTCCAATAAAAAAATATCCTCCGACTGTGATATAAAGGCAATAACCAAAATAATGAACGGCAACTCCTGTGCAGAGCTTGAAACTGTCATCAACGAAGCAGGTGTTTATGCAGGCTATGAACGGTGCGACAGTATAAAAATGGAGCATTTTCTAAAGGCGGCAATCAGGGTGCTGATGCACATTCCCGAGTCGGCTATCAACCGAAGTGAAGACGAAGATACGGAGCAAATAAGACATATCGCATACCACGAGGCAGGCCACGCAGTTGTAAGAGAGGTTCTTGACCCGGGAAGTGTTACTATTGTTTCAACCTTCGGCACAAGCAGTATCCGAAACAGAGGAATTATGGCGTGCTGTCCCGATAAAAACTTGCTGTACAGTCGCAAAAGAGAGATTGATATCTACACCTCTCTTGGTGGCAAGGCTTCTGTCGAAAACAAGTTTGCCACTAATGATACCGGAGCTGTTACGGATTTGAAAGATGCATATTTCAATATCAAGGATCTTATCGCAACAAAGGCGATAAACGGCTTTGCCCTTTACAGCAAAATGCCCGGCAACTGTACGGAAGCTCTCGACGAAAGGCAGGAAATTGTCGCTTCTGCAGAAATGGAACGTTATTATCTTAAGACGAGAAGAATCCTGATTGAAAACAATGAGTTTCTTGAAAAAGTGGTACAGGCACTTATGGAAAAGAAAATTCTTTGCTCGGTTGATATTGAAAGAATCAAGGCAAGCTGTGAAATTGTGAGTTTTGAATTGTAATATGTATTTTTATGGTGTATAATTTAAGTGAAATTTTGGAGGAATGAATTATGGATAACATTAATACTCTGGACGAACTTTTTGAAAAATGGATCGAAAAACAAAATGAGGAAACCCAAAAAGATTACTTGCCGAAGGAAATTCCGAGCTACTCTTTCGATAAACACCATAGTCTGTTTAAGCAAAGATGTAAAATGGTTTTTTGATGAAGGTATTTTAGAAGCACCTTCGGAAGCAAAGGTTATCGCCGTATTTCATCCCAGCTATATAGCAAAAGATGAGAAGCATCCGGAAGTATCAGAAAAAGAATTGAAAGAGAAGGGAGTATAAAAATGATAAACAAATCACACGACTCAATCGTTAAAGAGCGTATGGTCAGAAAGGCTGACCCCTCTATTCTTGGTGGAATATGGAACGGAAAGGAATATCAACATATTTGTAAGGATTTGGCACTGAATTTTATTGACGGTGAAGCACCTTTAATGGCAGACTTTAAAGGATCTCTTTCGCGCGACAAGATTAAATATCATCATGGTGCAGCTCATCTTAACTCATCGCAGGTTATGTGTATATCCTTCTTCAAAAAGTTTTTTGAATATAAAAAGTATGAGCTTTTATTGGATGTGCTTCGCAATGCAGGTATAAAAATTGAAGACGGAGCAAAAATTGAAGCTGCCGCTGTCGAGTACGAGCCAAATCATTGTGAAAGAACAAACTTTGATTTTTACATTCTTCTGACAAGCGGCAAACATATTTCCTTTGAATGTAAATTCACCGAGCCTGAATTTGGCGGCATAAGCAAGACCGAGGACACTTACAAATATGTAGACAAATGGGATAAAACCTATTCTGCGCTGCTCAAAGACAGCTTTTATTTTAAAGACAAGGATTGTAACTGCAAAAATAAAGAGTGCCTTCACGACGGTGTACTTTCAAAAAGCTGTGAGAAAAAGAAAACCTGTTTTATCTACGAATTCCATAAGTATTATCAGATTAACCGTAACATACTCTATGCTACCGATAAGGATGACTATGTGATTTTCCTGACACCGAGAGAGAACAAGGCGCTCGATAAAGAGAGAAAGAATATTGACACACTTGCTGAAAGTTATGGCACGGACCATATCAAAAATCTTTACTGGGAGAATTTGATTGAGACAACTCTTGAGGTTGTTAAGGGTGATGCTGATTTGTATGAGTATTATAAAAAGTTTGAATATAAGTACTTTTGACAAAAAAGCTTTATAAAAATCTGTCAGTCAGAAAAAGAAATGTGCAACACTTCACTGATCCCGTTGCATTGTATTAATTAACGAAGTATTCCCCAGAAAAAAAACAACAGGTTTCGACAGAAACTTGTTGTTTTTTTATGATATCCCTTCCTTACGGAACGGGTGATATCGCTTCGTTGCAATCCGTTATTCTGAGTTTCTTTTTTCTAAAAAAACATATCCCTTGCATAATTTATCATAATATGTTATACTTTCACAGAAAGTCGGTGGTTAAATGATTGAATTTATGCGAACAACAAATCCTGATCTGTATTTAATTTTAAACGGAACCGGTACATTCCTTTTCTTTTTGACTTGTATATTTCAAATCAGAAAAGTAAAAGCGATTTCCGGAAGATTCGGTAAAAAGCTTATAAATCTGACTGAATCAAAAAATATAAAATTCCCCACGGCAACAATTGTTGCAATTATTGAAATCTGTATTTACGTTCTAACAAATTATCTTCTGGCAACAAACTACACTCATTGGTTCGGTAAAATGCTTGATATGGGGCCGAACTATTTCGGTATTATCATGATAGGTCCGTTTATATTTGCTGTTGTCTGTTTTATTCTCGGAATTGACATCGTAAAAGCATATGATATTCAGGGCCCCGCATTTGCAATAGGTCTTACAGTTTCAAAAATCGGATGTTTCTGTTCAGGCTGTTGCAGAGGTATGAAATGGGAAAACGGCTTATATAACTATCAGTCAAAGCTTGTTGAATTCCCTGTTCAGCTTGTTGAAGCAGGACTTGCTCTCCTTATATTCATCATTCTTATTTCAATCAGAAAAAAAGCAAAAGAGGGTACTTTATTCCCGTTATACATAATTCTTTATTCGGGAACACGTTTCTTCAGCGAGTTCACAAGACATGAACCCGAGGTTCTCGGCGGACTGAAACTTTATCAGTGGTGCTGTATTGCAGGTGTTGTATTCGGTATTATAATTATGCTTATTGCAATATTTTTCGGAGATAAAATCAGCAGACTGTTTACCATGGAAATCCGTATGCCGAAGAATATTTCAGCTGAAATCAGTTATGATTATCACCAATTTAAAAATAAACTGTTCAGAAAGAACAACAAAGTTGTTCACCATAAAAAGAAAAGAAAGAAATAAAAAAATGGGCTGTCAATCTGCTGACAGCTCATTTCTTTATAATCTTATGAACTTTACAAGTTTATCTGCATCATCACTCTGAAAATAGTGTGAAGATGAATCAATAAATTTCACCTGAGTTACATTTTCAGCATAATGACTCCAGCATTTTTCAGCATCGTCATAATTCTTTGTAAAATAATCTTCTGTACTCACAATGACTGTTACGGGAGTCTTAATTTTTACGGAAAAATCATAGAGAACACGTGTTAAGTAATCAGTATCCTTCCTGAAACGCATCAGAATACGTTTCTGTGTTTCTTTTGATATTTCTCCAAACTTTGCACCCGACTTGTCAAGAAGATGCCTTATAACGAAATCAGGAGCATTTTTCCAATTATTCTTTTTACTGCGAATTTCAGAAGGAATAAAAGCACCTGCAAAGTAATTCTCAACGATGAAATCATCTTTTTCAAGCTTTTCAAGAATTTTCAATGCGACTGCAGAACCTGCACAATGCGAATAAAAAGTGACTTTACAATCCGACAATGAATTTTCAATTTCAAGAGCTGCTTTTTCACAATCCTCATCAGAATGAAGAAAACTTACAAAATAAAGTGAAACATCCTTATGAATCTTTCTGAATTCTTTTACAAATCCCGTGAATGACTCGGCACCGCCTCCGCCGTAAGGAGTAAGAATCAGAGCTTTTCCCGATTTATCAGAAACATACAAAGGCTCAAGATAACCATTATTTATTCCCTTTGAATCAGTCATAAGAGCTGAAAGTGCGGCAGGTGTAGAATTCTCAATAAATTCAGCCGCTCTGATATCATCAAAAGCCTTATCACTCAGGAGCGTTATCATTGAAAGACTTGTTCCGCCCATTTCAAAGAAATCGCTGTTTCTGCCGATTTCATCCGTACCGAGAATCCTTGAAAAAGCTTTACATACGAACTTTTCTGTTTCGTTTACGGGAGGTTCTGTTTCTGTACTGAACGCAAATACAACTTCTTCAGGCAGAGCTTTTCTGTTTATCTTACCACTTGAAGTCATGGGCATATCATCAAGATGAATGAAGATATGCGGCACCATATATTTCGGCAGTTTCTGAGAAATCTGTTCTTTGATTTCATTTGAAGTTTTTTCTTCACC
>JAFYVE010000033.1 GCA_017549285.1 Clostridia bacterium
AGGATTAATTTTTACCTGCTCTTCAAAAAGTTTATATATACAAGTATTTTTGTTATATTCAACCTGAGTATCATTGAATTCGACAAGTATTTTATGCTTTTCTGTTTCTGAAAGAACGGAAATGTCTTTTATTGACTGTGTTTCATCGGACGAAGACAGAATACAGATATATCCTTTTATAAAGTCATTTATATCTTCCTGACTGTAAACATCCCTTGCAAAAGCGACTCTTAAAACATATGAGCCGTTTTCTTTTAAAACAGTTAAATTCAGATTGAATTCCGTATATTCATCAACCGGAAAAAATTGAGGTGCAAGAGGGCCGTTTTTTATTTCGTCAGTATCACCCGTAAAATAATTTTCAAAAACAAACAAAGCATCAATTGATCGGCTTTCAATATTTGCTGTTTTATATACATCCGATAAAGCCGTCAACCCGTATCGGTTTGCATTGATAGTCTGTTTCTGTGTTTCATTGAGCAAATCGGCAAAAGTGCTGTTTTCATCACTTTTTATACGCACGGGAACGGTATTTATAAAAGGTCCGACCGTATTTCCGATATTTTTAAGAGGAATACTTCTGCCTGAAATTACTTTATCAAAGACAAAGTCTTCACTATCCGAATATTTCTGCAATGCAACACCGAATGCACATTCAAAAACGGTATTCGGAGAAACTCTGTTTTTCTTTGCAAATTGGTCAATACGGGTTGATAACTCTTCCCCCAGATGAGTTCTGAATATGAAAATATCTTCATTTTCAGTATTATCTTTCTTTTCTTTGCCGAAGATGTGTGCAGGAGTGCAGTCCTCAAGTAAGCTCTGCCAGTAAGCATCGATTTCTTTTTTATCCTGACTTCTTATCCATTTTGTGTATTGAGCATAAGATGTCTGAGTTCCTGCTTCATCATTTATTTCATTGATCAGTTCTTTTTCGCTGATTCCCGCAGAAAGTTTACTGTAATACTTCTGAAGATCATTGATAATTATCGCAAGACACCATCCGTCAAGAATAATATGATGTGCATAAAAAAGCATAAATCTTGCATCAGAAAAATCAATAACTGTAACTTTAAAAAGCGAGTCTTTCTGTAAATCGAACGGTTTATCAGTATTTGCAGCAATAATTTTATCAAGTTCTATCTGCGAAAAAGGCTCATTGACAGTCACAACCCCGAATACGGGAATTCTGTTTTCAAGAATAACCTGTTTTACAGCCCCCGTAGATTTAAGGACTGTAAACGCAGTTTTAAGAACTTCATGACGGACAGAGAGAAGCTCAACACTCTTTTTCAGAATATCAATATCGGTATCTTTACTTATTCCGATTAAATTTTCAAGATGATATAATTTTGTATCCGAATGTCGGAAATACTGAGCATACATACCCTCCTGAGAGGGGGTAAGACTATATATATCTTTTATATTACTCTTCATCATCATCTGTCCAATCAAATAATTCTTTTAATTCGTCAAGTTCGGTTTCGGTCAGCTCATCATCCGTAAAATCAGAACAAGTATTTGTAACAGGATCGGTTGCCGAACAGTTTTCGGCAAATTTTTCAATCTGTTTTCTGAACTCATTACCGAGTTCTTCGGCAATATGTTTCTTATGTTTACATTCAGGCACGGCAACACTTACCGTTAAAATATCGTTTGCAATATAACAGTTGACATTGATTTTTCCAGGGAAAAGAGAATTGTCTGAACCAAATGAAACAAGATGTTCATTCCTCTCTCTTTCTTCAATGCTGTTCTGATAGAAATTGAATATGATATCAGCATTTTTATGAAAATCATAAAAAAGAAGATAATCTATGCCGTTTGAAGGGATTTTTCTGAATGTTTGTTTAACAACTGACAGTTCATCTGCTGTATTATTGTTATTTGCAACCACAACAGGATAACAGGATGTAAACCATCCTACAGTACGGTCAAGTGAAATCGGTTGATGAAGCCCCGTTCTGCCGTGACTTTCAACCATTATTCCGACAGAACCCTCAGCAATTTTACCCGCAGCAAGTCCCAATGCAGTCAGAAGCACTTCATTTGTTCTTGTACCGAACGTATTGTTTATTCCGTTCAGGTAATCAGCTTCAAGAACAAAATTGAAATTTTCCGATTCATTCAAAGTTTCTGCTGATGAATAAAGATGCTTCGCCTTATCAAGACTGTTGTTTACATTTTTCCAATATGCCTTACTTGTTTCATTTACGGTTTCTTTATAATCTTTAAGTTTTTCATTGTAAAGCATAAATGAAGCAGTTTTTGCAGGAAGAGAAACTTCCTGATTATTTTTCAACTGCATAATTAACGTACTGAAATCTTTAATAAGAATTTCCCACGAAATAAGGTCAATAAGAAAATGATGCACCATTATTC
The DNA here is from genome assembly GCA_017549285.1 of Clostridia bacterium. Taxonomy (GTDB): domain Bacteria; phylum Bacillota; class Clostridia; order Oscillospirales; family Acutalibacteraceae; genus UBA1081. The sequence goes on from JAFYVE010000033.1 coordinate 2,383, forward strand.
TTATAAGGTTTTTGTTTTCTGTTCTGCAGAACACCACTTTAACAAGCTTATCCTCATCAGGATAAATATTACTCAGGTATTCTTTTGCTTTTTCATTATCACTTATAGTGATTGTACTGAATGAATATGCTTTTCTTACGTCTGAGGGAAGAATTTCAATTCCGTCGTCGCTCAATGTTCCTCTTAAAATATCGTGATGAGAAACAAGCACATCAATTGCTTTTTCTGCAATGTCTTCATCGCAGTCAGCAGTAAGAATACATGAATGGACATAATCTTTCGGAATATACTTATTCTCATTGACATATGCACGCATGATAGGAGTAAATGGAATAAATCCGTTCACTTCATCCTGTTCATACATTAATTTTTCTGCTATAGGTTTCATTGACTTTGCAACATCAGCGAAATTATCTTTCTGCATAATATCGGAAACATGAAGTTCATAACCCTTTTCTTCAAGAGCCGAAACTATGTATATTGCATTGATTGAATCTCCTCCGAGTTCAAAGAAATTATCACGCATACTGATTCTGTCAGTTCTGAGAACAGAGCATACAACTTCTGAAAGAGCTTTTTCTTCACTCGTGTAAGGAGCTGAAAATTCTGTGTCTTCCGTGCTGTTTACAAAATCAATTTCAGGCAGAGCTTTTCTGTTTATCTTACCACTTGAAGTCATGGGCATATCATCAAGATGAATGAAGATATGCGGCACCATATATTTCGGCAGTTTCTGAGAAATCTGTTCTTTGATTTCATTTGAAGTTTTTTCTTCACC
>JAFYVE010000034.1 GCA_017549285.1 Clostridia bacterium
AATGTCCTCCATTCTGTTTTTTCGGTTGGTAGCCGTTTTTACTATATCAGAATGGAGTTTTCTTGTCACCTATACTTGCTTGCTGACACTAAAGTCCGTACATTCCACCTGCATAGCAGGTGGTTTTTTTATTCGGCATAATAAAAAACAGCAGTTCCTGAGAACTGCTGAATATTTTATCAGTCGCTTGTATAGGGAAGAAGAGCAATCTGACGAGCACGCTTGATAGCTGTTGTAAGCTCTCTCTGGTGCTTTGCACATGTGCCTGTGATTCTTCTGGGGAGAATCTTTGCTCTTTCAGATGTGAAGCGGCGAAGCTTAGCCACATCTTTGTAATCGATAAATTCTGCCTTTTCTACGCAGAATGTGCAGACTTTTCTACGGCCTTTTCTGTTGCCGGGACGTCCGCCCTTTTCTTTATCGTAAGCCATTACGGTAACCTCCTGTTAATATTTTAGAATGGAAGATCGTATTCCACTGCATCAACACCTGCAAAATCATCTGCAGTGCTGTTCTGGAAGGATGCGGGCTGAGCTGCGGGTGTAGGATATCTGTCAGCCGGAGCAGCACCTGACTCATTCTTTGAGCCACAGAAGCTTACGTTATCAGCAACAACTTCAAAAGTCTGTCTTCTGACACCGTCTTTTTCATAAGAACCTGTCTGAATTGACCCCTGAACTGCAATCATCTGACCCTTACGGAAATATCTTGAAACAAAATCAGCTGTCTGACGCCAAGCAACAACATTGATAAAATCAGTTTGTCTTTCTGTTCCCTGTTTCTGATAAGCTCTGTCAACAGCAACTGAGAATCTGACAAATGAAATATTTGAAGAAGTTGTTCTGAGCTCGGGATCAGCTGTGAGTCTGCCCATGATAATAGCACTATTCAGCATTTGAAACATCCTTTCATAAGGAAATTATTCTGCAGCTTCTGCTGCGGGAGCTGTTTCTTCAACAGCTGCTGTCTTCTCGACCTTAACGATCATTGTACGTACAGCGTCATCAGTAATATTGATAACACGTTCGAACTCTGCGGGGAATTCGGGCTCTGACTCAAATGTGTAGAGTACATAGTAGCCTTCGTTCTCGTAGTTGATGGGATAAGCAAGTCTTCTTTTGCCCCATTCATCAACTGAGTCAAGAGTACCGTTAGCTTCGATAAGAGCCTTGAACTTCTCTACAAGACCTGCGACTTTATCATCACCGTTCTTAAGTGAGAAGATTACGACTGCTTCGTAGTTAGCTTTTGACATTAGTTGCACCTCCTTCTGGACATTGGCCCCCATATGGGAGCAAGGGTATCTGTTACTATATAACAGACTTAGTAAGTATATCAGAATATAATCGGTTTGTCAAGCAATTTTTTCAAATTTATGCAAGACCGAGATATTCTTCAAGACAAAGACCGCTGTTCTTGATTGAAGCGGCATTTTCAACACCGACATAACGCCAGTGCCAGGGTTCATACTTTACTCCTGTTACAGAAACTTTATCTTCAGGATAACGCAGAATAAAGCCATATTCGTGTGCGTGAGAATCAAGCCACGCATAAGCCTTTGTATTCTGGAAATTTGCAGAACTTGAAGCACAGATTATATCCATACAGATACCGATATTATGCTCTGAACTGCCGGGAGGATTTCTTCTTTTAGAAGTAAGATTATGTGCTTCTTCGGATGAATAACCCTGATTTATATACTGATAATAGAATTCATAATAAAGTCTTTTCTGTGTTGAATAACTTCTGTAACCTGAACAGGGAGTAAGATAAATTCCTTCCTGTGCAGCAGCAGAATACATTTTTTCATAAGCTCTTGCAGCTCTTGAATCCATAAGTTCACCAGAACCTGCAACATATGAAAGTTTTATACTTTTTTCAACAAAAGAGCCGACATATCTGTTTCTGTTAAGACAGATAAGCTTCCACGAGGCATCATCTGACGGATAAGCAGTATTACCCGGAATATCTTCTTCAACAGGAGTTGTCTGTTTTTTTGTGGTAGTTTCAGGCTGAGTTGTTTCAGGCAAAACGGTAACTGAAACTTTTTCAGTAGTTTCTTCAACTTCCTGCTTTGAAGTTGTAATGACTTCTTCAGCAATATCGGTATCAGGTTCTATTTCACAACTCTGATTATAAATAAATGTTGTAAGAGAAAAAACTGCAAAAAACAATCCTACAAGCAGAACAACAGCTGCAATTGCAATTGTTATTTTATTATTAAAAATTTTTTTGAACGAAAACTTTTTCTTTTTCATTTCATACACTCCGAATAAAATTTCCAAAACAATTATATATTATATACTTAATAAAGTCAATTCAATTGTATAGTAAAGTTGCACAATATAATATTAAATAATTTAGATTTATTTACAATCGACTTTATAATTATAATATGTTAATATATTATATATATTTTTATGGAGGAAGAAACAATGAAACCACAAGATTGCGGTTCTCAGTACCAGTCAAAACTGAGAGAATGTGCAAACTTTGCCGCATGGACAATCAAAAAAGTTTGCAAAGATATTGGCCCCAGACCTTCAGGCAGCGAAGCTGAACTTAAAGCCGAAGAGTTTATGGCAAAACAGATAGGAAAAGCCGGTGACGAAGTTACAACTGAATCTTTCCAGATAGCAAACAGAGGCTTTTTTGCATGGACAAAAATAGATGGTGTTCTTCTTTTTGCAGCAGCATTGTTTATGCTCTTCAATATGCCTCTTGTTTCACTTATATTTGCACTTCTTGCAACAGTATGTCTGATGGGTGAATTCCTTTTCTATAAAGAGTTTCTCGACGGATTCTTTAAAAAGCAGACATCACACAACACCTATGTCACAAGAAAACCCATGGGTGAAGTAAAAAGAAGAATTATTTTTGCAGGTCACGCAGACTCATCATTTGAATGGCGTTATACTCATCTTGTAGGTCCAGGTATGATGTATTTCGTATTCATCTATGCAGCAATCGGTCTCGGCTGGAATCTTGTATTCAGCATTGTAAGCCTTGCACAGGGTAACATCATAGTTCCGTCTCTTGATATAGCATGGTATTCCTGGGTCGGACTTGCTTTCCTTCCCGCATTTGTGCTCCTCTTCTTCTTCATCGATTACAACACCTGTGTTGACGGTGCAAACGACAACCTCTCTGGCTGTATGGTCGGTGCTGCAGTTCTTAAGTTTATGGATGACAACAATGTAAGATTTGATAATACAGAAGTTGTTGCATTCTTCTCAGGAAGTGAAGAAGCAGGTCTCAGAGGAACAAAAGACTATGCAAAAAGACACGGTCAGGAATGTAAAGACATTGAAACTGTTTTCGTTGCTCTTGACACTTTCAAAGATTATGACGATATGTTTATTTATAACAGAGATATGTCAGGTCTTACCAAGCACGATGAAAAAGCTTGTAAACTTCTTAAAAAGGCTGCAGAAAATGCAGGTATTGATATGAAGTATTCAGTTATTTTCGCAGGTGCATCGGATGCGGCTGCTATGACTCAGGCTGGCATCCCGAGCATTTCTCTTGCAGCTATGAATCCCGGACCTCCCAGATATTATCACACAAGAAGAGATACTGCTGACATCATCGATCTCAAGACAATTGAAAAAGGTATTGAAATTGCTCTTGAAGCAGCATATATCTTTGATGAAAAAGGTCTTTGTGATAATTATTGATTTACCTATTGTAAAATAAGACATTCTGTGATATAATCTTATTGTTAATTTTTCTTAATACTCATTTTCGAAAGGGGTCATCCTTAATGAAAAAAAGATTTACTGTACTTATGGCAATTATTCTCTGTTTCACAATGATGTTTACATTCGCATCTTGTTCATCATCAGGTGACGAAGACACAACAGAAGAATTCAAGGGTGCAACAGTTGAAGTTGCTGACAGCATTCCTGTTTCAGAAAAAGAAATCATTGAATTCTACAATGATCTTATCACCAAGATTCAGCTTGAAGATACCTTTACTGCTACAACAAAACCCGGTCTCAAGACAGATGAATCACTCGGTGTTGACAACATCAGCATCCTTTCATACAATGCTGCTACAGGTGAAGCTACAGAAGATGCTGCACTTACAGCATTCAACAAATCATCAAATGTAATCAAGAGCAGAATCCTCAGCGGTATTGATACATCAATCCCCGTTCTCGGTTTCGGCGATATGAATGCTCCCATAGATTCAGTTATCTTCCCCTACGACAATCCTGAAGTAAAACTTACAGGTGATGACGTTATCAAGGCTGAAAGCTATGCAGACGGTAACAATCTCAACATCACAATTGTTCTTGCAAACGATGTTTCAACTATTGAAAACGTATTCGGAACAAGAGATAAAACTGCTGTTCTTGAAAAGTTTAATGAAAAATGTGCAGATTATGCAAATATCACCGATTACACAGTAAACTATGTTGCAGATGAAGAAAACAATGTTTACAGCACAATCAATCTCAGTGTTGAACTTGAAAAGCAGGACGACGGCAAATTCGCCTGCACAGGCAGAATCACATCATTCAGAATCAAAGTTTTTGCTGATATTTCTGCAACAGCTACAACAGTAGGTTCATTTGCTGACTACGGTGACATTCAGATAAACTTCCGTCTTACAGACGAAAAGAATTATGAATTTGACTGGCTTGGCAACTCAACATGGGAACCCAAAGCTGAAGAAGCTACTGAAGAATAACAAATAAATTAAGGAGTCCTGACGGACTCCTTTTTTATTGCTTAAATGCCGAGCATTTTTTCGTATCGATCTCTTATAAGTGTTTCCGAAGCTGAAATTACTGTTTTAAGAAATTCGGGTTCAATGTCATATGATGATGCTGATTTTTCACGCTGTCTTGTTCCTGCAAACATTCTATCAAGAATCCTTGCAGAAAGCACATCGCCGTCTTTATAATCAATACCGAACCAATCTTTATCTGTAATTCCGTAACGGGCGCTCAGAAGGGCAAATCTGTATACAGAAAGCAACAATTCTTCAGTAAGACGATTATCGGTAATATCACCTGTAGCGCTCAGTTTATCAGTAAGACTAACAAGTGCACGGAAGATTGTTTTTACCTTCACTTCGTTATCTGTAGGCAGAACGCTGTCTTCATAAATATCATTAAGTCCCTGTCTGCTGTCCGTAAGACCGAGTAGATAATCGGTTGAAACATCATAATAAGCACTTGCTCTTTTCAGAAAATCGAGTCCGCATTCTCTTATACCCTTTTCATAATGAGAGAGCAGAGCCTGTGAAACACCGAGACACGATGCGGCTTCTTTTTGGCTTAAATTTTTTTCTTTGCGAAGATCTGAAAGTCGTAATGCAAAATCACCACTCATACTTGACACCCCGTAATAATTGTTGTATATTATTTTACAACAGAATATACAATTTGTAAAGGATAATTTAAAATGAGAAATTATAAAATATATCTTATCAGAAACGGGCTTACTGACGGCGCAATAGAAGGCAGATATATAGGACATACTGATGAAGACCTTAATGATGAAGGAAGAAAACAGATTGTTGAACTTTCAACCACAGGTTATTATCCGGATGTTGATGCTGTTTTTTCCAGTCCTCTAAAAAGATGTTTGCAGACTTCACAGATAATTTATCCCGACAAAGATCCGATAATCCTTCCTGAGCTTGCCGAATATGATTTCGGTGATTTTGAAGGAATGTCTGCTGATGAACTTTCAAAAGAGAAATCATTTCTTGAATGGCTCAAGGGCGGAAACGATGCAAGACCGCCTTTCGGTGAATCAAATGGTGAATTCAGCACAAGAATATGTAACGGATTCATAAAAATCATTGAAGGTGTGCTCAAATCAGGAACAAGAGAAGTTGCAATCATCACTCACGGCGGAATCATAATGTCACTTCTTTCGGCATTCGGTCTTCCCGAAGCTCCACTTACTGATTGGAGAACTCCTTCAGGATGCGGTTATGCACTCAGTCTGAATGCTTCAATATGGTCAAGACTGAGAAAAATTGAAGTTACCGATGAAATCCCCTTCACAATCCGTGAAGAATCTGAAGACTGGTTCACAGACGGAGTTGATTATATCTGGCAGGATTACGATACAACTGAAGCTGAATAAAATATAAAGTCATATTCTGAAAATGAATATGACTTTTTTTATTTTCATATTGACAATTTCACTTTACATTGATAAACTCAAATAAAGACCTTTAAAGGAGTGTTTTTATGTTAATCAAAGCCGATTTAAAAGATGCAAAATGGGTCGGAACAGGTAAAAAAGATTATCCGGTTGTAATCAGTTCTCAATTTAATGCAGAAAATATAAAATCAGCAGTAATAACAGTAGGTTGTTTCGGAACATTCAGACTTTTTGTAAACGGACAAAAAGTTACAGATGAACTTTTCTTGCCTCTTAACACCGATTTTGAAGAACGATTCAACATAGAATACAGCGATGAGCCGTATACAGATGAACTTTCACACAGACTGTATTGTCCTGAATTTAATATAACAGAATTTATTAAAAACGGAAACAACAAGCTTGAATTTTATCTTGCTCCCGGTTTTTATGAATTCTATGATTACGGCACATCAAAAATATGCTGGAAAATCAATATAATTAAAAATGACAACACCGAAGCCTTTGCTGTATCGGATACTGATGCTGTATATTCAGAGTTTTATGTTACAGAAGCAAATATGATAACAGGTGAAACACACGATTTTACAAAGAAAAATTGTGTATCACACCCAGTAAATGTGTTTGAAGCTCCCGACACACCGATGTATATTCAGGACTGTCCTTCAGACAGATTGATAAGAACAATAAAGCCCGTATATCTCGTAAACAACATTTATGATGCAGGTGAAGTTTTCACAGGCTACCCTGTTATAAAGAGCAAAAAAGCTCAAACTATAAAAATAAGATATTCCGAACTTCTCAATGCAGACGGAACTCTTGATGAAATGCATATTTATGACCAACATACAGATTACATAACAGACGATAAAGAGAGAATTCTTCATCCCGAATTCACCTGGCTTTGCTTCAGATATTTTGAAGTTATTGGTGACTGCGATGTTATTGAATGTGCAGTTACTCACGCTGATGTAAATGTTTCATCTTCTTTTGAATGCAGTGATGAAATTCTTAATTATGTTTACAAAGCATATATCAGAACACAACTTGCAAATATGCATTGCGGTATTCCCTCAGATTGTCCTCATACTGAAAGAAGAGGTTACACAGGTGACGGCCAGCTGACCTGTGCTGCATCAATGATGCAGCTTGATGCACAAAAATTCTATAAAAAATGGATTGCAGACATTGTTGACTGTCAGGACAAAAAGACAGGTCATATTCAATACACAGCACCTTTTGTACCTTCAGGCGGCGGCCCCGGCGGATGGGGTTGCGCAATCGTTATGGTGCCTTATGAATATTACAAAGCTTACGGTGACAAATCAATTTTTGAAAACACATTTGACTGTATGCTGAAGTGGTTTGATTATATGGATGCGCACAGCGAGAATGACCTTGTTACGAGTGATCTTCCCGGTGTATGGTGTCTCGGAGACTGGTGTGCTCCCACTCAGAATCAGCTTAACAAAATGAACGGTATGACAATACCCCAGCCTTTTGTAAACACATATTTCTTCATTAAGGCTATGGAGAATTTCCTTGATATATGTGACATAACAGGAAAAACCGGATACAAGGAAGAAATTGAAACGAAAATTGCAGTTAAGAAGAATGCAATAATAAAAGAATACTTCAATGAAACAAACGGTGATTTTGCAGATAATGAACAAGGTGCAGATGCATTCGCTGTTGATATAGGTCTCGGTGATGACAGAACATTTGACAATATCATAAAGCATTACACCAAAACCAAGCAGTACGACACAGGCATTTTTGGAACTGATATACTTACAAGAATTCTGTTTGAGAAAGATAATGCTGATCTGGCTTTCTCTCTTCTTACTTCAAAAGAAGAAACATCATATTATACACAGATAATGAGCGGTGCCACTACCCTGCTTGAATACTGGAACGGAGTTCGTTCACAATGCCATCCTATGTTCGGTGCTGTTACAAAATATCTGTTTGAATATATTCTCGGAATCCGTCAGGTAGAAAAATCTGCTGGATATGAAAAAATAGTTGTCGCACCTGCCTGCTTTGATAAACTTAAATTTGCAAAGGGAAAAATCAATACAATCAAAGGTGAGATTGCTGTTGATTACACAGAAAATAAAGCAATAATTGAAATCCCCGAAAATGTAAAAGCCGTATTTATTCTCAGAAATATTACAAAAGAACTGAACTCAGGCAAAAATATAATTGAACTTTAAAAAAAGCACCCGTCGGGGTGCTTTTTTTTTCAATAAAATATTTCCTGCTTTTTATGATATTTTTTTATAACGTGTTTTACAGCTCTCCACACAAATGCAAGTGTTGTAAAAGCCATAAATGTAGCAAGCGGATTTTTTACATTATTCTTTTTCATATTTTAACCTCCGAATAAAGGAATGATACTTCCGATATCATACAATTGATTATCATCGAGTGATAAAGCTTTCACAGAATACTTTTCAAGGAATTCCATTATTTTATCTGCATCGGAATGAGTGTTTATATCGCCGCAGAAAGCAATTGTATCACGGGATATTCTGCCCGAAGCACCGCCTATGAATCCGTAATCAAAACCATTGAGTTTTATACTGCCCTTTGAAAGAAGAAGAACATCAAGACCTTCATTTTCACAGGCAGTTGCAATTGACGGATCATCGGTTATAATTGCGTTATCGGTAACGGGCAAAACAGAACATTTTGTATATCCTTGTTTTACATTAATAAATATATATTCCTTATCTTTGAAATATTTTAACACAGTCGGTGATACGGTGTCAATATTACAGATAAGCTTTCTGCCAAGCGGTACACAATTCAGAAGGACATCGTGGGGATATTCTTTTCCGATCTTTTCGGGAATAATTATCACACATGGAACGATATCTTTCATCAGATTCTCATATTCACTCATTTCTGATGCAATAAAAAGTGTATCCTCTCCGTCAAACAGAAATGATATGTCTGAATGAAAAGCTATATTTTCATTGACTGAAGTATTTCTGTATGTTGTTATCACATCAAAACCGTATTTTCTCAGATTTGCCGTTGCGTTTTCACTCAGACCGTTTGCAATAACAAATTTTTTCATCACAGAACAATCTCCGTGAAAGCATCACGTATTGTTTTTACACCGCAGATCTGTGCCTGATTTTTAACTTCATCGGGAAGAGATTTATAGTTATGATACGGAATGATAATCTTTCTGAAACCGAGTCTGACAGCTTCATTCACACGCTGTGCCGCATTTGAAACGCCTCTGATTTCACCTGCAAGTCCGATTTCACCGAATGCAATAACATCATCTTTGAGAATCATATCTTTTAATGAAGAAACAAGTGCAAGCACAACAGAAAGGTCAGAAGCAGGTTCATTTATACGAAGACCACCGATAATATTGAGATAAACATCGGTATTTGCAAAATAATACCCTGCCCTTTTTTCAAGAACAGCAATAAGCATTGACATACGATTGAAATCATAGCCGTTTGTCATACGTCGTGGAGTGCCGAATCCCGTTGGAGTAACAAGAGCCTGAACTTCGGCAAGAATCGGTCTTGAACCCTCCATAACACACATTACGCACGTACCTGAAGTATTTTTCGGTCTGCCTTCAAGAAGCATTTCAGAGGGATTAGGAACTTCTTCAAGACCAGAATCACTCATTGTGAAGACACCTATTTCATTTGTTGAACCGAAACGGTTTTTAACAGCTCTTAAAATACGGTAAGACATATTCTTGTCACCCTCAAAGTAAAGAACTGTATCAACAATATGCTCAAGCACCTTGGGACCTGCAATATTACCGTCTTTATTGACATGACCGACAATAAAGACGGGAATTGAAAGACTTTTGGCAGTTCTCATAAAGAGATTTGTGCATTCACGTACCTGAGTAACACTGCCCGTAGCGGACTGCACATCAGTTATATTCATTGTCTGAATAGAGTCAATGATAACCACATCGGGTTTATCCTTCATAATGATTTCAGTTATATATTCTGCATCTGTTTCACAAAGAACAAACAGATTTTTACCCGTTGCGTCAAGTCTTGAGGCTCTGAGTTTTATCTGACTTGCAGATTCTTCTCCTGAAACATATAGAACTTTTTTTGTTTGTGCAAGATTCTTACAAGCCTGAAGAAGAATTGTTGATTTGCCAATACCGGGGTCACCGCCGATAAGAACAAGCGAACCTTTTACAAGTCCGCCTCCGAGTACACGGTTAAATTCCGAAATCCCCGTATCATAACGGATTTCGGAAGTTTCACTTATTTCGTCAATAATAACTGCCCTGCTTCTGTCTGCATTAAAGCTTCTTTTTTTCTCTGCTGAAGCTGAAACAGAAAACTCCTCCATAGTGTTCCATTCACCGCATGAAGGACATTGACCAAACCATTTTGCACTGTCGTAACCGCATTGACTGCAGACATAAGCTGTTTTATTTTTCGGAGCCATAATTAGCCCGCCTTTCGTCAGTACGCACCGGTACTGTATTCCTGAGTTTTATTATTTATATAATCAATTATTCCGTCACAGATTGCTTCAGCTATTCTTTTCTGATAATCTTCATTTTTTAGCTTTTCAAGTTCTTCACTATTTGAGAGAAAACCACATTCGGCAAGGATTGCAACGGCTTTTGTTTTATACATGAGATAAACTGATTTATCACATTTCTTGATTTGTCTTGTGTTATCGGGCTGAAGTTTTTTAACAACAGTTTTTTGTACATATGAAGCAAGAGCTTCACTTTCAGGATTATTGGGAGAATAAAAAACCTGAGTGCCGTTATATTTGCTTTCGGTAAAATAATTCTGATGAACGGAAACATAAATGCTGTTTTTGTATTTTTCTGATATTTTCAGCCTGTTTCTTATATCGGAAACTTTCTGTTCTTTGATTGTATTTGCATTTGCATCGTGAATTGAATTATTATCATCACGTATAAGAAGGGTTTTATACCCTTTTTTTACAAGATAATCATTCATTTTCAAAGCAATTGCAAGATTGAGATGCTGTTCTTCAGTCCCGTCAGGAGCTACTGCACCGCCGTCTTTTCCTCCGTGTCCTGCGTCAATTATGATAAGCGGAACATCGTCAGATACGGAACTGACAACAGATTTTTCAAAAGAAGCATTGATAAAAACAAGAAAAATCAATACTACTGCTATTATAGAATAATATCCGTAATTTATCAAGTGTTTCATATATATCACCCGATAAATATTATTATAAAATAGTAAAAAATATTCCGTAAAAAGAAAAATCTCCATGGCTTCTGCCATGGAGATTTATTACTGAATTAGAATAAGTCGATTGAATACTGTTCAGCAAGTGCAAAAACGTCGTCCCAACCGATGATACCGAGCTTCCACATCATCTTGAGAACAACCTTGAGGAGCTTAAGGATAACCTTCATTTTTTTCGCCTACCTTTCACATATAACAATGTAACTTAATTATACATTAACAAATAGACAAAATCAAGCAATTATGGAAATGTTAAAAAACAGTTAATATTTATAAAACATTAATTTAAAGTTTCAGGTTCTGCGTAATTCACACCGAAAGTATCAACAGAAATTGATTCGATTATTATCTTATTTACAGGTGTTGACATCTCACCGCTTGACATATTGAGAGTAACTTCCGCATCTGCAATTTTATCAAGAACATCGAGACCTTCAATTACCTTACCGAAAGCGGCATACTGACCGTCAAGATGAGGAGCATCTTCATGCATAATAAAAAACTGTGAACCTGCTGAATCAGGCATTTTGCTTCTTGCCATTGAAATAACGCCTCTTGTGTGAGCAAGGTCATTTTCAACACCGTTACCTGAAAATTCACCTTTGATGCTGTAACCCGGGTCACCGCCCCCTGTACCATCAGGACAGCCGCCCTGAATCATAAAGCCTTTATATACTCTGTGGAATGTAAGACCGTCATAAAAAGCTTTATTTGCAAGAGAGATGAAGTTTTTGACTGTATTGGGAGCTTTGTCAGGATAAAGTTCAACTTTCATTACACCATAATCTTTGACGGTGATTGTTGCAACAGGGTTGCCTGTTGCAGAATCAACAGATGAATTGTTTTCCGTATCTTTATCTGAATCATTGTTGTTTTTTGTGCAACCTGAAAATGCAAGAACAGAAAACATAAGAACAAATGCTAAAACCAATGATACGTATTTTTTCATAGTTTCAAAATCCTTTCATTATTTACGGATAATTGTGGGATTCGGAAAATCAACACCGAAATCGTTTATTTTAACAGATTTTATACCGACAGGAGAAGTAAACTTACCGTCTGTATTCTCTGCAGACGCCAGAGCATCAACAACATCCATACCTTCAATCACTTTACCGAAAGCTGTGAATGTATTATCAAAGTGTTTCTGGTCTTTTGTAAGGATGAAGAACTGACCTGTAAGCGTATCAGAATCTGATGTTCTTATCATTGAAACAATGCCTCTTTCATGAGTAAGAACAGCATTATCTTTATCCTGAAGTTCATCCTTTACGTAATATGGTGCTGATGCTTCAGATGACTGATAACCTGTCATAAGAATACATTTATTACGCACTTCAGAGAAACACATTGTATTGTAAACTTTCTCATTTGCAAAAGCAATAAAATTTGCAACAGCATTAGGAGCTGCATTATAGTAAAGTTCGATCTTTATAACGGCATTATTTGTAAGAGTTATAACTGCTTCAGGATTCTTTTCAACTTCAACAGTTATAATTTCATCACCTGTGGGATATTCTTCATAGAAATTCCCGTCAGGTTCATTCTTGCACGAACAAAAAGAAACACCAATTATAAAAATGAGCATAAGACAGATAACTTTTTTCATTTATTATCGTCTCCTTTCGTCTTTTTGAAACCTTCGGTGCTTTCTTTCATAAAAAGGATTTTTACAGTAAGTAAAATAAGTCGAAAATCAAGAAAGAAAGAGAACTTCTGTATGTATTCGAGGTCAAGCAACAGTTTATCATAGGGAGTTGTGTTGTATTTACCCATAATCTGTGCATATCCCGTAAGCCCTGCCTTAACTTTTGTACGGAACGGGAATTCCGGAATCTGCTGAGAATATGAATTGTGATGCTCTACTCTTTCAGGTCGGGGCCCGACAAGTGACATATCGCCTTTAAGGATATTGAAAAGCTGAGGAAGCTCATCAAGACGGAGTTTTCTGATAATTGCACCAACAGGCGTAATTCTCGGATCATTATCTGTTGCCGGAACAGATTTATTATCCTTTTCAGCATCAACAATCATACTTCTGAATTTGTAGATTTCAAAAACTTTTTCGTTTCTTGTAACACGTTTCTGTTTAAAGAGTACAGGACCTCCGTCATAAGCTTTTATTGCAATTGCAATAGCTGCCATAACAGGCGCAAGAATAACAAGTCCGAAGAATGAAGCAAAAACATCAAATATACGTTTAAATAAACGCTGAGTATCTGTCAGAGAACAATTTCTGCACACAATCAGAGGAGAATCAAACTGATCAAGTGATTTTGCACCTCTTATAATAACATCGGAAATTCTCGGGGGAAGAAAAACTTCAATATCATTATCATAACAGAATTTAAGCAGATCGTTTCTTACGCTACTTTCAAGTCTGTAAATTATAACTGCGTGATATCTTTTTATACAGTCTTTTACATATACCAGATTATCATCAGACATAAGTGACTGTCCTTCATAATGAACAGTTTCACAGATTCTGTACTGATCTTCACGTTCAAGGATTTTGTAGACAATATCTTCTGCTTTTTTATCACCGTAAACAAGAAGAAGCTCGGTTATTGAGAAATACTTCTTATTGACAATAAAAGCTATATATGTCCATCCTACCGAGAAAGCAATTTCAACAACTGTGAGCATAAGAATATAAAGCACAGGAAGAAAAGCTCTGTTGATAAGGCTCAGCTGTAAATATGAAAGTACGTTCACAAAACCGATTCCGATAATATGTGAAAGAATTATATTCAGCTTTTTGTTATACCCGATTCTGAATGCTCCCATCATTCTGAGAATGAATGTCATAATGAAGCAATACAGAACAACCATAAGGTATCCGCCCGAATCGAGAGGTGCTTCAAATATTTTATTGTAGCCGAAAAACAGAATAAGATAGAAAAGAACTGTGTAAATACTCACAATAAAGAATGAAGACACAAATCTGAAAATATTCTGTTTATTTTGTTTCTTGTTCATAACTTAGATTAACAAGGAAATTTTCCCTGTCCCCTTCATTCCGAAAAATGCAGCACGAATGCCGCCTTGATTGAGTAATTAATCTTCAGGCTGAGTTTCTTCGTAAACAGGATGTTCTTCACTTGCTGTTTCTGCAGAAACACCTGCCATAAGGTCTGCGAAATCTTTTTCACCGATCTTTTCATTCTTTATAAGATATTCTGCAACTTCTTTAAGTTTATCTGAATGTTCAGTAAGAATATCTGTACACTTCTTGTAAGAACCTGTGATTATTTCACCTACAACGGAATCGATTTTAGCAGCAACACTTTCAGAATAGTTTCTGACATTTGAATAATCTCTGCCGAGAAAAACTTCATCATGCCCCGTACCGAATGCGATAGGGCCGAGTTCCTCACTCATACCGTATTTTGTAACCATCTTTCTGGCAATTTCTGATGCACGTTCAATATCGTTTGATGCACCTGTTGAAATATCACCGAAAGTGAGTGCTTCTGCAACTCTGCCGCCGAGAAGGACAACAATATCTTCAAGCATACCCTTCTTTGACTTGTAAAGTTTGTCTTCGGTAGGAACAGACATTGTAAATCCGCCTGCCATACCTCTGGGAATAATTGAAACCTGACGTACGGGATCCTGAGTTTCAAGGTAATAAGTTGCAACTGCGTGACCTGCTTCGTGATAAGCTGTAAGTTTCTTATCGTTCTCATTCACTTTATGTGAACGCTTTTCAGTGCCGACCATAACTTTGAGTGAAGCCTCTTCGATTTCAGCCATTGTGATGGCACGGAGTTTTTTTCTTGCAGCAAGAAGAGCTGCTTCATTGAGGAGGTTTTCAAGGTCTGCACCTGTGAAACCTACTGTCTGATGAGCAATCTTTTCAAGTTCAACATCGGGAGCCAACGGCTTACCTTTTGCGTGAACTTTAAGAATATCTACTCTGCCCTTGATATCGGGATAGCCTACTGTAACCTGTCTGTCAAAACGACCGGGACGGAGAAGTGCGGGGTCAAGTATATCCGGACGGTTAGTTGCTGCAATAACGATAACACCGTCATTCACACCGAACCCGTCCATTTCAACGAGCATCTGATTAAGAGTCTGCTCTCTTTCATCGTGGCCGCCGCCCATACCTGCGCCTCTGTGTCTGCCTACAGCATCAATTTCATCAATGAAAATGATTGATGGAGATTCTTTTTTTGCCTGCTGGAAAAGGTCTCGCACTCGGGATGCACCTACACCGACATACATTTCTACAAAATCAGAACCTGAAATTGAGAAGAAGGGAACATCGGCTTCACCCGCAACAGCTTTTGCAAGAAGAGTTTTACCTGTACCCGGAGGGCCTACAAGAAGCACACCCTTGGGAATTCTTGCACCGAGTTCTGAGAATCTTTTGGGCTCTCTGAGAAAATCAACAAGTTCTGAAAGTTCTTCTTTTTCCTCATCACAACCTGCAACATCATCAAAAGTCTTTTTATTATTTTCGTCTTTACCTTTTATGCGTGCTTTTCCGAAGCTGAGTGTTTTATTATTTTCGTTTGTTATAGAATTGTTCATCTTACGGAACATCATATACATAAGAACGCCGAGAAGAAGCATCATAACAACAGTGGGAAGCATACTCGTAATCCAGGAGTTGGGTTTTCCCGCATTGTAATTATATTCAACATCGTTTTCTTTTGCAATTTTGTGTACGTCATCAATAAACAATGAAACATTAGGTACTGTATACTGATAAACTGTATCTTTGCCGTCACTCTTGAGCTTATACTTAAGAATACCGTTGCTCAGGTTAAGTGTGTATTCCTCAATATCGTTGCTTTCAAACATCTCTACAATTTCAAAATACACCTTTTTTGTATTCTGTTTTGCAGGTGAAGAAAACATAAACATAGATGCAATAAGCACTAAAGGAATAAGCACATACGGCAAATATGACAGGAATTTTCTTTTATTATTTTCCAAAATTACTTTCTCTCCTTAATTTAAGAATATACGCTCTCTTTTAATATACCCACAAACGGAAGGTTTCTATACTTCTGAGCATAATCAAGGCCATAACCGACAATAAACTCATCGGGAACAAGGCCTCCTGCATAGTCAGCTTTGATTGATTCAACTTCTCTGCGATGAGGTTTATCAAACATTGTGCAGATTTTTATGCTTTTAGGATTTCTTGCCTGAAGGATATTCATAAGATATGAAAGAGTTTTTCCGCTGTCAAGAATATCTTCAACAAGAAGAATATCATAACCTGAAATATCCTTATCAAGGTCTTTGATAATTCTTACTCTGCCGCTTGTTTTTGTATCGTCACCGTAACTCGAAACAGACATAAAATCAATTTCTGCAGGAATGGTAATTGCACGCATAAGGTCTGCCATAATAATTACAGAGCCTTTGAGAATACTGACGAGAAGAAGGTTTTTATCCTTATAATCCTCAGAAATTTCCCTTCCCATACGCTTAACCATTTCGCTGAGCTGTTCTTCTGAATATAAAACGTCTTTTATATCATCAAGCATATTTTTTGTATTCATATGTATCAACCTTTCACTAAGGTAATTTTAACGTAGTTTTTTGTATTTTCATCAGGAACGGCATAATGTGACACACCGATGTCGTTTATCCACAGAATATGTTCATTATCGGCAAGAAAAGGAACACCGTATCTGTCTTCGGGAGTGATATTGTTTTCCCTGAAAAGATTTTTGAGAGATTTTGAATGTTCCCTGCCGAAATATCTGAATCTGTCGCCCTCACGTCTTGAACGGAAAACTGTATCTTTTATTTTATCTGCATCCGCAATCGAATTTTCGAAAAACTGTCTGCTATTATACTCTTTCACGTCATCTTTGTCAACTTCGGTGACATATATCGTACATCCGGAAAAATGATATAGGTTAACATGTTCAGAATACGGAACATTTATCTCTTTATCAACACAGACAGGTTGCACTTTATAAAGATATATGCCGTCAGAAGCAATTGATACACCACCGCAAAGCATAACTGCACCGCCGTAATTCATTATATCATCAAGCAGAGAAATATGCTTTGCACTGATATCATAAGCTCCGTAATATGATGCAATTTCGATAAGAAGTCTGTTTTTTACGGCAGAATGAAGTGAAGTGATTTGTGAAATAATAAATTTCTCTTCACATTTTGTATCATTGAATGCTTTATTTACTTCTTCTGAAATAAAATCTTCAGTTTCTGACAATGCAGAAATACAATTTTTAAAAGAATTGCCGAAAGACGGATTCAATTCTTCAAGAACAGGAATAATGTTATGTCTTATTCTGTTTCTTGAATAATCGTCATTTAAGTTTGTGCTGTCTGTGACATATGTAATATTGTAAAAAGACAGATATTCTTCAATTTCTTCCCTTGTGCATTCTATCAGGGGTCTTATAATGTTGTCTCTTACAGCAGGGATACCCGTAAGACCTTTAAGTCCCGTACCTCTTGCAAGGTTGAAGATGAAAGTTTCCTCGCAGTCATTGAGATTATGCGCAGTAGCAGTTTTTGCATTATCGGCAAGAGAAGAAAAAAATTCATACCTGAGTCTTCTGCCGCACAGTTCTTCACTCTCTCCGGACTGTGAAGCAAGTATGGGAACATTATAGTGTGCACATTCGAATCTTATTGAATGTTTATGACAGAAAGACTTTACAAAATTCTCATCACGGAGTGCTTCTTCACCACGAATTCCGTGATTGACGTGAGCACATATGATATTTAAATTCTTTTCGATTGAAATACTGTTGAAAAAATGAAGAAGGCACATTGAATCTGCACCGCCTGATACGGCAACAATAACAGTATCGCCGTCTGAAATCATCCGGTGTTTTTGAATTACGGATAAAATTTTTTCATCAGCCTTCGTCATCTCTTACAAACTCTCTTGTAGTATAAAGTGTATAATCAGGATTCCACGCAAGCGGAACTGAGCCTGTGGGACCATGTCTGTTTTTTGCAATAATAAGCTCTGCTTCGTCAACTCTGATATCTTCAATCGGCTTTTCGGAAGAGTCTTTATAATAATCTTCTCTGTAAAGCATAAGAATGATATCTGCGTCCTGTTCGATTGAACCTGATTCACGAAGGTCAGACATCTGAGGCTTTTTGGAACGGCCCTTATCTGTTTCTGTACGTCTTGCCAGCTGAGCACAGGTAACAACAGGGATGTTAAGATCCTTTGCCATCATTTTGAGATCTCGTGTGATATCAGAAACTTCCTGAACACGGTTATCAGTCTTCTTGCTTGATTTCATAAGCTGAAGGTAGTCGATAACAACGCAGTCAACATTTTTGAGCTGTCTTACTCTCGCCTTCATTTCGGGAACGGTGATATTTGCCGTATCATCAAAATAAAGATCAACATCATTCAAGAATACGCTTGCTTCTGCGATATGCTGCCATTCATCAGGTGAAAGATTACCTGTTCTGAACTTTGTACTCTGAACCCGGGCTTCTGTAGAAAGAACTCTTTGTGCGAGCTGTTCTTTTGACATTTCGAGAGAAAAGAAAAGAACTTTTCTTCTGCCTGCAACAGCAACATTACGAGCAATATTAAGCGCAAAACTTGTTTTACCCATCGCAGGACGTGCACCGATAATAACAAGGTCTGAACGGTTAAGACCTGTAATGCGTTTATCAAGTTCAGAGAAACCTGTATTGAAACCTGCAAACTGATCTTTTTCAAGTAATGACAGGTTATAAAGGTTCTGATAAACAGTTGAGATAACATCACTGATTCTTGAAGGACCGACAATCGTTTTTCCCTGACGGATATCATAGATACGTTGTTCAGCCATATCAAGAAGCTCGTCTGCAGTCTGCCCCGAATTAGTGGCATTATCTTTTATTTCACCTGCAACAAGAATAAGAGAACGCACATAGAACTTCTCTTTTACTATTTTTGCATATGATTCAACATTTGCAGTTGAAGGAACATTCTTTGACAACTGGAGAAGATATGTTTTTCCTGATTCATCGTTGTAAATATTCTCTTTACGGAGTGAATCAAGAACAAGCAACGGATCAATCTTTCCGCCTGATGATGCATCGAGTGCTATTATAGTCTGGAAAATAGCCTTATGTTCGGGCAGATAAAAGTAATCCGGCTTCAAAATCATCGTAACGGCAGATATACATGACGGATCAAGCAATATTGAGCCAAGCACAGCCTGTTCAGCCTCAAGACTGAAAGGTAATGTGCCGTCATCTATAGTTGCACCGAACGGTTCTTTAGCCATTTTATTCACCTACAACAACAAAAAGTTTTGCTATAATTCCCTGATAAAGTTTAACTTCACATTCAGCTGTAGCGAATGATTTGATATCATTCATAACAACTTTTCTCTTGTCAATATCAAGACCGAGCTGTTTTTTTATTTCAGCTGCAACTTCCTTTGAAGTAACACTTCCGAAAAGCTTACCGTTTGCACCGGCTTTAGCAGTAATTCTGAGGTGTTTACCGTTGAGCTTTTCAGCTGCAGCCTTAGCATTTGCTATATCGGTATCAATCTTATGCTGATTTGATGCTTCCCTGTTTTTAAGTTCTGTCATAGCCTGAGCAGAAACTTCAACAGCAAGTTTTCTGGGGAAAAGGAAGTTTCTTGCATAACCTTCAGCTACACTTACCTTCTCACCTTTTTTACCGAGTGCTTTAACATCCTGATTTAAAATAACCTCCACAGGTCATTCCTCCTTTTTAATTCTGTTATTCCGTTTGTTTGATTCGGCAATTGCTTCATTAAGTCGCTCCATAGCCTCATCAAAAGATATATCTTTCAGTTGTGCCGCAGCCATTGTATGATGACCGCCGCCACCGAGTTTTTCCATTATAATCTGAACATTTACTCTGCCGTAAGACCTTGCAGAAACAGAAACATCTGTATCGTTTGTACTGAAGAGTACAAATGATGCGTCAACATCTTCGATATTGAGAAGATCGTCAGCAGCTTTAGCAGCCGCAAGTCTTGCAGACGGGTCTTTGATGTCTGTTTTTGCAAAAGCATATTTACCGTCTATAACGGCGCTGTTTACAATTTTGCTGATAATTGCATTTTCATCTGCCGTTGCGGCAAAAAGTTTACGGACTGTAATTGTATCTGCACCCTGATCTTTAAGATAAGCCGCTGCTTCAAATGTTCTGACACCCGTTTTAAGAGTAAAGTTCTTTGTATCGAGATAAATACCCGAAAGAAGTGCTTCTGCAGCAAGTTTTGAAAGCAAGGGCTTAGATGGCATATATCTGATAAGCTCAGTTACCATTTCACTTGCAGAAGAAGAATTCGGTTCGTGATAAAAAATAAGCGAATCTTCGATATGATCAACCGACATTCTGTGATGGTCAACAACAACTATACGGTTTGCAATTTCGCAAAGTTCTGTTGATTCGGCAAAATCGGGTCGCATAACGTCCGTAATAACAACAAGAGAATTTTCACTCACATCTGAAACTGCTTTTGCAGAAGAAATAAATGAATAACTGTTGTATTTATTACGGTAATGCTGAATAAGGGGTTTTGCCATTGATGTTTTTTCATCAATAACAATTTTTGCTTCAATACCGAGATGTTCACATACTTCATAGATACCGATTGCAGAACCGATAGCATCGAGGTCTGAGTGCTTATGACCCATAATAAATACATCACTTGAATGTTTTATAAGTTCTTCAATTGATCCCGCAACGATTCTTGACTGCACCTGATTACGGCTTTCAACACCTGTTGCTACACCACCGAAGAATTCATAACGGTCATTATCGTTGATAACAACCTGATCTCCGCCTCTGCCCTTTGCCATATCATGTGATTTGCGGACAGAAACCTCACACTGTGAAAGATCGAAACCGGTTGCAATACCTACAGACAATGTAAGAGCTGTGGGTACACCTTCAAGATGATGTTCTCTGACTTTTTCAAGAATATCAAAACCGTCTTTTTTCATCTGCTCGAATATGCTGTATTCGGCAATAACGAAAAATCTGCCGTCACCTGTTTTCCTGAGAATACACATATAATGTGTAAACCACGAAATAATCATTCTTTCGGCATCGCTCAGAAGTGTTGAGAATGCATTCTGGGAAATCATTGCTGATACATCATCCATCGCATCAACTGATACAATCATAAGAACAGGTCTTGTTGCGTCATACTTATCTGCAAGATCTTTATAATATGTATCATCTATAAAGTAAAGAAGATACCCATCATCAGCATTATCTGAAAGCTGTGAGAGAAAAACAGTATATCTTTTTTCGTTATATGAAGCATCAAAAGAAGTGCTTCTGCCCTCACAATGAAGTGAAGGCGTGGGCAGAAATGTTCTTATCTGTTTATTTGTAAGCTCTTTTTCACCTATGATTTCAGATTCAAAAAGATCGTTATACCAGACAATACTGCCGTCTGAATTACAGATAACAAACGGCAACGGTACAGTTGCAACATTCTGATTATCGTGTTCAACAATATGAGAATTAACAATTGAAACAGTTTTTTTCAGGTCACTGAAATTCTTTTTTTCGGCAAAATAAACTATAACTGCAAGAAGAATACCAAGCCCTGCTTCAACATATGCAATTATTCTCTGATCAAGATAAAAAGATGTAACGGAAACTGCAACAGAAAAGAATATAACAACGGGAAACATAGGATGCAGTTTCAAAAAATCTTTGAATTTCATTTGAGTTTATCCTCTCATCCGTTAGAATTAAATCTCCTGAATAACGGGAATAATCACCGGACTGCGTTTTGTCTTTTCATACATAAATCTTAACATATCTTCTTTGATTCTGTTTTTGAGTGCATTAATATCACGTCTTTTTGACTGTGAATATTTATCAAGGTCCTGAAGAACGATATTGACAGCTTCATCAAACAGAGCTGTTGAATCCTTTACAAAAACAAAACCTCTTGAATGAATTTCAGGCATTGAAAGATTATAGCCTGAAACTGCATCAACTACAGCAGAAACGACAATAACGCCGTCCTCGGAAAGAAGCTTTCTTTCACGAAGAACAAGACTGCCTACATCACCGACTCCGTATCCGTCAACAAACACATTACCTGCCGGAACATCACCCAGAGCAAATTTATTTTCGGACAAGAATGAAACCTCTGTTCCGTTTGCGGCAACAATAATGTTGTCTGACGGAATACCCATGGCTTCACCCATATGAGAGTGTTTCTGAAGGTGCTTCTGTTCACCGTGAACGGGGATGAAGAATTTAGGTTTGACAAGACCTAAAATAAGTTTGAGTTCTTCCTGACAGGCATGACCCGATACGTGAACATCGTACATTCTTTCATATACGACGTTTGCACCGAGCTTCATAAGTTCATTAACAACTTTGCCTACAGTTTTTTCATTACCCGGAATAGGTGTTGCAGAAATAATTACACAGTCATTGGGGCCGATTTTGACCTTTCTGTGGTCTGACATCGCCATTCGGGTAAGCGCAGACATAGGTTCACCCTGACTGCCGGTTGTGATGATGACAAGTTCTTCATCGGTATACTGTCTGACAGCATCAATTCCAATGATAACACCGTCAGGAACATTAAGATAACCGAGCTCCTGACTGATAGCAACAACATTTTCAAGGCTTCTGCCCGAAAGAGCAACTTTTCTGCCCAGAGATGCGGCAACATTAATAATCTGCTGTACTCTGTGGATATTTGAAGCAAAGGTTGCAACGATAAGTCTTCTCTGCCCTGCTTTTCTGAACAGGTTTTCAAATGACTCTCCTACTTTGCGTTCACTTTCCGTATAACCGGGCCTTTCAGCATTTGTGGAGTCTGCCATAAGACAGAGAACTCCCTCATTACCAAGCTGACCAAGACGGGCAAGATTCATCATTCCTCCGTCAATAGGAGTACTGTCAATCTTGAAGTCACCGGTATGGATTATTACGCCTTCCTTACATTTTATTGCAAATGCAAGTGCATCGGGAATTGAATGATTTACGTGAATAGCTTCAACGGAGAAGCCGCCGACTTTTATAACATCATCGGGCTTGATTACAGTAAGCTTAACTTTTGATGTCATTTTTGCTTCACTGAGTTTATATTCAACAAGCCCCAATGTGAGTCTGGTTGAATATACAGGTGCATTCACAACCTTAAGAAGGTATGAAAGACCGCCTATATGGTCTTCATGACCGTGTGTTATAAAAATTGCTTTTACTTTATGAGCATTCTTTTCAAGATAAGTAAAATCGGGGATAACAAGGTCAATACCAGGCATTGAAGCATCGGGGAATGCAAGACCGCAATCAATAACAATTATCTCATTATTATATTCAATAACGGTAAGGTTTTTACCGACTTCATTAAGTCCGCCGAGGAATGCAATTTTAATAGGTGACGAAAATGATTTATCGGCATTTTTTTCAGTAATAGATGTCTTCTTTTTACGGTAATGATATGCTGTCTGTTTTTTTGTTTTTACAGATGCAGACTGTTTCTGGGAACTCTGTTTCACAGCTTTTGAATATTTACCGTAACGTTTGATTTTATCGGTATTATTTGAAGAATCTGTGTTCTGTTTCTGATTACTCATTTATTACTCCTTTTCTTTATATTTATTGTTATGTAAAGCCTCCTGCTGAGGCTATAATTTCAAAGAATTCATAATAACCCATATTATAGTTATTTTACACTTATTGATGATATATGTCAATAGTATCATCGGTAATTTTATGCTGTGTGAAGTCACACAATTCAGTTGCGGCTTCTATATTTGCTGCTTCTGCAACAATTCTCAGTAGTCTTCCCGCTCCGGTACGTGTAATTGTAACAGTACCGTTTTCGGTAAACTTTCTTATTCCTTCTGAGTCATTGTCAACAGTAAGACCGAGTACGGATGCAATCCTGTAATGAGGCACAGAACTTGCCACAACACGGCTGACAATACACGGCTCTTTTATTTCATCAGCAAGCTGACAGAGAGGCTTTTTCTTTTTATTTATTATCCCCATAATTCTGAATGCAAGGGCAAGACCGTCAAAAGCCCACATACAACGTCCTGCGCTTGAAATCATATTATCAGGATAATTATGCATTGAAGATTTACCTGCACGATAAACAGTAACTTTATTTTCTTTATTATAGTTGTCAATCATAACGGGAGCATCAAAGGGAATGCAGATATCATTACCCGATTCAATTTCATTGATTGCAGCAATAAGAAATAATTTATCTTTTGTTATAAAAGATCCGTTTTCATCTTTTGCAGTAACATTTTTACCGCTGTAATCAACTGAAAATGAAGGAAATTGTGCAGTTCTGCATCCTGAGAGGAAAAAGCATTTTTCAGCAGACTGCCTTATCATAGGATTGGGACTTGTAATGTTACCTGATGCCCCCGAAAGACAATCACCCGCAAGAGAAAGAAGCTGCCCCTCATAAACTTCTCCGAGAGAACTCATATCAATAATTTCGTTACATTCGACTCCCGAACAACGTCTGAAATCACTTCGTTTATATCTTGATTCAATTTCTCTTTCATATTTTCTTGAAAGAGGAAGTCCGAAAGCTCCGAAAAGTCTTATTTGACTCTTTTTTGGTGTGGCAGTTATATAAATTCCGCAATCAAGCGCACAATGTGAAACAAAAAAGGCGGTCTGACTTTCAAAACATTCACCGAAATCATAAATAACACTTCCTCCCGAAATAAGCCCCGAAAGAAGTGCCATTCCGAGTGCTTTTGAAGCTTTTGAACGGTCATAACCTATTGCAATTCTGCCTCCGCACGATGAACTTGCAATAGCTTCACCGAGTCGGCAGCATCTTTCACACGATAATTCTGAAAAAGTAACACCGCAGATTGAATCATCCTCCAGAAGATCATATTCATTGAATCCGTCACGCAGATTTTTTGTAAGAACCGAACGGTAAGGGATGATTTTTGAAGGCCAGATAAGAACATTATTTGAAATGGTTGAACCGCTGTTTATTATTGTTTCGTCACCTATACACGAACCTTCAAGGCATACTGTATTTGCCTTGATTACACATTTTTCACCTATAACAGAGCCTATAAAATCACAGTTATTGCCGACGGTTGCATTTCTTCCTACAACAGATTTTTTGATTCTTGTATTATCTGATACCGTAACATTATCTTCAAGCACAGTATATGGGCCGATAACGCAATTCATTCCCACACGCACATTCTTACCGATATAAACAGGAGGAACAATATCAAAATCACCGTTGGGGAGTTTATCAGCAACAAAAACACCGTTTTTTGATTCGGGAACAGAAATATTCACTTTATGATTCATTATATCTTTAATGCAGTTTCTGTAATCTTTTATATCGGTGATATCATTCCAGTAATCGGTTGTCTGATAACCGAAAAGTCTTTTACCCTCATTCATCATATCGGGAAAAAGATGAACGGAAAAATCATACTGTACATTTTCGGGAATCATATCAAGAAGTGCAGGATTTACAATATAAATACCCGTATTTGCAAGATCAGAGGAGGTATGACTCCAGTCAGGTTTTTCACAAAGGCTTTCAACGCTGCCGTTACGGTTAAGATTGACATTTCCGTAATCACAAGGATTCTCTACGGTACTGCAGACAATTGTAACATCTGCCATTATACTTTTATGATAAAGCATTACTTTCTGAATATTAATATCGGTTATACAGTCACCGTCAATAACAAGAAACGGTTCATTCCATTTTTTTGCCGCATTTTTAACACTTCCTGCTGTCCCGAGTACAGATTCTTCCTTTAAACAATAAATTTCATTGTCCTCAAGCGACTCAATGTAAGATTCAATATCTTCTGATCTGTATCTTGTTGTAACAACAATCTCATCGAATCCGTTCTTTTTCAGATGTTCAATAATATATCCCAGAATCGGTTTCCCTAAGAGACTGAGCATCGGTTTTGCAACGGTACAGGTTACGGGTCTGAGACGACTCCCCTCACCGCCTGCAAGAATAACTGCTTTCATAAAATTTCACCTACTGATAAATTATAGTAATTATAGTATTTACGGTGAGAAGAAAAATAATCATAACCACTTTACACAAAAAGTTTTTTTTGATATACTGAAACCAGAAATGAGGTTAATTTATGGCAGAAAAAATAATGCTTTACACCGACGGTGCGTGTTCGGGTAATCCCGGTCCGGGCGGATGGTGTGCAATTCTCCGTATGGGTGAACACGAGAAAGAAATCTCAGGAGGAAATAAAGACACGACAAACAACAGAATGGAACTTACTGCCGTTATTGAGGGGCTGAAGGCACTGAAAAGACCGTGTGATGTGACCGTTATTTCCGATTCAAAATATGTCTGCGATGCCGTACTCAAAGGCTGGGTTTACGGCTGGAAGAAAAAAGGATGGAAAAAAAGCGACGGAAAGCCTGCCCTTAATGTCGATTTATGGGAAGAACTGCTGACACTTCTTGCAACACATAATGTTGAATTCAACTGGATAAAAGGACACGCAGGACACCCCGAAAATGAAAGATGCGATAAAAAGGCTGTTGAAGAATATCAGAAGTATCTTTAAGGAGGACAAATATGGAACCGTTATTCAAATGCACAAATTCAATCACAGAAAAAAGGGCACGGGAAATATACAGAAATATTTCACTCAGATATCATATATTCTATCTGATTATGTTTCTGATTGCCGTTTCCTACAATATATACTGGACATATTATACCTATGAAATCAGTTTGATTTATGTCGGCTTGCTTATATTTGTTGTAATAGGCTATATTATCAGACCTTATACATACGCAAGAGCAAGAATACGCGAATACAACAGATTATTCTGTTCACATGAAATATGGGAAACATATTTTTATGAAGACTGTTTTATTGACAAAAATATTCAGTCAAAAGAAGAACTAAAAATTGAATATGAAAGAATCGCATCTGTAAAAAAGACAAAAAATTATTATGTATTCTCAATCAGAAACAGTAAAACAAAATTCTTTGTAAGTAACAGTATTGAAAGCTTACAGGAACAAACTGAATTTATAAATTTTATTAATAATAAAATGGTCAATTCAAAAAACAAAATTAATTAAACAGCAAAAAAACGGGCACTCGTGAGAGTACCCGTTAATTTTTTAGTTCGGAATCAGTCGATTTCAACCTGAATCTTCATTTCCTTACGGTTAGCAGTAGCACGCATAATAGCTCTGATAGCCTTAGCGATTTTGCCCTGCTTGCCGATAACACGACCCATGTCATCAGCTGCAACATGAAGATGATAAACAACGATTCCTTCGTCGTTTACAGGGTCAACAGTAACATTTACTGCTGAAGGATCATCAACGAGACCCTGTGCAATAGCAACGAGTAATTCTTCCATTTTATTTTTCCTCCCTAAAATAAAGTGCGAACTGTAATCAGGAAATTACTTTTCAATAATGCCCTGGTTCTTGAGAATTGATCTTACAGTATCAGTGGGCTGAGCGCCGTTGCCGATCCACTTCTTAGCTGCTTCAGCATCAATTTTAACTGTAGCGGGTTCAGTTGTGGGGTTGTAATAACCAATTTCTTCGATGAATCTGCCGTCACGGGGATATCTTGAGTCTGCTACAACTACACGATAGAAGGGAGCCTTCTTTGCACCCATACGACGAAGACGAATTTTAACTGCCATTTTATTTACCTCCAAATAAATTATACAAATTAATATTTAAACACTTATCGTGTGTTTTACTGTTTTACATCGGCATTCCGGGGAAGCCACCGCCGCCCATCATACCCTGCATTCTTTTCATTTTCTTCTTACTGCCTTTACCTGTCATTGCTTTGAACATTTTCTGCATCTGACGGTACTGAGCAAGAAGTTTGTTGACATCTTCAACCTGCATACCGCAACCTGCTGCGATTCTGCGTTTTCTTGAGGGGTTGATGATATCGGGATTTGCTCTCTCTTTGGGAGTCATTGAATAGATGATTGCGGCTGTTTTATCAAGCTGACGGTCATCAATATCCGTATCCTTGATTTTCTTACCTACACCGGGAATCATTGAAAGGATATCTTTCATTGAACCCATTTTTTTGACTTCCTGAAGCTGATCAAGCAAATCGTTAAGGTCAAATTTGTTCTTTCTGAGTTTTTCTTCAAGTTCAAGAGCTTTTTTCTCATCAAGAGTCTGCTCTGCTTTTTCAATAAGTGAAAGAACGTCACCCATACCGAGGATTCTTGAAGCCATTCTCTCGGGATGGAAAACATCAAGATCATCGAGCTTTTCGCCGACACCGACGAATTTGATGGGCTTACCTGTTATTGCTCTTGCAGAAAGTGCCGCACCGCCTCGTGTGTCACCGTCGAGCTTTGTAAGAACAAGACCGTCAATACCGAGTGCATCATTGAAAGTTGAAGCAACATTGACTGCATCCTGACCTGTCATTGAGTCAACAACAAGGAGAATTTCGTGAGGCTTGACTTCTGCCTTGATATTTTTAAGTTCCTGCATAAGCTGTTCGTCAATATGAAGACGACCTGCAGTATCAAGGAAAACATAGTCATAACCTTTGTCTTTAGCAAGTTTGAGAGCTTCCTTGGCAATTGTAACAGGATTTGTGTTACCCATTTCAAAAACGGGAACGTCTGCCTGCTCACCCACAATCTGAAGCTGTTTAATAGCGGCAGGTCTGTAAACGTCACAAGCTACAAGAAGAGGTCTGTGGCCTTGTTTCTTGAGCATCTTTGTGATTTTTGCACTGTGGGTTGTTTTACCTGAACCCTGCAGACCGCACATCATAACAACTGTGGGAGGATGTGCTGCATTTGCAAGCTTTGCGTGTGTGCCGCCCATAAGAGCTGTGAGCTCTTCATTAACTATTTTAATAACCATCTGGGCAGGAGTAAGACTCTCCATAACCTTTGCGCCGATAGCTTTGTTTGTGACGGATGTTGTGAAATCCTTTGCAACCTTGTAGCTTACGTCAGCTTCAAGCAAAGCAAGACGGACTTCTCGCATCGCCTCTTTAACATCACTTTCGGAGAGGCTGCCCTTACTTCTCAGCTTTTTAAACGCTGATTCAAGTCTGTCTGAAAGACCTTCAAATGCCATTTTTTATACCCCTTAATTATTCATATCTCGGGGTCTGCGAGGTCAGCACAAAGTGACTGAATTTCAACGGTAAGGTCGTTTATTTCCCTCGAAAGACCGCATTTAAGATTTTCTTCATTGATTCTGCCGGCTTTTGCACTGATTTTTGAAAGACCTGCTTTTACCTGTTCAAACCTTGAAACAAAGCCTACTCTTTCTTCCATTTCAATAAGCTGACTTTCGGCTCTCTTGATGGCATCTCTAACACCTTGTCTTGTGATGCCTGCGTTTTCGGCAATCTCAGCAAGTGAAAGGTCATCATTATAATAAAAGCTGATAAATTCACGCTGTTTCTGTGTGAGCATATCACCGTAGAAATCAAGAAGCATTATCATATCGAGATTTTTTGCCATCAGATTCACCTCTTAACTGTAAAGATTTTTTCCTTTACAGCTGAGTATTATACAAGAATAAACTGTGAATGTCAATAGCAAATTTCAAAAAATTTAAAATTATTTTATTGTTGCAATTGTAACACCGTTTTCACCCTCACCGAAGGTACCAAGACGGTAAGTTTTAATCTGTGAATGTTTCTTTAAATGCTGTTGTACGGCGGCCCTGAGCGCCCCTGTACCCTTGCCGTGAATAATTGTGAACTCCGAAAGTCCTGCCATAACCATACTGTCAATGAACAAATCGAGCGTCATTATGGCTTCTTCAACGGTAAGACCTCTTAAATCACATCTTGTATCTGATGCAGCATTCAGGCGGCTTTCCGTTTCACGACGGACAAAAGTTTCTTTCTTGGGCTCTTTTTTCTTTTCAACAAGACGCAAGTCAGAAACCTTTACACGCATTTTCATACTACCCGTCTGAATTTCAACGTAACCTTTATTATCGGGAGTGACAAGTACTTTACCTTCACTGCCCATACCTGCAAGTTTTACTGTGTCACCTACCTGTAAAGGTCTTGACAATTCATATCCGTCATCGGCATTACCCATAACAGGGTCTGCGGCGGCATCAACACCTGAAAGACCTTTCCTGAGCACCCCACGTTTTTCATTGAGTTTATCAATATTATTCTGCTGATTTTTAAGCTCTTTCTTTGTCTTTTCAATTTCAATAAGGAGTGCGTTTGCTTCCCTTCTTGAATTTTCCACAAGACGCATTGCTTCACTCTTTGCTCTCTGAAATTCTTTTTCACGAAGCTTTTCGATTTCTGCAAGACGTTCTTCCGTTTTGCGTTTGAGAGCCTCATTTTCCATTCGGAGCTGTTCGGCAGTCTGTCTTTCCTTTTCCATTTCAAGACGACGTTCTTCGAGTGTATCAACAACATCTTCAAAACGGACATTTTCAGCAGAAACGAGTTCTTTTGCTCTTTCAATAACCTCGGACTCAATACCGAGCTTTTCGGAAATCGCAAAAGCATTTGAACGCCCCGGCACACCGATAAGAAGTCGGTATGTGGGTCTTAATGTATTAACATCAAACTCACAACTGCCGTTTTCAACTCCCGGTGTATCAAGTGCATAAGCTTTTAGTTCTGCATAATGTGTTGTTGCCGCAATTTTTGCACCCTGAAATTTGAGTCTTTCAAGAATCGCCATTGCAAGTGCGGCACCTTCAACGGGGTCTGTACCTGCACCGAGTTCGTCTATAAGAACAAGACTTTCGTCATCAGCATCTTTCATTATATTAACGATATTGACCATATGTGATGAGAAAGTTGACAATGATTGCTCAATGCTCTGCTCGTCACCAATATCGGCAAATACCTTTTTATAAACACAGACCTTACTACCGTCTGCTGTGGGAATCATAAGTCCGCACATCGCCATAAGAGTCAGAAGTCCCAATGTTTTGATTGAAACTGTCTTACCGCCTGTATTAGGACCCGTAATAACAAGTGTATCGAATGTTTCACCAAGCATTATGTCAACGGGAACAACCTTTTTTGTGTCAAGCAACGGATGTCTTGCTTTTTTAAGCACTGTTACACCGTCATCATTAAGTTCGGGCATTGACGCTTTCATTTTATAAGCAAGTTGTGCTTTGGCGAAAATGAGATTGATTTCGAGAGCCGCTTCATAGCTGTAACGGATTTCGTCAGAGTAATTGCCAACTTCTGCAGAAAGCTCCGTAAGAATACGCTCAATTTCATCCTGCTCTTTACCCTGTAGAACACGGATTTCGTTATTAGCTTCAACTACAGCCATAGGTTCAACGAAAACTGTTGCACCGCTTGAAGAAGTATCGTGAACAAGACCTGCAATCTGTCCTCTGAATTCGGATTTTACGGGCACGACAAATCTGCCGTTACGCTGTGTGACAATAGCATCCTGAAGACACTTCTGATAGGTCTGTGAACGGATGATACCGTCAAGCTTTTCCCTGATTCGTGAAGCTTGTTGTTTCATTTTACGTCTGATATCAGCAAGTGTGGGAGAAGCATTATCTGACATCTCTTCTTCGGAAGTGATTGAGGATGTAATTTTTGATTCCAGAAACTGATTGGGTCTGAGTGAGCCGAAATAGACATCGATTGAGTAAGATGTTTCGTCGGACTGACGGCTTCTCCATTCATGAAGAGAACGAAAAACACGCAGATTTTCGGCAATATCAAGAAGTTCACGCATTGTCAGCACACCGCCTGCGTTTGCCCTTGCAACAGAGTTGTTGACATTCTTTATAGAGCCAAAAGAAGGTCCGCCGAATTTAGCCAGAAGAACATATGCATCCTCTGTCTTTTTCAGTTCACCTTTTGCTATTGTGATGTTTGTTTCGGGCTTGAGATTGAGTGCCATTTCCTTGCTGTCTGCTGCTGAGGCATATGTTGAAAGCAATAAAAGAACTTTATCAAGCTCGAGTGCCCTGTAATGTCTGTTTTTCATTTAAAACCACCAAAGATTCAAAAGGGTGTATCACATTACGGATACACCCGAAAAAATTATCTGATTTCAGTACCGCCGATGGGTCTGATGTTAAGCACATAACAAGCGCCTTCACCGAAAATGCTTTCGAGTGTTGTCTTGTATGTATCAAGGATGTCATTGGGGACGAACGCCTGAATTGTACCTGCGAAACCGCCGCCGTGCACTCTCCATGCGCCCTTACCTCTGAGAATGTAATCACTTGCAGCAAGTGCTACAGAAACAGGCTGTGAAAGGGGCTGTTTTGCTGAGAAAACATTCTGATTGTACATATATGATGAGAAGCCGCTTTCTGTAATGATTGACTTGAACTGTTCAAAGTCACCGTTTTCAAGTGCAGTAACAGCCTTTTCGACTCTGTTGTTTTCACCGTAGAAATGAAGACCTCTGAGAACGCTTCTGTCGCCTGCCTTTTCTCTTACAAGAGCAAGATTGTTGCAGAATTCATCCTCTTCAACATCTCTGAGAGCTTTGCCGCCGAAAACAGAAGCACCCTTTTCCATTTCTGTTCTGATAAAACCATATTCATCAGTAAGGTCAGCGTGGTTTGCTCTTGTATCTGTAATAACAAGTGAGTGACCGCAGGAAGCAAAATCAAAGGCAACGGGTTCAATAACAGGATTTTCATTGTCCTTAAAATCAATTTTAACAAATGAGCCTACTGAACAAGCCATCTGGTCCATAAGTCCGCAGGGTTTGTCAAAGAACACATTTTCAGCATACTGAGCAATCTGAGCAACTTCAACAGCTGAAACTTTACCGTCGTTGTACATATAATTGATAATTGTACCGACAAGGACCTCGAATGCTGCTGATGATGAAAGACCTGAGCCTGAAAGAACCTGAGTCATTGTAGCGGCATCAAAACCGCCGATTTCATAACCTCTGTTCTTAAAACCAGCACATACTCCTCTGATAAGACCTGCAGAATGACCGTATTCTTCTTCATGAGGATTAAGGTCTGTAATATCAATGACATCAATCTTTTCATATTCAGCTGACTTGACACGGACAATCATTTCGTCGTTCTTTGCAGCAGCAGCAACAGCATCGAGATTGATAGCCGCAGCCATAACCTTACCTCTGTTGTGATCAGTATGGTTACCGCAGACTTCTGTTCTGCCGGGTGCTGAGAAAAATCTGATTTCTCTGTCTTCGTTATAGTATTCGCAGAAAAGGTCAACTATCTTCTTATATCTTTCCTTCTGAGAAGCAACTGCTTCATCAGTAAAGTAGATTTTCTTCATCAGTTCATCATACTGATTTGATTCAATTTTGTTGTAAGCGTTTAATCGGGACATAGGTTATCTCTCCTTGACTTTATTAATGACATCCCATACTCCTCTGAGGAGCAGGAAGAAAATTCCCATAGCAAGTGTTAAAATTATAAGAGGTAATGTAAAAGAAGGTGAAAAAATATTTGCGAAGTTATCACCTATTATAATATATGATATCAGTTTCGGAATGAATCCCGCAACCGATATGAACAAAAATTTAAAAAACGGAAAATCCATAGCACCGTAAAGATGGCTTACAGGATTTATGGGCATAAACGGCAACAATCTGATTACTGCAAGTACCCACGGATTCCCCGTGCCTTCATCCTCTATAAGATGACTGAGCTTACTGCTTTTTCTTACAAGCCATTGGGCACTGCCTCCTCCTGCACTCATTCCCGTTGAATATCTGACAGAAAACAGAATTGCAATACCGCAGATATTTATAAAAAGTGACTGTGTAAAGCCGAATACCATACCTGATGCAACACACAGAATTGAAACCGGAAAAACAGGAAACGCAGTAAGAATAAAATACAACAGCTCAACAACAAGAACTATCAGCCATTTGTTTTCGATTGAGGCAACCTGACTTTCTATATTTTGTAGCCAGTCAATATACTGCCAGTATTTATTTTCAAGATAATTGATTTCGGAAACGAAAAACCACACTACAAGGACAATACAGAGTATAAAACACAGCATTGATGCATTAAGAAGTAATTTCCGTATAAGTTTTTTCTTACTCAAACATATCACCGATAAAGTGTATTAATCATTCATAAAATATTTTACCAAAAAAAATGGAAAACTTCAATACTTTGTGCTATAATATTTTAAAATATTATTCAAAGGCGGTTATTTTATGAAAATAGTTATGCTTGATGCATACACAACCAATCCCGGTGACCTTTCGTGGGATAATTTCAGAACATTAGGTGACCTTACTATCTATGACAGAACGCCCTGCGAAAAAGTAATTGAAAGAGCAAAGGATGCAGATATTGTAATAACAAACAAAACACCGATTACAAAAGAAATAATCGATTGTCTTCCGAATCTTA
Organism: Clostridia bacterium; assembly: GCA_017549285.1. Classification (GTDB taxonomy): domain Bacteria; phylum Bacillota; class Clostridia; order Oscillospirales; family Acutalibacteraceae; genus UBA1081. Next base: position 34,694 of record JAFYVE010000034.1, read on the forward strand.
AATTCATTGCACTTATGTCGACGGGATACAACGTTGTTGATTATGTTTATCTCAAAGAAAAAGGTATTCCCGTTTCAAATATCCCCTCATATTCAACTGATGCCGTTGCACAGCTTGTTATATCATTCATTCTTGAGCTCGCAATGAATGTTGGACTTCATTCAGAATCCGTAAAGAACGGTGAATGGTCCGATTGTGCGGATTTCTGCTACTGGAAGACTCCTCTGATGGAGCTTTCGGGCAAAACTCTCGGCATTTTCGGGCTCGGTAAAATCGGCAGAGCAGTAGCCGAAAGAGCAAAAGCTTTCGGAATGAATATTGTGGCATATATCCCCAGAATTCACGGTGATGAGCCTGATTATATAAAACTGCTTTCTCTTGATGAAATGCTGAGCGTTTCGGATGTTGTTTCAATGCATTGTCCTTTAACACCTGAAACTGAAGGAATTGTAAATGAAGAATTTATTGCAAAAATGAAAGACGGTGCTTATTTCATCAACACTTCAAGAGGTACTGTAGTAAATGAAAATGCTCTGGCAGATGCTCTGAATTCCGGAAAACTCGGAGGTGCAGGTCTTGATGTACTTTCGACAGAGCCTCCTAAGAAAGATAATCCTCTGCTTTCTGCAAAGAATTGTTTTATCACTCCTCATATTGCGTGGGCATCTTTTGAAACAAGAAAACGTCTTGCAGGTATTCTTTATGATAATATAGAGGCTTTTCTTGACGGCAAACCGCAAAATGTTATAAACAAGTAATTGTAAATAAAATGTTTTTGTAAGAGTTAAACAAATCTTACAAAAACAAGTTAAAATTTTAACAAAAGACTTGAATATTTATTCGTTTTAAGTTAAAATAATAAAGCAAAAATAAGAATGGCTTAAGCCATTACAAATTGGAGGAAAATTAAATGTCAGTTAAAGTTGCTATTAACGGTTTCGGCAGAATCGGCCGTCTTGCATTCCGTCAGATGTTCGGTGCAGAAGGTTACGATGTTGTTGCTATCAACGATCTTACAAAACCCTCAATGCTTGCTCAGCTTCTCAAGTATGATACAGCTCAGGGTGGCTACTGCGGCAGAATCGGTGAAGGTCTTCACACAGTTGAAGCTGACGATGAAGCAGGTACAATCACAGTTGACGGCAAGACACTCAAGATCTATGCTATGGCTAACGCTGCTGAACTTCCCTGGGGCGAAATCGGTGTTGACGTAGTTCTTGAATGTACAGGTTTCTACTGCTCAAAGGCTAAGTCACAGGCTCACATCGATGCAGGTGCTAAGAAAGTTGTTATTTCAGCTCCCGCAGGTAACGACCTCAAGACAATCGTTTTCAGCGTAAATGAAGACACTCTTACAGCAGATGACACAATCATCTCAGCTGCTTCATGTACAACAAACTGCCTTGCTCCCATGGCAAAGGCTCTCAACGATTACGCTGCAATCCAGAGCGGTATCATGGCTACAATCCATGCATACACAGGCGATCAGATGATCCTCGACGGTCCCCACAGAAAGGGTGACATGAGAAGAGCAAGAGCTGGTGCTGCTAACATCGTTCCCAACTCAACAGGTGCTGCTAAGGCTATCGGTCTTGTTAT
>JAFYVE010000035.1 GCA_017549285.1 Clostridia bacterium
CAGGAAGGGAGCAAAAACAGTCCGGTGTGACTGTTTTTGCGTGGGGAACCCTCGCCGGGGGTTCCCCGTTTCATCTTTGATGAAACAACGGACCGATGTGGGCATCGGTCCCTACAATAGTTACTATTCCTACAATAAAAGCCCTCGACAAATTATTGTTTAATGATCGGCTGAATCTGTTTTCCGACAAGTGCTTCAAGAAGAGTTTCGTGAATTTTCGTAAAATCAGCAACGATTGAAGTAGGCTTGTTTATATAATCATCCTGACTGTAAGGGACAAAATATACATTTTTGTAGTTCATAAGATACCCGATATTCTTTGCAGCATTACTGAGCGCATCGTTTGTTGAAACGGCTATAATAACGGGACTTGCGTTTCTGAGTGTCGATTTTGCCGCAAGAGTTACGGGGGTGTCTGCAATACCTGATGTGAGCTTTGCAAGTGTGTTGCCCGTACACGGAGCTATAACGAGAGCATCGATCATATTTTTCGGCCCTATCGGCTCAGCAGAAGTGATAGAGTGAATTATTTCCCTGCCGGTTATATTTTCGATTTCAGTAATAAAATCTTTCGCTTTTCCGAAACGTGTATCCGTCTGATATGCATTGTAAGACATAATCGGAAAAATCTCAATTCCCGCTGTTTTCAGATGTTTCATAACGGGGATTACTTTTGAAAAAGTGCAGAAAGAACCGCACATTGCAAAGCCGAGCTTAACTGCCATATTCACTACCTCCGTAAAATGAAAGTATTGTTTCGCATATTATTTTTCCTGCAGTTTCGGGTGATGTTCTTCCGGGAAGAGAACCTGCTTTTATTATGTTGGTTCCGTGATTTTTTGCACAGTCAAAATCAACGCCGAAAGGTGCAGATGCAATTTCTATCACAAGACAGTCTTTTTTTAGATTCTTAATCACATCAGAGTTTATAACAAGTGACGGAACGGTATTGATAACAGCATCAAAACTGTTGCAGCTATCGGAAAAATCATTTATATGGCAGATTTTCATACCGTCATTGACGGCATCAGCAAGATTTTTACCGCTTCTTGCAACACATGTCACATCAGCGCCGAGAGCTTTCAGCTTTCTGCATATAACACTACCGCATCTGCCGTAACCTGTTACTGCACATCTCAGATTATTTATCGTAACGGATAATGAGTTTATAAGAAGACCTATAACGCCTTCAGCAGTGGGTACGGCGTTTTTTATTGTCAGTTCATCGTTTTTGTAATAATCAAAAACAGTTACATTTTTTTCTTTTAATTTTTCTTTCTGTTCGTTCGTGAAAAGTCCTCCCGCAACAACACAGCCCGAAGGAACAAGTCGAAAAAAATCACCGAAATAAAACAGCTCATCCGAAAGGGGAGCATTTATGTTTATTGTGTCACGGCTGACGGGTACGGGAAGTACAAAAATATTTTTATCCTTGAAGTCATCTGCTTTGTAATCACCGGGATAAATCCGCTGTGAATCATATCCTTTTTCAATAAGTAATTTATGCATATATGAGAAACGGCAGTCACCGCCGATTATCATAAAACGGGGTATGTCTTTCATAAAAAAACCTCCTGCAACATTCTATGATAATTAAGTTGTATTTGTGAAAAAAATGCTCTCAAAGGATTGTTTTTTTTATTAAAATAAATTATAATATAAAGATATAGTAGGATATTATACTCTTTTAATATATATAGTGTTAGGATCTGATTTTTTGAGTCGCAAATTCTGGCGTGTTCCCGCTTTTGATAAAAAACAGGCTGCCGAGCTTGCATATGAATACGGCTATGATGCCATGGCTGTTCTTCTCCTTGCCGCAAGGGGTGTTACCGACCCCGAAGATGTTGCGGATTTTCTTGAAAGTGAAGCTGAGCTTTACGATCCGTTTGACCTTAAGGATATGGAAAAGGCTGTTGTGAGAATCAGAAAAGCCATTGAAATGCAGGAAAAAATTGCTGTTTACGGTGACTATGATGCCGATGGTGTAACAGCAACTGCTTTGCTTTATCTTTATCTTGAATCCGTAGGTGCAGATGTTTCATATTACATCCCTTCAAGAATGAATGAAGGCTACGGCCTTCACAATGATGCAATTGATACCCTTGCAGAAAAAAACATCAACCTTATAATAACTGTTGATAACGGAATAAACTCTGTCAATGAGGCTGCATATATAAAATCAAAGGGAATTGACCTTATTATCACAGACCATCATCAGCCGGGTGGTACGTTGCCTGATGCTGTTGCTGTTGTGAATCCTCACAGAGCCGATGATACAAGCTTTTTCAAGGAGCTTGCAGGTGTAGGTGTTGCATTCAAACTTGCCGCAGCACTTGAAGACGGTGACTGTGAAAGCATTCTTTCTGATTTTGCCGATATTGTATGCATCGGCACAATTGCAGATATTGTCCCTCTTAAAAGCGAAAACAGAATTCTTGCAGTAAGAGGTATTGAATCAATAAACAACTCAGACAGAGCAGGTATTGTTGCTCTCAAAAAAATAGTGGGCTATGAAGACCGTGATTTTACATCAACGAATGTTGCTTTTACAATAGCACCGAGAATAAATGCGGCAGGAAGGGTTGAAGAGGCAACAACAGCCCTCAGACTCCTTCTTACGGATGATGTTGACGAAGCTCAGGCTATTGCAGAAGAGCTGGATAAATTCAATGTTATGCGTCAGGAAACAGAATCGGGGATTGTTGATGAAGCAGTTGCCCGTATTGAATCTGATGAATCGCTTAAATATTCAAGAGTCATTGTTGTTGACGGAACAGACTGGCACGCAGGCGTTATCGGAATTGTTGCATCAAAGCTTGTTGACAGATACGGCAAACCCGTTATGGTTATTGCACGTGACGGCAGCGGTGAAGCAAAGGGCTCGTGCAGAAGCATTGAAGGTTTCTCACTTTTTGATGCCCTTACAGATGCTTCAGACCTGCTTGTTCGTTTCGGCGGTCACACTCTTGCGGCAGGCTTTACCGTAACTGATGAAAACATTGATGCTTTCAGAAAAAGAATCAACGATTATGCTTCTCAGATGCCCCCGTTTTATCCCGTACTCAATCTTGACTGCAGGATAAATCCTCAGAGTGTTGATGTTGATTTTGTTGACAGTATTTCGTGCCTTGAGCCGTTCGGTGCTGAAAATCCTCAGCCTGTTTTCGGAATATATAATGTCATCCTGCGTTCCGTAAGACCTATAGGCGCACAGGGTAAACATATAAGGCTGACATTTGAAAAGAAAAATCAGCAGTTTGCTGCAGTGTATTTCGGTATGACTCCTGAAGAGTTCCCTTATGACGCAGGTGATAAGATTGACCTTGCAGTAACAATTGATAAAAATGAATTCAGAGGCGAAATAAAAGCCAATATATATATAAAAGCTGTCAGACTTTCAGATTTCAATGATGAAGAATATTTCAGCAGCGAACTGTTATACAACAAAGTAAAACAGGGTGTCAGCCTTACTGAAAGTGAAAGACTTGCCGCCTGTCCTGACAGAAAATTTTCAGCCCGTGTATTTATGTATATAAAAAGTCAGCCCTCCTGTATCAAAAGTGCTGAGCTTATTGCAATAAAAACAGGTTCAGGTTCACACGATGCGTGTAAAGTTCAGGTTGTTCTTGATGCTTTCTGTGAACTCGGGCTCATAACATATGAAAACGGATGTTACAAGGCTGTTGAAAATGCGGCAAAAGTAAATTTAGGCTCTTCGGAGCTTCTTAAAAGACTGGGATATTGTGATTGAGGTGTGTTTATGGAAAACACTGCACAGAATACAGGAAAACAACTGTATGAAGAATTAAGAAAGAAAATAACAGGGGTTTTCTCTGAAGAGAGTATTGCCGTTGTTGACAGGGCGTTTGAACTTGCAAACTCTGCCCACGGTGACCAGAAGAGAAAATCGGGTGAACCTTATATTATTCACCCTATTGCCGTTGCCACAATTCTTTTTGACGAGCTTGGTATGGATATGCCTTCTGTTGCGGCGGCACTTCTTCACGATGTGGTTGAAGATACCCATTATGAAATTGATGAAATAAAAGATATGTTCGGTGAAGAAATCGCACTTCTTGTTGACGGTGTAACAAAAATCAACCGTATGCAGATTTCAAGCCGTGAAGAGCAGCAGGCAGAAAACTTACGCAAAATGCTTATTGCTATGTCACAGGATATCAGAGTTATTATCATCAAGCTTTCAGACAGGGTTCATAATATCAGAACACTTCAGTATGTCCCCGAAGAAAAGAGAAGACTCACAGCAAAAGAAACCCTTGAAATTTATGCTCCTATTGCTCACCGCCTGGGTATCAGAGCGTTCAAAGAGGAACTTGAAGACAGGTCTATCAGTTTCCTTGATCCTGTTGCATATCACGATATAGGTGAAAAGCTTGAAGTCCAGAGCACACAACGTCAGGAATTCCTTGATCAGATAAAAGAAAAAATCACAGACCGTGTTCATCAGACAGTCGGTGAAGCCAAGGTTGACGGTCGAATCAAGAGTGTTCACGGTATTTACAGAAAAATGTTCATCGGCGGAAAGAGCTTTGATGAAATCTATGATATATATGCTGTAAGAATCATTGTTGATACTGTTATAGACTGTTATAACTGTCTCGGTATTGTTCATGATATGTATCATTCAATCCCCGGCAGATTCAAGGATTATATTTCAACTCCTAAGCCCAATATGTATCAGTCACTTCATACCACCCTTATCGGCAAAGAGGGAATTCCCTTTGAAGTCCAGATAAGAACATGGGAAATGCATCAGAATGCAGAATACGGTATTGCCGCCCATTGGAAATATAAAATGGGCAGAAATGACCGTGATGTTGATAACCGTCTTGTGTGGATAAGACAGATGCTTGAAAGTCAGCAGGAATCTGACAACGCAGGTGATATTGTTCAGGATATCAAGAGTGACCTTGTTCCTGAAGAAGTATTTGTTCTCACTCCCAAGGGTACTGTTATATGTCTTCCCAAAGGTGCTACTGTTATTGACTTTGCATATGCTATCCATTCCGCAGTCGGAAACAAAATGACGGGTGCCAAGGTTGACGGCAGAATTGTTCCTATCGATTATGTTGTCAAAACAGGTGAAATTGTTGAAATTCTCACCACTTCACAGCAGGGTAAGGGACCGAGTCGTGACTGGCTGAAAATCGTTAAAACAGGTGCCGCAAGAACAAAAATCAGATCGTGGTTCAAAAAAGAAAAACGTGATGAGAATATTGAAGAAGGCAAGTCCGAGTTTGAAAAAGAACTCAGACGAAGCAATATAAGACTTTCTGATGATGATACTGAAAAGCTTGTCGGTATTCTTACAGAAAAGCAGCATCAGAATTCGGTTGAAGATTTCTATGCCGCAATCGGTTACGGCGGAATCAGCCTTTCAAGACTTATGCCTCAGATAAGGGATGAGGTTTCAAAATTCCAGGCGGCAGAACAGCCCAGGAATGTTGAAATCAAGCTTGTGAAACCAAAATCATCAAGCGGTGACGGAATTATTGTTGAAGGAATTGACAATTGTCTTGTAAAGCTTTCAAAATGCTGTAATCCCATCCCCGGTGATGACGTTATAGGCTTTATTACAAGAGGACACGGTGTTTCTGTTCATAAGAAAGACTGCCCCAATGTTCCTCAGGATATGTATACAGCACCCGAACCCGAAAGATGGATTGCTGTCAGATGGGAAGAAAACGCAAAACAGGCAGGTTTCAATGCAACACTTGCAATTTACTGTATTGACAGAATGTCACTTCTTGCCGATGTTTCCGTTTCACTTTCAAATATGCACGTTATGATTCATAACGTAAATACACGTGACAATAAAGACGGCACAAGCATTATCTATATGACAATCACGGTAAACAACTCAGAACACCTCAGAGGCATTGTTTCAAAGCTTCTTAAAATCAACGGAATACTCAATATCGAGCGTTCAGGCTCATAAAAAGGAGAAATAAAAATGACACAGAAAAAATTATACCGTTCAAACACAGATAAGAAAATTTCAGGCGTATGCGGAGGAATTGCTGAATATATCGGTATGGATTCAACTATTGTAAGACTTCTTCTTGTTGCATTTGTCCTGATGGGCGGTGCAGGTGTTCTCGCTTATATTGTCTGCAGCTTTGTAATTCCGGAAAGACCTGAAAATGACGGTTTTGATAATAACTTCAATAACGGTGGCAATATATGAAAGCTGTAATCCAGAGAGTAAAATCATCATCCGTAAAGGTTGACGGTGAAATCGTCGGTCAGGTAGGTCAGGGTTATCTTGTTCTTCTCGGTGTTATGGAAGGTGACACAAAGGCTCACGCAGAGCTTATGGCAAAGAAAACTGCGGCACTCAGAATTTTCTGTGATGATAATGATAAAATGAATAAGTCCGTTCTTGATATTGACGGTGAAATTCTTGTAGTTTCTCAGTTCACTCTGTGTGCAGATGTCAAAAAGGGAAACAGACCTTCATTCGATAATTCGGCACATCCTACAGTTGCAAACGAGCTTTATGAATATTATATGCAGTGTCTTAAAGATAACGGTGTAAGAAAAGTCGAACACGGCATCTTTGCCGCAGAAATGGAAGTTTCTATTGTCAACGACGGACCTGTGACTATACTTTATGATACAGATATATGGAATGTTAAACAATAATTTGTCGAGGGCACCTCGACAAATTACAAAGTGAGGAGTTAGGAATGATGAGTGAGGAGTGAAGGAAGGGGCAAGCCCCTTAAACCCCGATTTTATAATCCAAGTCCGCAGGACTTCCGAAACTCCTAACTCCTAACTCCACACTCCTAACTATTCCAACAAATTCTGATTTGAAGGTGTATTTATGATTATCCGAACCATCCCTCTCGGGCCTGTAAGAGCCAATACATACATTGTGAGTGACGAAAATCACGACGGCACATTCATTGTTGATGCAGGTGCTTACAATCCCCGTTTTGAGAGGCTTATAAATGATAAGAAAATTGAATATATTCTTCTTACTCACGGTCATTTTGACCATATTATGGGGGTAAGTGAACTAAAAAAGCATTTCCCCGATGCAAAGGTCTGCATTCATGAAGCAGATGCACCGATGCTCAGTGACGATATGCTTTCTCTTGCATTTGCTTTCGGTTCAAGTGTTGACAGTTCACTCAAAGCAGATATTATTCTTCACGACGGTGATGAACTGCCTTTTGGTGACAAGAAAATCAAGGTGATTCACACACCCGGTCATACAAAAGGCGGTGCAACATACATTATTGAAGACTGTATGTTCACAGGTGACACACTCTTTTACAGAAGTGTGGGCAGAACCGATTTCCCCGGCGGTGATTCAAGCATTCTCAATGATTCAATCTGCCATCTGTTTGATATTGACGGGGATTACAATGTTTATCCCGGTCACGATATAAACACAACCCTTTCAGATGAAAGAAACAATAACCCTTACGTAAACTGGAGTAAAAGATGACACTTGTTGTTCTCGGACATAATTTCAGATATGAAACTGAAAATGTCATAAGAATATTTTTCCCTCTTGAAAAGATAAATGTAACAGAAGAGTTGCCCGAAAACACGGACGACTGTGTTATCACATATCTCAAAGACGGTGTTATAGGCTGTGAAGTCAGTCTTTTCAGCCGGAATGAAAAAAGGGAAGAAAGAATTTGGGATAAAGATGAAAAAGAGCAGGAGCTTATTCTTGCAAAGCTTCTTTATTATATATTTACTTCAATGACGGGCATTGTGCCTTCGTGGGGAGTTCTCACTGGTGTAAGACCCTCAAAACTAATGCGTACGCTCATAGCAGAAAACGGTGAAAGTGACGCCGTTGATTATTTCAGAAACGAACTTCTTGTAAGTGATAAAAAAACAAATCTTGCACTCTCTGTTGCAAGGGCAGAAGACAGAATTATTGCTTTGTCGTGTGAAAAATCATATTCACTCTATGTTTCAATTCCTTTCTGTCCCACAAGATGCTCATATTGCTCATTTGTTTCACATTCAATCGCTCAGGCTAAAAAACTTATTCCCGATTATGTAAGACTTCTCTGTGATGAGCTCAGGGAAATATCGGTTATTGCAGAAAAAACAGGTCTGAATCTTGAAACAATCTATTTCGGCGGAGGCACTCCCACTTCACTCGATGAAGAATCACTCAGAGCCGTTACCGATGCCGTAAGTAAATATTTTGATGTTAAAAATGTCCGTGAATACACAATTGAAGCGGGCAGACCCGATACACTCAATAAAGAAAAACTTGAAATAATGAAAAATGCGGGTGTTACGAGAATAAGTATCAATCCGCAGACTTTTAATGCTCAGGTGCTTGAAAATATAGGCAGAAAGCATTCTCCGGGAATGACTCTTGAAGCATTCAGAATGGCAAGGGAAGCAGGTTTTGATAATATCAATATGGATTTCATCGCAGGTCTTCCCGGTGACACTTATGACAGCTTCAGAAACAGCATTGATACTGCTGTTTCACTCAATCCCGAAAATATTACAATACACACACTTGCTCTCAAAAGGGCGGCAAACATCGTAACTCGTGGCGAAACAGACTCTGTTTACAGAGAAACTGCAAAAATGCTCGATTATGCCGACTCTGTACTTCATTCGGAAGATTATTTCCCTTATTATATGTATCGTCAAAGTAAAACCGTGGGCAACAATGAAAATGTAGGCTGGAGTAAAGAGGGCAGGGAATGTCTTTATAACATCTATATGATGGAAGAGATTCATACTGTTCTTGCTGCAGGCGGCGGTGCTGTCACCAAGCTTAAAAATCAGACAGACGGCAGAATTGAAAGAATCTTCAATTTCAAATATCCATATGAATATATCAGCAGATTCAATGAACTGCTTGAAAGAAAAAAATATATCTATGAATTTTACGGGATGACTGAAAATGAACTTTAAAAAAGAATTTGTTTACGAAAAAATAGAAAATGTGCCTGAATGTCACGCATCAACCGTTCTGCCTCTTTCCGACGGCAGAGTTATGGTTGCGTGGTTTGCAGGAGAGCACGAAAAAAACGACAATGTGCGTATATGGTTTTCCGTTAATGAAAACGGAAAATGGAGTGAACCCTCAAAAGTTCCGTCAGAAGAAAATGTACCTCATTGGAATCCCGTTCTCGATATGAGAAATGACGGTAAAATCAGACTTTATTTCAAAAAAGGCAAGGAAATAAATGAATGGGTCACATGGTTCTGCGATTCGGCAGACGGAGGAAAGACATGGACCGAAGCGAAAGTTCTTGTTCCTGATGATTTTTCGGGCGGCAGAGGCCCCGTGAAAAATAAGTGTATAAGAACATCACAAGGACTTCTTTTAGCCCCTGCATCAAGTGAAAAAACAAAACATTGGAGATGCTTTATTGATGTTTCACGTGATGACGGTGATACATGGACGAGATGTGATTTTATTGTAAGACCGAGAAAGAATATCGGTCTTGTGCGTATGATTCAGCCCACTCTCTGGGAGGATGATGATAAGAACATCCATGCTCTTATGAGAACAGACAAGGGAAGAATTTACAAAAGTCACTCTTATGACGGAGGGCTTACATGGTCAAAGGCTGAAAGAACAGAGCTTCCCAACAACAACAGCGGAATTGACTGTGTCAGAGCATCTGACGGCAAGATTTATCTTGTATATAACCCCGTTGAAGAAAACTGGGGAGACAGATCACCCCTTGAACTTGCCGTATCGGAAGATAACGGTGAAACTTTCAGAACCGTTCTTGTTCTCGAAAATGAAAAGGGCGGAGAGTTCTCTTACCCTGCAATAACATGTTATAATAATAAGCTTTATATAACATATACATATAACAGAAAGAAAATAATGTACTGCGAAGTCGGACTTATGAAAGAAGGAAACAACTGATGGCAGGACGAAAAAAACAATCACTTTTAAACGGTGCGCTTGTGCTTGTTGTTGCAACCGCATTTGTTGAAATTGTGGGTGTGCTTTATAAAATACCTCTTACGGAGCTTATCGGCACTATAGGCAGAGGCTATACGGGTACAGCGTTCAATCTTTATATCCCGATACATAATATAGCCCTTGCAGGTCTTCCCGTTGCGATTTCAAAGCTTGTGGCACAGAGTGTTGCCGAGGGTAAATTCAATAATGTAAAGAAAATCTATAAAATAGCGCTCAGAATGTTCTTTGTTGCAGGTACTGTGGGCACACTTCTTGTTCTTGCTCTTGCATATCCTTACGTGAAGAGTATGGATGCTATGGCTTCATTACCGTCAATCATTATGATTGCCCCTGCCGTATTCGTCTGTTGTGTAATGGCTACATACAGAGGTTATTATTCGGGGCTCCGCAATCAGACTCCCACAGCACTTTCACAGATGTGCGAAGTTGTGGGCAAGCTTGCATTCGGTCTCGGACTTGCTTTTGTTGTCCAGCGTTACGGTATGCATTGTTTTGAAAACGGTATGCCCGTTTACGGCACACAGTGTGCAACTGTTGAAGAAGCCGTTATGGCTCTTACACCTTACGCCTCTGCGGCATCAATTTTCGGTGTCACAATGGGTGCTGTCAGCTCACTTCTTTTCCTTGTTTTAAGACATAAGATTGTTGGTGACAAGATAACAAAAGAAGAGCTTGAATCATCACCTGCAGCCGATACAGGTAAGAATATAGCAAAAATGATGCTCACAATAGCTGTCCCCGTTGTTGTCAGCACACTTGTTATGAACATAACAAATCTTATTGACTCCTGGTCAATTCAGGCAAGACTTCAGTATGCCGTTGATTCAGGCAGATCGATAATTGAAGCTATGTTTCAGGAAGCTATGGCGCTTGCGCCCGAAATGGATAATGTTCAACTCAAATCTTACCTTTACGGTGCATATGAAATAGCGCTTGACTTCAGAAATCTTGTTCCCACAATCACAACCACACTCGGTATGAGTGCAATCCCCGTTCTTGCCGAAGCGTGGACTCTTAAAAACAAACTTATGATACGCTCATCAATTGAGTCTGTTATGAGAGTTGCTATGCTCATTTCGCTTCCTGCAGGTATCGGTATGGCGATACTTTCAGAGGACCTTCTCAATATTATGTACGGCGTATCTGACAGCATTACAATTTCAGCAACCGTTATGGCGCTTTACGGATGCTTCACATTCATTATGGCGGCGGCTCAGCCTCTTATCAATATGCTTCAGGCAATAGGCAGGGCAGATGTGCCGATGAAAGCTGTCGGTTTTGCTGCAGTTGCAAAGGTTGTTGTAAATTTCATTCTCGTAGGTATTCCCGGAATGAATATCCTCGGTGCTATTGTGGGTACATTCTGTTTCTATATTATTACCGTAAGCTATAACCTCAATGCACTCATCAAGGAAACAGGCGTTAATCTCAACTATAAGTCAGTTTTCTTCAAACCCCTTTTATGTGCGCTTATGTGCGGTACGGGTGCGTGGGCTGTGTCGGGTATATGCAGGAATGTTTTCCCCTCATTTGAACTCGGTTCAAGAATTTCAGCTTCAACCGTTTCGGCAGTAATAGGTATTGTTGCGGCAGTTATAATATATGTTCTCGCATTACTTTTTACAAAATCAATTGTCCGTGACGATGTGAAAATGCTCCCCAAGGGAGAAAAAATCTGCAAAATACTTGAAAAATATGACCTGATAGGGTAAAATAAGTCAGAAAATGAAAAAACAGGACGGAAAATTTGAAATGGCTGTTGACTATCCGATAAAAGATAAGTATAATATAGAAGACTTGCTTGAGATTATGAGAATTCTCAGAGCTCCCGGCGGTTGCCCGTGGGATGCCGAGCAGAATCACGAAACAATAAAGAAGAACCTTATTGAAGAAACTTATGAAGTTATTGAAGCTGTCAATAAGGAAGATACGGAGCTTCTTAAAGAAGAGCTCGGTGATGTTCTTCTTCAGGTTGTTTTTCACGCTGCTATGGAAGAGGAGAAAGGTGTTTTCAGTTTCTCTGATGTTGCCGACGGAATCTGCAAAAAGCTTATAGAACGTCATCCCCACGTTTTCGGTGATATCAAGGTTTCGGGAACAGATGATGTTCTCACAAATTGGGATGCCATAAAACGCAATTCAAAAAAACAGAAAACAACTACTGATGCTATGGAGTCAGTTCCCAGAGAGTTACCCGCTTTGATGCGTGCTGCAAAGCTTCAGTCAAAAGCTGCAAAAGCAGGCGTTGAAGTCAACGGTGATGTTTCTGCTTATGTGGCAGAAAAAGCTTCGGCAGAAATCAGCGAAAAATCAGTCGGAGAACTTCTTTTTGCAGTCTGTGCTGCTGCAAGACAGAATGATATAGATCCCGAAGAGGCTCTTACAAAAGTTTCTGATGAATTTCTTTCGTCATTCGGGGCATATGAAAAGAGTGTAGACAAAAACTTCTCACTCTATAAATAATTGCCAAATATTGTATTATAATAGATTTGGAAGATAATATAAAGGAGGAAAAAAGATAATGAAGAAGACAGACCTCGTTGCTGCAGTTGCAGCTAAGGCAGACCTTTCAAAGAAGGATGCAGAAGCAGCTGTTAACGCAGTTGTTGCTGCTGTTTCAGAAGCTCTTGCTAACGGCGACAGTGTTCAGCTTGTAGGCTTCGGTACATTCGACGTTCGTGAACGTTCAGAAAAGCAGTGCCGTAACCCCAGAACAGGCGAAACAATGACTGTTGCTGCTACAAAGGTTCCCGCTTTCAAGGCAGGCAAGGCTCTCAAAGACGCTGTTGCAAAGTAATTCAATCTTTTCCTTAATAAAAAAGCAGAGAAGCTTTATGCTTCTCTGCTTTTTTTATTTCAGTCTGTCAAGAGCCTGTGTGAGCTGTTCTCTGTATTCTTTAACTGCTTTTTCGGGAGCTGTGATTGTCATTTCTCCACCGAATGTGAATACCCAAGAATAAAGGGTAGGCGTGAGTGCAGCGTCAATTGTAACGGTGTATTCTCCGTCTTCTGTGGGAATGAATTTCACCTTTTTGCCGAATTTATCTATTACGGCACCTGCAAACTTATCGGGAGTTTTGAGCGTTACTGATTCAATCTTTCCCGAAAACATTCTCAGCGTTGCGTTTGAATACTCGGCAACATCAAACTTTCTGAAATAGCCCTTACCGTCACGTGATTCATTCACAATGTCCACTTTATCCATTTTATCAACACGGTAATGCTTTATAAGAGCCGATTTTGATTCATATGCGATAAGATAATATTTCTCATTATCAAACTGCAGGGCAAAGGGACTTACTTTTATAGGATTTCCTCCGTTGTGGTAATGCTTTTTCTTATCTGCACCGTAGTTGTAATAAAGGAATGAAATCTGCTTGTCATCGTGGATTGCGGCATAGATATTATCTGTGTTGTAATATATCGATTCGTTTTCATTCTTGATTCTGTTAACGATGAAAACTTCTCTTTCAAGCTCTTTGCGGTCATATTCGCTCACAAGATTGCCGAGCTTTTTTATAAGCTCAAAACTCTTTTTCTGTGTTATGAATCTTGAAGACTGGATTGCATCAACAAGAAGCTTGAGCTCGGTTATCTGAAAATCTCTTGAAAGCAGATTGAAGCCGCCGTTTCTGCCTCTTGTTATATTGATATCCATGCCGAGATTCTGCAGTGCTTCAATATCTGAATAAATGCTTTTTCTTTCGGCTGTTATGCCGTTTTCCGAAAGCATACTTATAATATCCTGCGTTGAAACGGAATTGTTTTCATCTGTTTTTTCAAGCAGATACTGTGCTATTCTTATGAGTTTAAGTTTTTGTGTTTCATTTCTGGGCATTTTTTTACACCTCTTTGTCTGACTGAATGTATTATAACATATAATGTGTCCTAAAAACAGTACCTTTTTAATATTTTAAATAAAATAATTAATATATAAAATATTGATTTGTAATAAGCTTAATGGTATAATACAAAAAAAGAAAAAATCTGCATTATTTTTGTGCAGATTGATAGGAGGAAGATGCAGATGAGTTCTTCTGCAACTGAAACAAAATATCTTAAAACGAAAGAATGGATACTTTACCTTGCAGGTGTGTTCTTCTATACAATGATGACAGGTATGGTTGGCGGTAACAGAAATGCTTACCTTGTAAACGTTCTCGGTCTTCCCGAAGAAACAAACGCATTCTGTTCTGCAGTTACAAGTATTTCATGCTTTATTCTCAACTTCTTTATCGTTATGTACATTGACGGCAGAAAGATGGGAAAAAAGGGTAAGTTCAGACCTATTGTTCTTACAATTGCTCTGCCAATGTTCATTATTCTTATGCTCAACTTCATCGCTCCCAAGGGTATTGCAGGCACAACACTCATTATCTATGTTCTCACAATCAATATCGCATGGGGCCTTATCTGCACATTCGGTAACTCAATCAATATGATTGCCAATGTTATGACTCCCAATATGAAAGAACGTGACCAGCTTCTTTCTTTCAGAAGTATTTCATCAGCTGTAGGTAACTCTGCACCCCTTGTTGTTCTTCTTGTTGTAGGTGCAATCTGGAAGGATAATGAAGGTCTTCAGTATATCATTTCATCAGCAATCTGTGGTGTTGCAGGTGTTATAACGGTTCTTCTCGGTATGAATGTTGTAAGAGAAAGAATTCCTTACACAGCAGAAAAGAAGAATCCCCTTGAAGGTTTCAAGGACATTATCAGCAATAAATACGCATGGACAATCATTTTCTCTGAATTCCTCAAGAGCTTCAGAGGTATTGCTACATATATGGAAACATTCCTTGCAATTGCTGTTCTCGGCTCAGCATCAAAGAAGATCATCTTTGTTCTTCCCGTAGGTATCGGTACTGCTGTTGGTATGCTTGTTATCAATTTCCTTCTTAAGAAGTTCAATGCAAGAGTCCTCTATATCGCAAGCGGTATTTATTCTGTTACAGCAAACTGTATCGCATTCACAGTCGGTTATTTCTATTTCAAAAATCCCAATACGCTTCTTATGATTGTATTTGTTGCATTCCTCTTCCTTATCGGTCTTCAGTTCGGTGCATCCAATCTTCTTCCTTCAATGTTCCAGGCAGACGTTCTTGAAGATATTGAGCTTAAAACAGGCAAACGTCTTGACGCTTCAATGCCCTTTGTTATTTCAATCGGCACACTTATAAGCGGTACTATAGCAAGTACACTCGCACCCCTTGTACTTTACGGAGACAATTCAATTATCCACTATGTTCCTCCCGTTGACGGAAGCAGTATTGTTCCCGAACAGACTTTTGAAACAAAGATTCTTCTCCTGTTCTTCTATACAATTATTCACGGTATAATGATGTTCCTTGCCGGTGTGCCTTTCTTCTTCTATAAACTTACAGGTAAGACAAAGGAAGACATTCACAACGCAGTTATTGAAAAGAGAAAAAATAATTCTCAGACGGAGGAAATCAATGAAGTCATTTAAATTTTTTGTTATAACAGATACTCATTATTTTGCAAAAAGCCTTTCGGCAACAGGTGATGCTTATAAAGAATTTATGGAATTCGAGCAGAAATGCTTTGCCGAAACGTCAGCGATAAACGAAGCTGCTTTTGAATATCTTGCTAATCAGAATGAAGCAGATACAATTCTTATTGCAGGTGACCTTTCGTTTAACGGTGAAAAGGCAAGTCATGAGGAGTTTGTGGGGCTTCTTAATAAGCTCAAAAATGCAGGTAAAGACGTTTATGTCGTTACTGCAGGTCACGATATGGAGCCGAATCCTTTCCAGTATACCGAAGAGGGACGAGTTCATGTTGAAGGCGTAAAATTCTCTGACCTTTATGACTATTACCGTGATTTCGGTTATGATAAGGCAATTTCATTCTACAGAGAAAACCTTTCATATGTCGCACAGCTTGCAGATGGTGTAAGACTTCTTGTTCTTTGTAATGACAGTGAGGGAAAGAAGAATATTGCTTATACAGATGAACTTCTCAGCTGGGCAAAAGAGCAGATGGATAAGGCAAAGGAAGACGGTCAGATGATGTTTGCAATGGAGCATTATCCCGTGCTTCCGGGTCAGCCTATTCTCACTCTTATCGGTGATGCAAGACAGAAAGAGAGCAAAAAACTTTACACTCTTCTTGCCGATAACGGTGTGCATCTTATCTTTACCGGACATATGCATAATCAGAGCATAAATGTTGTTGAAACAGAAAACGGCAATAAATTCTATGATGTCTGCACAGGTGCACTTATCGGTTGTCCCGCATTTATGCGTCTTTGTACTATTGAAGATGAAAATACAGTTGATATAAAGAGCATACCCGTCCCCGATTTTGAATGGGATACAAAAGGAAAAGACTGTAAAACATATCTCCGTGACCAGTTTGAAAGTATGATAAGAATGATTGTTTATTGTATGGAAACAAATCCCGGAAGAAGTCTGCGTAAACTCGGCGGAGATAATCCCAAGCTTCATAAGTTTGTTTCTTTTGTCGGTAAAAAACTCAGCACTTTGACAGTCGGAAAGGTTGCACGTTTCTTCTTTGTAAAGGCTCATAAAGACATTAAAGACAAAAGATTCATTGATCTTGTTGTTGATATTGCAAGAAATGCATTCGAGGGTGATCAGCCTTTTGTTGAAGGCACACCGGAGGGTGATACAGTGCTTAAAGTTTTCAGAAGACTGAATCCCGTATTCAATATTCTCAACAAAAAGCTTCACGGCTCTCAGGGTGAAGAAATTGATATGTATGAACTTCTGAAACATTCGCTGGGTAACTACGGCATTTCAGATTACAATGCAACGCTTAAACTCAGATAATATGAAAAAATGGATGAAAAATATTCCCGATGAAAAGAAAATCACGGGGATAAATATGCCCGGCACCCATGACAGCGCCTGTCGTTTTGTGGATTTCGGGTTTATAAGTCAGACGCAGACATTGTCTGTGACACAGCAGCTTGAGGCGGGAGTCAGATATTTTGATTTCCGCTTTAAATTGGTTTGTGACACCTTTCTTGCAAACCACAGCATATGTTACTGCAGAAAGAAAAAAGGCTTTTGGAATGAAGTGCTGACCTGTGATGACATCGTGAAAGAATGTTTTGATTTTCTCTCTGAAAACCCAACGGAAACAATCCTTTTTCAGTTAAAAGAAGCAGAAAGTCACACGGGTGATGAATTTTATAATGTTTTCTATAAGAAATACATTGAAGATGTTCCGGGAAAATGGTTTATTGAAAACAGAATTCCTGCAATGGGTGAGGTAAGAGGTAAAATAATTCTTTTAAGGGCAGTTTCCGTCGATAAGGAAAAATTCACCGATAAAAATTCGGGAATCGATTTTACTGCTTATCCTTATGTCGGTTCATTCAATGTTGACGACTGGAGAAGGGGAGAATTAAAAAAACTTGACGGTACTTCTTACGGTGCAATGCTTGTTCAGGATTCCTACAAATCCGAGGGGAAACATAAATTGCAGACCGTTACCCGTTTCCTTGAAAGCAACCTGCGGGATGATGAATTCAACATCTGTTACACGAGCTGTACAAGGATTTTTGTTCCGAGAATAAATGTTAAATATATAAATAAACAGATTCTGTCATATAATTTTAAAAGAAAATATTACGGAATAATTGTAACAGATTTCATTGATAAAGAAATTTCGGGAAAAATAATCCGTACCAATTTTTAAGAAAGGGTGTATCATATGAAAAAAATTATCTCCGCTGTTTTAGTTGTTTTTTCACTTCTTCTGCTTGTTGCTTGTTCACAGCAGAATGAAAACACACCTCAGACACCTGATAATTCACTGTCAGGTCAGGCTGATGAAACAGTCAGTAATAATGATGTTACTGTTGCAGATGATGCCGTTTTCGGTAGATTCAATGCTACAGATTTAAACGGTAACCACGTTGATGAAAGCATATTTGCAAAGAATAAAATCACAATGGTCAATCTATGGGGCACATTCTGCGGACCGTGTATTTATGAAATGCCTTTCCTCGGTGAAATTTCAAAAGAGTATGCCGATAAGGGGGTAGGCGTTGTCGGTATTGTTATTGATATGACTGATAACGAAGGTAATATTTTTGAAGCACAGCATAACGATGCTCTCGATATTGTTGCACAGACAAAAGTTGAATATGTCAATATTGTTCCTTCAAAGGAGCTTATGGAAAGAAAGATATCATCTGTTTTCAGCGTTCCCGAAACAATATTCATTGATTCGGAAGGAAAACAAATAGGTCAGAGTTATCTTGGCGCCAGAAGCAAAGCTGAATGGAAAAAAATAATTGACGGACTGCTCGGTGAAGTTGAGTGAAAAACAAAAAGATAATCATAACAATTTCTCTTATTGTAATTTCGGTTGCTTTTATTGTAATCGGAGTTATGAGAGACGAACATCTCGATGTACTGAACAAAGCTGTCAGAATCTGTCTGGAGTGTATCGGCATTGGGTAAATTTTTAATTAAAATAAAAAAGAATATCCGCCTTATAATTCAGTTTGCGTTCTTAGCCGTTACAAACGGATATCTCAAAGGTTTTGCAGGCGGAAAAATATATACGGGCAAACTTAAAATGTTCTGTGTCCCGGGGCTTAACTGCTATTCCTGTCCCGGAGCTCTGGGGTCCTGTCCTATGGGAGCGTTGCAGTCCACACTCGGAAGCCGAGATTATTCATTTGCCTTCTATGTGCTGGGCATTCTGATGCTTTTCGGCGCTGTGGGAGGCAGATTTATATGCGGATTTCTGTGTCCGTTCGGTCTTCTTCAGGACCTGCTTTATAAAATACCGTTTTTCAAGAAATTTAAGAATATCCCCGGTAACAGATTCCTGAAATACTTTAAATATGTCATTCTTGCAGTTTTTGTAATTCTCATACCTATGTTTGCAGTTGACATAACAGGGCTCGGCACACCAGCTTTCTGTAAATATATCTGTCCTTCGGGTACTTTTATGGCAGGTATTCCTCTGACATTTCTCAATGAAACAATAAGAGATGCCGCAGGATTCCTTTACACGTGGAAGGTTGCAATACTTATTATAACTATTCTCGTTTCTGTTGTTTTTTACAGACCTTTCTGCAAATATATCTGTCCTCTCGGAGCTTTCTATTCACTATTCAATTCCGTTGCTGTTTTGAGATATGAAGTTGATAAAAACAAGTGTACGGACTGTGGTGCGTGTCAGAAAAAATGTCCGTGTGACATTCCCGTTATGAAAAAGCCCAACAGCACAGATTGTATAAGGTGCGGAAAGTGTATCAATATATGCCCCGAAGAGGCAATTGATATCAAAAAATTAAGAAAATAAATTGTAAATTAAATTATTTTAGCATAGAGTTTATGAAAATTAAAACAATATGTTAACAATTTAAAATTCTGTTGACTGGAAAAAATTATTATAGTATTATATGATTACAAATTTTGTTTTAGGAGGAAATAAAAATGGTATTTCTTATCAAGCTTCTCGTTAAGATCATCAAAATCGTTATCGCTCTTAACAAGTTCGGCCTTCTTGACGAAGTAGTTAGCGCACTTGCTGGTTACCTTCCTGAAGAATATTCAGATCTTCTTGCTTAATCGTTTTTTTGAGAAAACAGACCGGTTTATGCCGGTCTTTTTTTCTTTTATGTTTCATTGACAATGTGTATTTATAATGATATAATAATATATTGAAATTATATGCAAAAACGGAGGTTGACGGATATGAAAAACATATATTTTGTTCAGGCTGATGTCTCGGCGTGTTCGGGCACAAAAAATTCATATCTGCCTTATACAGCAGGTATTCTTATTGCATCTGCGTGGACAAGTCAGATTGTACGTGACAACTTCTGTTTCAAAGGTTTTCTTTTCCTTCGTGAAGATGTAAAAAAAGTCGTTGAACGTCTTGAAGACCCTGCATATATCGGTTTTTCAAATTACTGCTGGAGTACGGAATACAACAAAAGCTTAGCCGCAGCTGTAAAAGAAAAGTTCCCCGATTGTGTTATAAATTTCGGAGGTCACAATGTTCCCGATAATTTCAGCTTTTTAGAGGATTATCCGTATATTGATGTCCTGAGCCACGGTGAAGGTGAAGAAACAATAACAGCTCTTCTTGAAGCAATTGCTCTTGGCACTGAGTTTGAAGAAGTTAATAATATCTCATTCAGAAAAGCTGACGGTAGTTTTGTAAGAACACCTACAAAGCTTCAGACAACGCTTGATTATCCGTCGCCTTATCTTGAGGGCTGGTTTGATGATATAATTGCAGAGCATCCCGAAATCACGTTCAATGCAATTCTTGAAACAAGCAGGGGATGTCCCAATCAGTGTGCATATTGTGACTGGGGGCTTCTCAAATCAAAAACAAGACTCTTTCCGATTGAGCGTATAAGAAAAGAAATCAGATGGATGTCTGATAACAAAATAGCTTTCGTATGGGGTGCTGATGCCAATTTCGGTATGTTTAAACGGGACATCGAGATTGCAAAAGAACTTGCAGCCGTCAAAAAGCAGACCGGGTATCCCGAAAGAATGCGTATGAACTACGCAAAGAATAATTTTGAAACAGTTTTTGAAATTGTAAAGATATTCAAAGAATGTGAATTTGACAGAATAGGTGCAACTCTTTCATTCCAGAGTCTTTCACCCGTTGTTCTTGAAAATATAGGCAGAAAAAACACATCACTCGATTTCTATAAAAATCTGCTTACAAAATATAACACTGAAAATATGAAGACTTATTCGGAACTTATTCTGGGGCTTCCGGGTGAAACTTATGAAAGCTTCATAAGAGGCATAGGCGTTTTATTTGAGATAGGCCAGCATTTTGTTTTTGCCGTCTACGGATGTATTCTTCTGCCCAATTCGCTGATGGGCCAGAAGGATTATATTGAAAAACACGGCATAAAGAGTGTTAAATCTGAAATAGTAAGATTCCACGCTGATGCAGGTGAATTTGCAATTCCCGAATATAACGACCTTATCGTTGAAACAAACACATTAAGCCGTGAAATGTGGGTAAGAGCAACAGCATTTTACTATATGACAATGGCTTTTCACGGTAACGGACTGCTTCGTGCATTCGGCATTTATCTGTTTTATGAAAAGAATATCCCATATGAGAAGTTCTATGATGCAGCGATTGATTATTTTGAAAATAATCCTGAACTGAACATTTCAAGGCTTTATTATGATGTCAAAAGACACGCAGATGAACTTTCCCGTGGTATTGAAACAGGTAAAATGGTGTTTGATAGGTGTGAAGACGTTGTGTGGGATGACCACGAATATGTTGTTCTTCACGTGCTTGAAGATACCGATAAATTCTATGATGAAATGTTACCGTTCCTCAGTTCATTCAATATAGAAAAAGACATTTTTGAAGACCTTCTCAGTTATCAGAGGAATATTCTCAGAAAACCGTCTGATACAGAGAAAACAGTCAGTCTTAATTACGATATTCACACATTCCTTAAAAATATTTATGTCAATGTGGTGAATCCCCTCGAAAAGAAAAAACACACACTCATTATGCGTGATACCAATGTTTATGATAACTGGCGTGATTTCGGAAAGTTCGTTATCTGGTACGGCAGAATGGGCTGGTCATCGTATAAGGACGATGTAAAAGAAATATAAAAAAGGCAGGTGGAAACCGTGAAAAAGAATATATATATGGTGCAGCCGAATTATCTTCACGGTAATTCCACATTTTTCCCTTATGCAGTCGGCACTCTTATTGCGAATGCAAAAAAATACGGAAGAATAAATGAAATCTATAATTTCGGTGAAATATTTTTCCTGAGAGAAGATACCGATTCCGTTCTCGGCAGAATGAAAAATCCGTCAGTTGTCGGTTTTTCAAATTATCTGTGGAATTATGAATACAACAAAGTTCTGGCAGCTAAACTTCGTAAAAAATACCCCGATTGCGTAATTATTTTCGGCGGTCATCATATCGGTGAGAATAATGATGTTTTTTGCGATTGTCCCGATGCCGATTATTTCATTTTCGGTGAAGGAGAAGAAGTTTTTTCAAGGCTTTTACTTGCATTGGCAGGTTCAGGTGAAATAAAAGATATCCCCAATATTGCTTATAAAGAAAACGGCGACTTCCGTTATACTTTCAGACAGTGTATCGCTTCAACAGATTATCCTTCACCTTATCTTACCGGTGTTTTTGATGATATTATCAAAAAGCATCCTTCTCTTAAATTCTATGCAATTATTGAAACAAGTCGTGGCTGTCCCTATAAGTGCAAATATTGTGACTGGGGAAATCTTGATTCAAAAAAGGTCAAGTTCTTCCCGAAAGATAAGATTTTCAGAGAAATTGAGTGGCTTGCAGAGCACGGTGTTGATACCTTCGGCGGTGCAGATGCCAATTTTGGTATTGTGAAAACCGATGAAGAGTATATCGATAAAATGGTTGAAGTTCATAACAGAACAGGCCATCTTAAAAACTTCCAGACTTCTTATGCAAAAAACAGTAATGACATTGTTTTCAATATGACAAAAAAGCTCAATGACTGTGGAATGAACAAAGGTGTTACACTTTCTTTCCAGTCACTGAGTGATGAAGCGCTTGAAAATGTGGGCAGAGAAAATATCTCTGTAGACAGTTATAAGAAGCTTCTTTCACGTTATGCCATGCATTCTGTGGCAACCTATACGGAGCTTATTCTCGGACTTCCCGGTGAAACATATGAAAGTTTCGTAAAAGGTATTGAAACACTTCTTCAGGCAGGTCAGCACCACGCAATATATATCCATAACTGTGAATATCTGCCGTGTGCAGGTATGAGTGACAGGGAATACACAGAAAAGTTTAAAATCGGTGTTTCAAAAATCCCACTTAATCAGCCTCACAGGGAAGCTTCAACTATTGATGAAATAACGGAATATTCAAAAATCGTTACTTCAACATATTCAATGACCGAAGCTGATTGGGTTAGAATCAATATGTTTGCGTGTGCCGTTCAGTGTTTCCATCACGGCGGACTCCTGTCCTTTTTTGCGATTTATCTTCACAATGAAAAGGGGATGGACTATACTCAGTTTTATTCTGATTTCATTGATTATATTTATTCCGATGAGAATACTCTTATATATAAAGTTTTCAAAGAAATTGAAAACAGACTCAATGAAGTTATAAGCTGTAACAGGGAGCTTACTTTTGTTGATGACAGATTCGGAGATGTTGTGTGGCCTCTTGAAGAGTATGCATTCCTGAATTTTGTTTTCGATATTGATACATTTTATAATGAAGCATCGGTATTCTTGAAAAAATACTTTGATTATGAAATGTTCACACAGCTTCTCACATTCCAGAAAATGATGCTTAAACAGCAGAAAGTGAAAATCCCCGAAGCACGGTTCGATTATAACTTTTTTGAATATTTTTCAGCCGTTTATAAAAACGGATATATTCCTCTTGAAAAAGAAAAAGCAGTGTATTCGGTCAAATCCGTTCAATACGATACATTTGAAGATTATGCCCGTTTTTCTGTATGGTACGGCAGAAAAGAATTCGGCAGTTTCAATCTCAGTTTAACAGAAAGGGTGGATGACAGATGAAGAAGAAATATTATCTCGTTCAGGTCGGTGTAACTTTCTCTTCACCTTGCTTTCTGCCTTATTCGGCAGGTTGTATTGCCGCTTATCTCAAAAATGATAAAGAAGTAACAGAAAACTGGATAATCCCCGATATTATAGGGCTCAGAGAGAAAATTGACGATGTTATAAATCATTTCAATAACCCTGATTTTGTAGGTTTTACGTGCTTTACATGGAATCTTGAATATAACAAAACACTTGCGAAGGAGCTCAAAAAGAAATTCCCCGATGTTAAAATTATTTTTGGCGGTCACAGTGTTCCTGCAGGTCATAAATTCCTCGAAGAATATGAATTTATAGATTTCCTTATGCACAACGAAGGTGAAGAAACAACAGCACAGTTTTTAAAGGCTGTTGCAGACGGAACACCTCTTTCCTGCGTACCCAATCTTTCATTCAGGGACGAAAACGGTAACTGCGTTACAACGGAAGATTATCACCCCTGTGATATTTCTGTATATCCTTCGCCCTATACCTCAGGAGTGTTTGACCATCTTATAAAAGAATATCCCGATATTGAGTTCCACGCAACACTTGAAACAAACAGAGGCTGTCCGTATATGTGCGCCTACTGTGAATGGTGCTTTACAAAAAAAATCCGTCAGTTTCCGATGGAAAAAATAAAATCTGAAATCCTCTGGATGGCAGAAAACAGAAT
Source organism: Clostridia bacterium (assembly GCA_017549285.1). Taxonomy (GTDB): domain Bacteria; phylum Bacillota; class Clostridia; order Oscillospirales; family Acutalibacteraceae; genus UBA1081. The sequence continues at coordinate 24,227 of JAFYVE010000035.1, forward strand.
CCGTTACTGCTACTGTGCAGATGCCAATTTCGGTATCTTTTCACGTGATGTTGAAATTGCTCAGTATGTGGTTGATTTAAAGAAAGAATACGGTTATCCGGAAGTTTTCAAGCCCTGTTATGCAAAGGAAAGTGACGATACCGTATTTGAGGCAGGATATATTCTCAATAAAAACAATGCCGACAAAGGTGTTACTCTTGCATATCAGTCGCTTGACCCGCACACTCTTGAAAATATAGGCAGAAAGAATCTCACACTTGAGCATTTTGCTTCTCTTGATGCAAGATATAACGAAGCGGGAATTCCTACTTACACAGAGCTTATTTTAGGTCTGCCCGGTGAAACTTATGAAAGCTTCTGCAGAGGTATATGCCGTCTGCTTGAATCGGGGCAGAACAATTCAATGACCGTTTATGAGTGTCAGGTTTATCCCAACACTCCGATGGGGAATGAAGAATATAAAGAAAAACACGGCATAAAAACTTCAAGAATCCCTCTTTTCGGTATCCATTATAACCCCGAATTCAACGGTGTGGGTGAGTTTATTGATGTTATAACCGAAACAGCATCAATGCCCCATAAAGACTGGGTTAAGGCATATATGTTCTCGGTTATTCTGCAGACTTTCCACCATCTCGGGCTTATACGCTATTTTGCAATTTACATCAACAAAGAACAAGGCGTTTCATATTATGATTTCTATAATCAGCTTTATGACTATATCTTTGATGTGAATGAAGGTTTTCTCAATAAGTTTTTCACAGAGCTTTATAACAGAAAGCTTGATTCAGAAAAAGCCGAATGGACATATCAGAAAGATATTTTCAGCACAACGGGCTGGTATTTTGAAGAAGGCGCATTCCTTGAAATGGCATACCATAGCGATGAATTCTGGGGTGATATAAAGCCGTTCCTTCTTTCATTCGGCATTGAAGACGATATATTCAATGATCTGTTTGAATATCAGAAAAAGCTTATAAGAAAACCCTTTATCAATGAAGTTGAAATAAAATCGGGATACAGTTTCTATAAATATTTCAATGCAGTTGATGAAGGCAGATATGAACCCTTAAGAAAAGCGAACAACATACTTTCAATAAAGGCACATAAAGATATTCAGTCGTGGGATGTCTATGCAAGGGAAGTAATATGGTTCGGCAAACGCTATAGTGCAACGCTTCTTGTGAATCCAAGAGAAAAAATAACTTATACGGAAGAATAAAATGAAGTTTGAACAGATTTCGGTAATAATAGGCGCAACGGATGAGGATGAATCACTCAGAAAAACCGTTGAAAGTATAATGGAAAACTGTGACAGGAGAGATATTGCAAAAATTATTATTGTGATATCCGCTACTGCATCGCAGGGTTGTAAAAATGCAATTGAATATCTCAAAGAAAATTACGGCGATATTGTATTTTCGATGGTTCAGAAACGTAAATACGTTGGCGGTGCCATTCGTGACGGCTTTGATATAGCAGAAAGTTCACATCTTATGCTCTTGCCTGCAGATATGGCAATCGGGCTTGACTGCGTACCCGAAATGATTGAACGGGCAAAAAAAGAGCCTGATGTTATTGCCAAGACATCACGCTGGATGAAAGATGATGCATTTCACGGTTACAGTCCCTCAAAAAAGATAATGAACAGATTGTCGCAGATTTTCCTTCGTGTGCTTTTCCGTGAAAACCTTACCGATTTTACTAATTCAGTTCAGACATTCCCTTCATATGTCCATAAAAACGGCAACTGGCAGGAAGAGGGGTTCCCTTATCTTCTTGAAATGGTTCTTCTGCCGCTGAGAATGGGTGTTAAGTTCCGTGAATTTCCCGCAGAGTGTTTCGAGAGGGAAGAAGGTAAATCAAAAAATTCCGCAGGGCAGACAGCTATGTATCTGAAAACTGCGTTGAGAATCAGATTTACACCAAAAAATAAACTATTCAGGGTGACAGAATAATGAAATTTTTATTTGCATCTGTACCGCAATGGTATCCCGTCAGTCCTTACCTCGCAGGAGGGCTTCTTGCAGGTCAGCTCAGGGCAAACGGTTTTGAAGCTGATACATATGATTTCAATATAGATTTTTTCAATGATGTTCTTACAAGGGATTATCTTGAAGGCTGTATTGCCTCTGCAAAAGCTTTTTCGCCTGAAAAAATGCTTGACGATGCATCATTTTCCGATGATATCAATGCAAAAAGAAAAATGACGGCAGAACTGCGTAAAAAAATAATTGACAATTATTTTATATACGATAATGGTACTGTTGACACGGTTCTGAATGAAGTTGAATATTCCGTAAAAGTGATGAAGGATAAGGAGCTTTTTTACGATGCCGAAAAGCTTTACAGGGCAAAGGATATCCTGAAATCAGCTCTTGAAATTGCATCCCTGCCTTATGCTCCTTCAAGAATAATGCTTGATAATTATATTGCCGATACGGTTATGACATATAATTTCAACGATGTTGATCATCAGTGCAGAAATGCCGATATGAATATGTTCCTGCCTTATTTTGAGAAGAAAATCAGGGAGATGGATTTATCACAGTATACTGTTATCGGGCTTTCAATCACAGACCTCAGCCAGATTGTTCCCGGTCTTACTCTTGCAAGACTTCTCAAAAAGTATACTGATGCAAAAATCTGTCTGGGTGGCAACTATATCTTCAAGGTTGAATCAGACCTTAAGAATATTCCTTCGGTTTTCAATGAATACTGTGATTTTATGAGCATCGGTGACGGTGAAATTGCCGCTGTTGAACTTGCAGAATATTTTGCAGGAAAAAGAAAGATTGAAGATGTTCATTCCCTTGTTTATAAGGATGAAAACGGTGTTGTCTGCACAAATGAAAAAGCACCTCTTCTCAATCTTGATATTGTAGCTTACCCCGATTTTGACTGTTATGATTTCAGTAAATATTTTTCACCCGAAGTTGTTATTCCCGTTCAGCTCGGTAAGGGGTGTTACTGGGGTAAATGCTCATTCTGTGATTTTTACACGGGTCAGCAGAAGTTCGATATAAAAAGCGTGAAACGTGCCGTTGACGAAGTTGAATATCTTGCAAAGAAATATAATGCAAAGCATTTCACATTCGTTGATGAGGCAGTGCCTTCAAAGATTTATAATGCGATTGCAGATGAAATAATAAACAGAGGGCTTGAAATTTATTATTATTCTTTTGCCCGTCTTGAAAAGGGCTTTACTCCCGAAGTACTCCGTAATTTATATAAATCAGGTGCAAGATTTTTTATGTGGGGCTATGAAGCCGAGTCTGAAAGAATTATGCAGCTTATCAATAAGGGTATTGATGTAAAAAACAGACAGCAGATTCTCAGAGATGCACAGGATGCAGGTTTATGGAGTCTGTGCACATTCCTTCTGTGTTATCCCACGGAAACCCCTGAAGAGCTGCAGTCAACAATTGATGTTATTTATAATCACGATATCGTGAATACCTGCACACCGTCAAACTTCGCACTCAAGAAGAATGCAATCCTCAAGGATGATACATCATCAGTCGGTATTACCGATTTCAAAGAACACGGTGAACTGCATATAGCTTATAAATATCATTCCGTGACGCAGACAATGGAAGAAGTCAAGAAAAAAAGAAATTCTTTTGAAAAGAAGTATCTTGAAGATACGATTGACAGACTCTGGCCTCACACATTCACCGAAACAGACCTCATTCTTCTCTATCTTGCAAAATACGGCAGAGATTATGTGAAGAATTACAGGCTGAAATACAGAAAAGATTTCTGACATAATATATAATTAAAACGCCGTCGGTTTTCCGACGGCGTTGATTGTTGTATTTTTATCTGTAGATTAAAGCTCAATTTCCTTCTTAACTTCAGCAGATGCGTAAAGTGTATCAAGAAGCTTTGCACTTTCGAGGATGTAGTCGATGTGGTTTCTCTTCTTTTCGTTTGAATCAATAGAATCGAGGAAGTCACGGTCTTCTGCGAGATACATATCGGGTATATCGTATTCTTCCTTTGTTGTTTCAAGAGTTGAGCCGTCTGTCAGGTCGAAAAGACCGCAGTATGCAAGTCTTGCACCGCACTTATCACCCATAAAGTCGATGAACATTTCGTTTTTGTCGATATTCTGAGCCCACGCACCGTTGAAAGAAATACTTGCCTTGTCTGTACGTACATAACCTGAAACGAAGTCGTCAACGTCGTTTGTGCCGTTTTCAACGTCAGCTGTGTCTTCAGCCCACATTGATTCGTACTTGTAAGCCTTCATATCCTTTGCCATTTCGTTGTAAGCATCACAGGTTACGTTTGTGAGCTTTGCACCACCGAGAATGAAAAGGATAAGGTCAAGGAAGTGGATACCCCAGTCAATAAGAACACCGCCGCCTGACTGTTCTTTTGTTGTGAAAGCACCGCCGAGTCCGGGGATAGAGCGGAAACTTCTGAATGAACAGTAAACGTGATAGAGGTTACCGAATTTGCCTTCACGGTTAAGCTCAGCGAGTTTTTCAACAGACTTGTGATAACGGTTGCATACACCGATATTGAGCATTCTGCCTTGCTTGTTTGCTTCGTCTGCCATTTCCTTTGAAAGAGCATAGTTGACTGTGATGGGCTTTTCGCAGAAAACGTGTTTGCCTGCCTTGAGAGCATCCATTGTTACTGTATAGTGTGCATAGTTGGGCGTAAGAACGAAAACTGCCTCAACCTCGCTGTCTGCGAGAGCTACTTTATAGTCTGTGATAACGTTTTCAACGATATCGGGATATGTTTCTTTAAAATATTCAGCCTTTTCGATGATAAGGTCACAGGCATATTTGATTCTGACATTATCCATCTGTGAAAAAGCAGGGAAGTGAGCATTTTTTGCAATTCTGCCGCAACCTACTACGGCAATAACTTTTTTATCCATTTTTTTGTCCTCCGGAAACTTGATTGGTTTTATTATATAACGGATTAACCGTAAAGTAAATATAAATTACAGGTTTTTTAAAAATTCAAGAGCAGTTATATAACCCTCAATGCCTTGGCCGATGATATGCTCCGAACAGACATCCCTTACATAAGAAATGTGTCTGAATTCTTCTCTGCCGTTTATGTCGGAGATATGTACTTCAACTGCAGGTATTGCCACAGCCCTGAGTGCATCGCGTATTGCAATACTTGTGTGCGTGTATGCGGCAGGATTTATAACAATGCCGTCAATGTTTTCTGTGAGGGCAGACTGTATTTTATCAACAATTGCACCTTCGTGGTTTGACTGGAAACATTCAACTGTTATGTTATTGTCATCTGCCCAGTTATCAATCATTGAAAGCAAGGCAGGGTAGGTTGTTGTGCCGTAAATATCGGGCTCTCTTATGCCGAGAAGATTGATATTGGGGCCGTTTATAACAAGAAATTTCATTTTAATATTTCTCCGATTCTTTCTGCAACTTCTTCAATTGTTCCGTTTCCGTCAACTTCATAATGACATACGGCTTTATATAAAGGAAGTCTTTTTTGATACATTTCATAAAGATTATTCTTCATTGAGAGAGGTCTTGAGTCCGTTGCAAGGGAATCAATATTACGGTTAATGAAAATCACGGTTGAATTCTGTCTTAGTGCATCGTGATTTTCTTCCTTTATAACGGCTCCGCCTCCCGTTGCAATCACAAGAGATTTCTCTTTGCAGATTTCTTTTATAACCTGAGTTTCTGTTTTTCTGAAATACTCTTCACCGTATTCATCAAAAATATCGGGGATTGATTTACCCGTTTTTTCGGTTATAAGGTCATCTGTGTCAATAAATTTTCTGCCGTAATGCTCTGCAAGGAGCTTACCGAGTGTTGTCTTTCCTGCCCCCGGCATACTCACGAGAACAATGTTTTTCATCTGAAAAGTAAGTTTTTCGGTGATAAAATCAATTATTGAGTCATCATATTGTTTCTTGAAAAAGAGCTCAGCCGCTTTTTTGCCCTGAGCTGAGAGCATATAAAGACCGCTTATGCAGTTTATTCCCCGTTTTTCGGCATCAAGAATAAGCTTTGTCCGCACGGGGTTATAGATGAGGTCTGCAACACCTGAAAGATTTTTGAATTTATCAAGGTCGACGAGTGTTGCTCCGTTTTCGGGATACATCCCCACGGGAGTTGTGTTGATAATCACATCTGCGTCATAATGCAGATGAATATTATCGTAATTTGTGTCGGTATGGCGTGAAACCACGATGATTTCTTTTGCTTCAAGGTCTTTCACAACAGTCTGAACTGTTGCCGAAGCACCGCCGTCACCTAGGATAAGGATTTTTTTGCCCGTTACTTGGATATTACCCTTGCTGAGCATATAAGAAAAACCGTAATAATCGGTGTTGTAACCTGTAAGAGTGCCGTCAGACTCTTTTATTATTGTGTTTACCGAGCAGATTTTTTCTGCTGTTTCATCCAATCTGTCAAGGTAACGCATAACGGTCTTCTTGTAGGGAATGGTGACATTTATCGCGTTAAATTCACGTTTTTCAAGAAAAGGAGCAACTTCGTCAATCTCTTTTTCGAAAAGAGTATAGCTGTAGTCACCTAAGAATGAGTGAATTTCAGGGGAGTAGCTGTGTGAGAGATTTTCGCCGAGAAGTCCGTATTGGCCGTTTATATGGTTCTCTTGCAGAGAGCGCGAAAAAGAGAAAATGTCTTCATAGAGTTTTTTTATGTAATCACGGTTTTCGGGTGAGGAAGAAGTTATAACCTTATTTATTATTTCCTCTTCTCTTGCTTTATCGAAAACAGACAGATTATTCTCTTTCTTGTATTGAGCAATTCTGAGAGAAAGCTTCATACGTTTGTTGAAAAGAGAAACAAGCTCTTCGTCAATACCGTTTATTTCCTCTCTTAAATCTTTAATATCCATTCTTATTCTCCAGTATATCAAGCACGGAAATTGCAGTAACGGCTTCAATAACGGGTACGCATCGGGGCACAATGCACGGGTCATGTCTGCCGCCGATTGTAAGCTTTCTGTCTTTCATTTCCGAAATGCTTACGCTGTTCTGCTCTGTCCCGATTGAGGGTGTCGGTTTTAACGCAACTCTGAAAACTACGGGCATACCGTTTGTGATGCCTCCCGTAATACCGCCCGAATTGTTTGTTGTTGTGACGATTTTACCGTCTTTTACTGTGTATTCGTCATTGTTTTTGCTACCGTAAAGAGAAGTGCATAAGAAACCGTTGCCGAATTCAATGCCCTTTACTGCAGGAACAGAGAAGATGTTCTTTGCAATTATATTTTCAATCCCGTCAAACATCGGGTCACCGTAGCCTGCAGGGATACCCGTTACGGCACATTCAATGATGCCGCCTACGGAGTCATTGCGTTCTTTTGCCAGAAGAATTGCTTCCTGCATTATTTCACCCGCATTGTCAACAATAACGGGGAATTGCTTTGATGCAATATCTTCACTTGTGATATTCACAAAGTCAAACGGTGTGTCTTTTATTTCCTTTATAGAATAAATGTGGGCTTTTATATGAATGTTCCTGCTTTCGAGAATCTGCATGCACACAGCTCCCGCAAAGCATAAAGGAGCTGTAAGACGTCCTGAGAAGTGTCCTCCTCCCGATACATCATTGTGCCCGTTGTGCTTGACAAATGCTGCAAAATCGGCGTGTGAAGGACGTGGGCAATCTTTGAATTCAGTATAATCATCGGGTCTGGCATCAGTATTCTTTATGACGGCACAAAGAGGTGCTCCGCACGTTGTGTTGTTGACAAGTCCCGATAAAATTTCGGGTCTGTCTTTTTCTTTTCTGCCTGATGAAAGATGTTTTTCTATGGGTGCACGTCTTGTCATAAAAGCATTGATTTTATCAGTATCAACAGTAAAACCTGCGGGAAGAGAGTCAATTACAACACCCACAGCGTCTGAATGAGACTGACCGAAAACTGATATTTTTATGTTTTTACCTGTCATTGATGACATTACATACACCTCCGAGGGCTTTTATATCGTTAAAAAAATGTGGATAAGACTTGTTTACAGCCTGAGCATCCGTGATTGTGACATCCGATGCAAAAGAGAACAAAGTTGCCGCCATAACCATTCTGTGATCGTTGCGGCAGTTAAAAGCAAAACGGTCTTTTAACTTCATTCCTCCGTTTATTATAAGTGAATCGGGGAGCTCTGTCACATCTCCGCCTGCTGTTTCTATAAGGTCTGCAACAGCTTTTAGACGGTCGCTTTCTTTAAAACGAAGTCTTTTGGCATTTGTTATTGTTGTTGTACCCTGAGCAAAGCAGGCAAGAGCTGAAATCACAGGGACCAGATCAGGGATATCCGATGCATCAATTTTTATTCCGTGAAGTTCGTTCTTTTTAACCGAAACGGAATTGTAATTGAGTGTAACATCGGCTCCCATACTTCTGAGAATTTCAATAATTCTTCTGTCACCCTGTAATGAATAATTATTCAGCCCGTTTACGGTGATACAGGACAATGCACCGAGGCACAGCCAGAATGCTCCGTTTGACCAGTCGCCCTGAGCCGTTATTTCTTCGGGAGAAATGTATTTTCCGTTGCCGTTTATGAAGTAAGAATTGCCTTTTTCAGCGATTTCAATGTTGAAATTTTTCAAGGTTGAAACGGTCATATCAATGTAAGGCTTTGATTCGGCAGGAGTTGTAAGCCTGATTTCACTATTTCCCTCAAGGAGAGGGAGAGCAAACATAAGCCCCGAAATAAACTGAGAACTCACGTCACCCTGAATCTCAAAAACGCCTGATTCCAGTTGTTCCGAGATCTTTATCGGGAAACCTTCGTGCACCGTCACACCGTTCTTTTTCAATGCGTCAAGAAGAGGATCGTGAGGTCTTTGAGTGAGTCTGTCCGAGCCTGTAAAAGTGGCGTTAATACCCAGTGCCGATGCAACGGGCATTAAAAAACGCATTGTTGAACCACTCTCAACGCAGTTGAGTACGGCTTCATCGGGTACATTCTTTATCGGTGTCACGATAATACCTGTGCCGTCTTTTTTTATGTCAGCCCCCATCATTTTCAGGCAGCTGCAGGTTGCTTCAATGTCTTCTGATGCAGAATTTATTAAAAGCTTTGTCGGTCTGTCCGAAAGAGCGGATGCGATAAGAATACGGTGAACATCTGATTTTGATGACGGAGCATTGACGGTACCTTTTATATTTCTGAGTGAAACTTCAGTATTCATCATCCGAGCCCTGCCTTTATGAAAGAAAGAAGTTCACTTGCGTGAATGTTTTTGCACACACATTTTCCCGTTTTTTCGGGAATAATAAGTTTTATTATGTCACCGTTTCTCTTTTTGTCCGAAAGAGCAACTCCGAAAAGTTCCTCTGCCGTAAAATCACACGAAATGGGGAGTGAATTTTTAATAAGGACTTCTTTTATTTCTTCTGAAATGTTGGTATCGCAGTAACCTTTTTTATATGCACTCTTTGATGCGATAACCATACCTATGGCAATTGCTCTGCCGTGAGAAACTGTGTAATTACTGCATTTTTCAATTGCGTGGCCTATTGTGTGACCGAAATTGAGAATTGCCCTGATGCCGTTATCTTTTTCGTCAATGTTTACAATGTCACGTTTCATCTCAACGCAACGGGTGATAACATATTTAAGGTTTTCTTTTATATCGTTGTTTCTGAGAAATTCAAAAAAAACATAATCTCCTATAATGCCGTATTTTATTACTTCGGCACATCCGTCGGCAAAAAACTCTTCAGGGAGTGTGTCAATAACCGAGTAATCGCATATGACCATATCAGGCTGATAAAATGCACCGGCAAGATTTTTGCCGGAGGGGAGATTGACAGCTGTTTTTCCTCCTACGGATGAATCAACGGCTGCAAGAAGAGTTGTGGGAACCTGAACAGATTTTATTCCTCTTGAATAAGTAGCTGCTGCAAAACCACCCGTATCACCGACAACGCCTCCTCCGAGTGAAAGGAGAATGTCAGACCTTGTGACTTCATTTTCTGCAAGGAATGAGAGTATTGAGGCATAGGTGTTTATTGTTTTTGATTCCTCACCGTGAGGAAAGACGTATTTCAATGTTCTGAAACCTGATTTTTCAAGTGAAGAAATAACGGTATTCGAATAAAGAGAATCAACAATGTCATCAGTAATGACTGCAACGGTGCACACACCGAATTCGTTTTTAAGCATTTCACCGATATCAGAAAGAATGCCCTTCCCGATGTGAATGTTGTATTCTTTTGAAGTACTGACTCTGACCGTGTTCATATCTTCACCCGTCTGAATTATAATTAATATTATTATAGTAAATCTGACATCAGTTCGTCAAGTTCTTCTTTATTATTGCTTTTATATTTTTTTGTTGTAATTTTAAGATATATATGCTAAAATGTCGGGTGGTGATAAAAAATGAAAAATACATATATTAATTTCAGAGAGGAAGAATGTTCTCTCGGTGAAAGCAAATTCTTCGGATGTCCCGACCTGCCTGAGGATTTTGAATGGCCTGTTGATGATGACGAATTTGATATGGAGTTTATCTGTCAGATAAACTGTAAAAAGGCACACGCATTCAATGAGGCACTCCCTGAAAAAGGTATGCTTTATTTCTTCGGATGCATCGCAAACCCTCTGGGGGAAGAGAGTGCACCTGCAATCACAAAAGGTTTTCAGAGTATGGGCAACTTTACCGTAAAGTATTATGACGGAGGTACAGCAGACCTTCAGAGCGGTGAAATCGTTGATGAAAACGGAGATGCTTTCGGTTTCAGGGAGCTTAAAATAAATTTTACAGATGATGAAAACGACTGCACTGAAGCGTTTCATCAGCTTATGGGTGAATATCCTGTAAACGAAGATAAAGAACTCTGTGATTATGAGCTTCTTTTTTGCCTTGATTCATTTTCGGGTGATGATTTCACTCTTGAATTTGAAGATAGCGGTTACCTCTATTTCCTTATAAAAAAAGAAGACCTTGCAAAGAAAGATTTTTCAAAGACAATATGCTATCTGGCGGTGGAATAATGGAGAAAGTAAAATTCAATAACGGAAAACTGAGAATTCTGCAGATAAGTGATGCTCAGGACCTTCATTGGGTCAGAAAAACAATGCTTAAGATGCTTGAGAGTGCGTGTGAAGACCTGAAACCCGACCTTATCGTTTTTACGGGTGATAACATTCTCGGCAATCATCTGCGTGACTACAGATTCTCTTCAAAGAAAAAGGAAATGTCAAAGACAGAGGAGTTTGAGCTTATGAGAACGGCTCTCGCACACATTCTTGACATTCCTGAAAGAAGAAATATTCCTTTTGCCGTCATTTACGGCAATCACGATGATATGAACTCTTTCACAGGTGATGAACAGGCTGAAATCTTCCGTTCATATTCGATGAACAGAGGCTTTGAGAATACAGGTGACCTCTGCGGTACATACCGTCTTCCCGTTTATTCTTCAGACGGAGAAAAACAGCTTCTTAACCTCTGGATGATTAATACATCGTGGCACGATAAAGAGCTTGACAGATGCTTCAACGATATAACGGAAAAGCAGGTTGAGTGGTTTAAGAATGAGTCACTTTCTCAGAAAGAAGCAAATGACGGTAAACCTTACCCCTCACTTGTGTTTATGCATATCCCGCTTGAAGAGCTCAAAGACTTAGCGGAAGAATGTTCACCCGAGGAGTCAACAATCACGTTTTCTGATGACAATCTCCGTCTTAAAAAGGGTGTTTTCGGTCATATCCACGAAACTGTTTCAGCTCTTGAAAATGATAACGGCTTTTACAATGAAGTACTTGCAGACGGCGGTGTTATGGGTATTGTTTCGGGTCACGACCACCTCAATGATTTCTACGGTGAAAAAGACGGTATAAAGTTTGTTCAGACTCCCTGTGCATCATTCCGTTGTTACGGCAATCCTCACAGAGGTGTAAGAATCTTTGATATTTATGAAAGCAATCCCTCAGATTTCTACACAAGAACAGTTTATTACAAAGAGCTTTGCGGTGATAACATCATCTCTGATTTCAGACTTTTCTGGGATGCAGATGAATATGAAAAGAAAAAATTTGCTGTTTTAGGTGCTCTTGCGGCAGGTGCTGCTCTTGTCGGCGGTGCGGTTGCTTTTGCAAAACTGTTGAAGAAATAATATGAAAATGTTCAAAGATAAGTATTTTTACAAAACATTCTTTTCGCTGTCTGCCGTTATAATACTTCAGAATCTTCTGACATTCGGTGTCAATCTTGCCGATAATATAATGATAGGAAGATATGCAGAAGTTGCAATGAGCGGAGTTTCACTTGCTAATCAGGTGCAGTTCCTGCTGCAGATGTTTGCAATGGGTGCTGCAAACGGTGTGGGTGTCCTTGCTGCGCAGTACTGGGGCAAAGGCGACACAAAACCAATAAAGAAGATTTTTACTTCTGCGGCAATCATCGCAACTGTTCTGAGTGCTTTACTCGGACTTGCAGTTATTGTTGCTCCCGAATCGGTACTGGGACTTCTGACAGATAAAACCAACGAAATTGCTGAAGGCTCAAAGTACATAGTCATAATGGGCTATTCTTACTGTATTTTTACAATTACTCAGTTATTCCTGAGTATGCTCAGAAGTGTTGAAACGGTTAAAATCGGCTTTGTTGTCAATGTGGTTTCACTCGTTGTTAATATAGGGCTTAACTATGCACTTATTTTCGGTAACTTCGGTTGTCCCGAACTGGGTGTAGAGGGTGCGGCGATAGCTACCCTCGTTGCAAGATATGTTGAATTTATCATTGTTGTGTTTTTTGTATTCAGGCTCGACAAAAAGATAAAAATGAAGTTCAGCGACCTGTTTGTTCTTGATAAAAACTATATCAGGGACTACATAAAAACAGGACTTCCTCTTATCTTTTCCGCTACATCCTGGGGCATTGCAATGGCATTGCAGACTGCAATCCTCGGCAGAATTGAGTCTGATGCTGTTCTCGGTGCTAACAGTATTGCAACAGCACTTTTCCAGGTTGTTAGTGTTCTTTACACCTCAACATCAAATTCAGGCTCGGTTATTATAGGAAAAACAGTCGGAGAAAGGGATATTCCCAGAGTAAAGCTTTATGCAAAACGTCTGCAGGTTATTTACCTTGTTATCGGTATTGTTTCAGGGCTTATAATGTTTTTAAGCTGTGATGCTATTCTTGCTCTTTACAATGTGGCTGATGAAACACGTGACCTTGCAAAGGCTTTTATTTACATTCTCAGCATAACGATTGTCGGCTCCTGCTATGAAGCGCCTGCATTGTGCGGAATTGTTTCGGGCGGAGGAGATACAAAATTTGTTCTTTTCAATGACCTTATTTTTATGTGGGGTATTGTACTGCCTTTGTCATTCCTTTCGGCTTTTGTATGGCATCTGCCCATCCCCGTCACGTTCTTTTTCCTTAAATGTGACCAGATTCTCAAGTGTATTGTTGCAGTTGTCAAGGTCAACAGATTTAAGTGGATTAAAGAACTGACAAGAAATGAAAATTCTTAGCAATTATTTACAAAAAAAGTATTGACTTTTTGTATAAATATAATTATACTCCCTCTTGTAAAAACCTTTTTACAAGGGGGTTATTTTTATGAAATTTATGTCAAACTGTCCTCTGTCTGATGAGATGACCGCTAAGGCAAAAGCGGTGCTCGGTGAAGACAATGTTCTTTTCGCAGTTGTCGGCGACCTTAAAATGGACGGCACTTATGGCACATCGGCTCTTGTTTTTGGCAGAGACAAGGTAGTGGCTTTTGACGAAGGCTATGAAAACGGATGTATAACCGTAGATTTTGAGTCAATCGTCAGAGCAAAGGTCAAGCGTCTTTACGGTAACGCAATGTTCCGTGTGAAAGACAACGACGGCAAGTGGCACAGTCTTATCCGTTTTTCTTATGCAGCGGCAGACCTCGGAGATGCGGCGGCAATCTATATGGAAGATGTGCGTGACGGAGGCTACACAGATAAGCTTCTTGAAGCTGTTCAGTCAACCTATGAAAAAATGAGAAGTTTCTGTCCCAAGTGCGGACGTAAACTGCCTCATCCCGATGCTCCGTGTATCAACTGCGAGGGAAAGACAAAGACTTTTTCAAAGCTTCTGAAATACGTCATTCCTCAGAAGTGGAATCTTATATTGTGTATTGTCCTTTCGGCTTTCACAACAGCACTTTCACTTGTTCCCACTTACATAACAAGTATGATGGTTGACGAAATACTGCCCTCAAGAGATATGGCAAAGCTTCTCCAGGTTGTTATTTTCCTTGTTGTGCTGTATATTGTTCAGTATATCGTTTCAGGTTTCAGACAGTACCGTCTGCGACTTGCGAGTGACAGCATCATAACGGGTCTTAAAAAAGATATCTTCGCAAAGGCTCAGTATCTGCCTATGAAGTTCTATGACAAGACTTCAACCGGTGCCGTTATCAACAGAGTCAATTCTGATACCGCAACGGTACAGCAGTTCATTCTGCGTATAACTCAGGAAGCGATTGTTCAGTTTTTCACTCTTGTGGGAATCATCGCAATTATGTTCTCACTCAACTGGCAGATGGCTCTTCTTGCCCTTTGTCCCGTACCGATTGTTGTTATTATTGCAAGAAGATTCGGCAAAATTGTAGGACCCAAGTACAGAAGACTCTGGAGAAGAAGCTCTTCAATTTCAACAATGCTTTCAGATACAATCCCCGGTGTGCGTGTTATCAAGGCATTCTCAAATGAAGAATCGGTTATAAATAAGTTTGCAAGATACTGTGACGAATGGAAAAAGGAAGATATGCACGCAGGTCTTTATGCTTCAATTTTTCCCACACTCATCACATTCTTCGTAACCTGCGGCTCACTTCTTATCTGGGGTGTAGGCGGTAAATGGGTTATTGACGGCAGCTACGGTGTCACAGCAGGTATTCTTGTTTCTTTCATTTCTTATGCCGCAACATTCTATAACCCCGTAAACTTCTTCGCAAATCTCTCTGACTCTTACGAAAATGCTATTGCATCTGCAGAAAAGATTCTTGATATCCTTGATGCAGAGCCCGAAAGTAATTTCGGTAAGTTCAAGGACGAAGAACCTCTTCAGGGTAAGATTGAGTTTAAGAATGTCAACTTCTCATTTGACCGTTCAAAGAAAGTTCTCAGCAATATCAATCTTACAATAGAGCCCGGTGATATCGTCGGTATCGTAGGTACAACAGGTTCGGGTAAATCAACTCTTATAAACCTGATTATGCGTTATTATGACGATTATGAAGGTGAAATCTTCATTGACGGAAAGAATATCAAGGATATTGATATGAATTACTTCCGTTCACAGATAGGCTTTGTCCAGCAGGAGCCCCTTATGTTCCGTGACACGGTCTTCAACAACATAGCATACGGTTGCGGTGAAGTTCATGTTGAATCAGTTCTTCACGCAGCAGAAATCGCAAATGCACATACATTTATTTCAAAGATGCCCGATGCTTATGACACAATGCTCGGTGAAAGAGGCGTAGGTCTTTCCGGTGGTGAAAAACAACGTGTTTCTATAGCACGTGCCGTTCTCAAAAACCCCGGTATCCTTATTTTCGACGAAGCTACCGCTGCTGTTGACTCTGAAACAGAGTTCCTCATTCAGGGTGCTATCGAAAAGCTCATAAGAGGCAGAACAACCCTTATGATTGCACATCGTCTTTCAACACTCCGTAAGGCAAACAAGATTGTCGTTGTCGATAAGGGTGAAATTATCGAGTGTGGTCATCCGGATGAACTTCTCAAGCGTAAAGGTAAATACTATAAACTTGTTCAGATTCAGTCAATGAGTGAACAGCTCCTCAAAGAAAAAGAATCTGAAAACTTTGAATAAGGAGGGACTATAAAAATGATATTAAGATATATTGACGGTCCCGAAGTGCGTTTCAGAGTCAAGGATAAAATCTTTGTTGATATGGAATTTTATCATACGGGCGAAAAATTTGAAGATATGGAACTTCGCAGAATGTTCCCTGTCAGCGGTAAGTATAAGTATATTGCCGTACTTGACAGCGAAGGCAACGAGCAGGCTATGATAAGAGATGTTGATAATCTTGATGCTCAGTCAAGAGATGCCGTAAAGAGCTGTCTTGAAGAGTATTATATGATGCCCAGAATCACACGCTTCATTGAAATGAGCGAAAAGTTCAAGATCTGGATGTGGACAGCAGAAACTGACAAGGGTATTGTAAAGTTTGAAATCAGAAACCATCTCACAGCTGTAAAGCCTTTGTTTGATAACCGTGTTCTTATCAAGGATGCAAACGATAACAGATATGAAATCCCGAATCTTCTTGAGCTTGATAAGAGAAGCCAGAAAATGATTATTCCCAATCTTTAATTTATAGGAGAATGAAATATGAAACTTGTAATTGCTATTGTAAATAATGACGACAGTATGGCAGTATCATCTGCACTCACAAGACATAAGTTCTTTGTCACAAAGCTTTCAACAACAGGCGGATTTCTTATGATAGGCAACACAACCTACCTTATCGGTGCTGAAGATGACCAGGTTGAAAAGGTAAAGGATATTGTTGCAAAATATTCAAAGAAGAGAACACATACAGTCAACACAAACAATTCATTCGGCTACGGCTTCCAGGAAGGCGAAATGGAAAAGGAAGTCACAGTCGGCGGTGCAACTGTCTTTGTACTTAATGTTGACAGTATGGAAAAATTCTGATAATGATAAATATATTAATCAGAGTTTCAGGTATTCTCGGTCTTGTGCTCGGTGTTGCCGCATTCCAGAGCAACAAGCATAAAGGCATTGTAATGGCAAAAATGGGCTCGGAAGCAGCTTTTACGGTTCAGTATTATCTGCTTGATGCACCTACGGGCTCAATAATGAACTTCATAGGCGTTGTAAGAAACTTTCTTTTCTATAAGCTTGTTGAAAAAGGGAAGTCCACACAGGTTGTGATGTGGGTTTTCTGTGGAATTTACGTTCTTTCTGCAATTATAACGTGGGAAGGCCCTGAATCACTGCTTCCGCTTATAGGCAAACTGTGTTCAACTGTTGCTTACAGTATGAAGAACACAAGAAATATCAGAATCATCAATATCCCCACTCTCACAATGTGGATTGTCTACAATATAACCTGCAGTGCGTGGGAGGCTCTTGCCGCAGACACAATAAGCCTTGTTTCTGTTCTTATCGCAATGGGCAGATTTGATATTGCTCCTTATTTCAGAAACAAAAAAGATAATTGTAAAGTATTACAAAAATAATCCCATATATTTGTAAATATTGATCAGTTAAATCAAAAAAAGTATTTGACAAACAAGAATACATATGCTATAATGTGAAAGCTGCCGGATTCACGGAGTATGGAGTAAACTCAATGAGTATTCACCTGCCTTATTCTGAGATACCGGTAAATAATAAATGAGGTGAAAAACAATGACACAGGCAGAAAAGACAGCAATCATCGCTGAGTACGCTACACACGAAGGCGACACAGGTTCTCCCGAAGTACAGATCGCAGTTCTCACAAAGAGAATCAACGACCTTACAGAGCATCTTAAGGAGCACAAGAAAGACCATCATTCAAGACGTGGTCTTCTCAAGATGGTTGGTCACAGAAGAAACCTTCTTGCTTACCTTCAGAAGAATGATATCGAAAGATACCGTTCAATCGTTGCAAGACTCGGTCTTCGTAAGTAATTTCAGGAAAACAGGGCGGCAGGCAATATATTGTTTGCTGCCCATTTTTCAGATAATGTACAATTAAAAATTGTCGGGTTAAGCTTAAACGTATTTTAATGTATAATGTACAATTCAATGTGTATGAATTTCGTATGTGTTGAATTGTACATTAACAGCGTAGGAGCTGACCGGACATAAAAAATCAAAAAGGAGATTTTAAAATGTTTACAGATTTCAGAGTATTTGAAACTGAACTTGCAGGCAGACCTCTTAAGGTTGAAGTCGGCAAGATGGCTCAGCTCGCAGCAGGCTCATGTCTCGTCCGTTACGGCGAAACAGAAGTTCTCTGCTCAGTTACAATGGCAGACAAGCCCCGTGAGGGTGTAGACTTCTTCCCCATGTCAGTTGACTTTGAAGAAAAGCTCTACTCAGTTGGTAAAATTCCCGGTTCATTCCAGAGAAGAGAAGGCAAGGCAAGCGAAAAGGCTACTCTTGCATCACGTGTTATAGACAGACCCATCCGTCCTCTTTTCCCCAAGGATATGAGAAACGATGTAGGTATCGTTGCAACTGTTATGTCAGTTGACCCCGATTGCTCACCCGAAATCACAGCTATGATCGGTGTTTCAATCGCTCTTTCAATTTCACAGATTCCCTGGGACGGCCCCGTATCAAGCGTATCACTCGGTCTTGTTGACGGCGAATTCGTTATCAACCCCACAGTTGAACAGAGAGAAAAGACACAGATGACAGTTACAGTTGCTTCAACAGCAGACCTCGTCGCTATGATTGAAGCAGGTGCAAACGAAATTTCTGATGAAGTTATGTTTGACGGTATTATGTATGCTCACTCAGTCAACCAGCAGGTTGTTGAGTTCATCAAGGGCATTCAGGCAGAAGTAGGTAAGCCCAAGGTTGACTTCCCCTCAAACGATCCTTCAGAAGAACTCTTCGAAGCTATCAAGGCATTCGCAATTGACGATGTCAAGTTCGCTCTTGACACAGACGATAAGAGAATCCGTGACGAAAGACTTCTTCCCATCTACGAAAAGGTTCACGCAGAATTCGATGAAAAGTTCCCCGAAGAAGCAGACAAGATCGACGATTGTATGTACAAACTCCAGAAGTACATCGTACGTCGTTGGCTCCTTGATGAGAACAAGCGTGTAGACGGCAGAGGCATCAACGATATGCGTCCTCTCGATGCTCAGGTTGACCTTCTTTCAAGAGTTCACGGTTCAGGTATGTTCACAAGAGGTCAGACTCAGGTTCTCACAGTTGCAACTCTCGGTTCAGCAAGAGATGCACAGCTTCTCGACGGTATCGACGAAGAAGAATCAAAGAGATATATCCATCACTATAACTTCCCCTCATATTCAGTAGGCGAAACAAAGCCCTCAAGAGGCCCCGGCAGAAGAGAAATCGGTCACGGCGCACTTGCAGAAAGAGCTCTTGTTCCCGTAATCCCCTCAATGGAAGAATTCCCCTATACAATCAGACTTGTTTCTGAAGTTCTTTCATCAAACGGCTCAACTTCACAGGCTTCAGTCTGCGGTTCAACTCTTGCTCTTATGGCAGCAGGTGTTCCCATCAAGGCTCCCGTTGCAGGTATTTCTTGCGGTCTTATCACAGAAGGCGACCGTTTTATGACAATGGTTGATATTCAGGGTCTTGAAGACTTCTTCGGCGACATGGACTTCAAGGTTGCAGGTACAAAGAACGGTATCACAGCAATCCAGATGGACCTCAAGGTTCACGGTCTTACTCCCGAAATCATCAAGGAAGCTCTTCAGAAGACACACGATGCAAGAAACCACATCATCGACAACGTAATGCTTCCCTGTATCGCAGAACCCAGAGCAGAACTTTCAAAGTATGCTCCCAAGCTTCTTTCAACTAAGATTGATGTTGATAAGATCGGTGACGTTATCGGTAAGCAGGGTAAGGTTATCCAGAAGATCTGTGCAGAATGCAACTGTAAGGTTGACGTTGAAGAAGACGGTTCAATCTTTGTTACAGCTCAGGATATCGAAGATGCAAGACGTGCTCTTGATATCATTGAAACAATCGCTAAGGATCCTGAAGTCGGTGCAATCTACAAGGGTGTTGTTACAAGACTTATGTCTTTCGGCGCATTCGTAGAAATCGCTCCCGGTAAGGAAGGTATGGTTCACATCAGCCAGCTCGACGTTAAGAGAACTGAAAAGGTTGAGGATGTTGTCAATGTAGGCGACGAAATCATCGTTAAGGTTCTTCCCGTTGACGATCAGGGCAGACTCAACCTCTCAAGAAGAGATGCTCTTATCGAGGTTGAAGGTCTTGTTCCCGAAAACGAACCCGCTCAGGAAAGAAAGCCCCGTAAGGACTTCAAGGGCGGCAGAAGAAACGGCAACAGACACCACGACTGATTTTTGATAATTTTTTCGGCATATCGCATAATGCGATATGCCTTTTTTTTGTTGTTATATTCCAAAAATAAAAATAATGTTGACATCAGTTGCAGCGATGATATAATAAAAATGTGATTTATCACAATAAAAAGGAGGAAAATGTATGAAAAAGTTAGCATTGTTATTGGCTGTCATTATGTTGTTCGGTTTGTTTATTTTGCCTGTTTCAGCACATTGTGATATTGACAGAAACAAATTTGAATGTAATAATGACATAATTTATTTCAGGAAGAGATTTTCTGTTCAGGCAAGTGAAATTATTGAACAGTCGGGTGATTCATCAGCAGTTGTGCTTGACTGTAACGGGAATATTCTTGAATCTCAGGCAATAGTTCCTACAGGTTCATTTCTTGCTACAATGCACAACGGTGCCGTTGCCGATAAAGTTCAAATATGTCTGATGGAGGATGTCAGCTGTGACGGCAAGGTAACTGCAAGAGATGCACGTCTTGCGCTGAGATATTCCGCAAATCTTGAGAAGCTTGAAGGTCTTTCCCTGATTGCAGCTGATGTGGATGAAAACGGTAAAATATCGGCTGCAGATGCAAGACTTATTCTTCGTAAAGCTGCAAAACTTTAATTGAAAATTAAAAGCTCCGAATTATCGGAGCTTTTTTTAATTCCTGAATTCAAAAAATTTGTTTACGGGGACCCCGAGCAGGTCTGACATATCAAAAAGCAAGTCAAGTGAAATCCCCGATGTTGCAAGTTCAACCTTGCTGACAGTTGTTCTGTCAATGTCAAGCGCTTCAGCAAACTGTTCCTGAGTGTATCCGTGCAGTTTTCTGTAATATGCAATGTTTAACCCTAAAAGTCTGTATTTTTCTTTCTGTTGAGTTTTCATTTTAATCACCATACTTAATCATATATGATTATTGACAGACTTGACAGAGAATATAATATATAAAATGATGCTTGACATTCTACAAATGATGTGTTATTATCATAATTGTAAATAAGGTGCAGCGGATTTCTGCTGAAGGAGTATTTATATAAAAGCAGAAAGCAGTGCTGAAATTAATAAGGCATTGCTTTTCTGTTTTTGTACTTGAAAAATATATATGAAAGTGATAAGATGAAATCAAGGAGGTATTTTTTATGAATAAAAATGTTAAAAGAATTATTTTTGTGTTGCTGGCTGTTATTATTGTTATATCATTTTCAGCTTTGACTGTGTTTGCAGATGAAAAAAAGCCTGAAAAAAATAATAACATCGGAGTATTCAATAATAAATCGGATATGCTTGTATTCAATTATAAGATTGAGAATTCAGAAGCGATTATTACTTTTTGTGATAGGGATGCGAAAGGTGATATTGTTGTTCCTGAAACAATTGATGGTTATCCTGTTACAACGATCGGGGAAAATGCATTCGCAGGTTGCAGTAAACTTACAAGCATTTCAATTCCTGAGAGTATAAAGGTAATTGAAAATGGTGCTTTCAGTGTGTGTGATGGAATTACAGAATTCACTATTCCTGGAAATATAAAAACAATAGGTGAAGGTGCTTTCTGGTCTTGCAGTAATCTTGAAAATGTTGTTATAAAAAACGGAGTTGAGTATATTTCAGGTAATATGTTCGGTTTTTGTACAAGTTTGAAAAGTATAAAACTTCCCGACAGTATCACTTTTATTGGTTATTCGGCATTCTCGATGTGCAGCAAATTAAAGGAAGTTTCTTTATCAAAGTCTCTTGTCACTATCGAAAAATCTGCATTTGAAAGGTGTATAGGACTTGATAATGTTATAATACCCGAGGGGGTTACAATAATTCCTGAAAGAGCATTTTATGAGTGTTCAGCACTTAAAAATGTAAAACTTTCCAAAAGTTTGACTACAATCGGACCATCAGCATTCTGTAAAACTTCAATTAAAAATATTGAACTTCCGTCAGGTTTGAAAATTATCGGTTCCAGTGCATTCTATGCAACACCGCTTGAAGAAATAGTTATTCCTTATGGTATAACAGCAATTAATGGTTCTGCTTTCCGTAATTGCGAAAATCTTGCTTATGTTGAAATTCCCGAAACAGTAGAATTGATAGATTCTTATGCATTTTACGGTTCAAGAAAAATGACAAGTATTAATATTCCTGCATCTGTAAAAAAAATGAGTTATATGAGTGTCGGCTATAATAACGAATTGGTTCCGATAGGTCTATTTACAATCTATGGTACAAAAGGTTCGGAAGCTGAACGATATGCCAATGATCACAGAATTATGTTTGTTGATTATAATGATTCTTCTGCACTATATGATGTCAACGGTGACGGTAAGGTTACTGCGGCTGATGCAAGAATGGCACTCAGAGGCGCGGCACAGCTCAGTGGTCTGACAGGAAGGTATTTCTTTGCAGCTGATGTCAATAAAGACGGCAGGATTACTGCCTCCGATGCAAGAAAGATTCTCCGCAGAGCGGCAAAACTTGAATGATTTTTATATGAGGCTTCGTTTTTTTCGGAGCCTTTTTCGTTGATTTTATCTAAGTTTTTGTTGTTGACAAATAATGCTCGTTATGATAAAATATCTGTAATATTTTCATTTCGTAGATCGGGAGGAGTAATTCTTTCTTTCTCTCAGAGAGAAGGCGGTTGGTGCGAGCCTTTGAGTAAAGACTGAATGAAGGTAGCCCGTGAGAAGCGGAAAGAAAGGCTTTTGCCGAGTAGAATCCGCCGTATGTCTGCGTTAAAGGCTTCGAGTGCAGTCAATTGACTGAATTCAGGTGGTACCACGGAGAGTTTCGCTTCGTCCTGTTTTACGGGACGAAGTTTTTATATTTTAAGGAGGTAATTTTAATGAGCAAGGAACTTGAAAAACAGTATAATCCTAAAAACGTTGAAGACAGAATATATAAAACCTGGCTCGACGGCAAATATTTTCACGCAGAACGTGATGAAAGCAAACAGACTTACACAATAGTTATTCCCCCACCGAACATCACAGGTCAGCTTCATATGGGGCACGCCCTTGACAACACTCTTCAGGATATCCTTATCCGTTTCAGAAGAATGCAGGGCTTTGATACACTCTGGCTTCCCGGCACAGACCACGCTTCAATCGCAACAGAAGCTAAAATCGTTGAAGCTATGAAGAAAGAAGGTCTTACAAAAGAAGACCTCGGCAGAGAAAAATTCCTTGAAAGAGCCTGGGACTGGAAGAAACAGTACGGCGGCAGAATCGTTGAACAGCTCAAGAAACTCGGTTCATCTTGTGACTGGGACAGAGAGAGATTCACTCTTGACGAAGGCTGTAATAAGGCTGTTAATGAAGTTTTCGTACGTCTTTATGAAAAAGACCTTATTTACAGAGGCAACCGTATGGTTAACTGGTGTCCTTTCTGTAACACATCAATTTCAGATGCTGAAGTTGAATATGAAGAAAAAGACGGCCATTTCTGGCATCTTCTTTACACAGTAAAAGAAACAGGCGAAAAGCTTGAACTCGCAACAACACGTCCCGAAACAATGCTCGGTGATACAGCTGTTGCTATCAATGCAGAAGACGAAAGATACAAGCATCTTCACGGCTGTCACGTTATTCTTCCTCTTCTTAATAAAGAAATCCCCATCGTATGCGATGAACACGCAGATATGACAAAGGGAACAGGTGTTGTTAAAATCACTCCTGCACACGACCCCAACGACTTTGAAGTAGGTCAGAGAAACAATCTCCCCATTGTGCGTACATTCACATATGACGGTCACCTTACAGGTGCAGAGGATAAGAGAATTGCAGATGAGCTTATTGCAAGCGGCAGAGCAACTGAAAATGAACCCGAAGTTCTTGACTGCGGCAAGTATGCAGGTATGACAACAAAGGAAGCAAGAAAAGCAATTCTTGCAGACCTTGAAGCAGGCGGATACCTTAAAGAAGTTGAACCCCGTAAGCACGAGGTAGGCACTTGCTACCGTTGTCATAACACAATCGAGCCTATGGTTTCAAAGCAGTGGTTCGTTCGTATGGTACCCCTTGCAAAGCCTGCTATTGAAGCAGTTGAAAAGGGTGAAACAAAGTTCATTCCCGAAAGATTTACAAAGAACTATCTCAACTGGATGAACGGCACACGTGACTGGTGTATTTCACGTCAGCTCTGGTGGGGTCACAGAATCCCCGCATATTACTGTGAAGACTGCGGTAAGATGACTGTTTCAAAGACAGAACTTGATGCTTGTCCGCATTGTAACAGCAAGAACCTCAATCAGGATCCCGATACTCTTGATACCTGGTTCTCATCAGCTCTCTGGCCCTTCTCAACACTCGGCTGGCCCGAAGAAACAGCAGACCTCAAGCATTATTATCCCACAAATACACTTGTTACAGGCTATGATATCATCGGTTTCTGGGTATCCCGTATGATTTTCTCAGCTCTTGAATATACAGGTCAGGTGCCCTTTGACACAGTTCTTATCCACGGTCTTGTCCGTGATGCTCAGGGCAGAAAGATGTCAAAGTCACTCGGTAACGGTATTGATCCCCTTGAAATTATTGATCAGTACGGCGCTGATGCATTGAGATTCACTCTTGCAACAGGCAACAGTCCCGGAAACGATATGCGTTTCTCAGACGAAAAGGTTGAAGCAAGCCGTAACTTTGCAAATAAGCTCTGGAATGCTGCTCGTTTCGTTCTTATGAACCTTGACGAAAACGAACCTGCACCTTATGTTCCTGAAAATCTTGCAATTGAAGATAAATGGATTCTCAGCCAGTTCAACACACTTGCAAAGGAAGTTACAGCTTCACTTGACAAGTTTGAACTCGGTCTTGCAGTTCAGAAGCTCTATGACTTCATTTGGGATGTTCTCTGTGACTGGTATATCGAGCTCTGTAAGATTCGTCTTAATTCAGAAGATGCAGAAAAGAAGGCAACATGCAAGGGTGTTCTTGTTTACGTTATGTCAAATACACTCAAGCTCCTTCATCCCTTTATGCCTTTCATCACAGAAGAAATCTGGCAGACACTTCCTCACGCAGGCGAATCAATTATGGTTTCAAAGTGGCCTGAATTCACAGATAAACTTGTTTTTGCTGATGAAGAAGCTGAAATGGAACGCATCATGACAGCTATTAAGGCAGTAAGAAACCGCCGTGCAGAAATGAACGTTGCTCCCTCAAAGAAGGCAGAAGTTTATGTTGCAACTTCATATAAAGATACATTCACAACAGGTGTTGAGTTCTTCAAGAGACTTGCATCAGCATCAGATGTTCAGGTCGCAGACAGCTTTGACATCGAAGGCAGCGTAAGTGTTGTTACTGCAGATGCAACAATCTATCTTCCTCTTGCACAGCTCGTTGATTTTGAGGCAGAAAAGAAGAGACTCAATAAAGAACTTGCAGAAGCTGAAAAGAAGCTCGGCTTTATTGAGAACAAACTTAATAATCCCGGTTTCCTTGCAAAGGCTCCCGAAGCTGTTATTGCACAGCAGAAGGAAGATGGTGCAAAACTTCAGGAAAAGATTGCTCTTCTTAAATCAAGTATTGAAAAATTAGGTTAATTTACAGAACGCAGGGCGTAAGTCCTGCGTTTTTTGAAAGAAGAATATTTATGACCAACGCAGAAAATTATTATCATTCACTTCTGACATTCGGTATTATGCCGGGGCTTGAAAGAATAAAGATACTTCTTGAAAGGCTCGGCAGTCCCGAAAAAGACTTGCACTGTATCCATGTTGCAGGTACAAACGGAAAAGGTACGGTCTGTTCATTCCTTGCATCAGTACTTAAAGAGGCAGGGTACAAAACAGGTCTTTATACTTCGCCTTATATTGTTGATTTCCGTGAAAGAATCCGTGTAAACGGTGAAATGATAAGTGAAAAAGACCTCAATGAAGTGACTGAAACTGTAAAAGCAGAAATCGAAAAGCTCAGAAGTGAAAATATCATTATAACCGAGTTTGAAGCAGTCACAGCTGCTGCTTTTCTTCATTATAAAAATGTAGGTTGTGATTTTGTTGTGCTTGAAACGGGACTCGGAGGCAGATTCGATGCAACAAATGTAATTGAAAGCCCTCTTGCGAGCGTTATTGTTTCAATTTCACTGGACCACGTCAATATTTTAGGCAACACTATAAGTGAAATCGCATTCGAAAAGTGCGGAATAATCAAGAATGGTTGTCCCGTCGTTACAAATTCAGCTCAGCCTTCTGATGCTTTATCTGTTATTAAAGAACAATCCGAATTAAAAAACTCAAAGCTTTATGTTTCCTCAATTAATGATATAAAAGTCATTGATGAATCAATAAAGGGGAGTGAAATCAATTATCAGGGCAGAAATATTTTTGTGCCTTTCCCCGGTAAGCATCAGCAAGAAAACTGCATAACAGCGCTGACAGTTATTGATTTGTTAAAAGAGCAGGGGATAGTTATTTCCGAAAATGCAATTTCAGCCGGTATCAGTAAAACAAGAAATCCTGCAAGATGCGAAGTCGTTTGCGAAAATCCTCTTGTTATTCTTGACGGTTGTCACAATGAAGACAGCGCAAGAGCTCTCTGCTCTGTTATGGAAAGCCACCTTAAGGGCAAAAAAATAACTGCACTTATGGGTATGATGGCAGATAAGGATATTGATAAAGTTCTTTCAATGATGATGCCTTATTTCGATAAGGTGTATACCGTAACTCCCTCAAATCCGAGAGCTTTGGACAAAGATGAACTATGCGATAAAATAAAAAAACACGGCACATCAGCCGTGAGTTATAAACTTGATAAAGATTCAGTTGATGAATTGATTGAGAGTATTGAAAAAGACGGAGTACTTATTGTCTGCGGTTCGCTTTATCTTTGCTCGGATGTGTACAATCTGATTGTGCACAATTGAATATTTAATAAACAATCTGGCAAGTATTTTGCCGGTTGTTTATTTTTTTATTCTCCGATACCGAGAAGCCAGTTTACTGATACACCAAGAACATCTGAAAGAGCGATGAGTTCATAATCGTTGATGCTTCTGATCTGACCTTCAAGCTTTGAAAGACCTGATGCGTTGAGGTCAACACCTCTTACCTGAAGCTGTGTGAGAAGATCTTTCTGCTTCATACCGATAGCCTTTCTTCTCTGTTCAACTCTTGCTCCTGCGATATTGCGGTTTCCAAGTTCCTGTTTTCTTACTCTCATTATTGCACCTCCGTTCAATGCATACATATTTTAACATATTAATCTGTAAAATTCAATAATGAAAAATAAATTTATATTAGGTTTGTTAACTTTTAATTAATAAATTTTTCTTATTGATAAAAACAGACGGATATGGTATTATAAAAATAATGACATCAGTTTATGAAACGGGATGATAAAATGATAAGTAAATCAGATAAATACAGCCTTATGATGGACTTTTATGAATTAGCTCTTGCTAACGGTTTTATTTCCAACGGAATTGACGATACTCTTGCGTGGTTTGATCTGTTTTTCAGACCCTCACAGCAGATAGGCGGTTTCTGCATTATGGCGGGTGTTCAGCAGATGTGCGAAACACTCAGAGATCTTCATTTTGACGCTGAAGATATTGAATTTTTCCGTCAGCAAGGTGTTTCTGAAGCTTTCCTCAGCTACCTTGCAGATTTCGAGTTCAAGTGCGATATATGGGCTGTTCCCGAAGGTACTCCTGTTTTTGCAGGTGAGCCGATAGTCAAGGTGAAAGGTCCTGTTCTGCAGGCTCTTATGATTGAAACAATGCTTCTTATCACAATCAATCATCAGACACTCATAGCAACAAAGGCAAACAGAATTGTGCGTGCCGCACAGGGCAGAAGTATTGTTGAATTCGGCTCAAGACGTGCCCACGGTGCTGATGCTGCTGTTTACGGCGCAAGAAGTGCATATATAGGCGGTTGTACTGCCACATCAAATGTTGTTGCCGCAAAGGAATTCGGTATTCCTCTTTACGGCGGAATGAGTCACACGTGGATTCAGCTTTTCGATTCTGAGCTTGACGCTTTCTGTGCATATGCGAGAGAATATCCCGATAACTGTATTCTTCTTGTTGACACTTACGATACAATAAATTCAGGCATTCCCAATGCAATTGAAGCCTTTAAGAGGGAGCTTGTTCCCAATGGCTACAGACCCAAGGGAATACGTATAGACAGCGGTGACCTTGCATATCTTTCAAAGAAGATAAGGAAAATGCTCAATGAAGCCGGTTTTCCCGACTGCGATATTTACGCATCAAATTCACTCGATGAATTCATTATCCGTGAAATGCTCGGTCACGGTGCAAGGGTTGACGGTTTTCTTGTGGGCGAAAGACTTATCACTTCAGCTGATGCCCCTGTTTTCAGCGGTGTTTACAAACTTGCCGCTGTTGAGAAAAACGGTGAAATCAAAAACTGCATAAAGCTGAGTGAAAACGTATCAAAAATCACAACTCCCTGCCCGAAACTTCTGTGGAGACTTTTCGATATGGAAACAGGCAAAGCAATTGCTGACCTTCTCACACTCGAAAACGAAGATATTTCGGAAAAGGATGAATATGAACTTTTCGACCCCGATTATTCGTGGAAGAGAAAGAATGTTACAAATTTCGTTGCAAGACAGCTGCTTGTTCCCGTATTTGAAAACGGAAAGTGTGTTTACATATCACCCGATGTTTCCGATATCAGAACATACTGTGCAGAGCAGGTTGACACATTGTGGGAAGAAGTTCTCCGTTTTGAATATCCTCATAATTATTACGTTGACCTTTCTGAAAATCTCTGGAATGAAAAACAGCGTCTTATCAAAGAATCACGAAATTCAGACAAACATTGATTACTTTTTTTATTCAGATATATAATAAATATCTGTTGACTAAAATATAAATAGATGTTAAAATAATATAGTTAAATACTAAAATTTATTTCATTATATACGGAAGGTGTTTTTATGGCTGTAATTCAGGTTGAATCTGTTGCTATAACAAAGAGCCGTCTTGCAAAAGGCTTTAACGGTGATAACCTTAATCTTAACGGTAAAGTTATATCTTCACAGGAAGCTGATACAGGTTTCAAAGCTGCAGGTAATGTAAAGCCTCCTTATGTAGCTGTTATCGCTTCTGGTAATCAGAAAGGCTTTGCCGCTGGTGCCGCAGCAGCATTCAATGATTATGTAAAAGATGTAAATATCAATAAGCACAATGCAGAAGCTGTTATAAACAGATTCTTTGATGATATGGATTCTGTTGTTGAAAAATGTGATATTGAAGGTGCAAGACTTTCAATCGGTATTGTCTGTGCTTATGACGACTGCGTAGTTGCCGCAAAAACAGGCAACTGCCATCTTCTTCGTTTCTCAGAGGGTGAGCTTTTTGAAATTGCTCTTTCAGATGATGACGGCGGAAGAGGTTTTCAGTTCGTTGATGTTATTGCTGATGGTGATGTTTTTGCTCTTCTTGGTGAAGAAGCATCTCAGAACCTTGATTATGACGGAATCGTAAATGTTTTTGATCAGGGCGCTGAACTCAAACTTGCAGTAAGAGATATCTTCAGACTTCTTTCAACTTCAGCAAGAGGAATGGATTGCTCGGTTATTCTAATGAAGCTGAACTGTGATGCTGAACGCACATATGCAGTTCTTCCCGTTGAAGGCGCAGATGCAGCTTTTGATTCAGCTGTAAGCGAATATCCCGAAGAGTTTGAATCAGACGGTGAAGCTTATGAGGAAGAGTATGCAGAAGCTCCCGCAGCAAAGAAATCAACAAAGAAAAAGATTCTCGGTTTTATTCCCGTAGTTATTCTTGTTATTCTTCTTGCAGTTGCAGCAGCTCTTTATTTTGCAACACGTCCCGAGAAACCCACAGGTAATGAAGGCCATTCAGAGCCTGATGTTGTAGTTGATAATCTCTTCGGTGATGAAGACGAAGAAGAGTATACAGGTGATTTCAACGGAAGCCACGGTATGCAGAGTGTTGAAGATACAGAAGGCGGCGGAGATGCCGGTTCAATGGATGGTGGTTCTGAAGAAAAGACAACACGTGCTCCTTCAACAACCCGTCCCGCTGAAACAACAACAAAAAGAGAAAACACAACACAGGCTGAAACAACTACTCAGGCTGAAACAACCACACAGGCAGAAACCACAACTCAGGCTGAGACTACAACTCAGGCAGAAACCACAACACAGGCAGAAACCACAACACAGGCAGAAACCACAACTCAGGCAACAGAAGAGCCTCCCGTAAATGAGGAGCCTCCCGTTAACGAAGAACCTGCAAACGAAGTGCCTATAAATGTTGAATAAAAATAAAGGAGCTGATTTCAGCTCCTTATTTTTTATCCTATTGTGAAATCTGTGAATGAAATATTCAGATCAACGTCAGAATCAATACCGTCAACTTTTCCCGTGTAACTGTATTGCCATATGCTGTAATTATAATAGAATTCGGGACTTTCTTCTTTATACTGTGCAAACCAGAAAGTGTAATCCTTTATTGAACTGAGGTTATATCTCATATATCCGTAATTGAGGTTGAAATAAACTGCAGGTATGTATCCTGCCTGTTTTACTCTTTCGCAGTAGGCAACAGCGCAGTCTGTAAGAATGTTATCGGGAAGGTTATCTGTTCTCATATTCTTTCCCGGCTCGTTTTCCCAGTCAAAAACAACAGGGAATGTGATTTTGTAATCTTTTATGAAGTCAATAACAAATTCAGCTTCTTCAATTGCTTCCTCAACGGTTATAGCCTGAGAGAAGAAGTAAACACCTACTTTAAGACCTGCTTTCAGAGCACCTTCAATGTTTTTCTTTGCATTGTCATCCTTGTGGATATCACCT
Organism: Clostridia bacterium; assembly: GCA_017549285.1. GTDB lineage: Bacteria > Bacillota > Clostridia > Oscillospirales > Acutalibacteraceae > UBA1081. The sequence goes on from JAFYVE010000035.1 coordinate 55,056, forward strand.
TTGCTGCCGTAACCCCTGAACCCCACTCTGATTATCGCAAATTCAATTCCGTCAGCTTTTACTTTGTTCCAGTCAATGTTGCGCTGAAATGATGAAACATCAATTCCTGTGTAGGTTTTTACATTTTTATCAATATATTCTGCACGTCCGTTTTTCATAATGAAGTTATCCTGAGCAAAAGTGCTTGCAGGAATATCGGGATAAACGGGTACGCCGTCTTCAATTCTCAATACTGAAGTAGTTTCGGGAGGACGTGTCTGAGAAGGAATTTCTTCTTCAATCTGAAGCCCGGGAACAATTATTGCAATAACAACCGATGCAATAATTATCAGGGCACCTGCAATATAATAGGGGATATATCTGCTGTTTCTGAAATCCATATCATACTCCTTTCCGTTTCTTTTCTACATAATAACACAAAATCTGTTTCAGAACAATAGTAATAAAAAAACCTTTGATAATAATTAATATGTTCTTAATATAATATCAATACATTGATATTAAGTTGAATTTCTGAACGATGAAGGTGCCATACCTGTATATTTTCTGAACAGTTTTGTAAAATAATTTACATCAAGTATTCCGCAGAGCTGTGCAATTGTCTGAATCTGAAGTGATGTTGAAAAAAGCAGCTTTTTTGCATGTTCAATTCTTTTGGCGTTTACATAATCTGTAAATGTTTTTCCTGTTTCTTTTCTGAAAAGTGTGGAAAAATAACTTTCATTTATGCCGAGTAACGACGAAACTGCTTTAAGGCTAAGGTCTGCTGTCAGGTCAGAGTCGATTATTGATATCGCTTCCTGTATATGCACAGAATATTTCAGAAATGAATAGTTTTTTGCGGTTTCAGTCAGTTTTCCGTCAGTTGATGTGTGTGTTTTTATTCTGAAATTATCAGCACCGCCCCACATAGTTTCACCGAGTGTGGAAATGAGTGATAAAACTGCCGGATCTTTGAACGGACCGCATATGAATATGCTTTGTTCATCTGTACGTGGAAGAAGAAACACAATGTAATTGTACTTTTCTTCATCTGTAATGATATTGATTGTATTGTGTCCTGTTATGCTTAATAATCCTGAATATATTTTTTCGTTATTGTCCGGTAAGGATGAACGGGGTATAATATGTGATTCAATCTGCATTTTTCTCAGAACTTTTACAGTAAAATTAATTTCTTTTTTGTAACTCATAACAATTCACCCGATTGTTTGTATATTTAGACTAATATTGCTATTATTATTCCATAATTTTTATAGAAATTCAAGATAATGTATAAAAATAATACTAAAAAATAAAAAAAATTTACTAACTTAAATTTTGCAAATGTATTACAATAATATTAACAGAATATAATAAAAACAGAAAGTGTGGTTTTTATGGCAAAAAAATCTAAAGAGCTTGTAAACGGCAAAAGACCGTTCGGCAAGCGTGACCTGATTGCTTATGCTGCAGGTGACTTCGGATGTAATATGAGCTTTGCACTCAAAGGCACTGTTCAGACATTCTGGCTTGTTTTTATGATGATGGAAACAGGTCTTCTCTCTGCTCTGCTTCTTCTTGTGCAGATATGGGACGCAGTCAATGATCCCCTTATCGGTACAATGATCGATAACGACAAGAGAAATTACAAAATGGGTAAATTCAAAACATACATCTTTATCGGTGCCTGTGGTCTGCTTGTTGCCGGTGCAGCTGTATTCCTTCCTTTCCCGAATGCAAGTGTTGTTGTCAAGGCAATTCTGTTTGTTCTCGGTTACATTCTTTGGGATGCATTCTATACAGTAGCAAACGTTCCTTACGGCTCAATGCTTTCAATTATAACTCACGACAGCGGTGAACGTGCACAGCTTTCAACATGGCGTTCAATCGGCTCAATGTTCGGCAATATTGTTCCTATGGTTATTCTTCCTATGCTTATCTGGGAAAAGGTAACATATGACGGAACAGGTGATTATCACACAAACCCCGTAACGGGCGAAGCTTACAAAATCGGCGATGCTGTGCTTGATCCTCTTACAGGCCAGCAGTTTGAGACACTTCTCGGTAACAGAGTTTTCTGGGCAGCTCTTATAATGGGCGTTTTCGGTTTTGTTGCATTTATGTTTATGATTAAAAACATAACAATCCGTGTTGATGAAAACTCTGTAAAGACAAATGAAAACGGCGGAAAATTCAATGTTTTCAAGGCATTTTCAAACTTTATGAAGAACCGTCCCGCAGTTGGTGCAACTGTAGCCGCAATGGGTATGTTCCTTGGTATGCAGTCAGCTACAACTGCAAATACAATTATGTTTGCAACATATTTCAACAAGGCTTCAATGTCAGGTGTCGTTCAGATGATAGGCTTTGCTCCTATGGTTCTTTTCCTGCCTTTCATCAAGAAGCTTGTCAACAAGTACGGTAAGAAAGAAACATCCGTTGTCGGCACAATTGTTTCAGTTATCGGTTCACTTGTAATGCTTATTTTCCCCATGATTGAAAACAGAAACATTGCTCTCATAGTTTACCTTATCGGTCTTGTCGGTTTCGGTCTTGGTATGGGTGTTTACACATGCGTTTCATGGGCACTTATGGGCGATGCTATCGACTACAACGAATGGAAATTCGGTACAAGAGAAGAGGGTGTTGTTTATTCACTTCACTCATTCTTCCGTAAGCTTGCACAGGGCATAGGCCCCTCAATCGTTCTTCTTATCATGGGCGTTCTCGGATATCAGTCAGAACTCGGTACAATCGGTCAGAGTTTTGAAACATCACACAATATGTGCTGGCTTGTTGCAGGACTTTATCTGTTCAGTGCAGTTCTTCAGTTTATAGGTATTGCGGTAATTTATAATCTCGACAAGAAGACGCTTGAAAAAATGAATTCTGAACTTGAGGCAAGCAGAAAAACAGAAGAAGCATAAACAAACGATTAATTTTACGGTGTCCGACAAATACTCTTGTTGGACACCATTTTTAAAGGAGAAAAACTATGAGAAATATATATAATTTCAATTATAAATGGGCTTTTACAAAACAGGCTGACTGTGTGCCCGAAAGTCTTCCCAACGATTGGGTATGGGTGAATCTTCCTCATTCGTGGAATAATATCGACGGTCAGGATGGCGGAAACGATTTTTACAGAGGCACCTGTTACTATGCAAAGAGCTTTGATAAACTTGACCTCCCCGAAGCAGACAGATATTATCTTGAAATCAACGGTGCAAATTCTTCGGCAGATGTCTATGTAAACGGAAAGAATCTTGCACATCACGACGGCGGTTATTCAACCTGGAGAGTTGATATGACAGACGCTCTTGAACGTGATAATCTTGTTGTTATTGCTGTTGACAACTCTGCAAATGACAGAGTTTATCCACAGGTTGCAGATTTCACTTTCTACGGCGGTCTTTACAGAGATGTCAATATTATATGTGTGAATAATTCTCATTTTGACCTTGATTATTTCGGTGGACCGGGTCTTATGGTTACTCCCGTTATTGAGGGTGAAAATGCAAAAGTCACTGTTGAAACATGGGTTGCAAACAAAAAAGACGAACAGAAATTAAGATATATAATCACCGATAAATTCGGCAACGAAGTTTACAAAAAAGAAACAGACGATACAAAAATCGAGTTTGTTATTGAAAATGTTAATCTCTGGAACGGTAAAAAAGATCCGTATCTCTACAATGCAACAATTGAACTTGTTCAGTGTGACAACGTGATTGATAATATAAAAACAAAATTCGGCTGCAGAAGTTATGTTGTTGACCCTGAAAGAGGATTCATTCTTAACGGTGAAGAATATCCCTTGAGAGGTGTATCACGTCATCAGGACAGATGGGGCTTTGGTAACGCTCTTCTTTCCGAGCATCACGAAGAGGATATCAATCTCATTCTTGAAGTGGGTGCTACAACAATCCGTCTTGCACATTATCAGCACGATCAGTATTTTTACAATCTCTGCGATGAAAAAGGACTTGTTATCTGGGCAGAAATTCCTTATATCTCACAGCATATGCCCACAGCGAGAGAAAATACGATTTCTCAGATGAAGGAGCTCATTATTCAGAATTACAATCATCCGTCAATCGCTGTATGGGGACTCTCAAACGAGATTTCTATGAAAGGTGACGAGGATCCCGACCTTCTTGAAAATCACAGAATTCTCAATGATATGTGTCACGAAATGGATAAGACACGTCCTACAACTATTGCCGTTGTTTCTCCTTGCTCAATTGACAGTCCGTATATTCAGATTCCCGACCTTGTTTCGTATAATCACTATTTCGGATGGTACGGCGGAGATACATCAATGAACGGACCGTGGTTTGATAAATTCCACGAAAGACATCCCGATATTCCCATCGGTTGTTCCGAATACGGATGTGAAGCACTCAACTGGCATACATCAGATCCTGCTCAGGGTGACTATACTGAAGAATATCAGGCATATTATCACGAGGAGCTTATAAAACAGCTCTTCTCAAGAAAATATATCTGGGCAACCCATGTATGGAATATGTTTGACTTCGGTGCAGACGCAAGAAACGAAGGCGGTGAAAACGGACAGAATCATAAAGGTCTTGTCACCTTTGACCGTAAGTATAAGAAAGACGCTTTCTATGCATACAAAGCATGGCTTTCAGATGAGCCGTTTGTCCATCTTTGCGGTAAGAGATATGTTGACAGGGTAGAGGATGTCACAAAAGTTACAGTTTACTCCAATTGCCGAGAAGTTGAACTTTTCGCAAACGGTGTAAGCCTTGGTAAAAAGGAAGCAGAAGACCACTTCTTCCGTTTCGATGTGCCCAATGCTGGTGAAACACATCTCCGTGCCGTTTCAGGGGAGCTTCAGGATGAAGGAATTATCCGTAAGGTTGATGTGTTCAATGAAGAATACAGACTCAAGGAAAAAGGTGCCGTGCTCAACTGGTTTGATGTCACAACCGTTGACGGATATCTTTCAATCAATGATAAAATGAGCGACATTATGAAAACACCTGAGGGAATGCAGATGTTTATGGGAATGTTTGCAAAAATGATGCCCGAAGGCGGTGATGCAAAGGCTGCAGGATTTGAACTGAACGAATCAATGATGCAGATGCTTGGCGGCTTCACATTCTTAAGACTTTCGGGAATGCTCGGTATGATGGGAATTAACTTTACAAAAGAACAGCTTCTCGGAATAAATGCACAGCTTAATCAGATAAAGAAACAATAAAAGAATCGGGCAGATGCCCGATTTTTTTATGAGTATGAAGAAAATTTCATTATCCGTTAAATCCTGTTATCGGGGGGCTGGATATATATTGCTTACAGTTACAGACATTTTTTAATACCCATTGAATTAATATTGACACCAATGAAAAAAAAGTTTATAATAAAATGGAATATGACTGCGGAGGTGTCCGTTTATGGATAATAAAAAGAAACTCACCATAATACTTGCAATTTTTGCAGTTGTCTGTGCGTTTGCAGTTCTCGTTTTCAGCGGTGTTCTTGATGAGGTCATCAGCCCTTCCGATGAACCCACAACTGATGCAGAGCCTGTAAATCACGGCAGTGATTATAACGTTGACCTTATTGCAAAGGGTGACAGTAACCTGCCTTATCTTGAAACAGATATTGATAACGTGTTTTACACGATGTCAACAGACGGTGCAGTTAATTTCTATAAGTATGAAGACAACACATTCTTCCCTCTTGAGGCTACAGGTACCTATGATGCAAAGGTAAAACTCAGCGAACAGAATGTAAATGCAACAATCACTTATTATGAACAGGACGGCGTGATTTCAGGTTACGGTCTTTACACAGGCAGTACAACCGAATTTGACCTTTATCCTTATGCATTTTTCCGTCTTACAAATTACGGCGAAGACTATGCAAAGAAATCATCAAAGAGCTGTCTTCTTCTTATCGATACAACCGAAGAAGATTTTTACAGCAACGAAAAGATTTTTGAAGAACCCTTTATCTTCAAGTATGATGATTCAACCTGTTCAAGACAGCTTTCCGAAGCTAACAGAACTGTAGGTATTAACGGTGCGAGAAGAACTGACTATTCACTTGTCAATGATAATACCGTAAACGGCTCTGTTGATACTGTTCTTTTCTTCTCGGGCAGACAGTACGGTGAAGATGACCCCAGAGTAGACCTTCTTTCAAGCGGCGGCTCGGGAAACAATACAGATAACATCAATCTTGCAAAAGATGTTCTCGGTTACTTTGCAACATATACCGAAGACGGTATAATCTACATCACAACTGAAAATAATAATGTTGTGGTTGAAAAGAGTGACAAGAAAGGCAATAATGCTCAGATTGTCAAGAGCTTTGAAGGTGTAACAAAGGATGATATCCTTGTCTGTCACGATTGCATTTATGTAAAGTCAACAAATACTGTTTATGATATTTCCGAAGATAAAGAAACAAAAATCTCATTCACAGGTTCTGAGAATTTCAGAGCAGATCTCTTTGTCTGTGAGGATAACAGAATTGTTGTAAGAGGTTATTCAGAAGAAAGATATCCCGTTCTCTGTGTTGCGGATTCTCTTACAGGTGAAGTTTCAGCAGTATATTCTGATGAGTTGTTCAGAGATGTTGTAAATCCCATATTTGCTGATGATTCACTTATTCTTACCGTTCAGAAAAACGGCACATTCACTTACTATATATTCTGATTCTATAACTGACGGAAAAGAATAATCTTCTCCGTCAGTTTTTTAATAACAAATGTAAAGGAAGTTTTGCTATGAAAAAAATCAATTTAGGTGTTTCAGGTCTTGAAGTGCCAAATATCGCAGTCGGTTTCTGGCGTCTTAACAGAAAAACAGACCTTAAAACTGCAGAAGAATTTATAAGAACAGCACTTGATAACGGTGCAAACTTTTTTGACCACGCTGATATTTACGGTGGGGGAGAAGCAGAAAAAATCTTCTCCGAAGCTATCGGTATGAATGATACTCTCCGTGAAAAAATGTTTATTCAGACAAAGTGCGGTATAGTGCCCGGTGTCAGCTTTGATTTTTCAAAAAAACACATTCTTGAATCCGTAGACGGCAGTCTGAAAAGACTCAATACCGATTATATCGATGTCCTTCTTCTTCACAGACCCGATACTCTTTTTGAGCCTGAAGAAGTATGTGAAGCATTCGATATTCTCAAATCAAACGGTAAAGTACGCAATTTCGGTGTTTCAAATGAGAATATCTGGCAGATGGAATACCTTAAATCAAATCTCAATGTGCCTCTTGTAGCAAATCAGATGCAGCTGAGTATTGCTCATTGTCCTATGATAAAATCGGGACTCAATGTCAATATGTATAACGATTCTTCGGTTGAAAGAGGCTCGGGAATCATTGAATACTGCCGTATGAATAAAATCACAATTCAGGCGTGGTCACCCTTCCAGCACGGTTTTGCAGCAGGTACCTTCATTGATAATCCTGATTATGCAGAGCTTAATAAAAAACTCGATGAAATTGCAGAAAAATATTCAGTTTCAAAAACAACAATCGTTATGGCGTGGCTTCTTTCACATCCCGCAAAAATACAGCCTATAACAGGTACTCTCAAAAAAGAAAGACTTGCAGAATGTCTTAAGGCATCAGAAATTCAACTCACACGTGAAGAATGGTATGCAATCTTTATGAGTGCAGGTAACATTCTGCCCTAAAAAATGTCAAGCTGTATTGACAATGCATTTTTCTTGTGATATACTTTATAGCGTATTAATTACTGCAAATGCAGAAAAAGAATTGGAGATATGAATTATGGAAAGAATCACAACTCTTGATACTCGTAACCTTTGCGAAAGCGCTCAGAACGGCGGTTGCGGTGAATGCCAGACATCTTGCCAGTCAGCATGTAAGACAAGCTGCGGTATCGCAAATCAGCAGTGCGAAAACAAGGAATAATCCTTTCAAGATGAATGCCGCTTTGATGCGGCATTTTTTTCTGTAATTTTTGTTTTAAGGTGATATAATGGTACATCAGTATAAATTAAACGGATTCAATATCGTGCTTGACTCCTGCTCTGGCTCTATCCACGCAGTTGACGAAGTGGCTTACGATATTATTTCTATGTATAAAGAGAAAACACAGGATGAAATAGTAAGTGAAATTCTTACAAAATATTCAGACAGGAAAGATGTTACTGCAGAAGATGTGAAACTCTGTATTGAAGATGTGTCTGCTCTTGAAAAGGCAGGTAAACTCTTCACTCCGGACACATTTGAAGCCGATGCAACAAGATTCAAGGAAAGAAGCGGCAACATTATCAAGGCGCTTTGTCTTCACGTTGCTCATACCTGTAATCTCAACTGTGCTTATTGCTTTGCAAGTCAGGGCAATTATCACGGCGACAGAGCAGTTATGTCATTTGAAGTGGGTAAACGTGCACTCGATTTTCTTGTTGAAAATTCGGGCAACAGAACAAACCTCGAAGTTGACTTCTTCGGTGGTGAACCGCTTATGAACTGGCAGGTTGTAAAAGACCTTGTTATGTATGCCCGTTCAATTGAAAAGGAAAAGGGCAAGAACTTCCGTTTCACACTCACAACAAACGGTGTTCTTGTTGATGACGATGTTATAGAATTTGCAAACAAGGAAATGCATAATGTTGTTCTCAGTCTTGACGGCAGAAAGGAAATTCACGATGCTGTCCGTGTAGACTATGCAGGTAACGGCAGCTGGGAAAGAATTGTTCCTAAATTTCAGAAGTTTGTAGAAGCAAGAGGCGACAGGGAATATTACATGAGAGGTACATTCACTCATGCAAACCCTGATTTCACAAAAGATATCAACGAAATGCTCCGTCTCGGATTCAATAAGCTGAGTATGGAACCCGTTGTGTGTTCTCCCGATGATGCAGCGGCACTCACACAGGAAGACCTTCCCGTTGTTCTTGAACAGTATGAAATCCTTGCAAAGGATATGCTTGAAAAGGCAAAGGAAGGCAATCCCTATACATTCTACCATTATATGATTGACCTTAAGGGTGGTCCCTGTATTTACAAACGTATTTCAGGTTGCGGCTCAGGTACCGAATATATGGCTGTCACTCCTTGGGGTGACCTTTATCCCTGTCATCAGTTCGTAGGTGATGAAAAATTCCTTATGGGTAACGTCTTTGACGGTGTCACAAACAACGATGTCCGTGAGGATTTCAGAAGCTGTAACGTTTATGTCCGTCCCGAATGTAAGGACTGCTGGGCAAAGCTCTGGTGCTCAGGCGGATGTGCTGCAAATGCATACCACGCAACAGGCTCAATCAGGGGAATTTATGAATACGGCTGCACACTCTTCAAAAAGAGAATGGAATGTGCAATAATGATGCAGGTTGCAAAGGAACTCGGCAAATGAACACGCCGATAGTTGATTTCGTAAAGAAATATGCCGAAAACGGTGTTTCAAGACTTCATATGCCGGGACACAAGGGTGTTTCATTCCTCGGATGTGAAAATCTTGATATAACAGAAATAAACGGTGCTGACGCCCTGTATCAGGCTCAGGGGATAATTGCAGAAAGTGAAAAGAATGCAACTTCTCTTTTCGGCTCACTCGGAACATTCTATTCTGCAGGAGGCTCATCGCAGAGCATAAAAGCAATGATGGCACTTGCAAAAAACGGAAAACAGGATTTCACGGTCCTTGCCGCAAGGAATGTACATAAGTCTTTTGTTTATGCCTGTGCACTGCTCGATATTAAAGTCCGTTGGTTATTTGATGAGAATGAGAATTTTTCTCTCTGCAGATGTAATATAACACCCGAACAGCTTGAAAAAGAACTGAAAAAAGAAAAAGCCGATGCCGTATACATCACATCACCGGATTATCTCGGCGGAATGAATGATATTACATCGCTTACTGAAATTGCACATAAATACGAAGCTCTTATGCTTGTTGATAATGCTCACGGGGCTTATCTTCGTTTTCTCTCTGAGAGTCTGCACCCGATAAATCTCGGTGTTGATATGTGCTGTGATTCGGCTCATAAGACACTTCCCGTGCTTACGGGCGGTGCATATCTTCACATAAATAATGAGAAATTCATAAAGGGTGCAAAATCTGCTCTTGAAATGTTCGGCTCAACAAGTCCTTCATATCTGATATTGCAGTCACTTGATATGTGTAATGCATATCTCAGCAACGGTTATAAGGAAAAACTTCAGATTTGTATTAAGAAAATTGAAAATCTGAAAAGGGAACTCGGCAGAAACGGATGGGAAACACTTGAAAGTGACCCTCTGAAGCTTACAGTTCTTACAAAAGGTACTGATTTTGCGGAAAAACTCAGAAATTCAGGTGTTGAATGCGAATATGAAGACCCCGATTACACCGTAATGATGTTCACACCCGAAACAGACGATGCAACTTATAAAAAGGTTGTTGATGCGGCAGGGAAGTGCGCTGAAAATATAACAACAGCAAATCTTCATATGACTGTGCCTGAAAAAGTGCTTTCAATCCGTGAATCGATTTTTTCCGATAATGAAGAAATTGATTTAAATGATTCCGTCGGTCATATTGTTGCCGATACATCTGTCGGTTGCCCTCCCGCCGTTTCCGTACTTGTAGCCGGTGAAAAAATAACGGCAGAAGCTCTTAAAGTAATGCAATATTACGGTATTTATAACATAAAAGTAATTAAATAATTCAACACGACAGTATCTTTTTTTGATACTGTCGTGATTTTTTACAAAATAATAAAACAATCCAAAAAAATATGTTGCAAATATCTTGTTATGTACTTATAATAATAAATGAGTATAACGGAGGGGATACCAATGGTTTTTTAATTTGACAAATACAGCTAAAAATACAAGCAAAGAAAGGAAGAGTATTTATGAAAAAAAGTATTAAAGTAAGTATATCATTAGTATTATTTGTTGTTACAGTTTTGCTTTCGACAACAGGAGTATATGCACAAGATAAAATTGTTATGTCAGATTTTTATCTTCCGTTTGAAGTGTATCAGGGTGAAGGTGATGTTTCAGTTGTTCTGGATGCTTATTCGGAAGAAATCAACTCATATTTGATTCTTGAAAAATTTGATAAACTGACATACAAAGATAATGAAGTTGACGAAAAATATTATGAAATATCAGATGTTGATAACCTTGTAAAAATAACATTAAAAGAAGAATATCTGCGTACATTCGATGATGATACATATTATTTTGATGCTGTATTTGAACGCATTGATATAGGACTCAAGCTTTATGTTATAACGGAAAAAGCAATAGTCAAGGATGTTGTATTCAAAAACACGTGGAACGGAAAAGAGAGTGCAGGTTTTGTAATTTCAGGTATTGATTATCCTCTCGGTGCTGATCTTATCGAATATATAAGTCTGAACGGTAAAAAACTTGACAAAAATGATTATGTTTCAAACTTTATGGGTAACAGCGGTTTTGTTGCAATAACTAAGGATTATCTTGATACACTTCCTGCAGGAACATACATTTTTGATGTTGAATTTCTTAGTGTAAGCGGTATTAAATTAGAGCTCACCATTCCTGATTTCTATTGTAAAGGTGATGCAGACGGTAACGGTAATGTTACAGCCGCAGATGCAAGACTTGTTCTTCGTGCATCCGCTAAACTTGAAAAACTTACAGCAGAAGCAACCGCTTGTTGTGATGTAAACAACGATAATGTAATCAACAGCAGTGATGCAAGAAAAATTCTCAGAGCTTCGGCAAAGCTTGAAAGCTTTTAGTTTTCATTGAACCGATAAAATGCCGCTTTATGAATAAAAAAATCAGCCGCACTTGCGGCTGATTTTCTTTATGCTATTTACTGTTTTGCGCCTTCGTCGAATTTTTCAAGAACTTTTACACTTACTGCATAGCAGTCTGCAAGACCTTCAAGATTCATATTGTCATATGTATCTCTTCTTGTGTGGTAATAGTCTTCAAGTGCGTGGTTAAGACCTGTGATACCTGCTGAACGGAAACCTGCCTGGCTGAATGCTGCGTTATCTGTTGCACCGCCGAGAGGAGGAACCATACCCTTAAGACAATGGATGCCGAGGTCTTCTGCACATTCCATAAAGAGGTCTGTAACATCTTTGTCTGATTTAACTGTTGCATTAAGATCACGGTAGTTTGCCATAAGATATTTGGGGTCGTGAATTGTGTCATATGAATAGAAGAATGTGGGAACATCTCTGAATTCATCCTTATGAGCTTCACACCATGCTTTTGAACCACGAAGACCTGCTTCTTCTGAGCCTGTGATAACAACGCCTATTTCTGTGTTTTCAAATTCAATGCCTTCATCCTGAAGAGCTTTGAGGATTGCAATACCGATATAGCAACCTGAAAGGTTATCGTTTGCACCGTCAACAACTCTCTTCTTGTCCCACATCTTGTAAAGACCGAGCATAAAGGGAACAAAAACAAGACCGACGAGTGAAGCGATGAAAAGAGGTTCTTCTGTTGTGAACGGAACATAACCGAAACCGAACTTTGCAAGCTTGATTACTGAAAGGATAAGATAATAGAGTGCACCAAGAACGCAGATAATTGCGTGCATTTCAAATGCAATACCGCCGAAACGGTAGTTAACGGGCCATTCCCAACAGGCATCGGGGTGACCGTTGAAGAGAATTCTTCTCTTTACTTCACCTTTACAGCTCTTGATTGCCGTAACATTTGTACCTGTCTTTTCAGGGAAGAACTTATCAACAACCTTCTTGTACATACCGAACTGCAGAACCATAATTGTGAAACCTGCAAGAACGAGTATTACTGATGCAAGGGGGAAGAAGAAGAACATAGGGATTGCAAGAAGTGCAAATGTAATTGTAAAATAAATCCATCCGAAGAATGAACCGGGGTTCTCTTTGAATGATTCAATCTGGATTCTGTCACATCCGCAGTCATTTTTGAGTGTTTCAGCCATATATTCACAGGACTGTCTTTCACCCTTTGAACCGGGATCACGTTTTTCAAAATTCTTGATGATATAGGTGATTTCATCAACCATATACTGTGCTGCCCAGTTTTTCTTATCAATAAGCTTCTGAAGATTCATAATATGTTTGCCTCCGATAAAAATTTACATTATTTTAACACATTTTTAATGTGACAATTGTAAATCACTCGTCAACTATTAATGAATTTTTTGTTAAATTCTCTGTTACATATGTTATATCTTTACTGATATTAAAAAATAATATTAAAATAAAGTAAAGTTACTTGAATATTATTTCTGATTGTGATAGAATAACAGTATCTATGTTGAAAATGAAAGGATCGATCATTTTGAAGGCGAAAAAACTTGGCAGAAAATCAAACATCTTCGCCCGTAATTCAGAGTGTTTTCTCTCTGCAATAATTGCGGCTGTTATAATGGTGTTTGCGTATGCTGTATGGAAATTCTTTCCTTTTGGTGAAAACATCATTCTCCGAATGGACCTTTACCATCAGTATGCTCCTCTTTACGGTGAATTTATTGAGCGTGTGTTCGGTGCCGATTCTCTGCTTTACTCATTCACATCGGGTCTTGGCAGCGGATTCTTAGGTAACTATTTCAATTACCTTTCAAGCCCCACGCTGTTTATAGTTCTTCTTTTCGGACATTTCAATCTTCCCGAAGCTATTGCAACGGTTGTTCTTGTAAAGGCTTCCGCATCAGCTTACACATTTACTTATTTCCTCGGAAAAATCACAAAGAAATCAGACATTTCAACAGCTGCATTCGGTCTTATGTATGCTTTCTGCGGTTACTTTGTGGCTTATTACTGGAACATTATGTGGCTTGATGCAATGGTTGCATTCCCTCTTGTAATGCTCGGTGTCTGGTACATTATCAATAAACACAAGCCTGTTATGTATATTTGTTCACTTGCTTATGTAATGATGACAAACTACTATATGGCTTATATGACCTGCATACTTTCAGTTATTTTCTTTCTCTATTTTTATTTTGCAGATCATTCAATGGCTGAAAAGCTCGGTAGCGGAGATTATATCATCAAACCAAAATATAAGAAAGCTGCAGGTTACACATTCTTCAGTTCAAGATTCCTTACAACCGGCTTCACCTTTGCAGGTTCTTCTGTTCTTGCAGCACTCATAGGCTGTTTCGCTCTTCTTCCCGTTATTTTCATTCTCAGCGGTTCATCAGCAACAAATTCAAGTTTTCCCTCAACATTTTCAACATATTTCAACGTTTTTGATTTCCTTGCAAATCATCTTGCAGGTGTGGAACCCACAATCAGAAGCAGCGGAGATACCGTTCTTCCCAATGTTTACTGCGGTATCATAAGCCTTGTGCTTGTTCCCGTTTATATGTTCTCAAAGAAGTTCAGCGTAAAAGAAAAGATTGCAACAACTGCTGTTATTGCAGTATTTTTCCTGAGCTTCAATATCAATATGGTAAACTATATCTGGCACGGATTCCATTTCCCCAATGACCTTCCTTACAGATTCTCGTTTGCATATTCATTCTTCATTCTCTTTATTGCTTACAAGGTTGTAGCATCAATCGAAAAGATTTCAGGTAAAGATATCCTTATGTCTGCCTGCTTTATTGCTGCATTTGCTATGTTTGTTGAAAAAATCGGGTCAAAGAATGTTGACCAGACTGTTGTTTGGACAAGTATCGCATTCGCAGTTATCTATGCAGTAGTCCTTGTATTCCTCAAGAATCCCAAGTATGCAAAGGCTTCTGTTTCAATCCTTCTTCTCACAGCAGTATGTGCTGAAATCCTTATTGCAGATACTCCAAACTACAAAGTCACACAGACAAAGGATGCTTACACAAGCTCTTATGAAGACACAGAAGCGGCAATTGATATTATCGAAAACCTTGAAGGTGAAGACGGCTTCTACCGTATGGAACTCGCATCACTTCTTACAAGAATGGATAACAGCTGGTTCTATTATCCCGGTGTTTCAACATTCACTTCAATGGCTTACGAAAAGGTTGCAAATCTTCAGTACTGTCTCGGTCTTTACGGCAACGAAATAAATTCTTATACTTATAACTGTCAGACAGGTATCTATAACTCAATGATGTCACTCAAATATATCGTTGACAATAATTCATATGTACCTACCGACAACTATAAGCCTGTTATGGACGGTAATTTCCTTTACACTGAAGTTGATTCCGTCAATGATATGACAATCTATAAGAACAACTATTGGCTTCCCGTTGCATTCTCCGTAAATGAAGGCACAGATATAAACTGGGTATATAACAACGGTGATGAATCAAGAAACGATATCAATCCTTTCGTTTCACAGAATGACTTCTTCTATAACGCTTCAGGTGTTTCAGATATTCTCACACCCATCGATGGTGTTGCTTCTGATTACAGAAACATTGAAGAAGTTGATGATATGTCAGTTCAGACAGGTAAGTTCAATGTCTATAAAGTGAACACAAATGAAAAGTCAAATGAAATCACTTTCAAATATGAAATCAAGGATACACAGAACATCTATGTATACGTTGATGCAAATGAAGTGGATTCAGTTCTTGTTTCAACAGGTTCATTCACTTACAATCAGTCAATTGACAGTGATCCCTATATTCTTGATGTTGGCACTGTTAAGGGTGGCACAGATCTTTATATTTCATACAGCATCAAGGATGACAAGAACAGTTCAAACGTAAATCAGTATGTTTACGGTATGGATCAGAACAAGTTCATCAAGGCTTACAACACAATTGTTGAAAACGGTGTTCTTGATGTAACAGAAAACAGAGAAAGCTATCTCAAGGGTACAATCAACCTTGCTGAAGGCAAGATGCTTTACACTTCAATTCCTTATGATAAAGGCTGGTCAGTCTTTGTTGACGGTGCTGAAGTTGCCGATGAAGATATTGTAAAAATCGGCGATGCTCTTATGGGTGTATATATGGAATCAGGTGAACACACCGTTGAATTCAGATTTACTCCCAGAGGTCTTGTTGCAGGTCTTGGTATTTCAGCATTCGGCATCCTTCTCCTTGTAATTCTCCTTATACTCAAAAAGAAAGAAAAATTATTCTTCGGCCCTGCATTCAGAGCAGATTATGTTGAATTCGGCAAATGGAGAGACCTTGCTGCTGAGGCAGAAAAAGCTGAGGCAATTGCTCTTGAACAGGCTTATCTTGACGAAATCGTTGAATATGAACTCAGTCAGCAGACTCAGGAAGAAGAAAACGATTCACCCTGGGCTCAGGCTATAGCCGCTGCAGAAAACTATGCAAGAGTTTCTTCTCAGGAAGAAGTTGCAGAGCCCGAAGCACCTGAAATTGAAGACGTTCCTGCTGAAGAAGTTCAGGTTAATGAAGTTCCCGTTTCAGATGCTCCCGTTCTTTTCGATGAACCCGATGTTGAAGAGTTTGAAATGGACGAATCTTCACTCGATGATATGCTTGATGAGTTTGAAAAAGCAACTGATAATATGGAGAGTCATCAGCAGCCGAAACTTACAGCTGAAGAAAAAAAAACGGCTCAAAAAAAAAGAGTTAGTTTAGTTATATTCATAATTATCACAATTGTTGCTATAATTGCTTCGGTTGCAATAATGCTTTATGCGGCAAACAATGGAATAAACAAGCCTGAAGAACAGTCAGACGATGATGTATTTGTTCCTTCATATGAAACCGAAGCTGTGACAGTTGAAGAGGATTCTTCTCTGGAGCTTACCACAATAAGTACAACAAAGCCTCAGGAAACAACAACTGAGAAGCCGACAGAAACAACTACCAAAAAGCCGGAAACCACAAAACCTGTCACAACAACAAAACCCGTTACAACAACAAAGAAACCTGAAACAACGAAGCCTCCTGTAACAACAACCAAGGCTCCCGTAACTGAGTATCAGGGAGAGTTTGTGAATTACACTCTCAAATACGGTGACACATACTATTCAATTCTCCGTGATCACGGTATTTCTCCCACACCTCAGAAGGTACAGAAATTCTGTGAAATCAACGGTATCAATACATGGACAACTCTTAATCCCGGAACAGTCCTCAAAGTACCTCTTGATTTCTGATTAAAATTAACAGGACAGTGATAACCTCACTGTCCTTATTTTAAAAGGTGATTTATGTCTGTCTGTTACATAATTTCAGCAGGTGACTGCTCACATATTGAAATAAGTAAAAAAAGTGATGATATTATAATTGCCGCAGATGCAGGAATGAATTACTGCAGACGTGACAATATTGTTCCTGATGTGATTATTGGTGATTTTGATTCACTCGGAAGCATTCCCGAAGAAGGTAATGTTATTAAGTTGCCCGTCGAAAAGGACGATACCGATACTTCTTTTGCCGTGAAATATGCTATGGAAAAAGGTTATAAAACATTTGTTATTTTTGGTGCTACGGGCGGAAAACGTCAGGACCATACTTTTGCAAATATTGCTCTTCTCAGTTATATTTCAAAAAACGACGGTATCGGATTTCTTGTTTCGGGTGATACAACAATTACGGCAATAACCGATGCTAAACTGAGTTTTTCCGATTCGCTCAGAGGTGATATCTCTGTATTCTCTTTTGATACTGTTTCTCAGGGTGTAACCGAAACGGGGCTTTATTATAATTTTACCGATGCGATTGTTGAAAATTCCGTTGTTACGGGTGTCAGCAATTCATTTACGGGAAAAGAAAGCTCTGTAAGTGTAAGAAAGGGTACACTTATAATATATTTTTCGGGAAAATTTTCAGATTGTACTCTTGACAAATGAAATCATAGTGGTATAATACACTTGAAAAATGAATACACACCATATAGGGGTGCTTTAAAAGGCTGAGATGCACAAAGTGCAAACCCTTTAACCTGATACGGATAATGCCGGCGTAGGGAATATACGGACAGATTGATTTTGTTTTCAATTCACGCACTGCATTGGTCGATGTGGTGCGTTTTCGTTTTATCTTATATTTTACGGAGTGGTAAAAATGGAAAAAACAAAAAAGACAAATCTGTTGAAACTCACCGAATGTGCGATAATGCTTGCCCTTGCAACGGTCTTAAGCTTCATCAAAATCATTCAGATGCCTATGGGCGGTTCTGTAACGCTGTGTAGTATGTTACCCATTATGCTTATCGGCATCAAGTACGGTAACCTTACAGGCGGACTCGTAGGTCTTATGTATGCAATTCTTCAGCTTGTTCTTGATTTACCCGGCGGAAACGTTTTCTATATGGGTATGAGTGCAGGTGTGGTTATTATTGTGGCATTGTTCGATTACCTTGTGCCTTTCACAATGCTTGGTTTTGCAGGAACACTCAGAAAGGTAAATACAAAAAAAATTCCTATGCTCGGAGCTTATATAGGAGTTGTATGTGTCATAGTCATAAGATTCTGTTGTCATTTTATTACGGGCTTTACCGTATGGGGACAGTGGGCACCTGAGGGAATGAGCAAATACTATTATTCTCTTGTTTATAACGGTACATATTTATTGCCTGAGCTGGGAATAACATTGGTAGTAGCTGTTCTTCTGCTTCAGGTTCCTCAGATGAGAAGGCTGCTTTTAAATAATAAAAAATAATATAAAAAAAATTAAAAAAATGCTTGACAAATGAAAGTTATTGGTATATAATAACTTTCGTCTTAGAGGTATAGTGTAACGGTAACACTCCGGACTCTGACTCCGTCATTTAAGGTTCGAATCCTTATACCTCTGCCAGAAAAAAGCACTTGCTTAAGCAAGTGCTTTTTTATTTAATGAATAATTCTGTTTCACAACACCTGCCCGTCAGGTGTTTTTTTGTTGACAAGAAACTACACAATCCAACTATTTCACCTTGACAGTTTTGTGAAAATACTGTAAAATAATAGTGATTAATTATCTTTAACAGGTGGATTATGACGAAAGTTCTTAAACGATTTTTAACTTTTATTATAATATCTGTAATCTGTCTGAATTCCCTGATTATCCCCGTTTATGCAGTCAGTTCAGATGATATAAATATTGAAAGTGTTTTTCTCAAGCAGGAAACTGCCGTTACTTGCACGCTCTCGAGTGCAACAATGATGTTGCGCCGTACTGCTATTATCGCCGGATTCCCTGATTGGGCTGAAATTACAGAGCCCAATATCAGAGATACAGCGTGGATTGACGGTGTCGGCTTGCGTTGGGATTTTTCTTTTTACGGTATGACCGTAGGTCACGGATATTATCCCGATGATGCCGATAAAAAGCTGTTTATGATTGAATTGCTTGATAAATTCCCCCAGGGTGTTGTTGTATATAACACAGGTAAAAAAGGTCAGACTCACGCAATCTTTTTATGTGATTATGATAAAGCAACAGATACATTCTATGTATCTGATCCTGCTTCAAATATTCCTGCAGGTCGTATCCCTCTTATGCAGTCATCAATTGTCGGAGAAACACAGGCAGATAAAATTGGCAATTTATCGGCTTACTGGTATGTTTCAACTCCCGAAGTCAGATACAAAAACGGTGAATTTACTTCTTCGGGCACAGTTTCAAATCCTTATGACCCCACACACGATTCATACAGCTTTGAACAGACAAAGGAACGTATTCACGATTATTATGTTGTAAATTATGATTCCGCTAAAGGTGTTGCTCTGAGATATTATCCCAGCGGAAGCAGTTCTTCTGCAAAATCTGTCACAAAAGGTACAATTCTTTATGTGACTCATAAAGGAAAAAATAATTTCGGTGCCGAGTGGTATAAACTCAATTCGGGACACTATATATTTAGTACAAACTTAATATCATTTGATGAATATTCAGGTGAAATCAAAAAGTTCAATAACACAGCCGTCAGTTCAGAAGGTACTTACAAGGCATCGTCTAAAAACGGAACTGTTCCCGTAAGAATTGAGCCGTCAGAAGGCAATAACGTTGTTGCAAACATAGAAAATGATGTAAAACTTTATATTACTCATTCGGGTGATAATTCTGTCGGAGCAAAATGGCTTAAAACGGAAGACGGACATTATGTTAAAGCCGAAGATATGACATTTGTGTCAAAAGGTAAGCTTGAGGGGGAACTTTTCAAAGGAACATATTCTCTTGTTACGGGTGAATATAAATCCGAACCCAAAGAAAGCAACGGTAATGCAAATACTCCCGAACTCGTTACGGGAAAATATAAAATCACAGCTTCTGCACTTAATCTGAGAAAAGATGCCGTCAACGGTGAAGTTTATACAAGTATTCCTAAAGATACCGTTGTTGAGGTTGTTGCGATTTCAGACGGTTGGGGAAAAACCTCATACGATGGTTATGTAGGCTGGATTCTTCTTGATTATGCAGTCAAAGTTGAGGAAGACAGATTCAGGATTGAATCTATAAAAATCAGTGCCGATGAAGCTGAAACAGGTGAAGATATCGTCTGCACCGTCAGCGTGACCGGTACCGATAAAGCGCTTTATTTGTTCTCCGTATATAACGATTCGGGTGAGAAAATATTCTCTTCAACTTATACTTCAAATAATTCCTACACATATAAAACAACTCAGTCGGGCAGTTTTTATTTCTTTGTTGAAGTAAAGAATGCAGACAATAAGAAGCTTACTTCTTTCAGCAGAAACTTTAATGTTTATGATAAACTTCAGATAGAATCCGTAAAAAGTAACATTGATGAGTTTACATATGTATCTAATGAAATAATGTGGACGGTTGATGCAAGTTCAGTTTCTTCAGATGCCGTTTATATATATGCTCTTTATTGTGACGGTCAGCTTCTGTTTGAAACGGAATCACGTTTTAATGAGTTTTCATATGTTCCCGAAAAAGCGGGAAAATATCTTCTTTATGCAACTCTTTCCGATTCAAGAACAAAATCTGAAACTGTTGAAGCTGATGAAGTCAATGTTTATGAAAACGTGAAAATTGCATCTGTGAATGTGCCTGCAACTGCAGTCAGAGGCTCTCAGGTGAAATTCTCTGCAGAAGCTGTTGGCGGAACAGGTGATTATCAGTATTGTTTTATTGTTTTCAGAGACGGAACTATTATCAAAAATGGTCTGTTTTCTTCTTTGAACAGCGATTCATTTATTCCCGAAACTGAAGGAACATACCTTGTTTTCTGCACGGTTATGGACTCAAGCAATATGATTTCATCTGCTTTTTCCGACGAAATCATTGTTGTGGACGGTTTGACGGGTGATGTTGACAGAAACGGCTCAGTTTCGGCAAGAGATGCAAGAATTGTTCTCAGACACTCTGCAAAGCTTGAGCTAATGGATGACTCTGCAACCGTTCTTGCTGATGTGAATAAGGACGGTATAATCAATGCATCTGATGCAAGACGTATTCTAAGATGTGCTGCAAAAATTGAAACTTTTTAACAATTTTAAATATTCATTTAATGATTCGGTTCTAATATAGTTGTAAAGGTGATTGATAAATGAATATTGCGTTTTTTCTTAAACCAAAAATATCTGTTGCATTTCTTTATAATGATTATACAATAAGGCAGTCGCTTGAAAAGATGTGTCATTACGGATATTCTGCAATTCCTGTTATAAACAGGGAAGGCAGATATGTCGGGACTGTCAGCGAAGGTGATTTTCTGTGGTATCTCACAGATTGTTTCAGCAATAATGAAGATGTTAATCTTAAAACACTTGAGGAACTTCCCCTTTCAAAAATCCTGAAGCAGAGTGCCTATAAACCTATGAAGGTTACTGCTGATGTTAATGAACTTATCACTCTTGCAACGAAACAGAACTTTGTTCCCGTTGTGGATGATCTCGGTTCTTTTATCGGGATTGTCACACGACGTGATATCATAAAACATCTGACCGATAATAAATAAAAAAAGAACCGACTCGGTCGGTTCTTTATCATTAAATATTTCAATCATCAAAAAGAGGAGTAGAGAAGTATCTCTCAGCTGTATCGGGAAGAACAGTTACAACAGTTTTTCCCTTACCGAGCTTCTTTGCAAGTTTAAGAGCGGCCGCAACGTTTGTTCCGCTTGAAATTCCGCACATAAGCCCTTCATATTTTGCAAGGTCTTTTGCTGTGCCTATAGCTTCTTCGTCTGTAATGATACAGATTGAATCATAAATTTCTGTGTTGAGGATTTTGGGAATAAGACCGTCTCCGATACCCATCTGGATATGAGTGCCGATGTTTCCGCCTGCAAGAATAGCTGCATTTTCAGGTTCAACAGCCCATATTTCAATATTGGGGTTATGTTCTTTGAGAACTTCACCTGTTCCCGTGATTGTTCCGCCGGTTCCTATACCGGAGCAGAAACCGTGAATGGGACAATCTGCCTGTTCAAGAATTTCTTTTGCGGTGTGTCTTCTGTGAACATCGGGATTTGCTTTGTTTTCAAACTGCTGGGGTATGAAAACATTCGGGTCTTCCTTTGCCATATTAACGGCTGTTTCAACGCATTTCTCAATGCATTCACCGATATTGCCGTCATCGTGGACAAGGATTACTTCTGCGCCGTAATGTTCAACCAGCTTTTTTCTTTCTATGCTGACTGAGTCAGGCATAATGATTTTTGTCTTATACCCTTTGACAGCACCTACAAGAGCAAGTCCTATACCCTGATTGCCGCTTGTGGGTTCTACAATGACTGTATTTTCATTGAGAATGCCCTGTTTTTCGGCTGAGAGAATCATATTATATGCTGTTCTTGTCTTGATTGAACCGCCTACATTCAGACCTTCGTATTTTACAAGAATCTGAGCACTGTCTTCGGGAACTATTTTTTTGAGTCTTATGAGCGGTGTACTGCCCATAGCTTTAAGAACGTTATCGTAAATCATAAATACACCCCAGATATATAAAAAAAGGTAATTAATTTTCACTGAGAATAAATTATAATATTTATTTTTCTTTTTGTCAATTATATAATATGTTAAATTTTGAAAAGAGTGAGTCTTTTGGGTAATTTTGTATTGAAATTTAAGCAATTTATGCAGGGCAGAAACGGTATTGATAAATTAACTTACGGTATTTTTGCTGTTTATTGTGTTCTTTCTGCAGTAAAGATATTTTTCATCGGTAATAAATGGGGAACAATTATAATAAGTGTTCTTCAGTTTGCTGTAATCGGTTACGGAATATACCGTATTCTGTCAAAAAATCTTCAGAAAAGATATAACGAAAATTTTAAATTTGAGCAGTTTCTTCTTGCTTGGAAACCCCATATTGAGCATCTGAAATTAAGAATAAAATATTTCAGAACTCACCGTTTCAGAACCTGTAAAGGTTGTGGTGAGTTCCTCCGTCTTAAAAGAAAAAGCGGCAAAAGACAGCTTGTCTGTCCTAAGTGTGGTAAGGAGCTTTCATTCTTTATTCTGTTCTGAACATATTCCAGGGATAAACCGAATAATCAGGTTCAGCTTTAAAAGAAACACTTTCTTTTGTGAACGGGTGAATAAAGCTTATTTCGTGAGAAAACAGCGCAACAGTACATCTGTTGTCACGGCTGCCGTATTTTCCGTCACCCGTAAGCGGCATTTTTCTTGAAGCAAACTGAACACGTATCTGATGTGATCTGCCCGTTTTAAGTTCTATTTCAACGAGTGCGTGATTGTTTTCTTTTGCAATTGTTCTGTAAGATAAGGAAGCTTCTTTTACACCTTTACGCATTTTCTTCACAACAAAAACCTTGTTTTTACGTGAGTCTTTGAAAAGAAAATCACAGAGTTCATCAGAGTCTTTTTCGGGAACTGAATCAAGAACGGCAATGTATTTTTTATAAAGTCCGTCTGATGCAATCATCTGTGAAAACCTGGCGGCAGCTTGCTTTGTTTTTGCATAAATCATTACTCCGCCCACAGGTTTGTCAAGCCTGTGCAGAGTATAAATATCTGTATTGAGTGCTTTTTTCAGCATAAATGGAAGGCTTTCGTCTGTTGAAGCTTCTTCCGAGAGCATACCCGCTTCTTTTCTGCATACAACTATATGCTCATCCTGATAAAGTATTTCAATCATTTTTTTCACCTATGATATGATATCACATAATCGTGATATTAACAATAGATTTTTGCCATTTAATTATTATTGACTTAATAACGTGTACGTGTTAAAATAAAAGTTATGAGAGGATGGTTATAAATATGAAAAGATTTATAATGATATTATCTTTTGTTTTTGCGGTTGTTCTCACGGCCTGTATCTGTGGTACTGCCTCTGTTGAAAAATATGAGGTCAATGAAATAGCAAAAGCAGATTACGGCACATGCGAAGAACACGTTTATCCCAATGATGGTGAATATATAACTATTGAACCGGGACCTTCCTGTTCAAGAAAAGGTGCAAAATACAGAATATGTGCTGTCTGCGGATATTACGATATCGTTGAACTTCCCAAAGATCCCGATAAGCATTCTCTTGTTTCAAAAGACCTTACATATGAAGATAAGCCCACCTGTACTGAAGGTGGTGTCGGTTATTATATCTGTCTTGGCTGTAATAAAGCTGCTGAGAGAGTTGAACTTCCTCCCGACCCCGAAGCTCACGTCAAAGACGGTGACTTTGTTGTTCTAAAAAAAGAAACCTGTACAAACAACGGTACAATGGCTCATAAATGTAAATACTGCAGTGCTTATTTCAATCATCAGTCAATCCCCTCAGACCCTATGATGCACGTTTTAACCGATTCCTCAAAATGGGTTGTTACAAAACTTCCAACCTGTGCTCAAGCCGGTTCTGTTGATGGTTACTGTGATGAATGCTATAAAGTGTGCGTGACAAGAACAGTTCCCGCAACAGGTAATCATACTCCCGAAGAAGAATGGCTTGTTGTAACAGAGCCTACCTGTTCTTCAGACGGTGTGAAAGCACATAAGTGTTCGGTATGTAATCAGCCTGTTGATGAAACGCCCATTCCCTCAGAACCCGAAAAACATACTTTTGCTGATAAATATACGATTGATGTGCCTGCTACATGCACAACTGAAGGCTCTGAGTCACGTCATTGTCTTTACTGTGATGCAAAAGTTGACGAAAGAGTTGTTTCTGTTGATGCATCGGCTCATTCTTACGGTGATGAGTGGATTGTAACACAGGAACCTTCCTGTTCTCAGTCAGGCTATAAGCACAGAGTATGTAAGCTCTGTAATGAAGATTCAATTGCAACACTCATTCCCAGAACAGAGCATACATATCCCGATGAATATGAGATAATCAAAGAATCGGCAGACGGCACATCCGTTCAGGTAAAATATATCTGTGAAGTCTGTTCATATAAATATATTACCATAATCACAATCGGTAATAATCCGGGTGAAGGCAATATCGGTGATACCGTTGACCCGATAACAAAGAAATATTATATCAAGCCTGTTGAAAAAACCGTTATCAGAGTTGATTATGACAAAATGATTATTTCAAATGTCGTAAAAGAAATGACAGTTGAAGATTTTCTTGACAAATTCCTCAACGGTAATGTTTTTGTGATTTATAATCCCAAAGACCGTTTTATCAGCGAAGAAGATAACATAGGTACAGGTTGCCGTCTTAATTATGAAACACCTGACGGTAATGTTACAAACTACTATGTAAGCGTAACGGGTGACTTGGATTCAAACGGTGAAATCACAGCTGCAGATGCAAGAAAAATCCTTAGAATTTCAGCGAAAATTGATAACGTAAGTGAACCCTATTTAACAGCTGCTGATGTTAATTACGACGGCAAGATAACAGCTTCCGATGCAAGAAAAACACTTCTTGTTGCTGCAAATCTTGAATTTTTTGACGAAACTTATGAATATTAAAGAAACAGAACATATCGAATATATAAATAACGAACTCAGACTCATAGTCTCGAAGGCTCACACCTTCGGGACTGATGCTCTTTTACTGGCTTCATTTGCCGCACCTTCAAAAAAGTCACTTGCGTGTGATTTCGGAACGGGCTGTGGAATTATTCCGTTTTATTGGGTCCGTGAAGATCTTTGTAAGGAGATTTATACTGCGGAAATTCAGGAAAACGGCTATGATCAGCTCTGCCGTTCAATTGAAATCAATGAACTTGAAAAAATCAAGCCGTTTAATTGTGATTTAAGGGAGCTTCCCAAAGAGTTTCCAAAGGGGCAGTTTGATGTTGTAACGATGAATCCTCCTTATACAAAGGTCAATGCAGGAATTGAAAGCTCACAGGAAAGCGCAAAAATTGCAAGACACGGTATAACATGTGATTTTGACGATGTCTGTACAGCCGCATCAAAGCTCCTGAAATTCGGCGGCAGACTCTGTATGTGTATCCGTCCCGAAAGGCTTTTCGAACTTACCTGTGCTATGCAGAAAGTAAAAATCGAGCCGAAAAGACTCCGTTTTGTTTCTCAGCGTGACGGACTCTCTCCGTGGCTTGTTCTCGTTGAGGGTAAACTCGGCAGAAATCCCGGTGTTATGGTAGAGCCTGAGCTTCATATTGAAGACGCAGACGGTAAAGAGTCTGAAGAAATGCTGAAAATTATCGGCACTTACAGAAAATAAGAAAAGGATTTTTATAATGAGCGGAAAACTTTATGTTGTGGGTACTCCCATAGGAAATTTAGGTGATTTTTCTCCCCGTGCGGTGAAAACTTTTGAAGAAGTTGATTTTATTGCCGCAGAGGACACCAGAGTCACCGTAAAGCTTCTTAATCACTTTGAAATAAAGAAACCGATGGTCAGCTATTATGAGCATAACAAGGCTCAGAAGAGCTCTCACATCATTTCCCGTATTCTTGACGGGGAAGACTGTGCTCTTGTAACCGATGCCGGTATGCCTGCCATCTCAGACCCCGGTACAGACCTTGTTGCCCTTTGTCACGAACACGGAATTGATGTTGTTTCAGTTCCCGGTCCGTCCGCAATCATTACAGCTGCCGCAATAAGCGGTATGGATGTGGGCAGATTCACTTTTGAGGGGTTCCTTACGGGTAACAAACCCAAGAGAAGAGAACATCTTGAAGAAGTCAAAGACGAAAGACGCACAATGTTTTTCTATGAAGCACCTCATAAGCTTGCTGCAACTCTCCGTGATATGCTTGAATTCTTCGGTGACAGAAAAATTGCGATAATCAAGGAGCTTACAAAAATTCACGAATCCGTTGAACATACAACACTCAGTGAAGCCGCAGCAAAGTATAGCGGTGTTAAGCTTAAGGGAGAATATGTTCTCATTATTGAGGGTAAAAAGAAAGAAGAAACACCTGAAGAAGAAATTGACGGTATAACACTTGCAAGAAATTATCTTAAAGAGGGTATGTCTGCATCCGAAGCGGCAAAAAGAGCCGCAAAGGAATCGGGAATGAAAAAGGGTGATATCTATAAAGCCCTTATGGAGGATTGATTATGCTTGAATCGTTAAAAGATTTCTGGTATCTGTGGGCAGTTGCCGTTGTTCTTTTGTTTGTTCTGATTTTCGTTGGTATAAAGGTTTCAAAGACTGTTGCGAAGCGTAATGAAGCAAATGAAAAACTGAGAAAAGATTTTGAAAGAATTAAAATGCTCAAGGAAAAGTATCTGCATATCACAAAAGAGTCAGCAGAAAATTCAGATGCAAAAGAACTTGCAGAAGGTGTTACCGCCGTTATGCAGTATAAGCTCGAAAAATCACAGACTCCCGATGCTGATTTTGAATCAGAAGAAAAATGGAGAAGGGAAGTTTACGCACTTTATTACTTCGATGAAGATGTGACGGCACATAGTCTTTCATATTTTTTCAGAAATAACGGTGAACCTCTGCCGAAAGAAGCAGTAAACGGCATTGAACATATCGGCTATGATAAAATAAAGTCTGTTGTCGGTCAGATGTACGCAATGTGCGATGACAAAAACGAGAATGTTTCATTTGATAAAAACAGGATTGCAGAACTCGATGAAAAATTCGGAAATATCTATGACAGAGATGAATTTTTTGAAAAAATAAAATTGTATATAGTAAACTCTATATAAAATTGTGTGCAGAATTATTTTGTGGATTCTGCACAATTTTTTTATGTGTTTTTATACATCCTATATTTTAATAAAAACTTGTTTTTTGATTTTTATTGTTTTATTATATAAGTGTATAATTTTATCCTGAAAGGATGTTGTATTTTATGGACAAAAAAGTAAGAATCGGTGTCGTAGGTTGCGGCGGTATCGCAAACGGTAAGCATATGCCCAACCTCGCAAAAATTCCCGAAGTTGAAATGGTTGCATTCTGTGATATTATTCCCGAAAGAGCAGAAGCTGCAGCAAAGAAATTCGGTACACCCGATGCAAAGACATATACAGACTACAAAGAACTTATCAAAGACGAAACAATTGACGTTGTTCACGTTTGTACTCCCAACCGTTCACACAGCTTTATTTCAATCGATGCTATGGAAGCAGGCAAGCACGTAATGTGCGAAAAGCCTATGGCTAAGACTTATGCAGAAGCAAAGGCTATGTATGAAGCATCTGTAAGAACAGGCAAGCTTCTTTCAATCGGCTATCAGAACAGACAGTGCGGTGAAAACCTTTATGCAAAGGCAGTCTGCGATGCAGGTGAAATCGGTGAAATCTACTATGCAAAGGCTGTTGCTATCAGAAGAAGAGCTGTTCCCACATGGGGCGTTTTCCTTAATGAATATGAACAGGGCGGCGGTCCTCTTATCGATATCGGTACTCACGCTCTTGACCTTACACTTTGGATGATGAACAACTACAAACCCAAGATGGTTGTAGGTAACACATTCAGAAAACTTGCAAATCAGACAAACACAGCTAATGCATGGGGCGACTGGGATCCTGAAAAGTTCACTGTTGAGGATTCAGCCTTCGGCTATATCGTAATGGAAAACGGTGCTGTTGTTACTCTTGAATCAAGCTGGGCACTCAACGTTGCAGAAGCTCGTGAAGCTTGTTTCGTTCTCTGCGGTGACAAGGGCGGTATCGACACTCTTGATGATATCCGTATAAACTATGTCAAGAACGGCAGACAGTGTATTGAAACTCCTAATATGGATTGCGGCGGCGTTGCTTTCTATGAAGGTGATTCAGACGATAATTCATTTATCGACCAGAGAATCTGGATTGATGCAGTTCTCGGCAAGCGTGAACAGTGTGTCAAGCCCGAACAGGCAATGGTAGTTACTCAGATTCTTGAAGCAATTTATGAATCAGCAAAGACAGGCAAACCTGTTTATATCGATAATTAAGGAGAGAAAATAAAATGATGACACTCGGAATGATTGAATACTGGAGTGAAGAAGGTTTCAAGCATCTTGCTGACCTTGGTCTCCATGCAGTTGAATTCTGCTATAATAACGGAAATAACCCCGACGACCTTATTGCTCTTATTCCTGATATCAAAAAGTGGAGTGAGCAGTATGATGTAAAGGTTATGTCAATCGGCAGATGGGGCGCAGATAAGGTTGATGATAACGGTACCATTATCGAAGAAGAACTCAACAATTCATATAAACTCATTGATGTGTGTGCTGAACTTGGCTGTCCCGTTTTTGTTACAGGTGTAAATGAAGTTGAAGACAAGTCATTCTTTGATAACTGTGACTATGCTGTTGAATACCTTTCAAAGGTTTGCGCATACGGTAAAGAAAAGGGTGTCAAGGTTGCCTGCTACAACTGTGATTGGTCAAACTTTGTAAGAGAACCCAAGGCATGGCTTGCAATTATGAGCCGTGTTCGTGACCTCGGTATCAAATATGACCCCTCACATTGTATAAATACAGGCTCAGGCAAGTATCTTGAAGAAATAAATGATTGGGCAGACAGAATCTATCACTTCCATATCAAGGGAACAATCAATATCAATGGTGACCACGTTGATGATCCCCCTGCAGGTCTTGATATGATTGACTGGCGTCAGATTATGGGCCTTCTTTATGAATACAAATATGACGGTATGCTTTCAATCGAACCTCACTCAGGAACATGGCAGGGTGATATGGGCGAATGGGGTATCAAGCAGACAATTAACTACATTGACCCGATGATTTACAAAGGATGATTAATATGAAATACGCAGTACAGTTATATTCACTCCGTGATATGGTAAAATGCGGAGATGATTTTCTTAAAATTCTTGAAGAAGTGAAAAAGCTCGGCTTTGACGGTGTTGAATTCGCAGGTTATCACGGTCTTTCAGCAGAAACAATCAAGGCAAAGCTCGATGAACTCGGTCTTGTTCCTGTCGGATGCCACATCGGTGTTGACAGTTTCTCGGATGAAAATATTGAAGAAACAGTTGCTTTCCATAAGACACTCGGTGTTCTTAATGTAGGTACGGGCGGAGCTCCTCACGATACGGTTGAAGAGTGTGAACGTGCAGCAGACCTTCTTGCAAAGGGAAGTGCGGCACTTGGTGTTCCCGCATATTATCACAATCACACAGAGGAATTCACAGTTCTTGAAAACGGTAAGACTGCTATGCAGATTTTTGCTGAAAAGGTAAAACTTGAACTTGATACATACTGGAGCTTCTGTGCAGGTATGGATAACTACAAGTACATCACAGAAAACATCAATGATATCATTCTTCTTCATATCAAAGACGGTATTGACGGCAAGCCCACAGCACTTACAGAAGGCAATAATGACCTTGATGCTGTTATCAGAGCTGCAAAGGACAACAACATTGAATGGGTTATTCTTGAAAATGATGATCCCGTTCCTGACGGTCTCTCTGATGTAACAAGAAGTATGAAGTATCTTATGTCCGTAAAATGAGTAATTAACAATGAGTAATGAGTAACGGATGAAGGGGCAATGCCCCTTGCCCCATTATATAAAAACAAGCCGCTGAGCGGCTTCCGACATTACTCGTTAATCACTGCTCATTACTAATTATAGAAATTAATGAGGTAATACTATGAAATTAGGCGTTTTTACCACTCTTCTGAGCAATCTCAGCCTTGAAGAGTCACTTAAATATTTTAAATCACTCGGCATTGAAGCTGTTGAAATCGGTTGCGGCGGTTACCCCGGTAACGCTCACGCAAATCCCGAAATTCTTCTCAATGACGATAAAGCTCTTGACACATTCAAGGGTCTTATCAAGGATTATGACGTTGAAATCAGTGCTCTGAGCTGTCACGGCAACCCCGTACATCCCGACAAGGCAACTGCAAAGTATTTTGATGATGCAATCAGAAATACAATTCTCCTTGCTGAGAAAATCGGCATTCATCAGATCAATACATTCTCAGGCTGTCCCGGTGACTGCGAAACTGCAAAATATCCCAACTGGGTAACTTGTCCCTGGCCTGATGATTTCGGCAAAATCCTTGACTGGCAGTGGAATGATGTTCTTATTCCTTATTGGAAGGATATGGCTGAATTCGCAAAGGCTCACGGCGTTGACAAGATTGCATTTGAAATGCATCCCGGCTTCTGTGTATATAACACAGACACAATGCTTCATATCCGTGAAGCTGTAGGCCCCACACTCGGTGCAAACTTCGATCCCAGCCATCTTATCTGGCAGGGAATGGACCCCGTTGCTGTTATCAGAGCACTCGGTGATGCTATTTTCCACGTTCATGCAAAAGATACAAAGATGGATAAATACAACACCGCAAAGACAGGTGTGCTTGATACAAAGCCCTATGGTGATGAAATCAACCGTGCATGGATTTTCCGTTCAGTCGGCTACGGTAATGATGAAGTTTACTGGAAGGATATCGTTTCAAATCTCCGTCTTGTCGGTTACGACCATGTTCTTTCAATCGAGCATGAAGATTCACTCATGAGCCAGAATGAAGGTCTTTCAAAGGCTGTTGAAATGCTTAAGAGAGTTCTTATCAAAGAAAACCCCGCAGAAATGTGGTGGGCATAAAGAAAATGCACCCGAAAGGGTGCATTTTTATTTCCTGAACTTCAGAAAAACGGGTAAAAAGTGTTTCTGAATAAATGCAACAGAAAATGCGAATGTAAAATTGAGAAAAACATTTTCCGTTCTTATTATTTTTCTTATAATTTCATTTGCGGTGGAGTTCTGTTTTGATTCCATCGCTTTTTTTACGTCTTCGTCTGTTATGATTTCTTTTATAACAGCTTTTTTCTCTTCCGAAGTGAGTTTGCAGTTTTCAGCAAAAAGAACAGTCATACAAGACACGATGTTCTTAAGAAACATATAGTCAGCTGTTGATTTGTCTTCACAAAGTTCACTGAAATAACAGTTTATTTCCTTACACGCATCAAATTTTTCAGGGATGTAGCCTGAAATCAGGCTTACCGATTTATCGATGTTATAATTATAAAGAACATCGGGAATTGTTGTTACTCTCGGTGCGTTTTTAAGCACTTCAGCATTGAAAATTCTGTCTTCCCCGTATCGGTAATCCTTGAAAACGATATTGTTATTTATAAGAAATTCTCTTCTGTAAACTTTATTCCACACCTGATTCAGAAGATTGTTTCTGTAATACTCAGAAACAGTGAAAGGCGAGTCGGATGAATAGATTTTATCCTGAGCCTTACTGTAAAAATTCTGCCTGAAACCGAAAATGAGCAGGTCGGTGTCGTTATTAAGACTTGATGAAACAGCTTTAAAAGCCTTTTTTCTGAAAGTGTCATCACTGTCAAGAAACATTACAAAATCGCCTGTAGCGAGTTTCAGGCCGACATTTCTTGCATTTGCAGGGCCTGAATTCTTTATTCTTTCTGTTTTGATACAACTGTAACTGTTTTTAAGGTTGTTTATAACAGACTGTGTGCCGTCTGTTGAACCGTCATCAATGATTATGATTTCAGTATCCTTAAAATTTTCAGCAACCGAAAATACGGCTGCTGAAAGAGTGTCTTTACAGTTATATGCAGGAATAATTACGCTTAAAAGCATATATTTTCCTCCGTTATTTATCAAATAGTTCGTAAAGACTGTTTTTGATTTTCAGATTATAATAATCAAGACTGTCAAAATGCTTTATATGCTTTTTCTGATTGATGATTGATTTTACAATATCATCAGAACCTTCAATATTGTCATTGTATTTTTCAAGATGTTTTTCAAAAATCAGGTCAAGTCCGAGTGCCTTTGCCTCCCAGAGAACAATTCCCTGACCTTCGTGGCGTGAAGTGAGCACAAGTGAATCCATCTGTGCCATATAAGGATAGGGGTTTTCAACTGCGGGAAGAACAGTTACATATTCACCGAGTTGAAGAGATTCAATAAGCTGTGCTATTTTAAGCTCTTCGGGACCTGAGCCGAGCAGATAAAGATGGATATCTTTACGCTGTTCAATGGCTTTTGCGAAATAATCAAGAAGAATATCAATGCCTTTCTGATGAGTGAATCTGCCCACAAAAATGAAGTTTGTCAGATACCTGTCTACCTGAAAATCAATTTCTTCACGGCTTTTTTTCAGAATCTGCACCGTGTTGATAATGTTGGGTATTACTGTGATTTTTTTGTCTCTGATGCCCGTCTTTTTTATAAAAGGCTGAACAATACCTTCGGAAACTGCAACAAACTCATCGTAATACTTATATTTATCTTTGAAAGCAGACCAGAGTATTCTGTATTTGAGTGAATTTCTGTGCTCAATTTCAATATCATTGTGAATCCACATTATACGCTTTTTTGCCTTGATACCGAGTGTGCATAGCGCACATTCGTTGCTGTAGCTATTGAAATCAATTGCAAGGTCATATTCCTTATCAGGTAAATCATAAATGAAAAGATTTCTCAGCGTGTTGAATTTAATAATTCTGTTGAGATAAAACAGGGGACGTATAATGTAGATGTTGATATTTTTAAATTCATCTACAGAGCATATTTCAGGCTCGGCGAAAAGAAACAGATCAACTTCATAGCTCGACAAATCCATATTTGTAAGCATATTCAGAAGTGAGCGCTGAATTCCGCCGATTGACATATCTTTCTGAAATATAGCTATACGTTTCATCTTAAGGGAAATACTTTGCTTATCATCTTCTGGTTGCCGAAGCCTGTTGCAATATCAAACCAGAGCATCTGGACGTTGTTGTCCTTGTCAAGAAGCTTGATGATAACTTTCTTGTTGTTGTCTGTATAGTTTGCGTCAAGAATTTTGTATTCTGACTTTCTGAAGAATGTTTTTACTGATTCTATATCGTCTGCATAGTATTCTTCCATATTGTCTGAAACGAAAAGAACGTCACCGCAGATGTGGTTGATGAAGCCGAGAAGAACCTTCTGGTCTGAATTAAACTTGAGGTTTGTATATCTGAAGAAGAATACATCGGGGTCATTGATGAAAACTCTGCCGTTGAGCTGACGGCGGAATATTGAGTTGTTGATAGCATTCTGAGCTGACATAATTTCGTTGTTTACGTGGAGTGTGTTATAAATCTTGCCTTTGTATGTAAGGTCAACGTCACAGCTGATACGGCATGCATCAACCTTGCCGAAAGCAGCACCGAGAGGAACACCGCAACCGAGGATAAGCTTTTCACCGCAGCATTCACGGAGGAATTCCATAGCTTCACACATAATTGTGCCTCTTGATTTGCCGTTTCTGGGGAACATACACTCACTGTAGAGGAAGTCAAGCTTGACCATATCATAACCCCAGTCGTTGAGGATAACATCAAAGAAATGCTTTATGTATTCTCTTACTTCAGGATTGTAGATATCAAGTGTATAAGCACCACCCCAGCCTACACAACCGAGGATGGGTTTACCCTTTTCATCCCTGATAACCCAGTCGGGATGTTCTTTGAATGTTCTTGATTTGATCTGAACGCTGAAAGGAGCAATCCAGATACCTGCCATATAACCCTTATCGTGGATGCGCTGTGCAACAGCCTTCATTCCGTCGGGGAACTTTGCAGGGTTGGGATCAAGCCAGTCACCGACGAATGTTTCATAACCATCGTCAATCTGGAAAATATTTGCTTCTTCTTTGCATACTGCGTCCATAGCATCGAGGTCACGGTAAATGATCTTCTGATCAATTTTCTGGAAGTAGTTATACCATGAAGTGTAACCTGCAAGATGGTCGATTTTAGGCTTTTTAACACCCATAAGTTCAAAATATTTATCGAATACGTAAGTTTCGTCGCCTCTGAGAATAACAACATTGAAGAGATTGTATTCGCTGTCGATAACAACGCCTTCAACATCCTTTTCAACGATGAAGATGCCGTTGTTCATATCAACTTTAAACATTGTGTAGCCCTGCTTTTCGGTAAGTGAACCAAGGAAGAGGAAGTTGCCGTCATTCTTGATGT
This sequence comes from Clostridia bacterium, assembly GCA_017549285.1. Lineage (GTDB taxonomy): Bacteria > Bacillota > Clostridia > Oscillospirales > Acutalibacteraceae > UBA1081. Next base: position 90,156 of record JAFYVE010000035.1, read on the forward strand.
ATGTGTAACAATGGCTGCGGAAAACACCGGGGATTTCCTTGTCTTCACAGAACCATACGTCACTTGATGTGCCTGAAAGCTTGATGAAGGGATACATCTTTGCTAATTTGTTTATGCCGAGCTGAACATCGTTTTTCTTATATTCTTTTGAAGTTGTCCAGGACTGATAACCGTTTGCAAAGAACTTGTCATCATCCTTGAAATCGTGGTCAAATTCAAAATAAGCAGTTGTGAGCTCAACCTTTGCCTTGGGTTTGAGTGTGAGATTGATTACATCATCATTTACAGTGTAATCAGCATCAAGATATTCTGAATAGTTACCTGTAAGGCCGTATTCCTTACCGTTGTACTTGTATTTACAGATTAAGCGGACATCTTTCATTTAAAAATCTCTCCTTAGTTTTTTTTATTTATATTATGCATTATTTTAAATTTATTGTCAAGGTTGACGCCAGAAATACGAGAAGGCAGTGTTGTAGAGGCTTTTCAGGTCTGAATATCTGCCGTATTTTGAAGGACAGTTGTATACAACAGCAACAAATGTTTTTGTTTTGCCTGTTTTTTCAATCTGTTTTTTCGCAACAGTTACAAGACACTGACCTGCCTGAGAATGTGAACCTGTCTTCATACCGACCATATAGGGATAATATCTGTCAGAATAAGGGTTAATTGTTTCGTTTGAGTTAGAGTATGAATAGCTTCCGCCTGATTCGAAATAAGCTGTAGCCCAGGGCTGAGAAACAACATCTCTTATGAGCTTGAATGAATAAGCCTTTGTTGTCATAATTACCATATCATAGGCTGAAACATAGTGGTTGTAATGGGGGAAGCCATCAGGATTCATAAAGTGAGAATCGTTCATTCCGAGACTCTTTGCATATGTGTTCATCATTGAAACAAATTTGTTGAGAGCCTGTGAAGCTGACAAATTATAGTTGCCCGTTGCTTTTCTTGCTGCGTGAACGGCAATTGTGTATGCTGCATCACAGCCTGAGGGAACAAGAAGGCACTTGAGAATTTCTTTGAACTTGATGCGCTGTCCCTGATAAAGACCGGAACGACTTGTATTCCAGTGAACAAGATTAAGCTCGCTGCCTACAGTAAGAATATCATCAGGTTTGAGATATTCACATGCAAGGGTCGCTGTAACAACCTTTGTTGTACTTGCAGGGTGGCAGGGGGAGTGCATATTCTTTCCGTAAAGAATCTTGTCGTTGTCATAGTCATAAAGACAGGCATAACGGGCATAGCTTGTTGAAAATAAATCGCTTGTTGCAACCGTGAATTTTCTTTCAGCGTCAGTTATGGGCTTCTGTGTTGTGGTTTCTGGAGGTTTTGTTGTAGTTTCGGGAGTGGGCTTGGGTTCTGCGAAAGGATCAAGCTTTGCCGAAACACGAAGAACATATCTTGCATCGGCTGCAGTAACTTTACCGTCCGAATTGTAGTCGGCAAGATCTTTTTTCTGTGCGTCAAGTTCTTCAAGCTGTGATGATGCTTTGAGAATGATTCTTGCATCTGCCGCTGTGATTGAACCGCTGAGATTAACGTCACCCTTTTCATATGTTTTTTCGGGTTCTTTTGTTGTTGATTCTGTTGAAAGTTCCGTTGTGTTTGTTTCTGCGAGAGTTGTTGTTTCCCGTTCTGTGGCAAAAACAGGGATATATGTACTTATGAGTATTATTGCAACAATAAAAGCTGCAGTAAATGAACGGAAAAATTTATTCATAATACGGCTCCTTTAGTTTTTTGTGAGAAGAATAATATTTTCAATATGTCGTGTATGCGGGAACATATCAAACGGACGACAGGCTTTTACTTTGTATCCGTTTTTCACAAGATGATGAACATCTCTTACCTGAGTTTCGATGTTGCACGATATGTATATGATTTTTTCGGGGGAGAGGGAGATTGCGGCATCAAGGAATTCCCTTGAACATCCGGCTCTCGGAGGATCTGTGAACAGAACATCAATATGCTCACCGTCTGATGCAAGATTCTGCATAAACTCACCTGCATCAAGAGCGAAGAAACGAGCATTTTTGATATTGTTGAGCTTTGCGTTGACTATTGCATCCTTTACGGCATCTTTATTGACTTCCGTACCGATAACGGTCTTTGCCCTGTCAGATGCGGCAATGCCGATTGTACCTATTCCGCAGTAAGCATCAATGACAGTTTCATTACCTGTAAGCCCTGCAAGGTGAATTGCACAGTTGTAAAGCTTTTCTGTCTGTACGGGGTTTATCTGATAGAAAGATTTCGGTGAAATTCTGAATTTCTTGCCGCAGAGGATATCTTCTATGTATCCGTCACCGTAAAGCACTTTCTGTGCATCACCCAGTACCATACTTGTGAATTTGTTGTTTATATTCTGAACAATTGTTGTGATTTCGGGATGAATTGAAACAAGCTTTTCAATGAAATGGTTTTTTCCGGGGAAAACAGGAGTTGAAGTGACCATAACAACCATAACTTCACCCGTCGCAAAGCCTCGTCTGATAAGTACGTGTCGCAGGAAACCTTTTTCAGTGTGCTCATTGTAAGCTGTGAGTTTAAATTCCCTGAGAAGCTGTCTTATTGTGACAATAATACTGTCTGCCGTTTTGTCTTCAAGTAAGCACGAATCAATTTTTACAATATTATGGGTGCTTGACTGATAAACACCCGAAATAATCATACCGCTTCGGGTTGTGCCGAAAGCAGCGCTGACTTTATTTCTGTAATTATATGGATTGTCCATCCCTTCAATCGGGGCTACGGTGCAGTATCTTCCGAAAAGCTTTACAACAGATGCCTGTTTGAAAGCCTTCTGTCTGTCATATGTCATATTCTGAAGCTGACAGCCGCCGCATTTGCCCGAAACGGGGCAAAGGAAATCCTTTTTTTTCTTGTCGTTTTTCATTAATTTCTTCCAATCAAAAAATATTAATAATAATATAACATATAAAGATTAATTTTTCAATTAAAAGAATTGAAAATTTTTCAGTTATGTGTTAAAATATTTTTAACTCTAAAATGGAGGTTCATTTATGAAATATACATTACAGAAAAAAAATTACAGAAATTTTAAGATTTTCAGGGATAATATAACAGAACCCAGAGCTTATTTTATTCCTTTCGGTAAGTTTGACGATGCAAAAAATACTGATGTCCGTCAGGAAAGATACACTTCCGATATCGTTACTTGTCTTTCAGGCGAATGGGATTTCAAATTCTATCAGCACAACGCAAAAGTTCCCGATGTGTTTGATACATCATATATAAAATTCGATAAGGTTACAGTTCCCTCAACCTGGCAGAGAACAGGTTATATGGAGCCCGTATATCTCAACTGCCCCTATGAATTCCAGCTTCCTCCTCCCGCAATTCCCGAGGATATGACAGCAGGTGTTTACAGAAAGAAGTTTGATATTGCCGACACATCAAAGAAGTATATCCTTACTTTCCTCGGTGCAGCAAACAATATCGAAGTTTACCTCAACGGCAGTTATATCGGCTATTCAGAAGGTTCACACAATACAGCTGAATTTGATATCACAGAAAAAATTGTTGAAGGAACAAACGAACTTGTTGTTCTTATGTACAGATGGTGTACAGGTACATATCTTGAATGTCAGGATATGTTCCGTGAAACAGGTATTTTCAGAGATGTTCTTCTTTCAGCTTACGGTGATTCATATATCTATGATTATCAGGTTTCTTCAGTAAAGAAGAATGATAAATACGATATGACCTGTGATGTAGAAGTTCCCGCATACACAGAAGGCTGTACAGTTAAAGTTTCACTTTATGACGGTGAAAAGGAAATTGCATCAGAAGAAAAGAAAGTTTCTCAGAAGATGCAGTTCAGTTTCGCAGGTCTTGATGTGACAGAATGGAATGCTGAAATTCCGACTATATATACTGTTTTTGTAACACTTTACAAAAACGGCGAAGAAGTTATGTCACTTCGTTCATATACAGGTTTCAAAACTGTTGAAATAATCGGAAATGTCTTTTATTTCAACGGTAAGAAGATAAAGTTCAAGGGTGTCAATCATCATGATTCGCATCCCGTTACAGGCTATGCAATGAGCCTTAAAGACCTTGAAAAAGATGTTCAGCTTATGAAGGAGCTCAACGTTAACTCCGTACGTACATCACATTATCCTCCCGACCCCTTCTTCCTCACACTCTGCGACCTTTACGGTCTTTATGTTGTTGATGAAGCTGATATTGAAACTCACGGTGCGTGGGAAGTATGTAACGAAGACGACAACGGCATCAGCCATGATATTAAGTGGCAGCATCACTATGTTGACCGTGTAATGAGAATGTACAGACGTGACAGAAGCCACACATCAGTTACAATGTGGTCACTCGGTAATGAAGCAGGCGGTTACAAGTGCCAGGATAAGTGCTATGAATATCTCAAGGCACAGGGAACACCTATCCCCGTTCATTATGAAGGTGTCTGCAGAACAAAGAGAATCGCATATGATGTTGTTTCTGAAATGTATCCCGACCACGAGGAAGTAAAGCAGGTCGGTGAAGGTGTTTATGACGGTAAAAAGGGTAAACATGCAAATGTTGTCCGCGGCAGTAAGATGAATGTCCGCAGACAGTATGCAGAAAAACCCTATTTCCTTTGTGAATATGTTCATGCTATGGGCGTAGGCCCCGGCGGTATGGAAGAATACTGGGATCTTTTCTATAAGCACGATAACCTTATGGGCGGTTGTATCTGGGAATGGGTTGATCACGCTGTATATCACGCTCCCGATGACCCGAAATATCCCTATCAGTACACATACGGCGGTGACCATAAGGAAAAACGTCACGACGGCAACTTCTGTGTTGACGGTCTTATGTATCCTGACAGAACACCTCATACAGGTGCTTTACAGATGAAAGAAATATATCGTCCTGTCAGAGTTGCACACAAAGACGGCAAAGTGTTCTCATTCACAAATACAAACAGATTCAGAAGCACATCATATCTTACATTCAAATGGGTTCTTGAAAGAAACGGCGTCGCTTTTGATAAAGGCTCTTTTGAAGCTGATATCGCTCCCGAAGAAACAGTTGATATTGAACTCAGCTATAAAGATATAAATACAGACAACGATTTCATTATTTCATTTATCACTTATGATGACGGCAGAGAGATTTCAAGAGAGCAGATTGTTCTTAATGATGTTTCCGTCACTTATGAACTTCACAAGACAGGCAAAATTGCAGTTGAATCAGACGGCAGAAAGGTACGTGTGAATTTCGACGGAGGTACAGCTCTCTTCCGTGCAGATAAGGGCAGACTTGTGTCATTTATCAAAAACGGTAAAGAATATATCAACCAGACTCCCGCAGGCGGTAAGAAGGGATTTGTTCCCAACGTCTTCAGAGCACCTCTTGACAACGACAGAAATATTGCAGAAGGATGGAAAAAGCTCGGTCTTGACTGTGTTGAACCCGTACTTGATGCATTCGATGTCTGTCTTGACGGCAACTGTGCTTCTGTTATGGCTGTATTCAACCTCAGAGGAGGAAAAAAAGACCTCTTTGAGTGTATGATTGATTACACAATTTCTCCCATCGGTGAAATGAAGGTCAGAGCAGTCCTTAATAAGGTTATTGACGAGAAGATTGAACTGCCCAGATTCGGTATGACAGTTGAGCTTCCCAAAGAATTCACAGATGTTGAATACTACGGCAGAGGCTCTCGTGAAAATCTTCCCGACTTCATTGCTCAGGCTCCCATCGGTATTTATAAATCAACCGTTCACGAAATGCACGAGCCTTACATTATGCCTCAGGATAACTCAGAGCATTGTAATGTCAAATGGCTTGATATTTCAGATAACGACGGTCATTCAATCCGTGTATATGCAGAAGAAAGATTTGCTTTCAACATTCACGATTATACTCAGGATAATCTTTACAAAGCAAAGCATCAGGAAGATATAGTAAACGTTGAATCTTCAGTTCTTACAATTGACGGTTATGTCAGAGGTACAGGTACAAACAGCTGTGGTCCCGAAACACTCCCGCAGTATGTAATTGATGAAGACAGTATGCTTATCTTTGAATTCACTGTTGTAACGGAGTGATAAAATGTCTGAAATAAGAATTGTTGAGGGAAACCTTGTAAATGAACTGAGAAAAGAAGTTTTTTCAGTTGAACAGGGTTATCCCGAAGATAAGCTTTTTGATGATAAAGAAAATTCAGCCGATTTTCTTGCCTGTTTTGATGCAGGCAGGGCAGTCGGCTGCGGCCGTTTCTTCAAAGAGAATGAAACGGACTGGCATATAGATAATATTGCATTCGGCAAAGAGATAAGAGGAAAGGGAATGGGTAAAAAGCTTGTTCTTTCTCTTTGTGACGAATGTAAGAAAAACGGTGCACAACGTGTGACGGTAAATGCAAGGGCAGATGCAGTAAAGTTTTATGAAAAATGCGGATTTGCTGTCTGCGGATGTGAATTTACCGATGAAAATTTCAGCCGTGTGCCTATGGTCAGGTCATTTGAATTTGACAACTGCACTTATGTTATGACAGAAAACGGTGTTCAGGCTTATTATGTCAGAAAAACCTTCGACTGCAAAGATGTTGTGTCAGCAATTGTCAGAATCAATGCGATGGGCTTTGTTGAGCCTTATTTTAACGGCGAAAAGCTTACGGATGAGATGTTTATCCCTGCGTGGACAAATTATGAAAGCCGTGATTTGTCAAGGGTATCATTCCCCATTTTTGATACAATGACACAGCGCAGATATTATCTTGAATATGATATAACAGATAAAATTTCAAAGAAGAATGCACTTGTTCTTCATATCGGTAACGGCTGGTACTGTCAGACAGAAAATCACGCAGAATATATGCCGAAATGGGGTGACCCGAAGGTCATTTTCAAAGTCATTCTCACAATGAAGGACGGCACAGTCCGTGAAATCAATTCTGACTCCACAGCACGTTATAAAACAAGCTTTATCACACGCACAAACATCTACCTCAACGAAACAATGGACGGCAGAAACTATGACGAAAGCCTTTTTTCTGCTGATTATGACGATTCTGCGTGGCTTAATGTCAGAGAAACCGAAGTTGAACCCTGCGTTATGGTAAAACAGTTTTTTGAGGGTGATAAGTTCGATTTCAATATTGAACCAAAGCTTATTGCAAACGATGAAAGAGGTAAACTCTACGATCTTTGCGCCGATGAATCGGGACTCTGGATTATCCGTTTTGATGATGATGCAAAGCCCGGTGATGAGGCAATTGTTGTATTTTCTGAAAAAGTTGATGCAAACGGTGATTTCCTTCTCCGTCATACGGGCGGTGAATGGAGAAAGCAGTGTGACAGATATATCTGCGGTGAAACAAAGAGGGAATTCAGCCCCGTATTCACCTGGAGAGCAGGAAGATATATCAGAGTAACAGGGAAGGCAAGTCTTGTAAGATTTGATGTTGTTTATTCTCCCGTACCCGTTACTGCAGAACTTGAAACTTCAAACGAAAACCTCAGCTGGTTTTTTGATGCTTACTGCAACACTCAGAAATGCAATATCCACGGTATGATACCTTCAGACTGTCCTCATCGCGAAAGACTCGGTTATACGGGTGACGGTCAGCTCTGCTCGGCTGCGGGAATGACCCTTTTTGACAGCGAAAAGATGTACCGTAAATGGATGGATGATATCGCAGACTGTCAGGATATTTATAACGGTCATGTTCAGCATACGGCTCCGTTTTACGGCGGAGGAGGCGGTCCCGGAGGCTGGGGCGGTGCCATGGTTATTGTTCCGTGGAATTTCTATAAAAAATTCGGTGATAAGGAAATCCTCTCAAAATATTATCTCAGAATGAAAAAATATTTTGACTATATGCAGTCAAGATGCGATAACAACATTGTTATGAGAGAAGAAGAGGGCGGCTGGTGTCTCGGTGACTGGTGTGCCCCGAACAATATCAACCTTATTCCTGAACCGTTTGTCAATACATATTTCTTCATCAAATGCTGTCAACTCACAAAGAAATCGGCTGAGATTCTCGGTTTCTGTGAAGATGCAAAGATGCTTGAAGAAAAAATTGAAGTGCTCAAAGACGCTTTCTGCCGTGAGTATTATAACAGCGAAACACATTCATTCCATGACGGTATTCAGGGTGCAGATGCATATGCGCTTGATATCGGTCTGGGTGATGAAAAGACACTCGCAAACCTTGTCGCACATTATGATGAACTCGGTGAATACGATACGGGTATCTTCGGTACGGATATTGTCACAAGAATTCTCTTTGAAAACGGATATGCTGACCTTGCTTTCCGTCTTATGACAGGTGACGGTGAAATATCATTCGCAAATATGAAGCGCACAGGCACTAACACTCTGTGGGAAAACTGGGACGGTTGCGATTCTCTTTCTCATCCCATGTTCGGTGCTGTGAGTGAATATATTTTCAATTACATTCTCGGTATTAAGCAGACTGATGATTCTGCAGGCTACAGAGAAGTTGAAATCAATCCTGCCGACATTCCCGTATGTGGTGATATTTCAGGCAGTATCTTAACAAAGAACGGCAGAATTTCAGTCAGCGTAAAATATGTTGACGGTGAAAAACAGTTTACATACACTCTGCCCGAAGGCATAAAACTCAGCAAGTAAATATTTTTGATAAGGTGTGAAATTAAAATGGCTAAAAAAATGAAAGATTATCAGATATTCAAGTGCCCCTTCTGCGGAAGTGAATATTTTGATGATACAGCCCGTAAAGGCAAATCAATCGGAAACCCAAGCATAAAATGTCCTTATTGCAAACAGGTTGCATACAGAAAAAATGTTTATGAACCTGCACTTCTTGATGAAAACAGACATTTTGATATAAGATTTTCATCACTTTACAGTAATTTCAGAACAGGTATGATATGCCTTTATGCAGTATTCCTTTTCTTTATTCTCATTACAAAGGATTTTGCTCTCGCAATGAGCTTTATTGTTGCTGCTGCCGTTATTTTTGCCCTGTATATCATTATCAGGGTTGTACATAAGAAAAATTATCTTGAAAGCCCCGAATATGAGGTTGAAATTACCCGTTCTCTTACACGCTTATCAGATGTGAATTATGCGATAAGAGTTATCAAAAATCAGGGTATTGATGAAACAAGCGTTTATTATTATCAGCTTCATCAGAACGGTAACGGTGAATCTTGATGAAAAAAAGTATCTGTTCTCTTTTTCTTTTTATAATTCTTGTTTTTTCTGTAACCGGTTTCAATGCAGCTGCTGCTGCAACAGAAATCATTGACGGTGCAGAAATAACCGTTGATATAAATACTGACGGTACTGCATCTGTTTCTGAAATATGGACTGTATCTTATCTCGGTTCATCTGATGTTTTTTACAGAAACTTTGATGTGTATTCAGCTTCAGGCAGTATGTCACTTCTTGAGAATTATGAAGAAATAAAAGATGTAAGCGTAAAAATTGACGGTACGTCTGTTATTGAAGCCGAAAAAGGTGTAAACACCTATTCTGTTTCCGAAAAAGCAGAAACACTTGAAATTGCCGTTAATTGCCCTTCTTCACAGACTACAAGAGAATATACAATTGAGTATACTCTGACGGGTTCTCTCAAAAAGGTCGGCAAACAGGCTTGTTTTTCATCAATGCTTCTCGGTGATTCATTTGTTTACACAAGCAATAATGTTTCTGTAAATGTTATTTTCCCTGAAGGCACAAAGGGTGTCCGTATCCCTGACGGTGTAGATGCTGCAGTAAACGGAAATACAGCTTCTTTTATCTCAAAAAGAGTTTTTGATGTGTTCTCCGTTGAAGTTTATGCAGATGACTCTGTATTTGAAGAGGGCGCACTTGTGCGTTATTCTCAGGCTAAAGACGGTCTTCATAAAGCAGGCAGTCTTTTAGTATCCGTTATTCCTTGGATTCTTGCTGTTATCGGCGCATTTCTTGTTGTTATTCTTGTTCTCCTTCCCGAAAGGCTTATGAGAATTCCCTGTGAAAGAAGAGCCGGCAAAATGATGAAAGCTGACGGTGCGAATACTCAGCTTCCCGCAATAATCACTCCCTGTACAGCATATAAAATGCTTTGTCCCGCTTCAAGAATAAGACCTAAATCATCAGCAAAAAAAGTTCCCGTACTTTTCGGTATGGCAATTCTTGAATGTATTGAAAACGGATATATCATTCCTGACGGAAATGATCTTATTGTAGGCACTCCCGCAGAAAAAATCCCTGAATATATTTCAAGTGTTCTTAATTTCCTTAAAACATTCAGTGATAAAAAGGGAAATAAGTTTGTTATTGATAAATCATTTGCAGAAAAAGTTTCAAATGAATGCACAACAAGATATGATGTTATAACAAACTATCTTGCAACATTTTATTCGCTTATTCCTTCTGCAGGTGCAAAGTTCTTTAGAGATGAAAATAATAAAGAACTTTATGAAAATGCATTTATTGCAAAAGAAACTGCAACACACGAAAAACATAAAACTGATTTTGCACGTGCACTCGGTATGGTTCTTTCGGGAACAGGTGTGAGAGAAAACTCAGTTTTTAGTCTTCTTTTCGCATCTGTTAGTGAAAAAACATTTGCTTCAGGTGGCAGAACAGGGGAGCAGGCTCTGTGCGAAGCTCTGCAATCGATGTATAAAGTCTATACAAAATCAAAATAATATCAGTTGAAAGGAGTCTTTTTATGTTTTCACCCCAGACGTTTGATTTCCTTATGGAAAACCGTTTTATGAACAGTAAGGAATGGTTTCTTGAACATAAACCTGTTTATAATGAATATGTTTTAAAACCTCTGACTGAACTTGCAATTGAAATGGCTCCTTCAATTGAAATGCTTGACCCTGCTATCGTCACAACACCGAAAATCAATAAGGTGCTGTCACGTATTTACCGTGATACACGTTATTCAAAGGATAAAATGCTTTTCAGGGAATCAATATGGCTCAGCTTCAAAAAAGACAAGAAGCAGTTTCCGCATTATCCCGAGTTTTTTGTAGTAATGACTCCTGAGAAGCTTCTTTATGGTTGCGGTTATTACTGGATGATGCCGGAAACCGTCAAAGCGATGCGTGAGCTGATTGAAAGCAATCACCCAGCGTGGCAGAATGCTCTGAAAGCTTATGAAAATCAGGATATTTTTACACTTGAGAATGATAAATATAAGCGTTCAAAATATTCCGCATATCCCGAAAATATCCGCAACTGGCTCGATAGCAAAAGTATCTGCTGCACAAAAGAAAGCACTGATTTTGACCTTGTTTTTTCTGATAAACTCGGTCAGAAGCTCTGCGAAGACCTTAAACTCATGAAAGATGTTTATGATTTTCTTGTTGTCTGTGAAAATCACGCAAGAGGCATTATAAAATATGATTAAAAAAAGGCTGTCAGAGATTCATTTCCCTGACAGCTGTTTTTAATTTACCTGCACATAAAGAATTTCAGGTGTTGCTCTGAATTCTTTTATTTTTATTTTTATGCGTGTTGTTTCAACGGGCTTTGTGTGGCAGATTGCCTTGTGACCGATGACTGTTCCTTCACCGAAGCTCTTCCATTTACCCTTTACATCAATGTAAATTTCAAATTCTTCAATTTTCTGTCCGTTACGGATGTTCTCCTTGATAACAACCTTGTCAAACATCTGAGGCTCGTCAAATTCAATGACGATTTCAGGCTTTTTATCTTTTTCTGAGGGACACCAGAATGTGTCATTTTCTTCGGCAATGTTTGATGGCTTGTAGAGAGCACTCAGTTCACTTGAAGCTGTGATTCTGCACGGATCTTTGAGAATGTTATAACCAAAAATCACTTTCATTTCATGCCCTGTGGACTGAAGAATCTGTAAATCCTGATCATAGAGTCGCCCTCTCTTGTCGGGAGTGATGCCGAGCATCAGATTCATATTTGCGCCGACGGTCTTGTAGTACCAGTTGAGAAGCTTGTCCTTTGTTTTTGCAAGCATATCGTCATCTTTTTTATAGAACCAATGAGGACGCATCGGAATTGAAACCTCGCAGGGGGCAAAACGGAATTCGGTTTCTTTTTTGATGAATTTTCTTGAGCCGATATCCATTTCCATCTGTCCCGGTTTCGGTTTTATAACGGAGCGGGGAACTGTGCCATCTTCATTGTATGTATATGAAGCAGGAACAACGCTCCATTCGGATTTTCTGATAACACCGCGTCCGTTACCGAGCCATCTGCCGTCGGGACCTCTGAAAACAATGGCACAGTCGGGCTGATGCTCACGGACAAGTGAGTAAATTGCTTCGTAATCGATATAGGGCATTAAATCATCGCATCTGTCGTCAAGCCATAAAGTGAAAAGCTCACCGTAATTCGTCACAAGCTCTTTAATCTGAGCTAAGAAGAACTTATTATAACTGTCGTCGTTCTCTCTGAATGAGGGCTCGTGTCTGTCCCACACGGGAATATAAAGACCGAATTTAAGACCGTGCTTTCTTGCCGAAGTTCCGACCATCTTTACAAGGTCACCTTTTCCTTCAAGCCAGTTTGAACTTTTAACGGAGTAATCGGTAGTCTCTGTCTGCCAGTTGCAGAAACCGTCATAATGTCTTGCTGTAAGAACAAGACCTGACATATTTCCGTCTGAAACAGCCTTTGCCCATTCATCCGTGTCGATATTTTCAGGGCAGAATGTTTCAGGTACGGCAAAACCGTCACCGATATCCTTTCCCGTGAATGTATTCATGCCGTAATAAACAATGGCATAATACTCCATATCCATCCACCTGAGCTGTCTTTCCGTTGGCTTTACTTGTGATGCGATTTCGTAAGCTTTCATAATTTCACCATAGATAAAAAGCCGTAGTTTGTGCTACGGCTTATGATTTTATTTTCCTTCGTCGTTGTTTGTTGCGACAATGTCAACACCCGTACCGCATACGTTTTCAATGAAAACATCACCGATTTTAACGGGGGCATCAACTGTTACTTTGTTGATTTCCTTCATAACATCAAATATTGCACCCTTGGGGATGGGACCTGATGTCTTGCAGGGGACAACGGGGTAGTAACCGCCGTTTACTTTTACTGTTGAATGGATTGAACGCATGGGGTTCTTGATTTCTGTTCTCGCATACGCATCACCACGTTTACAGGTGTTGCCCGTAACAGAAACTACTTCGTCGTTTTCGATTTCAACTGTTATCTGACAGCCTAAAGGACAGGCTACGCAAGTCATTTCTTTTTTCATCGTTTAACCCTCCACTCTGACCTTTATAGTGCTGTTTTCATTAAGTGTTGCAAGAACATCTGCAGGAATAACAACGTTTTCCATTTCACCGGGAGCAAGCTTTACTTTTTTCTTTGAAGAAATCACGTTGCCGTCAACTTCAACTGTGAGTTTCTTATTCATATAGATAGCACCCACACGGAAATAGAGCTTGATATCTTCCTTTGATTTTATGTTTACTTTCTGAGGTACAATATATCTTACACCGTTTTCGGGAGTAGTATTGATGTAAACTTTTTCTTCGGTGTCTTTGCCGAGAATGTATCTTGCCGCACCTTCACCTGCAATCTGTGATTCGAGTGTAACATAGTCAACAAGGTCATGAACCTGAAGAACGTTACCGCATGCAAAAATACCTTCGTGGTCTGTTTCTCTCATTTCGTTAACAACAGCACCGCTTGTGATGTTGTCAATTGCAATGCCTGCCTGTTTTGTAAGCTCGTTTTCGGGGATAAGACCGACTGAAAGCATAAGTGTATCACATTCAATGTATTCTTCTGTGCCGGGAATGGGCTGAAGTCTTTCGTCAACCTTTGCGATTGTGACACCTTCAAGTCTTTCTTTACCGTGAGTTTCGATAACTGTTGTTGAGAGCTTAAGGGGAATGCCGAAATCGTCAAGACACTGAACGATGTTTCTTGTGAGACCGCCTGAGAAAGGCATAAGTTCGCATACAACCTTTACTTCTGCACCTTCAAGTGTCATTCTTCTTGCCATAATAAGACCGATATCACCTGAGCCGAGGATTACAACCTTTTTACCGGGCATATATCCGTCAATGTTAACATATTTCTGAGCTGTACCTGCAGTCATGATACCTGCGGCACGTGTACCTGCAATCTGGAGTGCTCCACGGGGTCTTTCACGGCAACCCATAGCAAGGATAACTGCAGTAGCTTTAATCTGAATAAGTCCGTCTGTTGTGTTGACTGCTGTGACAACCTTATCGTCACTTACAGAAAGAACCATTGTATTGACTTTTACGTCAATGTCTGTTTCTTTAAGCATATCAATGAACTTTGCGGCATATTCGGGTCCTGAAAGTTCTTCACCGAAGTAGTGAAGACCGAAGCCTGTGTGAATACACTGTTCAAGGATACCGCCGAGAGTTTCGGCTCTTTCGAGAACGATGATTTTCTCTACACCGCATTCTCTGGCTTTGAGAGCCGCCGCCATACCTGCGGGGCCGCCACCTACAACAACAAGATCATAGTTTAACATCATTCTCACCTCACTTTGTTCTCTCGTAAAGAATATTTGAATTTCCGCCGAATTTTGTGATTTCGTTAATACTGCAACCGAGTTCACGTGCAAGAATTTCAACTACCTTTGAACCGCAGAAACCGCCCTGACATCTGCCCATACCGGCTCTTGTTCTTCTCTTTACACCGTCAACGTCTCTTGCACCTGCAGGAGCCTTGATTGCATCAATAATTTCACCCTCTGTGATTGTTTCACAGCGACAGATGATTCTGCCGTAAGCGGGGTTTTTCTTTATAAGCTCGGCTCTTTCTTCATCAGTCATATGTCTGAATCTTACGGGAGCCTCTCTTGTGTCGTCATAATCAGCTTTTACTTCGAGTTCACCGAAAACTGATTTTACGATTTCACCGATATATTTTGCAATTGCGGGAGCTGATGAAAGTCCGGGAGACTCGATACCTGCCGCATTGATAAGTCTTTCATTCTTTTCGCTGATACCGATAAGGAATTCATGAGCAGCTGCGTGAGCACGAAGACCTGTGAATGATGTGATAGCATTTCTTGTATTGACTGAAGGAACGCTCTTGATTGCATACTTTCTTACATCATTAAGACCTGAGTTTGAAGTTGCAACATTTGTCTTGTCGTCAATATCTTCAGCAGTGGGGCCAACAAGGAGATTGCCGTCAACCGTGGGAGAAACAAGAATACCTTTACCCATTTTGCTCGGGCACTGGAAAATAGTGTGGCTTACGGTGTTGCCTACAGCTCTGTCAAGAAGGAAATATTCGCCTTTTCTTGCAGTGATGCTGATTGTATCGTCACCTGCCATACGTGCAAGGTCATCTGAGAAAACACCTGCCGCATTGATGACGTATTTAGCTGAAATCTGTCCCTGAGTTGTGTCAAGAACAAGGCATTCGTCAGTTGTTTCAACTGCTTTTACTTCGCAGTTTCTTATGAATTCAACACCGTTTGAAACAGCGCATTCAGCTGCCGCAATAGTAAGCTCGTAAGGACATACGATACCTGCAGTGGGAGCATAGAGTGCACCGAATGAATCGGGGCTGAGATTGGGTTCTTTTGCGAGGAGTTCTTCTTTTGAAAGAATGCTGATTTCGGGAACACCGTTTGTCTTTCCTCTTTCAAGAAGGACTTCAAGATGCTTCATTTCGTCATCTGAAAATGCAACAACAAGTGAGCCGTTGTTTACATAGGGAACATGGAGCTTTTCGCATGTTTCGGGCATCAATGCACAGCCTTCAACGTTCATCTTTGCCATAAGACTGCCTTCTGCGGCGTCAAAGCCTGCGTGAACTATACCGCTGTTTGCTTTTGTAGCACCCATAGCCACATCGTTACACTTTTCAATGAGAGCGATTCTGAGATTGTACTTTGACAGCTCTCTTGCTGTCATTGCACCGGTGACACCTGCACCGACAATTGCAATATCGTACATTTTTAATATCTCCTTTAAAATTTATTCATACTCATTCATTATATCAAATCAACTTTGCAAAATCAATATAGTATAATAAAATAAATAAAAAACAGACACCGCAGTGTCTGAATTTTCTTATTTATTGATTGTTGTTGTAAGGGGAGTGCTGATGTTGCCCCATACATCTTCGGCAACGACATTTACATTATATGTGCCTGCCGAAACTTTGAATGAATCAAATTTGACTGTATCGGGAACTGTTGCGAAATAATATTCTGAAAGTGCCCAATCGGTATGAACAACGTTTCCGTTTTCATCGGTTACGGTTAATCTGTAAAGATAAACCTTGTTGTCACCCGTTGTTTCTGCCTGAGGAATTTTTACGGTGTATTTGCCTGCGATTTTGCTTACTTTAAGCTGTGCATCTTCGCTGAATACGGGAGCTGTTGAAAGTGAAGCTCTGTATTCATGGTTATATTTTGTCTTCTGAGCATCCGTAACATTATCAATAAGATATTCGTCAACAAACTTACTCTTATTGACATCAAGAACTTTAACAAGCACTCTGTTTTCTGCATCAACTTCAATAACAAGAGCCTGTGTCATTGTTTTGCTGCCCGAGGGATGAACCGATGTTTCATTGTAAACGGTAAATTCGTAGTAGGAAAGTCCGCCGTCATTGAGTGCAGTGAATGTATCCTGCCAGATAGCTCTCGGGTCATTTGCGGGGTAGTGTGAATGACCTGAAATGTCGATAACCTGCGGATATTTTTCAAATACTTCGGTGAAAACATCAAGTCCCCATCCGTCATTTGAACGGCTTCCGAAAACGGTGTTGAGAACGTGTTCGTGATTGAATACGAAAACGGGCTGATCGGGAGCATCAGCAACAGCTTGTGCAAGCTGTTCATCAAGCCATTTTACCTGTTCTTCGGTGTACTGATATTCTTCGGAATCGGATGTTGAAATACCTATGAAATGGAAACCGTTGATAATTCTGTGGAAGTCGGTTTCCTGACCTGTAAGTTCTGTAAATATGCCAAGAGCTTTCTTACCGTAATTTGAGCAGTCGTGTGACTTTGCAACAACGGCAAGTCTTTCGGTGCCTTCTCTGAGTACGTTGTCAGTTGCGGCAACGAATGATGCATATGAAATTATTGCGCCGTCATCGGTGATATCACCCGAGAAAAGCACGGCATCAAGTGCTGTGTAATCAGCATCGGCATCAGCATATGCGTAAGTTGTGTTTATCATTTTTGCAACTCTTGTGCTGCCGATATCACCGGGTGTGATGATATGTGAGTCACTTGTTGCAACAAAACGGAGTACCGGTACAAAGTCATCATCATTGTTTTCGGGTGTTGCAACAGGTGTTGCAAGGGGAGCCAGAAAAGTTGTGACAGCAATACAGATACTTAAAATTAAAGAATAGAATGACATAATAATCTACCTCCGGAATTATTATACAATTATACTTTGATAATATCAAGAACAATTTCTGAAATTTTCTATTAATTCATACGGAATCTGCAGATTACCTTTGCCTGTTCCGATTTCATATCCGTCTTTGTTAGTGCCGTGAAAATCGGAACCGCCCGAAAGCATAAGACCGGTATTTTCAGCCATTTTTCTGTAACGTGTATTCATATCATCGGTGTATTCGGTGTAATAACCTTCAATGCCGTCAAGACCGTACTTTTTCAGATGTGTAAGGAGCTCATAAAGCTCATTATCAGACTTGCCTGTCTGATTAAGATGTGCAAGAAAAGCTTTGCCACCGCTTTTATGAATGATATCAATTGCTTTTTCGGGAGTAAGTGTGCTTCTTTCAACAAATGCAGGCTTACCGAATGCAAGATACTTGTCAAAAGCTTCTTTTATGGACGAAACATAGCCCTTTTTGAGCATAACCTTTGCAATCTGACTTCTCCCCGTAACGGGTGAAGTAGCCTCTGCGTGAATTTCATCAATTGTGATGTGAATACCAAGTTTTTCAAGCAGTTCAATAACAATGTAATTTCTTTTTTCACGCTGAACAATCATTTCATCAAGAATATCTGTAATAGCAGGGCAGTCAAGGTCAAAATCAAGCCCTAAAAGATGCATTTCCGTGTCACCTGCAACAGAAAATTCAATTCCCGTTATAACTTCAATTCCGATTTCTTTTCCTGTTTCAATTGCCTCGTGAAGTCCGTCAATTGTGTCGTGGTCTGTAAGTGCTATTGCCGAAAGTCCTTTTTCTTTTGCAAGTTTTACTACTTCTGACGGGGTAAGCGTGCCGTCAGAACAAGTTGAATGTGTGTGTAAATCAATAAACTTATTCATCGGTCATTTCCTTTGCAAAGTTTTCGATTTCATCAAGCATTGAATTGATGTCAGATATGTAATTTTTCAATGTTTCGTCACGGTCAAACAGACGTGCAATTTTTCTTACCTGTCTTATAAAAGCATAGTCGGGCTTTATGTTTTTATAAAGTACAGGACAAGATGAGATTCCTCTTATGTCGGCTCTGACATCGTAGCTGTCATCGGTTATCATGGGAAAGTAAGGATAAATACGGCACGCAAGAGGACGTGTTTTTCTGTCACAGGTGCCACCACAAATAACCATTTTGTAACCCATATTGCCTTCACATTCTTTGAGTGTGAAACCGTCAATATTTTTCAGAAGCTCTTCTTCATAGGGGAAAAGCCACATTCCCGTGTCTCCGTCACCTTTGCAACAAAGCCCGCCGCAGAGTTTACCGCAGTCATAGGTCAGGGGAGTGACACGTTCAAGAAGTTCGTATGCCTTTTTTATATAATAAATTTTATCTGTCATTTCAATCACCGTTTTTATTATATAATAATCTGTAATTTATATCAAGATAAAACAAAATTTGGCAGAAACAAAAATATAAAAGTTTTGATAATGTGTAGGCATCGGTCCCTACAAAATTTGTTTTTCCTGAAATCATTGTACATTGTAAATTGTACATTGTACATTGAAAAAAGGGTCTGCCGTATTGCTACAGCAGACCGTATAATTATGCAGTATATACAGAAGAAAAATTATCTCTTCTTTTCCCAGCCTTCGAAGATTTCATCGAAGTAGTAAACGTTGTGTTCATCCTTTTCGTGTTCACAGTACCATACCTGTGCAAAGAAGGGATTTGTTTTTGCAACTTCGTCGTAGTTCCACTTTTCTGTGGGAACGAAGCATTTGGGACACCAGTGACCACCCTTGAGGATAAGTGTGGGGCTTGCTTCGAATTCTTCACCGCAGGTGCCGCACTTCCATGTAAGCTTTGTTCTCATGTCGCCCTTTGTCATCTTCTTGCTTAAGCACTGACCGCCTCTGAATTCAGCAGCTTTCTTCATATCCTTGAGGTCAAGTTCTGAAGTGGGCTTGCTTTCATCGTAACCGTGGTCGAGTTTGTACTGTTCAGCAGCAGAAATTCTCTTATCGTATGTCTTAAGCTCGAACATTGACCAGTAACCGCCGATCTTCTGCCAGTCTTCGTATGTGCCGTAGTAAGCAGTAAGTCTGTCCTGATCCTTATTCTTGATCCAGTCAAGAGTACCCCATCTGGGAGTTGTTGCAATCTTCTTCATGAAGGGCTTTGCACAAGCTGAGATAAGACCCTTTGTGGGGATATACTTGGGAATTCTGAAGTAGGGTTCAACCATTGTAGCCATTCTGTCGAAATACATTTCAACAGGAAGGTTTTCACGGAAGTGAAGGTATCCTTCAAGTTTATCTGAGTCAGCATAGAACTGACCGTGGAAGTTCTTGAGTGTGAACCAGTTGGGGTCGAAGAGAGTTTTGGGGTCTCCGAGACCGATACAGCCGAGAAGGAGTTTTTCAAATTCATAGTTTGTAAGTCTGTAATCCTTACCTGAACCGATGTTGTAGAAGCTGCACCAGAATTCTTCGGGAAGGTCATCAGCAAATACAAAGTTAGCCATAAGACGGCCTGAGTCTTCAACAGTTGCCCATTCAAGAACACCGTTAAGGGGAACGTGATACATGATGGGTTCCATGTTGTGAAGAAGAGCAGGGTAGAGGATACCTGACTGTCTCATTACAACCCAGTTCTTGATGCCGCTTTCAACAAATGTCTTTTCAGCAATTGTCTTTGAAATAGCATAGTGGTCGTAGATTGAGATTTTGATGGGGTCACCTGTACGTCCCCAGTGGATAGGATAGCCACGGTTACCTGTTTCAGCAACAGTACCGATGTAACATACCTTGATATCGTCAGCATTGGGCTGAGCAAGAACTGCCTTACAGATGTATTCGGCAGCAGTTGTGTTTGTTTTGAGAGTAGTGTAGGGCTTGTAGTCAGCAGCGGGAGAAACCATACCGCCGATGTGAAGAACATAATCAGCACCTGTAACACCTTCGAGGATTGAATCGTAATCAAGAAGGTCACCCCATACAACTGTTACGTTGGGGTATGAGAGATAATCTTTGAGAAGCTCAAAGTTCTTCTTACCTTTTCTTGCAAGAAGCTTGATATGTACTTCGTTGGGTTTTTTGAGAAGCTCCTGGAAAGCAGCCCAACCCATTGTACCGGTACCGCCGGTCATAAATACGGTTTTCTTTGCCATTTGATTTTCCTCCGGACTTTAATAAATTTTTAACAATCCTTTTTAATTATATATTAAAAAAAAGCGTTAATGGTTATCTGTTTTTTAACAAAAGTGCTTTAAATGTGAACAATTTGTAAATAAAACGTCAGTTTGTTCAAAATTAAATACATAAAAAGGATACCGACTGAAATATCAGCCGATATCCTGATAAATGTATTTACTTATGCATTAAAAGCAATCATTTCCAGAAGCTTCATAAGATAACGGAAAAAAGTCATAAAAATATCTTCGAATGACATACTAGTGCCTCCTCTTACTTTTTGTCCAAATATTAGCATAAGATAATAAATTTTAAATTAACTTATCATTAACTGTCAGTTAAAATTTCACTCTGCTTTGTTTTTTCTGTGTCCCATTGTGGTCAATCGTGAAATTATCATAATAAATCAGCTCACCTACGGACACAAATGAATACCCCTGCCCAGACAGTAAACTGAGAATTTCAGGTAAAGCCTGAGCCGTATGCTCAGTACCTGTGTGAAACTGTATAATCGACCCGTTTCCGACCTTAGTCATAACCCGCGTTACAATCTCATCGGCAGAAATATTTTTCCAGTCGAGAGAATCCACATCCCATTGTATTGTCATCATGCCGAGGTTTTCTGCGGCGGAGATTGTTTTGTTATCGTATGCTCCCGAAGGGGGTCTTAAAAGAGTGGGTGAGTGTCCCGTGATATTTCTTATCGTTTCATTACATTTCTGAATATCGAGCAGAATGTTTTCATAATTCATTGTCGGCAAATCCTTGTGCGAATAACCGTGGTTGCCGATTTCGTGCCCTGCATCGTAAATTTTCTGCACTTCTTCTATATAATCATCAGCCCACAATCCTAAAAGAAAAAATGTTGCCCTGACATTATATTTATCAAGTGTTGTAAGAATTGAATCCATATCACTGTTTCCTACAGCACAGTTGAAAGTTATTGCAACTTTCTTTTCATCTGTTTCAACATTGTAAATAGGTATCATTCTCGCTTCACCCGAAACCGCATCAGACAGCGTGTGAGCAGTCATAAAAATACCGAAAACAACAATGAGTATAACAATTATTGTTATAATTACAGATTTCAGTTTAACAGCTAATATTTTCATATAAACACCTCTTTAATTTATATGTTATATTTATATCAGTATGAAAACAAAACAGGGCAGACAGTTCAGTAATAAGTTGTTCCCGTCTTTTATTTATAAAAAATTACTTGTAAAAATTAATTTGTAAGAACTTTGTAAGAAGTTTTGTGGTATTATGATATTATTGTAAGAAATAAAAGGGGTAAAAGGATGTTTAAGCAAAAGAAGATAAATAATAAAGAAGGCTTTATATTTGCTTCGGTGATACTGTTTTTCGTGCTTTCCTGCATATTACTTGTCAATGCGGTTCTTAATAACTCGCAGGCAGACTGGGCAATTGTACCTGACATAAGACTTGTCGGTGAATACAAAATCGGGGACGGTGAATGGAAGCCTATAGTTGAAGGGGAGCATATATCTTCCACAAAAGGCGACGTCAGGCTAAAGGGCGTGCTTGAAATCTGCGACCCTGAAACAAATGATTTTTACGGGAAACTTCCCGATGGTTCACTTGTGACTTTTACATTCAACCATATAAATCTTGCTCTGACCGAAAATAATCAGATAACCGAAGTATATGACATAGAAAATCCCGATATCGGTGAAGATGCCTGCGGATATAACAGTATGGTAGCTCAATACAGCGGTGAAGACGGATATTTTGAAGGGGTGATACGTAACTATCACAGCTTCGGAAATGAAACTGCTGTTGATGAGTTCCTTTCTTCAATGAAGCTTTATGCAAGTGATTATTCTGAAAAAACCGCTCTGCGTTCAGGTAATACTGAAAGAGTGGTTGCAATAATGATTATAATTTTTGCACTTCTTATTCTGGGTATTTCAATTTTTTCTTATATGCTTGATAAAAATAATTTCAGAAATTATCTGTTCAGCGGATTTCTGATACTTTCAGCAGGCATTTTCTTCCTTTTTACCTCGGAAGCTATATATTTATGGTCTGACCTGATGATTGTAAATACTATGCTCAGAGGGATTTCCGCAATGTCTTATCTTTTGTTTGGTTTTATGCTTATACAGGGACTGTTTTCAGGCAAAAAAGAACTTGCGGCACACATAATCACCATAATATACGCACTTTTTATATGTGTAAATATTATTGTTCCGATGTTCACAAAAATTTATTTTTACGATATGTTAGGAATATGGACAATCGGTGCTGCTCTTGTTTCTGTGATTTTTACAGTATCAGCTTTGCATTCGGCAATAAAGGCATCGGGCAGACAAAAGCTTCCGTATATTTTTATAAGCCTCGGACTGATTCTGTTTTTAGTTGATATTGCAGCTGTTTATTTCGGATTCTGGCAAACAGGTCTCGCATCCAAGATTTATTTTCTCATAGGATTTATGATTTCGGCTGTTGTTTCCTTGCGTATTGTACCTAAAAATATTAAAGCTGCAAAAAAGGCAGAACAGCTTGAAAAAGAAAAAATCAGACTCGATGCAGAGCTTTCAAGAAGCCGTATTTCAACGCTTATGAGTCAGATTCGTCCTCATTTTATTTATAACACTCTCGGCAGCATTGAACAGCTCTGTGAACTTGACCCTCCGAAAGCGGCAAAGCTTGTTAATGATTTTTCAAAATATCTAAGAGGTAATTTCGGTGAGCTGGATAATCAGGGACTTATCCGTGTTTCAAAAGAGCTTAAACATACTGAATATTATATCGGTATTGAAAAGGTGCGTTTCCCCGATATTGAATTCATTACAGAAATGACCTGCTGTGATTTCAGCATCCCTGCACTCACCATTCAGCCGATAGTTGAAAATGCCGTCAAGCACGGTATTCTCAGAAGAGAAGAGGGCGGCACGGTCAGGGTAAAAATTTATGAAACCGACAGCAGTTATTTTATTACTGTAAAGGATAACGGTGTCGGCTTCGATGTGACCGAGCTTGAGAGTAAGAATCATATCGGATTAAGAAATATAAAAAGCAGACTTGAGGCAATGTGCGGAGGTATTCTCCACATTGAAAGCATATCGGGTGTAGGTACAAAGATAACAGTTGAAATTCCGAAGGAGACAGACAGATGATTGCAATTGCAATAGATGATGAACAACTTATGCTGTATGCGCTTGTGAAGGCTGTGAAGGCATCGGATGATATAGACGAGGTTGCAGGTTTTTCAAACTGTGATGAGGCACTTGACTGGGTTGAAATCAATACTCCCGATGTGGCTTTTCTCGATATCAATATGCGTGGTATCAACGGACTCGGTCTTGCAGAAAAAATAACAGCACTTCATCCTGAATGTAAGATTGTTTTCTGTACAGGTTATGAGGAATATGCAGTTTCAGCATTTAAAATTCATGCATCAGGTTATCTGCTCAAACCGATTTCAGCTGAGGATGTGCAGAAAGAAATTGATGTTATAAAGAACAGAAAAACAGAAAAAGGCATACTTAAAGCAAAATGCTTCGGCAACTTTGATATTTTATGTAACGGTGAAAAACTCACTTTCAGAAGAAGCAAAAGCAAGGAGATGCTGGCATTTCTCATTGACCGTAACGGTGCTGATGTTTCTTCAAAGGAAATAGCCGCAGTACTCTGGGAAGACGGCACAAAGGAAAATAACAGAAATTATTTTCATCAGGTGCTGTTTGACGTGCGTCAGACTCTTGAAAAAGTCGGTGCGGAAGATGTGTTGAAAAAGAACGGTTATCTTTACTCTGTTGACACGGAAAAAATATCCTGTGACTATTATTCTTATCTGAAAAACGGTCAGCCGGAGTTTCAGGGTGAATATATGACACAATACAGCTGGGCTGATGAAACCTGCGGTTTCCTCTGGAGAAAAAGCAATAACAAATAGTATATAAAAAATTATCCTCCTGCATCATGGTGTTCGGTGCAGGAGGATTTTATTGTAAGCAAACATAAAATTATTATTTATTCATCAAGAAGATTATAACTTCTCATACCGTCAAGGAACTCTCTGATGTCAGCAACAGCCTGCTCCTGAGAAACTTCAAAATTATCAGTAACTGCTTTGAGAATATCATCAAAACTGACGTCATTTTCAAGACACTGCCAGATAACAAGACTTACGGAATTGAGCATAATCATATTGTTGAATTCAATTGCAGTATTGCCGACAGGCAGCACTACCGTGTCATCAAGAATCTGACGTGTAATAAATTCGCCTCGGATTTTCATCAGTTATCCTCCTTGTGAGTAATTTCATTTATCAGTCTGTTTCTTTCGGTATAAAAGGAGCTTACGTATCTGCAACGGTATTCGGGAGCTTT
This sequence comes from Clostridia bacterium, assembly GCA_017549285.1. Taxonomy (GTDB): domain Bacteria; phylum Bacillota; class Clostridia; order Oscillospirales; family Acutalibacteraceae; genus UBA1081. The sequence goes on from JAFYVE010000035.1 coordinate 115,034, forward strand.
ATCAAAACATCCGTTTTCCGAAATAACCATTGCCGCACAGGCTCTGCATTCTTTTTTCAATCTGCATTCCGCACAATCGGCAGGAAGCCTTATCTTATCGGTCATGTCTTTTGTGTATGCCCATAATTCATCAAAACTGCCCTCAAAAGCATTTTTTTCTGCGTTACGGGGAAACATACCGCAAGGAAGAATCTGTCCGTCCCAGGTAATCCAGAAACTGCATTTTCCTGCTCTGCATTTTATCCCTTCACCTGTTTTCCCGCAATTATCATCGTTGTCGGCAGGAATAACGGCATCCTTTGAGAAAGAGAGGAATTTATCCTTCCCGTTGATAAGATAATCAATATAAGCCGTGTAATATGCCGCTTTTTCGGGTGAAAAACGGAATTCATTGTTTGTTTCTGTACTTTTTTTATTTGACGGGAACATATATGCCGTCGGCTGAATAACTATTTCATTACGTTTTGCGTAGCTTATTATTTCAGGTAAATCATCTGCATTGTAAGGCGTAACGCTGCAATTGATTTTTATGTTGATGCCGTTTTCTTTAAGAAGCATTATTGCTTTGTCTGCCTTTGAAAAACCGTCAGGACATCGGCAGAGTCTTTTGTATGTATCATTGTCTGCACCGTAAAGTGTTACATTGATTCTTGCAGGCGGCACTTTTTTCAGCCAGCTGACCGTTTCTTCATCAATCATTGTTCCGTTTGTATTGATTGTCAGAATAAAGCCCATTCTGTGAAGCTCTTCAATGATTGTTCTGATTTCAGGATGAGTAAACGGTTCACCGCCTGTTATAAGCAGAAAAAGCATTCCTGCATCTTTGCATCGCCGTGCAAGATTCAGCCATTCTTCTGCTGATTTTAATTCACCTCTTGCCGTCTGTTCTTCTTTAGACAGTCTGACATAGCACATTGAGCAATTCATATTGCACAGGGGAGTCAGTTCAAAGGTACCGCTTATCGGTGAGCCAGATGCCGATGCTTTCTGATATAAATATTCAACCATTGCAGCTTCAACCGGCATATTCATCAGTAAACACCTCCGTCAATCAATGTCTTATATAATAATTCTGCGGCACTCCTGTCAGGCAGGCAGGATAATTTATATACCGGTGTGTGTTCAATAACACAGAGCAGCAGCCGTGATGCTTTGTCAACACAACTTTTTTCCCATTGATGAACCGATATCTGAGGGTAAAGGTGCATAAATGCTTCGGAAGGACTCAATAACGAAATTGAGTTTTCTCTGCCTTGTGACAAAACGATTATTGCCCCCGTTTGAGAAGAACGGTTATTGCATATATCGGATGTGCCTGAAAACGGTACTCCGTGTGCAGAACAACAGCCGTTTTCAACAGCTACGGCAGCTCTGTCATCATTGATAATTTCTGCACCGAAGCAGTCTTTCCATAAACGTGCCTGAGTTGATTTTCCCGTTTCGGAAGGAGCTGAAAACAGGAGAGCCTTTTCTTTGTGTATAATAAAAGAACAATGAAGCATCAGTCTGTTGCAGTCGAGTAACAGACTTTCAAAACCCATTTTATGAAAAACAGCGGTTGTGCTGTCAAACATACTTTCTGCCACACTCCGATAACTGAGAATAACTCTGTTATTGTTATAAAACTCAGCCACGGCAAAGGGAACCGAACCCGGATTGTGTGAGAAAAAAATTCTTTTGCCTGAAGCCGTCATTTCATAATGCGAAACTCCGTTTGTATAATACGGAATACCTGCATCAGGCAATTTTTCTGTTTTTTTCAGTATTATTTCATATCCGATATTTTCAGGTGCATCGGATAAAAGAAACGGGCTCATTTTGTCCGATATTGCTATGTGTGTGTCTGCTTCAAGTCTGACTGAAACGCCTGCAACACAAAAATACCGCAACAAATGAACCCACTCCTTAAAAATCAAGATCTGAACATATAGAACCCGTCACCCGGATTGTTATAACAGGCATAGCCGAAACTGTCACCGTCTTCCATACAAACCGGACCGGGGACAAAGATAATCAGTCCGCCAAGATCCCATCCGCATTTCGGTGCATCATTCAGATTTACCTGATCCTGAGGAATTCCGTCCCAGCAATCACGTGCCGAAGATTGAGCGAGAGATAAGGAACCAACAGCCAACATCGGTTTTTTATATGAACTTTTCATCAGTATTCGCCTCCCGATAATGTGCTGAAAATATTTGTGATAAATTCAATTATCTTTCTGAAAAATCCTATCAGTTTTTCAATGAATGATAATGAATTTACATCTTCATTATCTGTTCCGTTGTTCTCCTGACCGTCTGAATTGTCCGTCGAGGGTTCCTTTTCTGGGATGTCTGTATCCTCTTCAGGGATTTCAGGTTCAGCAGGTCTCATTCTCAGCGCAAATGCTGACATAAACATAACTGCTTCTTCTGCAACCGCAGGAAGAATTCCGCAATCCTCATCAACAGTATTGTAAACATTTGTAACCCTTAATTTTGTAAGAGAAAGAACAGAATTATTGTCAGATGCGTTTTCTATAACGATATATCCGTCAATCGGAGTAATCTCATAGTACATATCAGTTGAATGGTTAAGCACAATCGTTGTCGGTTCTGCCTTGCTGATTCCGCAGACATTTGCTTTTACCGTTGAACCGTCAATGCTCTTCATTCCGACATAATAATTGTTTACAGAATCAACTTTAAGAACAATTGACTGTGAAGGGCTGAGATATATTTCATTTTTAGGACCGTAGGATTCAAAAGTTCCGATTTCATACGTATGTGTGCCGTCAGCTACGATGTCGTCACCGCTTGTCTGACCGTCCTTGATTGAGTCAATGAAAACGGCACCTGCTTTTCCGTCATTACTGTCATCCGTATCGGTATTGAAATCACCGTAATCAAGAAGAATATCACGGATTTCTATGAATCTGGCGTTAAGTTCTTTACCGTAACCTTCTTTTACCTGCTCTGAGGCTTCGGTCTGGTCTGTGTTGAGCGGATTATATACTCTTACACCGTCAAGATAATATTCAAATCTCTTGTAGCCTGTTGCAACATCGGATGAAGCGGAGGCAAGAAGTTTTACCTTGTAAGTGCCGTATTCAAGAGAGCTGAATGATATTGTGGGAATGTGATAATAATCACCCGAAACAGACAGGTTGTCCATTATAATATTCTGAACACCGGGAACGGGCTGTTCTTTAGATATTACGTTGCCGTTATCATCTGTTGTTCTGACAATTTTCTTTATCATTGCAACAACAAGACCGGTTTCGCTGTTTGTTCTTGTGTAAACGTCAACACCTGTTCCCGTAAATGTGAATTCTACACTTGCACCGTATTTACCGTCAAGTCCGGTACCGTGGGCGCTTGAGTCTGAATATCCGTTATCGTCACCGACCGAATCAATCCAGCCGTGAACATCACCGAATTCGGGGCTTTCAAGATGTTCGGGTGTTTCGGTATTCTTATCGGCATCATTCTGATATCCCGAATAAACAGGAGTCCATGTTCCGCTGTAAGTGAAACCGTCGTAACCGTTCACATCGGTATCGGGTGTTGTTTCAAAGGTGTCTTCATAATAAATGTTGTTTGCGGGGATTATGGTGACTTTTGTCCACAGATTTCCGTTTGTGTTTGCATCCTGTGTCAGGACTGTTTCATTTTCCGTGTCACCAAAAATATAGAACTGTTCGGGTTTGCCCCAGTTCAATGAGGTGGGAGTATATGTTACAACACCGTCATTGATTGTTATATTGCCGTATTCTGCATTTAAAAGACTCGATGTTGAAGGATTGTTTTCATCAAACCAATTCATACCGTCAGAGATTTCAGTATCAATATGAACTGCGCCGATTTTTTCGTTTCCTTCAATTTTGTCAAAGAACCAGCCTGAAAGTTCAAAAGGTTTTGCGTAGTCAACGACATATGTTCTTTCAACAAAAATGGTTGAAGGCTGATCAAAGGGAAGAAGAAGTTCTCTGTTTCCGTTTGCATCGGCAGGAAGCCATAAGCCTGACACTTCGTTGTTGGTAAGTGAAGAACGTCCCCAGTTTACAGAGTCACGTGCTTCAATGCAGGTGATTTCAACATAGAGTTTATATCCTTCGGGATGCATATCGCTGATAAACCAGTTTTCAAAGTCATAACCCGTGATATCAACTGTATGAGGGTGATAATCCGAGCTGTCCGGATCAGTTGTATTCGTTGCATCGTAGTTGAAAACCTGAATGTATGAAACTGTTTTTTCAATACCGTCCGGTGTATTGTCAAGAAGAACCTTTTCCTGAGATTCGGTCCTGCCTTCTGAAAGGTCAAGGCTTGCAACTTTTTCAAGAGCAGGAGTCCCGTCGGCATTCAGCTTCCAGTCTATATCTTGTGTAATTGCATTGTATGTTCCCGGCTGTCTGTAGGCTGTGATAACCGTTTTGGATGAAAGCTCAAGACCTGTTCCCACAATATCACGGAGAATAGTATCCTCGTGAAGGATAATCTCTGTTGTAATTTTTGTTGTGATTTCCTTCATGACATAGGAGAAGTAGTCAACAAGCTCCTCAACGCTGTCCGTTGTTGAATAATAACCTGAATTGGTTGTAGCCTGATAACCGCCCGAGTTACCGCTGATAGTATAATTACCGATTTTACTGCTTCGTCCGACAGTTGCATTAAGCTCTGTTGTAACAAGAGTATTTTTTGAACCGTCATTATAGTACCAGCCTGTATATGTACGGTTTGAGCTTGTGAATGTGCCGTAGTTTAATTCATAATAGTTTGTTGTTGAGTTCCACCAGCTTGAAGTTGTGACTTTGACATAATATTTCTTGCCGTCATTTATGTTTGTTCCCTGAGCGGCATCATAATATGAAGCGGTTTTATATACATCAGTCATCTGTTTTGCTGTAGGATAATTTGAAGATACGGCATTCATGTATATGCTTACATCACTTGTTGAAGAAACACCGTTGCTGGGATAAAGACCGATTGTGTAGGAATATGCATTGTGTGTATTCTTGCTTGTGTAAGCCTGATTGATTGCTTCATTCGCAACATTTGAATCAAACGTACCGATACCGGGAAGACCGTCAGTAAACATAATCATAATTCTGACTCTGCCTTCAGCGGGGTCAAGAGGATTTGCGGCAAAGACTTTGTTAGCCATTTCAATACCGTACTGAACATAAGTACCGCCGTTTGAACCCAGCCCGTTTGAAGCTTTGATAAGACCGGGGTTGATACTTCCCGAACCGTTGTCACCGACTGAAACAGGAACAAGTGCATCTTTATAAACATTAAGATGCGGACCGTTGTTTTTTGTTTCCGTTCTTATATAAAGTCCTGAATGACCATCAGTACAGGTATAGTTGTTGCCTGTACCGTAAGCGTGAATCTGTCTTTCATTCATTCCTTCACGGTGTGTCCAGACGTCTTCGTGATACGTAAAGAATTCGTCTGATGAATAAAGCAGTTTTTCTTCACCGTAAAGCCAGAGACCGCTCAGATTTCTTGACAGCGGAACAAAAGTGCCTTTGACATTTCCGTAAACCTGAGTTCCGTAAAGATGCTCGATTCGTGCTGTATTTTCATCAATAAGATGATAATAAGTATCGTGATGCATAAGAAGCAGATACTCGTCTCCGCTTTTTACGTAATATGTTCCGTTGGCTGTGGGATTCTCATTTGTTGATGTGTAATTGAAACCTGTAACGGGGTAGGGATGGAAATCGCCGTTTGAATCAAAAACACCCGTATTGACCCATTCACTTGTGTTACCGCCCGCAATAGGATGTGTGGATGTGTTTGTGCTTGTGGGGGCTTCTGTTGCGTTACCTGCATAACCCACCATTGCAATTCTGTGGTCAACTTTATTCTCTCTGCCGTGGTCTGCAATAAGTGATATGAAGTTTTCAACAGCACTCTCAAGTTCATCAAGGTATCCGCTGTTGATAATTGAACCTGACTGGTCAAGAACAAGCACGATATCAAGTGGTGTATTCTGCATTATCTGAGTAGTGATGGGATTATCCTTTGTGTAAGTCTCCATCGTAATGGTATATGTACCGTTATTCTCAAGAGTTGCAGTTTTGTTAAGTGAAAGATTGCTTTCAACCTGTTCTGTATAACCGTCACTTCCGTCAGGAATATAATAAATTGTAATCATATTCTTGTTGTTGTCACGGTTTACCGTCAGGTCGGGTGCCTCGTTATTACTGTAATATTCACCGTTAATGCTGACACCTTCATATTTGTATCCGAGAATTTCAATATGCTCGTTGTGAGGATGAATCGTCTGACCTTCTGTTACGCCGCTTACAACCTTTGCACCGTGGAGAACATTGTTTGTGTTAAGTTCAAGATAACGCACGGTATAACAGATTCCGTCAAGCTTTTCCCATTCAGCCGTAAGTGTCACATCTTCGGCAAGAGCTGCGGCAATTGTGATATAGCCGTCATTGTTAATGAATACACCGACATTATTGCTTGTCCATCCTTTGAAGACATATCCGGGTCTGTACGGGAATGCAATGATTCTGTCATCGAAACTCCATGTATGGCTGTATGAGTAATAATGACCGCCTTTGTTGTCATCCGTTACATAATTTTCCATACCGAGAACAGTTTCTTCTTCGTCAAGTCCCATATCGAACGTTATTTTGTAGGTTTTGGGTTCAATAACTGCGGTGAGTGCACCCGAAGCTGTGTCAGATGCCGCATCCCACCATGCAGTTGACTTATATCTGATTGTATAGGGAAGTGATGAATTATTATCGTATTCCGTACCGTCCTGCGAATAGACACCCTCAATTGTGCCGTAAAGTTTTTCTATACTCATACGGTATTCATATCTGGTACCGTTTGTGTGCCACTTCCAAACATCGTAACCTTCCTGTCCCTGACCGTCTGAACCTATTGAAATCATAGAACCGTAGGGAGGAACAAGATGCTGGCTGATGATTCTGAATTCTGTATCATCCTGAGAACCGAGGTCACGGTAAGTAATCTGTGCAAGAATATCTGTGGGACGGTATTTTTCATTGATTCTGCTTGTATCAACAACACTCATTTGATAATAACTTTCGGGAGAAAGCTCAAGATAAGCATCCACAGTTGCACCGTGAGCATCGCCGAGAATTATATCAAATTCATCGGGAGCGAAAATGCCGTCTTTGTTGTTATCATATCCGCATGAATAGTTCAGAACAAGAATATAGATGCTGTATGATGCACCGTCATCGGGAATTGTGAATTCATATGTGCCTGTTGCAAGGTCTGATTCATCATAATTACCGAATGTTACAATACTTTGTGCGAAGTCGTTATATACACCGTCTGTGAATTTCTTTAAGACTACCATAACGGATTCTGCACGTGAATCTGCAGGGACGGATGCAGTTTCATCCCCCAGACGGTAAGAGCCGTTTATGGTTATTGTTCCGGAAACGCTCAGAGGATTGCTCCATTTTGCAGTATAAATAATATCTTCATTAAGGAGCTGACCTGCTTTGTTTTCTGCATTAAGGCTGTTTTCCTGCCAGCCGAAGAATGTTTTTCCTTCTTCATCGGGTACAGGGGAGTAGTTATAAAGATTGGGATATCTGTACTGATTCGTAAGTGTAACGTTTTTTTTACCGTTGATTGTACCTTCTGTCGCATCAAAAACAACATCAAAACCCTCAGCACTTATTGTAATAAGAGGTACACCGTGCTGCATTTCATTTTCAAAATATCCGCCGTAAAGGTCTGTATTGCTTTCTGAAGGATATGCGGGAACTCTGCCTTCACCTTCAATGCCGACACTTGCTTTGAAAACAGACGAGCCGTCTGCTTTGTATGTAATGTTATCATCGGTTGATGCAGCTACGATTGAGCCGTCGGGAAGTATAAATGAAGTGATTTCAACACGGTATTCATAGGCATGGTCACCTTCTGTTGACCATGTTTTCCATACGGGGAAAAAGCCTGCGCCTTCACCGTCAGTAAGATTTACCGTAACGGGGAATCCGTCACCGTCCTGCTGTGTGATTGTATGCCAGCCGAGTTCATTTGATGCATTGTAACCCCAATAAGTAACTTTTACGTTTACTGCAACGGGATGAAGATCTTTGTGTGTGTTTTCATCAACCCTGACATTGAAATGAAAATCGAAATTATTAGGTGCATAAATGTATTCGATATAAATTGATTTTCCGTCATCGCTTTTTGTCAATGTAAGCTCATAACCTGATTTTACCGTTGCTACATTGTATTCAGCCTGCGGCATATCTGTAAATGAATATGTGTATGTGGAACAGTTATCCTGCAGTTTATATCCGGGATAAGTATCGTCAAGAGTGATATTTCCGTTTTCAACAGGCATATTGACTCCGTTTTCAACGGTAAGAAGCTGAAAATTGATTAAATCCTTATTTGAATCATTATCTGCACCGCCCGAAGTACCCTCGTGATTGATTGAAATCTGAACGGTGATTGTATTCGTTTCTTCCCATATTGCAGTAAGCTCTGCGGGGTCCTTGATTGCTTCTGTCAGAAGGTCGCCTGCATTGTATATATTCCCTTCACTGTCTGTCCATCCTTTGAAGGTATATCCGTTACGTACAGGAATTTTATCTGTTGCAAAAACAACAGAATTTGCATGAAAACATTCTGTCCATGCAGGTGTTGATGCATCATCACCTGTATTGTATGTCACGCTGTAATTCTGAAGTGTTGTGCTGCCGCTCTGGTTGTATATGATAACCTGATGTCCCGCAACCTGTTCATAATTACCTTCTGTATCTTTAAAATAGACATGATATGTTCCGTTTTTGTGAACATCATAAGTATAAATACCGTCTGTTGTTTCTGAAAGCTCAAAAAATGTTGTTCCGTCTTCGCTTATGCAGATTGCAGATACATTACCGTTGATTTTATTGATGTCTGTGGGTGTGCCGTCAAGATTGGTTGTTATTGTTACCGAATATTTGATCTGTGTGTACCATTTTGCATATAACGTTACATTATGATATTCGACTGTCAGGGTGTCACCGGGCATATAATCAATACCTGACCCGTCAGCAGCAGTATTCCAGCACTTGAAGAGATATGTGTCACCGTCTTCAACCTTTTTCAGGTCAGCAGAAGGACTTTTTACTGTATGTGTTTTTCCTGTTTCAAGCTCTTCAATATCTGAGGGGACAGAGCCGACAGTTGCACCGTTTGCATCATAACCGATTGTATATTCAGGATTTTCAAGAGTAACTTTTTTGAAAAGATAAACGTGAGAACCGTTGTAGTGAGATATATTACTGCCGTTTACACCGTAGCTGTATAATGTAGCCCATTGATTTTCGCTGTTTACGCCGAGAAACTGCAGATTTGTATTTGAGCCGCCTTCAAGGTGAATACCATATCTGCCTTCACCGAGATTTGTGAAATTAAGAGTGGCGGGGTTTGTTTCATATCTTGTGTATTGCGAAATGTTTAGGTAGTAGTTGTGTGTGCTTACAGTACCTTTTGATGAACCGCTGAATGTCCATGTTACGTATGAATCGTTTTCAAAGGCATCAATTGAATTTGCGCCTTGACCCGATTTGATTGTAATGCTCTGACTTGATGCTTCCCAGGGACGGGTTGCATCCATTTTCAGAGCCATGGCAGCACCGCTTGAAGCAGAAGCGATAATATACTCAGTCCCTGCATCTATTCCGTCTGTATCAAGAACAAACTGATATCCGTTTTCAGCTGCAGATGCTGACAGCGGAACAGCCCCTACCGACAGACCGGTCCACAGTACAACAAAACATAAAAATAGTGATATAATCCTTTTCATTTTTTATGAATCCTTCCTTTTTCTTATAAGTTAGTAAATCAATTGTTTAATTTAAAAATCAAATTTTCTGTTTATTTTTCAGACATAAAATAACAATTATAAATATTATCATATGATATATTACAAAGTGCTTACAAAAATAAGGATAAAATCTCTTAAATATAAAATAAAGGAAAATTTTCTTGAATTTATTGATAATCTTTTTAAGCTGTATTTTCTTTATATACTGATTCTGACAGTTTATAATTTTGAATCGAGATTGACGGATGTTACTATTTTTATATAACCACCTCGCTGATTTAAGTTTTATATTATGACAGTATGAAAAAGACAAACAACAAAGCAGGGGAGTGATCCCCTGCTTTATACGGAATGCTTTTATTTTTTATTGTGAAAGTAACCTTTGCTGTTCTTCTTTGACCATTTTTGTTATCCATGAACTTTCCTGTGAATTTTGTGCCTCAAGCTGTGTATCACCGATAACAGATTCATCAGCAAAGTTATCGAATTCTGTCTGCTTTTTTGAAAGAATTTCAAGCATTCTTTCGTCAATCGTATCATCTGCCAGAAGTCTGTGAACAAGAACATCTCTGGTCTGTCCCATTCTGTATGCCCTTGAAATTGCTTGATTCTCGATTGCGGGTGTAAGCTGAGGCTCACAGAACACAACAACACTTGCAGCCTGAATGTTAAGCCCTGTACCACCTGCCTGCACCTGGCTTACAAGTACGGCACCCGGTTCAGCAGCATTGAATGCATCAACAATTTCCTGCCTTTTTGCAGGCGATATATCACCCGAAATAGTTTCAAGACATCTGTCACCGAGAAGTTGGTGCACCTTTTCGAGCGTGTTTCTGAAAAATGAAAAAACGATGATTTTTCTGCCCTGTTCTTTTGCATCCTCGCAAATTTCATAAAGTCGCATTGCTTTTGAAGAGTCATTGAGATTATCCGTTTGCCATGAAACCTGTCTTATTGCCATGAGATTGCCGCTTGCAACGGCATCACGGTAAATGGATTTTTCGGTTTCTCCCAGAACACACCATTGTTCTTTTTCAATAAGGTCGGGCAGTTCTTTTAGAACATCCTCACGGACACGACGAAGATAAACAGGGGCAAGCTCCTGACGGAACTGTTCTGACGTTGAAATGTTTTTTACTTTTTCAAGACGCTCTGCAATTTCAGGCTGAAGACAGTTTACAAGGAAACACATTTCATCAACACGGTTGACAAGAGGAGTTCCTGACATATAGAGCACGCCTTCTGTTTTTGCAAGAAGTTTCATCATCGCTTCAGTTCTCTGTGCTTCGGGATTCTTGACATAGTGAGCTTCGTCAACGACAAGCATATCAAAACTGAAAAGTTCAGGAAGATTGAAACGGCTTATTGATTCGTATGTTGTAACGGCAACATCACCGTTTGATCTCCAGTAATACAGCGATTCTTCGTCTGCACCGTGTATTTTTGTAACAGTAAGGTGTGAGTGCTTTTCAATTTCACGGCACCAGTTTATAAGCACACTTGCAGGACAGACAACCATAAAATGATGTTTTCCTTCTGCTTTGAGTGCTGCCATAACTGCGATTGCCTGAATGGTTTTACCAAGACCCATTTCATCGCCAAGCAGAGTTCTTTTCTGATGAACGGCATACTTCGCACCAAAGGTTTGATAGCTACGGAGTGTTGCTTTCATATGTTTCAGATCAAGATGCTGTGCTTCAATTTCACTGAGCAGTTCCGCAGAAAGCCCTGTCTGAGGTTTTTCAGATGTGTCAAGATGTTTACAGTATTTTTCAAGCGTAGAATAGTAGGCAGCTGAGTTTTCCCGGAAATGAACACGGCATTCTGTAATATCAGCTGTGTCAGCGGAAATATATATATGATAATTACTTTGATTTCCGAAATTATATTCAATATAGTTGTTAAGTTCGGCAACAGCATTGAGTGCAGTTTCTTTTTTGCTTTTTGATGCAAAAAACCACTTCATGCCCGATGTTGCTGATTTTGCATCACTTATCATCTGCAGAAGGGAATTATGGTGTTCTTTGAAAAGATCTTTCATAACAGCTCTGAGAGAGTCGTGAATTATAAGTACATACAATGCATGAATAAGATCATCATCAGATTTATGAGGGGAGTCAACATTGATTCTGACTGACAAATTCTTTTTTGTGTTGTCAACGATCTGTCTTGTTGTTTCATGAATTTTTTTTGCACCTTGTGCTCCGATACCTTCAATAGCTTCAATCTGAGAGTAAGACATTTGTGACAGCTGATAAATATTGTTTATGCCTGCATTCCTTAAATGTGAAACACGTATGCCCTGCTTACCCTGAGCGAGTATATCAACATTCAATCCTTCGAGAGTGAATTTAAGTCTTTCTTTATAAAAATTGTCAGCAGTCTGACGTACAGCGGCAATTTCACTTTTTTGAGAGTCTGCTGCTGTTTTTAATCTGCAGTCAATATCATAAGCATGATTAATAAGAGTTTTTATCAGGTGAAAATCAGGTTTTTGGCTCATAATATTACCTCTTTTTAATATTTGATTTTTTTTGCGGAATTAAAACTCTGAGAGAATTATTGCGCCGTCCTCACCGCTGATTGTAACTGTGTAATTTTTTGTAATTCCCTGTGCATCTTTGTATGATATACCGTATGCGGGTGTATCTCCGTAGAATGTGAGTGTTACCTCAAGAGGCTTGTCTTCCGTAAGGACATCTCTTGAATAAAGAGACTGGCTGTCAAAAGTCATGTTGCCGTTTTCATCAACATCTTTGATTAAAAGTGAAAGGAAGTTGAAATCTGTAACTGTGCCTTCTGCCATAAACAGAATCTTCGTTGAATATTCAGATTCATCAACTGTGAAAACTGCATATTCGTCAAAAGCTTCGGCATCTGCCGAAAACATAGCTACAACTCTGGAATTCTCAGCAACTGTTGTTGATTCTTTTTCTGCGAGAAAATCTGAAGATACATCATTGTAATCAACAGAATTTTCTTCCTTAGTGTTATTTTCTGTGGTTTCTGCATTGGTGTTTTCAATAACATCGGGTGTGTCATTATTGCAACCGCAGAATGATGTGATCAGCATAAAAAGCATAAGTATGACAGCAGTTAATTTTGTTCTCATTTCAGAAAACTCCTTTCAATATGTAAAATTATCCGATTACAGTATAACAAAAAATGCAATAGATTTCATTGTACGAAAGTGCAGAATTTTTGATGTAGATTTTTGAAATGATTTGTGTTATATTAAATATATTAAATTGCAAGGAGGTATCAGAATGACAAAAAATGAACACAAGCCTGTTGTTGTCATATCGGTGGCTCTTCTTATTTTTCTTGCAATGTTCTATGAAAGGCTTTACGATCTTATTCTTAATCCTTTTTTGAGATCAGCATTCACTATGGTGTCCAATACAGCGGAAATTGTTGCGGTTATGCTATGGTGTGTTTCGGTACGTAACAGAATTATAAACAAACAGATATGCCGGTATCTTATCTGTGTGGGCGGACTGATGTGCTTCTGGCTTTTTATCCGTGCAATAAAATGGTATTTTGTAAGTAATTTTGATGATGTGACCCGTTATCTGTGGTATATGTTCTATATTCCGATGATACTGATACCCCTTTTTGGAGTCTTTATTGCATCATCCATCGGCAAGCCTGAAAATTACCGTCTGCCGGGCAAATGGAAGTTCCTTTTTATTCCGGCTTTTTTATTGATTATTCTCATTCTTACAAATGACTTTCACCGACTTGCTTTCGATTTCCCCAACGGAATTTATTATTTCGACGACAATTATACATATAACATAGTTTTCTATCTCAATTTTGCGTGGCTTATTATCCTCGGCTCAACATTTGTCATCACGATGATTGTAAAATGCCGTGTGCCGGGAAGCCGTGCATTCCAGAAAATGCCTGCGGTGGTGTTTATCTGTGCAACTGTTTTCTGGATTGCATATTATCTCGGTTTCAGAGGATGCGATCTGGTTGCGATGGATTGCCTTATGATTACATTGCTTCTTGAAAGTTCAATTCAGAGCGGACTTATCCGTTCCAATCAGAAATATCATGAACTTTTTGAAAAGTCAACCTTTGCAGTTCATATTGTTGATAAGGAGTATAATTCCTGTTATATTTCAAGGAGTGCAAATAATCTTTCAAAGGTTACAATGATGAAGGCTGTGAACAAGCCTGTTGATGTGGGTAACACAAGAATCTGCGGTAAGCCGATTGCTGGCGGATATGTGCTGTGGAAAGAAGATATAACAAAGGTAAAAGAGCTGATGTATAAGCTCAGAGAAACTCAGGAGCAACTTAATGAAAACAATGAATTGCTCAGGGCAGAAAACGAGCTTAAAGAAAAAAAGGCAAAAATTGATGAAAAGAACAGACTCTATGACAGAATTACCCGTGAAGTATCTGTTCAGCTGAAAAAAGCTGAAGGGCTGATTCAGAAAGCAGAACGCACCCCTGAAAAATCAAAGGAAATATTTGCCAAATTATGTGTGCTGAATGCATATATCAAGCGCAGAGGCAATCTGTTGCTTCTTAATGAGGATTATTACTTCATAAACTCAAAGGAGCTTGAATACTGTCTTTATGAATCCCTTGACAATATCAGGCTCAATGATGTATATATTGCTCTGAACAGTAATTGCGATTGTAATATGTCTGTTGAGTATGCAGTTCTTATGTACGACCTTTTTGAAGAAACGGTTGAACTTCTTCTGCACGATATGACGGCTTGTTTTGTATATCTTAACTGTGATGAGCAGAAAATATCACTTCGTATTCAGATTGGCTGCGATAAAGTGATAGATAAAACTATTCTGAATGGTGTCAGAAAGTCGGAGTTCGTCCGTAATATTTATATTGAGGATGAGGATGCAACAATTGATATAGAATTAGACAGGATGGTGAAAACAGATGCGTAATTTCTTTGAACTGTCCGCAGGCGGCCGTGTTTTCCTTCTGTCTGCTATATTTCTTATTGTTTCATTTTCTGTGTTTTTTCTGACATATCTGGTAAAAAAATCAGAAAAACGCATTTTATCAAAACTGTCCATTTTATTATTAAGTATTTTAAATGTCATCATTCTGATAATTTATGAATCGGGTATGAATTATTTCTTTTATGAGGCTCCACTCAATGTAAAAACTGAGCGGTTTATGAATATCTCCGTTGTTTTTACAGGTATTCCCGTCATTATTCTCGGAGCGCTCGTTGTAATTCTTACAATCAGAGAGTTTCGTTACAGAAAACAGATTATCACAAAGAATTCAATCAAGGAAAGTTTTGATAATCTTCCCGCAGGCTTGTGTTTTTCCTTGCCGGACGGCAGAATACTGCTTTTTAACCACTGTATGAGTGAATTGTGCTTTTCGATAACAGGTGCAGAGCTTCAGAATGCCGAGGAATTCTGGAAAACTCTTACGGATGGTAAAATCAGCAGCAATGCAAAAAGGCTTTCATCTGGTGAGACTCCCGAATTCAGACTTCCCGACGGAAGCATCTGGACATTCAGCCGAAGCAGGATAGATGATAATTATCAGATAACCGCAACAGAAATCACACATCTCCACAAGCTTACACTCAGATTGAAGGAAAAGAATGTCAATCTTGAGAATATGAATGAAAGACTTCGCAGATACGGTGAAAATGTTGACGAACTGACCCGTTCAAGAGAGCGTCTTGAAACAAAAGAAAGAATCCACAATAATCTCGGTCAGGTGTTACTTGCAACAAGGCACAGTCTCGGCAGTGATAAGTATGATGCCGACAGTCTGATTGAAATGTGGAAAAAGAATATTTATGTTCTTAAAACCGGTGCAGAATATTATGATGAGCAGTATAATCTTGATACTCTTTTCAAGGCTGCACATTCTGCAGGTATAACAATTGACCTGAGCGGAGAATTGCCCGATAATAATGAAATCAGAAAGCTGTTTGTTATTGCAGCAATTGAGGTTCTTACCAATGCTGTTCGTCATGCAGATGCAAAAATATTGTATATCGGCTTCGGTAAACTGTCCGAAGGCTATTATGTGAAGTTTACAAATGACGGCACACGACCCGATGGTGAAATTACTGAAGGCGGCGGGCTTAAAAATCTGCGTAAGCGTGTTGAAAGAATGAACGGAACAATGAGAGTTACTTCAAAGCCCCGTTTTACACTTGAAATTATTGCAGATAAGAGGGAGGATGATTATATATATGCTTAATGTTCTTATTGTTGAAGATGATTCAATGGCGAGAAAACTGCTTGAAATATATATAAATGAAAGCGAAAATTATAAACTGATGCAATCCATTGAAAGTGCGGCAATGGCTGAGTTTTATTGCATTACAAATAAAATTGATGTCATTCTTATGGATGTTTGTACCGCAATGGATGCAAACGGACTTGAGGCAGCAGAAAAAATCAAAAAAAATCATCCTGAGATTAAAATCATAATCATCACAAGTCAGCCTGAGTTCAGTTTTATTGAAAGGGCAAAAAATATAGGTGTTGACAGCTTCTGGTACAAGAATGCAAATGCCGAAGAAATTATTTCCGTGCTTGACAGAACTGTTGCGGGTGAAAATATCTATCCCGATAACACACCCGAACTTAAACTCGGTAATACAAGCAGCAGTGAACTGACAGACAGAGAACTTGAGGTTCTTCGTGAGCTTACAGGCGGTGAGCCTGATGCAGTGATAGCAGAAAAGCTTCATATGTCTTTGAGAACCGTCAAAGCACATATACAGAGTATGCGTGATAAAACAGGTTTCCGAAACAGAACGGAGCTTGCCGTAAGAGCACGTGAAATCGGACTTGTAATAAATGATAAAAAACCTGAATAAGGTATTTCGGAAGTGTCGTTTAAGCGGCACTTTCTTTTTTTTGCACTAAAGTACAATGTTTTATCTTTTTTGTTAGGGTATTATTATTCTGGAGATAAATATGTGATAAAAAGGGTGACGGAATATGAAAAACATAAAAAAACTTACAATTCTTCATTCAAACGACCTGCACGGTGACTTCCTGGCAGAAGAAATTGACGATAATCTTGTCGGCGGTGTGTCGATGCTGTCAGGTTATGTCAACAAGGTACGAAATGAAGACCCGAATTCAATTTATTGTATCGCAGGAGATATGTTCAGAGGCTCTGTTATTGATTCCGAGTTTCAGGGGATTTCAACAATTGAAATTATGAATATGCTTGCTCCCGATGTTGTTACAATAGGCAATCACGAAACAGATTACGGTGTTGCTCATCTTCTGTTTATTGAAAAATGTGCAAAGTTTCCCATCATAAATGCCAATATGCATATAAAGACAAACGGTGCAAGACTTTTCAAGCCTCATCATATCATTGAAAAAGACGGAATGAAAATTCTGTTTATCGGTATTCTTACGGAAGATGTTCTTTCACAGACAAAAAATGACGGAATCATAGGAACCTTTGTTGATGTGAACGAAGCGGCAGAAGAAGTGGGCAAAATCTGTAATGCCTATAATGCAATTGATATTGACCTTACCGTACTTCTTACTCATATCGGGTTTGAAGAGGATAAAAAACTTGCAGCGAAGCTTGACCCTGCATGGGGTGTTGATATCATCGTCGGCGGTCATTCTCATACTCAGATTGAAAAGCCTGAAGAAGTCAATAATATCCTTATTGTTCAGGCAGGTACGGGTACAGATTATATCGGAAGATTTGATATCACTATTGATACCGATAAAAACTGTGTTGCCGGCTATGAATGGCAGAATATAAGTATTAATGAAAAAACCTGTCCCCGTGATACGGCACTTGAAACAATAATTAATCGTTATAAAGTGCAGACCGACAAAAAATATAACCGTCTTGTAACACGTTTTCAGAAACAGCTTACACATCCCTCAAGATACCGTGAAACTGAGCTCGGAGGTCTTCTTTCGGATATTATGAAAGAGAGTCTCGGTCTTGATGTTATACTTTTAGGTTCGGGAAGTGTCAGAAATACTGAAATGGGACCGATAGTTCTTTATTCTGACCTTACGGAATGTTTTCCGTATGATGACCCCGCATATATGCTCAGAGTTACGGGAACACAGTTTAAACAGATGATTATGTTTATGCTCCGTGATGAAGTCTGGCAGGGGTCTCATTGTGAATTCTATCAGTTCAGCTCCGGCATGAGAGTTGTGTATGACAGAAATGCTCATAAATTCCTTGATTTCTCATTGAACGGAAATCCCGTTGACGATGAAAAAGTGTATAAAATCGGGCTTCAGCATTTTCATTTTATGAATATAGAGAATTTCTTCTCTGTTCCTCTTGAAGAGATAAAAAAGAACGGAAAACCTCGTATGGTCGCAACATCCTGCCGTGAAATCCTTGATGAATACCTCTCTTCTCATCAGAATCTGACAAGGGAAATCAGCGGCAGACTTGTTGTGCTTTAAGGAAAATATGCACTAAAGTACAATGTAAATGTTGATAAAAATTTCTATAATAGAATTGATGTATTGGATAAATACAGAATAATCTTTAAAAGGAGATTTTTAAAATGAAGAAAATTACAGCATTACTTATGGCTCTTATTATGTTATTGAGTTTTGCCGCTTGCGGTGAGAAAGAACCTGCAAACAATCCTGCAGGTGAAAATCAGTCAGCAGGTAATGAAGAAGCTCAGCAGACAACAGAAACACCCAAGCCCGCAGGACTTGCAACAGGCGAATGGGAAAACAATCTCGGCAAATTTGCAGTAGCTCTCACAGGTGCTGAACTTTTTGATGACGAAGACGGTGCAAAGGCTATCCGTGTTTACCTTGATTTCACAAACAAAGCAGACAGCTACACAACAAGCTTTACAGATGAAAAGAATGATGTTATTCTCATGCAGGGCGAAGAAGAACTTGATGAAACAGATGCACCCTACGGTGAAGATGTTGCCGAATACGGTAACCACA
This sequence comes from Clostridia bacterium, assembly GCA_017549285.1. Taxonomy (GTDB): domain Bacteria; phylum Bacillota; class Clostridia; order Oscillospirales; family Acutalibacteraceae; genus UBA1081. Next base: position 133,780 of record JAFYVE010000035.1, read on the forward strand.
AGAGAAATGTGCGTCCCGGTGTAACAATCCGTTGCATTTATCAGTTTGCTCTTAAAGAAGAAACAGGAACAGTCAATTTCTCTCTCACAGCAAAAAAACAGGAAAATGCAGTAATTACATATGATTTTGACCTTGCAGCTCTTCCCGGTGCTCCCGCAGAAGCTTATGTTGCAAAAGAAATCGCAGCTCCTGATTTCAATAACGGCTGGCCCGAAAGCGGCGAAATCAAAGATTATTATTCAGGTCAGGCACAGCATAACCTTGTAATCAAAAATGCTGAATTTGTTGACGGTGAGAATGACACAAAGCTTATCAGAGTCTATTATGAATTCACAAACAACAAAGATGAAGCAACAGATCTTTTCGATGCTGTTGACCTTCGTATTTTCCAGGACGGTATCCAGCTTGTTGAAGGTCAGGCAATTGAACTCTGCGAATCAGACCTTGCATTCTCAAGAGATGTTGAAGCAGGTCAGACAGTCAGCGTTTCAAACGTATATGTTCTCATTTCAGATTCTCCCGTGGAAGTTGAAGCAAATGATATCTGGGATGATATGGGACTTGCAAAGGTATTTACAGTGGGATAATTTTTGCACAGAATACAAAAAGACGGCAGAGAAATCTGCCGTCTTTTATCGTTATTGCACTAATAATCCTGCATTTCTGCACTAAAGTACAATGTGCAATCTATATAATTATTATATAATATAATCGCAAATGCTATACAGTATTTCTATATATTTTTACAAAGGAGACAACAAATCATGAAAAAGAAAATCTTAAGCATTCTTTTAACACTTGTTATGCTTATGGGCATTTTTGCACCTTCAGGCATATTAACTGCAAGTGCAGCAAGTGTCATTGAAGGTACAACAGGTGCGGGTACAGAAGCAGACCCGCTTATCGTTGATGGCTATGGTGAATTGCAGGCAGCACTTGCATACAACGGCCCTCTTTACATCGTTGCAAAGAGCTTTCCTACCGAAAAACTCAAATTGCTTGATAACGTTCAGACACCTTTTTTTGAGGTTGTATCAAAGAAGGTTCTTACCCTTAAACAGAATTTTGATGTTGAGTGCGTTAACGGCAAGAGCAGAAATCTGTTCAGTGTTACGGACGGCGCTGACTTTACAATGATTGCAGACGGCCGCAGGAAAATCAAGCATACATATACTGTGCTTGAGCTTGCAGGCCCCAATGCAAAGGCTGCACTCAAGGGCGAATTGATTATTGAAACTACTACCGATGACGGCGCTAAGCACTCTTATGCACTTGTAGCACATCAGGGTAATATTTTAATTGACGGTGCTTATACTGCAGGTGATTATTTAAAAATCAGCTCTGCAAGTCTTAAGAACAATGCAGCTGTGTTTAAAAACGGTATCGTAGAGGGCAATGTTGCATTATCAGGCGATGCATTCCGGCTTTATCCGGGTGCTGTTGGCTTTTTTGGTGATAATGAACACGATTTTTACGGTGCTCCTTCTTTTGCTGAAACAGGTACTGTAAAAGAAGACCTCCGTGTTGCATGTATAGGCGGTTTCAATGAGCAGAGTCCTGCTCTTGAGGGTACAGATGCTACTATTACTGCTGCCGAAGAAAAGGTTATTCTCGGCATGAGCAAGAAATACAGCTTCAAGACTACAAATAATACCGGATGGGCAGAGAAGTTTGTTTATACACCCACAGGCACAATTCAGGTTGTTGACAGTACAAATAATCTTATTTATTCTGATTCAGACAGCGACAGCGGAACATTTGATAAAAACGTAAATCTTAGTCTTGACATTAAGGATATTATCAAAACTCCCGGCAAATACAGGATCATTGAAATCATCAGACTTACAAGAGGCGGAACTGATGCTACAAGATATGTTCATGTTTACCCCATTGAGGTTGTTGACTTCAATACATTCCTCGGTCAGTCTCCTGCTATGCCTGCAGGTAAAACATCATTTAATTTAGGTGAAATTAAAAAGGATTCCTATCCTATTACATTCTATGCTCAGCCTCTTTCACAGAGTATGGTTGACGAAGGCTACAAGTCTATTGCAATTCTTAAGGTTTACCTGAATAATACAGATAACACTTATGTTTACGGTGAAAAGGCTTATTGCGATAAGGGGCAGAAAATCTCTTATAACCTCAATGAGCTTCCTGCCGGTATTTACAAGCTTGTAGAAACAATAGAGCTTCGTGATAAAAACAATAAGGTTGTAAAGTCTGCAGAAAATACATTCAATATTAACTGGACACCAGCACAGGATATAAAAGAAGTTAATATTACAGCTAACTGGCAGGGTGCAGTTACTGTGCCTGTATCCGCAACAAAGGGTGTAAAGGTTACAGACTACAGATGGGAAAAATATGACGGTTCAAACTGGAATACCTTTACAGGTACCATTAACGGCGGAAGATATCGCTGTATGGTTGAGCTTGCAGCTGAAACAGGTTATAAGCTTGCTTCCGGTTATACCGTAAAAATCGGTGGAATTGCTGCTAAAAAATACAGCGGAAATTTATGGTATGTTGCCCGTGATATTACAGGGTATGTAAATTTTGTTGACATTGAGCATTCCTATGCTCCTGAAGCAGGTGCATATCCCGAATTCGAAGGATATGAAATTGTTCAGGCTGGAAATACAGCTGTCAAGCTTGTTGAATGGTACAAGTGCGACAAGGACGGCAAAAAGCTCAGCGATCCTCTTACTGCAGAGGATATGATCGAAAAGGATTCATATTACCGTCTTGAGGTTACCGTAGCACCCGAAACAAACTATGAATTCAAAAACGATGCAGTATTCTATATCAATGGCAAAAGTGTAAATTACAATACATCTCACGGCATTGATATCCCCGGCAGCATCACAGGCTATACGGTGTATAATGTAAATAATGCAGAAGGTAAATACGAGCTTTATCTGTATGACGGAAGTCAGACAGGTGCAGCAAAGGATATTATTATCAAGGACGGTCAGTATATTGCTTCCAATTCGGCAACACCGGTATCAACAAAGCCTTCAGGCGGTTATGCATACTATAAGAATGGTGTTCTGACTTTTGAAGCTTACATCAATACAAAGGCTCATTTTGTATTTGAAGAAGGTAATCTTGATGTTTATCTTAAGGGCAGAAACGTAATCGGTGCTATTTGTAACAGTGAACATTTAGGTGAAATCAACGGTCTTGATGCCCGTAAGGGTAATATGACTATTGATGCAGCCGAAAAGGGCAGTCTTATTATTGCAAGTAATCCTCTTGATGCTTACTGCAATATTTATGTCAATGCTTTGACTTTTAACGGCGGTAAGGTTACATCATGCCTTGATAACGGTACTTACGGTGCAGCTCTCTGGGCTGAAAAGCTCTTTATCGCAGACGGTTACAATGCTTATGTTGCTGATACCGACGACTTTGATTCTTCAGAAGAGTGGGACGGTATCACACCTATCAATGAATATAAAAACGTATGGATTGATAAGAATGTATGCAGACACAATTATGTCAAGTACGAAAAATGTGAGCCTACCTGTAAAGAAGAAGGCTGTAAGGAAACATTTGAAATCTGTGAAGAATGTTATCTTATCGTAAAGAAAGAAAACGGTGAAATCCTTACAGGTGACGAAGCAACTGAATTCTTCTTTGATGTTGTAATTCCTAAGGGGGGCCACACATATCAGTTTGTTGAAAAACACCCTGCAACCTGTACTTCAGCAGGTGCAAAATCAAACTACTGGCTTTGTACAGTCTGCAGCGGAAAATTTGTAACAGATGAAAAAATTGAGATTTCAATACATGAGTTCAGTAAGAATATCTATCTTCCCAAATTAGCACATCAGCTCACAGCTGTTCCTGAAAAGGCTGCTGACTGTGAAAACAACGGTAATATTGCATACTGGGTATGCGGTCGTGCAGAATGCGGAAGATACTATTCAGACGAAGCAGCAACAACAGAACTCGGTGTTCAGGATGTTGTTATCCCCAAAACAGGCCATACAGAGGAAATAATTCCCGGCAAGGCTGCAACTGAAACAGAAACAGGTCTTACAGAAGGTAAGAAGTGCTCAGTATGTAACAAGGTTCTTGTTGCACAGCAAGTAATTGAAAAGCTTCCCGTCGGTCATAAGCACGATTATGTAAAAGTAGTCACAGCTCCCACATGTACACAGAAGGGATACACAACATACACCTGTGCCTGCGGTGATACATACAAAGCTGATGAAACAAAGGCAACAGGTCACAGCTTCGGTGCATGGGAAACAGTAAAGAAAGCTGAAATCGG